>CASFPN010000039.1 GCA_949296425.1 uncultured bacterium
CTATTGACCAGTTTTATTTTATTATTTTTCGCTATATTTCGTTGGGTTTCATTTTGCCTTTGCTCCCCAAATGCTCCCCAAATTGCTCCCCAAGAGTTAAATAATGCGATAGTTATCGTGTTTGGAGCAGGTGACGGGAATTAAATATATTCTTTCATATTTTAACAAAATACGATAAATATCAACAAAATAATAGGACTGAATGTCTATTATTTTCACTAAATTACATGTTTTTTCGTTTTTTTCTTCAAAATTGCTCCCCAAAAATTACGGTTATTTAATCCTGTTTTTGTAAACTACTCCACTTTTTTAAATTTCACTTTTAACACTGTAAAATAAAAACGCTAAGGATAACCTTGCAAACCCTAGCGTTAATGTCGTATTCATAAGGCTCATACAAGCCACGACTAATTTTTCACAAAAAATATTTAAAAAATGAAACAATTAAAACCATTACAAGGTTTATTTCATTAAAACACTCTTTAAACTTTTTTTAAAGCGATAAATCTGCAAGTTCATCGCTAATTAAATATTTAGAGAGATAATTCTTTGCCAAAGATTTTTCTGAATCAGTTAAACTGACACCTAAAAGTTTTAACATTGCTGCTACCTGACTTGGGTCATTTCCAACAATACTTTGAATCATTTGTTTGGCTTCTTCTTTTGAAGAGGCACTTCTTACAGCAAAGTATAAATTATAATAATCGTCGTATGACAAGCCTGTCTTGTTGCTATAGGTAGCCTTCTTATAGGTGGTTGAATTGTAATATTTCAAAGCCGCTTCTGCTCCAAATGCTTGATAATACGCTTCTGTTAGGGCATACTTATCGCCACTTTCAAGAGTTGCTTGATCCATATGAGATAAGACTTTTTTAAAGTTCTCAGCATTCTCTACTGCTTGTTTATAGCTTTCTCTTATAGTTAAGTAAATTGCATATTTCTCAGCTTCATTAGGAGTTTGGTCAGCTTGCTCTTCTAACACATTAATCTCATCAATTGCTCTTGATAGATAACCATAAACAACTTTTGCCACCGGGTCACCATCACTGGCGTCGTATTGAACCTCGGTTCTATAGTCATAAAATTCACCACGATACTTATTATTTTGAACAGCAGAAATTGATGTGTTCGAAGTTAAAAAATTAGTTAATGTATTTTCTACACTTCCACTTTGTGTAGTAAGAGGCAATAAAATATCACCAACTACACCAGTCGATTGAGCCAACACATAATCAATTCTTTTTGGCGACCAGTTAAAAATCTTGCCTATGACTTTAGCAACTTCACTTGTTTCGGTATCGTATCTTGAAGAAGGGCGTTTAGTTAAATCGCTTTGCTTATCAATACTTTGACCATACCATGTAATATTTTTCATAGCGTCAGAGATTGGCTTACCAATATAATTAATGCCACCACTAACATCGACTGGAGCAAGGTTTGTTGTTGCTGTATCCCAAAAATCATTTAAAGCCTCAGTTGGATTTTGACTGCCCCTAAATATATCTACAACGTTATTAAATAACGATGAAAAAGTACCAACAATTCTTGCTCTTGGAATTTTTAAGAAATTGCCATTCCCAGTGTTAAATAAGTAATACGATTCTTTTGTGTAATCTGGCAAGGCTTCGTAATCAGGATTTCCGCCATTGATAAGCATATTAAGAACTTCAGGAACAATGCTTAAAATAATAATCTTCACCAAAATTGAGGCAAGTTCTTTTCTATCTCTTGGGTGTAATATGATATTTGACATCTTACACCATCCTTGAATTTGAGCATTTAAGAAAGGTACAAAGTTTCTATTTAACCATTTAGCAAGTGTGCCGCCTCTTGAAAAGTCGGTTGTAATTTGAGCAGCGTCTAAAAGTGCATATGATAAAGCCATTTCTTCACTCATACCTTCTTGTAAGTATTCTTTATGTTTGACCTTAAATTCAGTAAATCTTGCTAATTGTTCAACTACCATATTAGCTTTTTCAATTGAATGTAAAACCTTATGTACTTTACTATTACTTTCTTGATAGGCTTTTCCTAAATCTTCAAAAAGTACATTTGAATTCGATGTATCAAAATAAGATGAGGCAAGACCACCATTTTGCACATATAAATTCCATTCAACACTATCGCCCTTTATTATTTCTACCACTGATTTTCCAAGTTCTTTAGTAAATGCTCCTAAATTACTTCTGCTTGTGGCGTAAGCGTCAACAATATCTCTTTGTGCGTTTCTAAAAATAAAGAAAGGATTCATTGAAGTTACAAGACGCTTAAAAGTAGAAACTAATTTTGATGGCATTTTTAGTGTTGACTTAAAGAACTTTTCAGTTCTAAAAGCACTGTAAACATGATTTTCCATATTTGCACTGATTAATTCCATTTTATTAGTATCGCTATTGTAGTGTCTAAAATTAATAGTGTTCCCATCTCTTGAAGAAAGCAATATATCATTAACGTCCTGTTCTATTACATCTGTAAAACGAGTTTGATCCTCTCCCATTTCAGTAAACGAGATAAGGTGATTGCCTTTTTTATTAGCTTTGAAAATAGTATTTAATTGCTTGTTCAACTCAACCTTAAAAGGAGCAATTTTAATCATATTGACAATAGTTTCGTTTAGAGGAAGTATTACTTCATTTGAACCATCTCTATAACGAACAATATGCTCTAAATCTGTTCTTCCAACGACTCCACTCCCAAGTTGTATTTTGTGTCTTCTTGTTGGTACATAATTTGGATAAGCGTTTTTCATATTGTTAAAATCATCGTCGCTAATCATACCGCCTTCATGTATATAAGCATTGAGATTGTTTAAGTTTTCACGATAAATCTCAATCGCCTTAAAGAATTCGGGAGTATCTTTGTACTCGTTTATAATGGTATCTTGTGTTGCTTCAATTCTCTTTGTTGAAGGGTTCTCAAAGCCTTTAATAATTGCGTTTTGAAGTTTTTGAATTTGTCTATTTTCAAGGTTTTCTAACGAAATAAAATTATTTAAGACTTTTCTATAATCTCCGTAAGTTGCCTTTGTAGACTTTTCAAACTTTTTATTTAAAGCTTTAATTAAGTTTGAATCATCAACTAAATCTAGTGCGTTATTTAATAAAAGCAATTTCTTATTACTTTCATTAAGACTAGAGACATCTATTACTAAATTATTCAAAATATCTTTTTTCTGGTTATCAAGATTCTTTGTTGGCGAAAAGTCATTGAAAGCGTCTTGCAAATCAGTGAATGATACTTGTTCCTTATCATTTTTCTTTTTCTGTAAAGTATCAAGAAAATCGGCACTATTATCAGCTTTTTTCTCTAAAAATTTATTTATTTCTGATAATAATTTTGTGATTTTTTCATCGGATAAATCCAAATAGAAATCCTTTTGAAAATCTGATTCTAAAGCTGTGATTTTTTCAATGTTTTCTTTAGCTTTATCTAAATATGGTTTCGAAACTTCTTCGTATTCTTCTAAAAATATATCCGTTCTATTGCCAAATCTTTCATTAAGTGTATCAACTAAACTTAAGCCGTTAATTTTTCCTAATATTTTATTCAAATTAAAAAGTGATTCATTTTTAGGATTAATAAAACTAAAGCGTTCAAAGCTCTTACCGAAAGTATCTTTAATAACTACATCATCTGTAATATCAGGAATCTTTGAAAGAAGTTCATTAATTTGGCTTTGCTTAACTGCGCCATCATTATAAAAATTCAACATATCGTCATTAATGACTTTGACAAGTTCTTGATAATGTATGTTTTCTTTGCTTTTGACTTGTTTATCAATATAAGCAAAAGTTTTTTCAAAAGCCTTTGTATATTCGACATCAATATTATTATCGATAACAAAATCAACAAGATATTTCTTTAAATCATTTGCATACTTAATGTTAGTGTCTTTCGCAAGGTCACAAAGCATATATGCAAATTGGTCTCTTACTATTTTCTCTTCAGCGTCAGTAAAACGTTTACTTAATTTTTGTCTCCAAGTTTTATTTGCGCCTTTCTTTTTGATTACCTCTTTAGTTAGATAATTAGCTTCAGTAAGTGGACGAGTTAAAACTTCTCTTCCTTTCTCGTCGAGTATTCTTTGACCATTTTCATCATAAGTAGGCATTCCTCTTTCAATAAAGTTAGTGCCTACATTATTCATACGACGTAAAGACTGAGAAAACATTTCCGCCATTCTATAATCGCCAACATTACTTAAAACGATCGCTTTTTCGTAACCAGCAAAACTATTAGTTAACATTATCTGGAAATTCATCCATTTTTGGCTATAAGTAATATTATTTATTAATTTTTCAAGCTTCACCTTTGCTGGATCATTAAGATTTATTTTTTGTTGTAAAGGATTTATAGAATCAGGATTTTGAACCTCTACTCTTCTTTTAACATCTGTTGCAGGAAGAATCGAATCAGCACTATTAGGAACTTGGAATTGAACAATTTTTGCATTCTTTTCACCAGTTGGAATGCTGCCTTTGCCCTCACTAATAAGAGTGTTTATCACTTTCATTTCTTCTTCAGTTAAAGGCTTGGTGCTTGTTTTAGTGTTATATAAAGTATTATTTTCTAACACGTTTGTATCTACAATTGAATTTGCAGATAAATAGTCAACAATAGTGGATTTTTTGCCGTTTTCAATATAGTTTATTGCGCCGCTAATAGCATCATATGTGTCGTCAAGACCGCTTAAATTCTTAGCATAGTCAATAAGTTTTTCTTTGTATCTACTTGCAAACTCACGCATTCCCTTTTTAACATATGCTGTTTTTTCTTTTTCTGTAAGCTTATTTAAACTCTTATCATTTCCAACTTCAGCAGTTAAACGTTTACGCTCTTCTTTAAAAACGCTTTTTGTCGAGAAGAAGGTACCAGTTAAATGATTTTTAAATCCATTATAAATTTGATTTTCAGCTGCGACTTCCTTAGCAAGTTGCTTTTGCTTTTCGATTCGCTCAGTAATAATTTTCTTCCCTTCTTCAACGCCTTTTTTGAACTCTTTGCTTAAAAGTTTATCGTTTTCTTTTAAGCCTTTCTTGTAGCCTTGTTTTTCTGCTTTCCTAATCTTATTTTTTGCATAGTAAATATCATTAAGTTCTTTCTTTTTAGCCTTTTGAATTTTATCAATTTCAGTGTTCACACTAGTTCTGGATTTTTCCAAAGCCCTATTTATTGCATATGAATAGGTTGCGATTTTTCTACCTTCATCAATCTTTTTACCTATTTTCCATGAAGGAACTTTTCTTAAATCGCTTAAATCATCCCTATTTGATGGATTCAAATTAAATATATATTGAGTAGTGTCAAATCGATAAGGATTAAGGTTGACTGTAACTTTTTCTTTTTTCTTTGAATCACCTTTACTCGGAACTTCTTTAGTCTCTAATTGAGTTGAAGCAATATTAAAAACTGGATAGATTTCATAATCTGCTAAGACTGTTAAAGCGTCTTGAGAAGATACTAAATCTTTTCCAAAATCAATTAAAACAGCGACTGCATTTGGTGAACCTGCAGTTCTTCTTCCAAAAGGAGAATCATTATATCTTTTACCGAAAACTTTGGTGCGAATAAAAGACCCAATGTTTTCATAAACAAGCATATTGTTCCCAAGATTGAAAAAGGAATTTACAACCATTGAGTTCTTTGTATTTGCATTTTTTGCGTTTAAGTTATACCAAGAAAAACCGCTTAAGTTTTTAGTGTCACCTAAATTTTCTTCAATCAGTGCGTAATGCATAACAAGATTTTTTCTTGAGCTTATTGCTCCTGGTTGTGTTCTACTATGAATTGCAACACCAGGAATATTCATAATTCGCTTATAATCCTCTTCACGAACCCATTTAATAACAATCGATTTCTCAACATCGCCTTTTGTATAACCAGTTAATGTTTCTTCAGAAATAGGCTTAATTGTTTCTAACTGTGTGCTTGTAACATAAGTTGTATTTCTGATATGACGTTGTTTTCCCCAATTGCTTAGGGCTTTATTTACGCCACTCTTGTAGAAATTATTTTTAAGACCTTCCCAATCAGTTTTGAGTTCTTCTTGTTTTGTTTTGATGTTGTCGCCTGTATTAGTTACATAGTGTCCAGAGCCTTCACTTACTTCAAGATAATTACCCTCATTATCTGTAACATAATATTCATTTCCATATTCGTCAGCCAATTCTGAAAAATAAAAATCACCTTCACCTTGTTCTAAATTACTAGTTAATTCACTAAAATGTTCTAAGATTTTTGTTGCTGGTCTATAGTAAGTTTCATAAAGAGCACTAATAACATCCATAAGCGATTTATTAACATCCCCTATTTGTTGACTAGATAAATCTCCTTTAATTCTGCTACTCAAATCGGCGTAATCAGCTACAGGTAAAATATTTCCCTCTCCTGAGCCTTTTCCAGCAACTAAAGACTTATTAATTTCTCCAAAGGCATAAGCTAAATCGCAAGCTAAATTATATGCTTCTTCTGCCATTTCTTTTGTAACAACTTCTAATTTTTCAAAATTATCAGCATATTCTTGAGCAGTTAAATTGTAGTCTGCAGTTCTGAAGCTTCTAATTTGCTTAGCAAGTTTTTTATTAGCCTCAATTATGGTTGAAATATTTTGAGCATTTATAGTTGATAAAGATAAAATATCTTGATTAAAATCGCTGATTTGTTTTTGGTATCTTTCAAAAACTGACGCTTGTTCAATTTTATTAACAGCATTTTCTATTTTGTTATTGACTACTTTTTCACTCGCACCTTGATCAATGTTTTCATCTGCTTTGAGTTGTGAAGCATTGTCCTCCATTATATCTTTAACTTCTTGTTCATCAACTTTTGCAATTTGGACTTCGGTGTTGTCACTTATAATCTTTTTTTCGTCTACATCATACTTATATTTTTTAAGCATGAAAGACTTGTAATTATTTTTAAAGTTATTGGCTTCTTCAAAAATATTACCTATGTCAAAATCATCAAAACTCCAATCTTCACTATCAAATTCTTCGCCGTTTTCTTTTGCCATTCTTCTAGCGTAAGATTCGCTTTTCTTATAAAACCTATTTAAGTCTGCATTATTATTTTCGACTAAATAATTATAGAGTCTTTGAGCGTTAATAAAATCTTGTTGAGTGAATTTTTTAATATTGCCTTTTTTAAGATAAGAATTCATTTTCTCTAATCTTTCAGTGAGAGATTGAGTCATTGATTCAAAAGTGTCGTCATAAGTTAAATCTTCAAGAGTTAAGCTATTAATATAACGCAAAAAGTTTAATACCATATTGTCATTGACATTAATAGCAAGTTTATTATATTTCTTTGCGTTTTCGTCATAGCACTCAAAATCAGTAGTGTCAAAATCCGAATCGTTAATATCGTAAACATTTGACCTTTTATACTTATAATCAGGTTTTATTTCTTCACTAATATCGCCTCTTATTAGATACTCAACACTATCTTTATCATAAATATTTCTTGAAAAAGAAACTCCGCTATTAATTGCTAATCTCCATGCTCTATATCCAGCACTTCTAACTAAGCGAAGAGTTTTGCTAAGTTCATCCAAAAATAAGTTATCAGCACTAGATTTATTAATTGTTTTTAAAAGAGTTTTGATAGATGTAAACAATCTATTTGGCTTAGTTAATACATTAAAAACTCTGCTAATGTCGCTTGTTTCATTAAAAACAGCATTTTCTAAATAATTAGCAAAAAGTTCGCTTTTGTACTTTTCATTATCTATGTTTTCATTAAAATTGTAGGTTCTTTCAAAAGATTCTTTGTTTTCTTTATACCAATCAGTTTGCTTAATTTCCTCAACTATTTGGTCTCTTTCGGCTTCAAGAAAATTATCATATATAACGTGACCAACATATTCATGTGCGAACACTTTAGCATAGCTTGTTTTATTAGCGTATTGCCTATTAATATAAATGGTATTTTTCTTACGGTCGTATCTAGCATGTTCACCGTTTTCTCCACCATCAAAAAACATTATTCTAATGTCAGGATTAAATTTTCCAAAGTTTTTATCTTGAAAATTATAAATTTGATATTTGACAATTTCTTCTTGAACTGTGGTGTTTTTCATTGAATTTATATATTCATTTGCTACACTAAGCAACTCATTTCTGCGATCATCAGTTAAATCCTCAAAAATAGTGCTTAAATTTGTTAAGCGCTTGCCAAAAGAAATTTTCTCTTCATCAGTCATTGCTTTATCAAGACGAGAAAAATCTTCCCTAATATTTTTAATGTCTTCACTTAAAGTTAATTCATTCTTAGAAGAAGAGTGTTTCAAATATGTTCTTAAATGTTTTCTTAAAATTTTGTCGTCTCCAGCCAATTTAACTTGGGACGCGTTCTCAAAAGATGGGACAAAATCATTTACTTGTTCAACTATCTTTCTATTAACCCATTTTTCTTCACCTTCTTCAATTATCGTAGAAATTGGATCAATACGATTTTTCTTTATGTTTTCAAGAACAGTTATATTTGCACCATTCTTTTTTAATTCTTCGTATTGATTATTATAAACTTCAAGTTCTTGTTTGAGTTTTTTAAAGCCATCTTCAACACTAATTCCAGTCAATGCTTTAAAATATTGAGCCTTTTCTTTTTGAGACATTTTATCTATTAAAGCATTATGTTGCTCCAACTTATCAGTCATATCCTTTACTATGGCTTGTGCTCTTTCATTATATTGAAGAGAGCCATCACTAGTTATTTCTGTTGCTTGTCCTTTGTTTTGCAAGTCGATAAGCTTGTTGTAATCTTCTTGCACACCAGCCAATGTATTTTGTGCAGCAAAACCTGTTTTGCCACCAACTCTTTTTCTTCCAATCGCAATGTTTGCTCCACCCATAATACCTGCTGTAATAGCGCCCAAGGTAAAGCTTTCTACCATGCTGCTTACATTATATTCATCATAATTTTCTTTTACAGATTTACCGTTATAAATTGATTTAACTAAAGGCTGCAAAACATCGCTAAAAACTTCTTCAGCGCCTTCTTCGACAGCCTCAGCAGTAAGTTGCCCGAGAAAGTTTTTGCTAACTTGCTTTCCGAAAAAGCCACCAACACTATTAGGTAATAAATTTGCAAGTTTGCCTGTAGATATTCCAACTTTCCCAGCAATTTTACTACCTATTCCACCTAATGCAGAAAAAACATATTCACTAGCACCTTCAACGGCACCACTAGCAACACCATAAAGCATAACATTGCTTAAGTCTGCTTCTGGGTTTTCTTCTAAAGCACCAGAAACACTACTACCTGCAGCACTTAACGCCATTGAGCCAACACTTATTAATTTGCTACCGATTGTAGCACCAATGCTTGTCCCACCAGTCGCAATTCCTAACGCAATTGAAGGAACCATATTTGCGATGTTTTCTATAACAGCATTATATCCATCATGAAACCAACTAGGTAATTCATTAACCCAAGAAGCCTCATATAAATCTTGGTTATATTTTTGAACACCTTCGTCAGAAAAATCCCAATCTTGTGCTTCTCTATCAAGCCAGTTAATTGGTGTTATATTAGTTATTGCTTGAGCACCTCTACTTGACCAGTCGTAAGATACTGCGTCCTTTGCCCATTGATCATCTGCACCAAACCACGAGCCTATTTCTCCTGCAGCACCAATAAAGAAATCACCAACTCCTTCAAAGAATCCTAATATTCCTTTTGTTGCGTTATAAGTAACTTCATTAATTGTAGCTTGCGTCCTATCCCATATATTTAACGTTTCAGCAGAACTCTTTTCTATTTGGTCAACAGTTGGCTCAGTTTGATATAAATTGTTGAGATTTGCGGAGTTTTTGATTAAATTGCTTATTTCTTCATCGCTTTGGTTTTGGAGCATTTGACCACTTAACATGCTTTCAAAGTAAGCTTCACTTTCAAAATCAGAAGCAAAAGAAGGCGTATAAACACCTCTTCCTTGTTTTAATCTTCTTAAAAATTCAACGTTACTTAATGTTGACATTTATAACTCCTAACTAATATATTCGTACCAATCGCCATCTTTATATATGTAATACTTATTATCATATCGAAGAATATCGTTCTCATTTGGATAAGGGCGGTTATTATAAAGTTGCAATTGTCTAAAATCGTTAGCTTTTTCGCCAATATTATTATTGCTTACATTTTGATCTTCATTGTTGGTGTTATTGCTTTGCTTGTATTCTTTAAGAGTTCTTTCTTGACCAAAAGTTTTGTACTTATTTCCTTCATGTGAATTAAAGTAACTTTCAGTAATGTAATAGAGATTTCCATTATCGTAGATTAAATAAACAGAGCCATTATCGGACATATTTGTCATTTTAATCATATCGCCATCTTGAATGTTGCCATTACGAATATTATTGATGACGGTTTGAGTCTCATCTTTAAACCTGTTATTAATAGTATCGCTAACAACTTGACCACTACCATTAGTATATGTAATTTGATTATCAAGACTTGAAACATCGAAAATATTAGCGTCAGTATAAGGAACTTCTTCAACATTAGCAGCATTAAAGTAGTTTTGTAAGTATGCTTGACTTGCTTGATCAAGATTTTTAAAGACATCACTATTTGTATTTAATGTGTAATTGCCTTTTGAATCTCTAATTGCTAACCCATAACTTTCCGCTCTTGAATAGAAATCGTCACCAGTTAAACCTTGTGTATCAGTTATGAAAGTTTGGAATGTATTATTCGCATTATTTGCAATCTCTTCTTTCTCTTGTTGATTAAGTTCAATAAGGGAGTTTAAATAATCAGTTTGCAACTGGGATTGATTGTTTTGATAATTATTATTTATTTGTGCTTGTTGAGTAGCACCATAACCTTGACTGCCATAGCCTTGGGCATTTAATGTTTTTTGTACATTTCTACTCGCTTGTTGTTGGCTATTTGCAAGTTGAATTTGCTGATTAAATTTTTCACGTTCTAGTTCTCTTCTATAAGCGTCCCAATCTGTTGTTGCCATAATATTTTCCTCCTTTAAATATCACTTGTGCTTAATAATTTGGTCTTAACTTCAGCCCAAACGTAATAATACTTAGAGCCAACCCCTTTAATACGAACTAGTTCATATAGTTTTCTATTGATATTACTTTGAGCGTCAATCATAGAATAATACTGCTGAATGCAATATCTTTCGTTTATAGCGCCTGATGGGCAGCTTTCGGGAGAGATAAAACTATTAACATCCTCATTTGATTGTGTTGCAATATTTAGTTTTTCCTTATCTACAGGATATTCAAGTGAATAGTTTTGGTCTGTAATATCAACATCTAGTCTTCTTGGCGGTGCATATTTTGTTCCGCCGTCCCCATACCAATATCCTGACACGCCTAATTTTCTATTTGTATCCCATTCAACCCAAGCTTCATAAAATGTATTAGTATTTACTTTTACTACATGATTTGTCGATGGCTCAGGACAATAAAGTTTTATTGGGTTATCTCCTGTTCCAGAATCGTCTAATTGTGTTGCGACTACTCCTAATATTTTTGCTTCCCAATCGATAGTTGTATTTGGCACAACTAATTTAGTTCTTACTAAATAAAAATAATCTGTTGATAAATAGGCTCCAGTTCCTGGGCGCGCATAATTACCAACTCCATAAACTCTTAGTTTGAGTCCATTCAATATATCGTTAAGGTTTATAAAACCATCATTATCTGAAGTTCTGAAGTTATATAGTCCTTTTGCTTGCATTGCCAACAATTCGGCATTTGACGCCTCAAGAAATGGGCAATATTTTATTTGTTCGTTTTTATAAAATCTAGTTTTACTCGTTATTACAGCCATTAAATTAATCCTCTTAAAAAATTATACAAAAAAACGCAAAATAATATACATATTTATATGTATATTATAGTATAACCATTTTACTATTGCAAAATTATAAAAAATAGGCTAGTTTTTAGCCTATTTCATAGCGAAATAATATCGTAATGCTTTACCCTCTTTTGCGTCTTTATCACATAGAAATTTCTTCGCCATTTTTCCATATGTTGTTGTATCATTGCTTACTGACCCGTAATAATCGCTATACATCATGTTTAAGACATAATTCCAATCATATTCATTAAAACTATCGAAACTAACATTTAACGAGAGTGCTATTTGTTTTGAGTCCGTAAGTCCCCATCGACCGCCAGTTGTACCATCTTCATTTTCCATTTCCGCTAAAGCCTTGTTCAATAGCCATTCGCAAAAATGATTTCCATAAGCCTCTTTATAAATCTTCTTTTCAACGCATTCATATACTTCACTATTCATATCCTTAATAGTTGCTAAAGTATTAATAAATGCCTTTCGAAGTTTTTCGTCGCTTATATGATCAATTAGCTCTCTATACATATTCAATTGCTAAAGAAACGTTGCTAACTGTAATTGGTATACCGGTGTTGATCAAGGTAAATACTGCAGGGGCTTCAGAGCAAAGAACTCTAACAATACCAGTAATTGTTATTGTATTAACTTCAGTTGTTGCTGTTGTTACAGTTGCAGAAGCACTCATACCGTTGATACTCGCATTATTTTTTTGTGCTTGTATACTTACTAAACCTGCTGCTGGGGTTGTAAATGTAATTGTTGCCACAACCTTATAATACCCAGCCTTTTTCAATAAAACTGAATTAAGATTAGTTTCAAGAGTACAACCACTTTTCCTTTGTATAGTTAATAAAGGTACAACTCCATTTGTTGCTCCTACGCTAGTAGGGGCTGTTGTAGTTAAATAAATTAAACTAGGACACATAAATTAACTCCTTCTTTTCTTAAAGTAAAAGGCTACCGAAATTGATAGCCTTTGCTCATATTATTTTTTTTCGACAAACGTGTCTTGCCAACAAAGGCTAAAATTAAATATTTGTGCTTCCACAACCACAAGCCGCAAATGGGTTGCAGTAGGTTGCATAAGTAGATTGTGTTGGATATTTGACTACTCCACATGTAGCTTGAGCGAGTTCAAGTTGATGAATTCTTGCTTGTAAACTCTCAATCTTGTTTTGAGAAATTGCGTCTAGGACTTTTTGTGTTTGAGCTGTAACGTTTGCATTAATGCCGGCTGCATAATTTGCCATATCAAACTTTGTTTGTTGGGTTGCTAAACGATTTTCACAGCAACAATCAGAAATTTGTTTTGCCAAAGAATAAGTGTTTTCTAAATCACGATAACCAAGTTGACAAACTGCATTATCTACATTTCTAAAACCACTTGCAATTTCGCTTCCAATACCTTGAACTTGTCCTTCAAGTCTTGTGAAGTTTGCACTATTATTCAAATCTTCAACAGTTGCACATCTTCCCTCAAAGGCATTTCCGAAACGATTTCCGCCAAAACCGCCCCACATAAGAGCTAAAATTGCGAAAAGCCATAAGCCACCGCCTCCAAAACCAAATCCATCATAGGATCCTCTTTCTGCAAGGTTGTAAGTAGGTGTAATACCACCAGTCATTCCGTCCATTCTGTTTACCTCCTTTCCTTATTTAAACAACACATAATGTGCTATTTACCTAAAAATGTATTTAAAAATTCTTGCGGATTTATACCACGTTCTTTACACATATTCATAAAAATTTGTTGTGGATTTCCGCCACTTCTAATTAAATTTAATACTGGTTGCAATTGTGGATTTTGCATTGCCATATTTGTAAAAACTTCCATTGGATTACGACTCTTTGAAAAAACGCTATAAGCATTACGTAAATCTTGGAAATTAGGATTATTTACATATCTTCCAATGTTTTCTTTTTGAAAAAATGGGTTTGCCATAAATTACTCTACTTTTGGGCTTTCAAATTTACTAGCAATTTCATTATATTTTGCTTTCAATTCTTCTACTTCCTTTTTAAGACTCTCAAGAGAAAATTCTGATGAAATAGGACTTTTTATTTCGTTTTCATTCACTTCAACTAATTTGAAATATCTTAGTGTTGCTTGACCTAAAGAATTTGCAGTTTTCATATAAACTACAGGACTATCACTGTCCATTAACATCATTGTTTGATTAGGTGCTACTTGAAAAGACTTAGCTCCTTCGATTCCATTAACAAAAGCATAATAGTTAAGTTTTGGCTGATTAAAATTGGAGCCATAATAATTAGGGTGATTATAGTCAGGTTGTTTATATGGTGGAAAACCATAAGGATTAAAGTAATTTGACATCTTTATTTATCCTCTCTGCAATTATTTTAGAGAGTTATTTCTATCAAAAACTATCATCATAAAAAAGACCACAATTAAGTGGTCAAATCTTTATACGCTCGTTTTACTGCTTTCAAATATCTATATAGAGTTGCTACTCCAATATTGTTTTGATAAGCAAAAACTTCATTATTTTGATTATAGGGTCTGTGCAGATTTTTATAGACAATTCGTATAACCTCAGCTTTAATTTGAGGCATAAGAAGTGTCATTTCTTCTTCCGTTAAATTGTACAAAGTTTTCTTTTTCAAATTCTTCATAACAAGATTTTGATAAGCGAAGATTGTTGTAATACAAATTTCTGTGATTTCCTTACAATTAATTTGTGTCAAATATTTATTCTTCAAATGTTTCCTGTTTCTCATTTATTTTCCTTCCAATTCATTAATTCTTTTAATATAGTTTCCCTATCTAATTGACATTTAAAACCGCTACTGTTTGAGAAGGCTTGTATTTAGGACTATTGACTTTTAAATTGACTGTAAAATATACATTTCCTGATAAAGTACTTGGAATTTCAATTGACAAACCATGATTTGCAGCAACCATATGTCTAAGTGTAATTATTTCCCAAGTTTGACCGTTTAGATAATACAAGTCAGCATATACTGTCATATCATTAGGATTTTGAACAACAACCACTTTCTTGCCACCCTCAATAGCATAACTAATTGTTGCTTGAGCAAGTTGTGTTCTAAAATCAAACGCCTCGGAAGTTTCACCAGTTGCTCCCCCTTCAATTTCAAAAACAACTTTTATAGTCCCAGCCCATGGAAACTCCTCAGTTGCCCATGAAGTGCTAACATTAAAGGCGGAAGTTTTTCCATCTATAGTTCTCTCGTCATCATATCCAACTAAAAGAGCACCTTCTGTATCGTAAACATAGTAAGACATTGAAACATCTTCTAAATTATCATTTCTGACATCAAATATTATTGATGTCCTATCTGCCAGTGTTGAATTTCTAACATTACTTATGATTGGCGCTGTAATACTATCTTTAGCAAACTCAAAGTTTTGCGTCATATAACAATTAGCTGGTATCTCGTTAGTCTCAATTTTAAATGTTGTTTCTTTTACTCCATCACCAACTACCTTATAGCCTTCATGAGGAACTGCGGTTAATTTTATCGTGTCACCATAATAAACTGTTGCACCACTATTAATAGACCCAGTTGTTGAATAAGGCGATAACTTATTAGTCCTTGTGATTGAGTAGCTACCTCCTACTAAAACTGAACCAGTGATTGTTAATTTACCTAAAGGTTTAGTCCATAAATAAGCACCATTACTCTTACGAGTTGCTTCATAAACTTCAGTGCCTTTAATAATAAGTTGTTTTACATTAGCGAAGTCTATCATACATCTATTATCAACTTTCCATCTTCATCAATTGAAAAAGCGTCCTTTTTAATATATGTTTGTTCAACCCATTCTTCACTGGCTATTTGTCTAGTGGATCCATAAGGAAATGATGTTGTTCCGAATTGAACATGAGACCATGTATTCACCACACCAGGAACAGAAACTGTTATTTCTCTTTGATCCTCTGCATTTTTTGAATTTATCATCAAACCACTTTTTCCATCACCGTCTTGGCAAATATTGTTCATATTTCTACCACTTGCGGAAAAGTTTAATACTCCATTTATAGTTCCACCAGCAAGAGGCAAATATTTATTATCAGCCCAAGTTTCTGTTGCTAGCTTTTGGTTGTTTGAATAAATTCCATCTTCTTGAATTTTCGCAACTAGAGTCTCGTCAGAATCACTGATATGTTTGTAAAAATTCCAAACTCCTCCATACTCATAAAAATTGCAATAATTAACATTTGAAGTACCGAGTACTATTGAGTGGCAATCTTCGTCCGTTCCTGGCTCATTACTCCATTTTGGACCTTTAAGAACGCCACTAAAAGAAGGATTTTGAATTTGAAGATAATTACCAAGATCTGAACTATTAGCAAGTTTCACCCATGATGAATTATCAATACTTTGTCCACTTACGTTCTTTCTATAATAAACAGAATCTCCGTTTTCGGTCGGAAGAGCCAATTGAGAAATCCAATGTGTATTATCAGAACCAATCCAATCCATTGATAAAACATGCCACCAAGCATGCTCTGTTGGTAATATTGCGCCATTATTATCGCTATTGCACATTGCAGCCCAATAACCTGTTGTACCAGTAGGAACAGATTCTCCACGTGTAACTTTAAAAGTATTTTCCCCAAGAGAAGACGTATTAACTTTTCCATCTAAACTACTTTGTAAGTTTGTGATATTAGCAATAGTGTGTGTGTGACTAGAATTAGCCTTACCGCTTAACTTATTATCAATTTCAGTTTTTGTGTAAGATGAAGCATTAACTATTTCAGTTACTGCACTGACAGTTGGAATAGAGGTTGCTCCACTGCCTTGCATACCAGTGACAACTCGACTAGAATCCACCTTTCCATTTAAACTATTTTGTAAGTTGGTAACATCACTTATTGCATGCGTATGATTAGTGTTGGCTTTGCCAGTCTGAAGTGCTGCAATTGCGTCAGCGTTTGCCTTACCTTTATTACCTGCATATGCAGTCGAAGCAGTTTCACCTAACGCTAATGATGAGCTGATTTCTACATAAGTTGTACCACTCCACCTATATTGCTTATTTGTATCTTCAGCGATATAAATTTTGCCATCTTCACCTGTTGCAGGGAATGAATTACGATTTGAATAATCAAGAATGTCATCTACATAACTAGGCAACTGTGAAGAAGGGACTTTGCCACTACTATCAAGAGAGGCGAGTCCGTTTACTGAGCCCTTTAATTCAAGCTCAATAAACATAGCAACGCCACTTTTAGTTAAAACATCATCATTTCCAGCGCTTACTCCGTCTGAATAAATGTCTTGTTTATCCAATTTGCTATTAAGTTCAGTTTGCAAGCCGCTTATATTAGAAATACTGTGACTATGAGATTTTGCTGCATAATGAATATCTGCATAATTTTTTACCGCGTCACCTCTTGCGGCTGCATATTGATAAAGGTTATTTCCATAATGCGTGCCGACGCTTCCTGCTTGAATAACTACTTGTCTGCTGATGTTATAAATATCTGAACCATCATAATTTAGATAGAGATTTTCTTTTTCACAATTCCCATCAGAATCAGGTGTGCCTATTCCACATACACCACGAGTAACTAATCCAGCTTGGGCGGCTGAACCACCAAACACGATTCCGTTTGAAGCATACATTTGCCCTAAAATCTTATATAAAGTTTTGCTAGAACCAATAACTGTACCTGATACATCAGTTTTTTCTAAATATTTGCTATGAACGTGGTTTTTAGCAGAATATTTTTCTTCTAAACTTGTGTTATTTTCAAATATTGTTGAAGCATAAAGATATTGAAAATTATGAGTACTGTCACCTAATGAACCTACGTTATTTTTATTTGGCTTAAAAGCGCTTTCATCAAGTTTATATCCGTTTGAAGTACCATCACCTTTTAATCTATATTGGATGTTATCCACATCAAAAAATAAAGACGAACCGCTTTCTGGTTGTTGCCAAACCATTGCTCCAGCAGTGTTTGAAGCTCTAAAAAGGAGTCTTGTTGTTCCTTCTTTTTGTTCGAATTTTACCATTGAACCACTATTAGCACCTTCTTTGCCAAATGAAATTGCTCCGGTTTGCGAAGAACCAGTTTTAACTTTTACTTTATAGACTACATTTTCATCACCCTGAGAAAATGCAGTGGAATCGTCAATTGTCAATTTGCCTGTTAATGTTCCACCAGTTAAAGGTAAATAATCGCCAGTTATCTCAGCAGCACCTATTAATGCTTCAACTTCTTCTAACGACGGTATTTTCTTTTGAATAGGCATTTTTAAGCCTCCCAAGTAAATGTAATTATTCCTTCAGAAGTTAAGCCATCTGACAATGATACTTCCATAGCGTCTGCTTCTAATAACGCAATTCTTGAAGAATGCTCGTTTACAGTATTTGATAAAGTTTGGAAACTAGTTAATGTAGCATAGTTTTGCAATACTTTAGATAAAAATGCTGGAGTGAATGCAGTAGTGTCGTTAGTTGCGTATTCATTAGTATAGTTTGCTGCTTTAAATAACTTGACCATACCAAAAGTGTTAAAAGTTGCTTCGATTAAAAAGCCAGTCAAAGATACAGTGAATATTTCCACACCTTTTCCGTTTTTAAAAGACAATGTGTTGTCTTCTAAGTCAACACCTTGAGTAACTTCATCAGTAAATTTGTTATTTACTTCTGATTTTGTATAGTAAGAAGATAAATCAACTTTCTCGACTTCAAGTTGATAAAGTTTGTAATAACCAATTGTATAACTGTCAGCAAACGCTGTTCCACTGGTTGGTAATTGGTCACTACCTTTATTTGCTACAACTTCAGCAACATACCAGTCAGGCACTTGCGTAGCACCAATATAAATATTGTCGCCAACTTGTAAATCTGTGTTGCTCATGGCTGAAATAGCAGCATTTGCCGCTGCATTAGTTGCATAACTTACAGCTCTGCTTCTACCTTTAGCTAGTGCTTCAACCTGTGTTAATTTTGTCTCAAGCTCAGCAACAGTTATCGATGTGCTACCTGTAATCTCAGTTTTAAAATCTTCTAAACGAGCAAGTACCTCTTCGCCAGAAAAAACATTAATATTTGCCATTATATATAGCCTCCTTTATTTGTTATAAGTCTTAATTGATATGAACCCATTTTGTGTTTTTGGAGTATAAACTTTGCCTCCATAATTAAACGTATCTATCGTTTTAATATCTTCTTTAGGAACATAAGTTTCAGCAATTGTTGCAAGAATTTCATTTTTCACTACTGCAATTTGATTTGCTACATAGTCTTGACCAATGTTCTTGGCAATTTTTCCTTCGCAATTATATGTTTGTCTATTAATAATAAGGACTACGTTTGCGAAATAATCAGTTTCTAAATCAATTGCAAAACCATAAATTTTAAATTGAGTATCTTCTGCTTTAACTACGGCATGAACAACGAAAAATTGTTTATTAATAATTAAGTAAAATTCTTTCATTGTCTTGCTTTCAACATAGTTTTGTATTAATTGCATTTGATCAATCGAAAGCGTTAAATCAAATTTTGCAATCGTTCCTTTAAAATCAAAAACTAGCCCTGCTGAAATATCTAATGTAAAAAGTCTATAATTGTTATCGATTAATTTATCTGCGTCAATTCGAATATCAAATAGCCATTCATAAAGTTGAAGAATTGGCTCAAACATTTTCCTTTTTATATCTTCTGCTCCATAACCTTTACTTGATGGTTTGTTAGGCGAAGAATACATAGAAATATTTAGCAGAATTTCTTTACCTTTTTGGTATTTTGCATACTCTTCAGTCGTTAAATTATTTCTCAAATTATAATTCATAAGTACCATTCTCCTTCTTCACAATAATTGCGTTTCTTTCATCACCAATTGAATGTTCGACAAGTTCCGGAATTACAGTGTTCTTCTTTTTTTCTTCTTCGTATTCTTGGAACTCTTTTTCAGCAATTTCTTCTTCAGTTAATGCTTTGAAATCTTTATCCAAATTAAATGCGCGGTTAATGTTGAATTTAAACTCAAGAATTTCTGCTTCTTTGATTGTCATAATTTGCCCAACAGCAAACCCATAAACGAAGCTAGAAAGCATTGTCCAAACTCTACTTAGAGTGTTTACAACTCTACCTACAACTTCGCTTGGATCACTGGCTTGAACCAACTCAAAACCAAAACTCGAAAAAACAAAAGCGAAGGCAAAAACCATGATTATTCGATAAATGATGAGAGAAAAATATAAGAAATTGTTTCTTTTACCTAGACGAGATTGTTCAATATACTCACTTAAAACCATCTTTCCGTTTAAAGTTTTAAAATAATCATTAGGAATTTTATCCACATGAATTTTTCCGATAAAAATGTCTTTAATTAACGATATTTGATCATCTGTTAAACTTCTAAAATAAGTGTCTTTTCTTCCTTCAAAAGAAGTATTTTTCCAGCTCTTTTTATATGGTTTTGATAAGTTTTCTAACTCCGAAAGGTCTAAATCAAGCACTTGTGGGTTGGTGATTCCGTGCATACTTAATATATTCAGAAAGTATTCTTTTTTTCTATCGTTATAATACTTATCTAACCACTGATTAAATTCATTATCTTTACCGATAGTTTTTTCTCTTTCTTCGAGGAACTTTCTACGTGCTAATTCGTATCTCCCTCCAATTTTCTTTTGGTGTAAATTTCTTCCTTCTGGAACTCCAAAAAGCAGACAATAAACACATAAAGCAAAAGAAATCGCAAGTTCAGGAAGAAAGGATTCTTCAGTCGCTTTGAAATAAAAATTGCTTCCAAAACCTAACAAAATACAAATTATAAAAGCAATTGTTAAGGCAAGAAAAGTCATGATTGTTTTCTTGTCGCGTAGATATTCTTTGTAGACTCCTTCTTTCATTGCTTAAGTCTCCATAAAACAACCAAGCCAATCACAACTAGAACGATAAAAACGGCTATAAAAGCAAGAATAAAGACATTCTCAGTAAAAATGCTGTCTTTAAACATCACAATCAAAATAATTGTTGCGATTAATAAAATCGCACATAATATGCCAATTAAAATTTTTTGATATTTTTTTAATTTTAAGTGCTTTTTGTTTGGTTTTTCGTACTTTTTCATAATTAATCAACAGGAATATATTTATCCTCTCCATCTTTTTTACTACCAAATCCACTTGCTTCTTTTATTGCTGAAACAATGCCATCTAACTTCTCATTTTTATATTTCTCTATGCCTGCCATTTTGGCATAATAGATTTTCTTATTTTTGTAATATTTCTCTGGTATATCTAATAAGAAACTAGATGTTACTCCGAGCGAGGCATAAAGCAAAATCGTAGTAAGTTCTTGTAATATTGCTTCTGCTAACACACATATACCAAACGCTAGCCAGAATCCTATTACTGCAGTTAGCCCTGTAAACTTAAACTCTTTTGCGAATTTTTTATATAAAGCAAAAACCGAAACAATAATACATAATGTAAGACCTACACCAACTTTGATAGCGTCAGTCTCGTTGGTAATCCAGGTATTCCATTTAATACCAATCAAAGTGCAATCAGGAGCAATTAATGCCAGCCAACTAGTAATTCCAAAAGTATATTGAAGAGCTTTTGACTTTTTATATTTATAAACATCAGTTTGCTTGTACGCTTTCTTTTCTTCCTTCGTCATCAGATTTTTCCTCCAATTCTTTTGCCTTTTTCATTAGGCTTTTTGCAATTCCTTTTGAAACTAAATCAGGCGTATTGCAAGCAATTTCAAGTTGATTTTTAAGCAAAATATCCATTTTCGAATTTGCATTATCGATATTCTTTAAATACTCAGAATTGTCATTTATTACCTTTGTCACGTCAGTTGTTACTTTTTTGTTTTCTTCTAAATAAACAAGGAGTTTATCAATTTCGTTTCGCAATGAGTCATTCTCCTGCTTTATAGTTTCAAGTTGAGTTTTTGCTTGATCTAAAATTAAAGCGTTTTGTTTATTTTGTTCTTCTATTGCTTTATCGCTTGTATCAATAGCTTTATTAAATTTTTTCCTAACTTTAACGAAAAACAAAATAACAGTTCCTGCTCCTATTACTACTGTTGCAATAGCACCTATTGTTATTCCACCAACAAGTTCAGTGTTTTTCCACTCTTCTAAAATGGCTTCAATCTTATCAGGGATACCGTCATTATCACTATCAGTAGTCCATTCTATAACTGTATTTTGAGCATTCTCCCAATCAGTATTAGTATCTTGTGTAGTTGTATCGCCAACATTTTCTGCATAATTAACTGGTGAAAACAACAAAGCACTGGCTAATAAACACTTTCCAAACATATTAATCTCCTCCTACAACATAATTATTTATTGTGTAAACAATGTTCATATTCGATAAAACAGCATTTGTATTTTTCTTGTTATAGAAAACAAAATCAGTAAATCTTTGTCTTACAATATTTCTGTATTTTGTATAACTCCTGGCTGCAATATAGTCTTGAGCAAGCGACATACTTGTAAAATCAAACATAGATAAAGAGAAACCAAAAACATCATTTATATCGCCAACAAGCTTTGCTTCTTGAAGTGGCATTGAATTTGAAATGATTGCTAATGTTACGTCGCTTTTCTTCCTTGTATCATTGGTTAATGTATAAGAATAAATGTTTTTATATCTATCCAAAGCCCCCATATGTATTGGAGCAGAGACATACACTGCACTAACATTTTCTACATGCTTAACATAACCAGAATAGACAGGGTTTAAATTAACTAGGTCAATATCGTTTCTAGAAGTAAACTCGTCTACTTTAAACTCCAAAGTGTAATAACCTTCATCATCGACATCACTTATAATCAAACTATCTTCGCCTTCAATAATAGAAAGAGCATACTCATCCCCAAAACTTACATTTTGAACATAAAATCTATCGCTAACATCGTCATATAAAATATTTGTGCTATAAACTTGATCAGGGTTTTCTTTCTTCATAATGAATACTCTTCTTTTTGAATCACAAAGGTATCTCAAAAATAGTCTTGTTTCTTCATTATTTGCAGTTATTATTTCTCCACTTTCTACAGTAATGTCTTTGCCATTTGTTAAATTATTAAATCTAAGGTAATAAGACGTTACAAGAAAATCTCCAACTTCTATTTCGGACGTGAGTTCTTTTCTAAAGACTTTATTATTAAAGTCACCACTTGTAAGCCAAACTTTACGGTTGTCTTCATACTCGCCTTCAACTTCATTTTTGATAGCGAATACATTACCTAGATTAGTAGCGAACAAAATATCTTCTTCATTTTTGAAGAAAGTTGTAATTTTCTCATTGTCCTTTAATATTCCAGTATCTAATAAGTACCATTCGTATTGATAATCACTTGTTGAAAATTCATCATATCTACAAGCAAAAATTAAACTACCAATAGCCAAATATAAGAATTTACTATCTGAAAATAAAGCAGCTTTACTTAATTCATCTTTTGAAAAATTGCTTAGTTTTGCGTCAATTCTTTTCGAACTAGAAATAATGTACTTGCCTTTATCTTTTAAAGCGTCCGTTGAAAGCAAAACAGCTAAATTCTTCTCATTTGATAAAAATAAAGTTCTTCCGGCAAAATTAATAACCAATTTATTATTTAAAGGGTACGCACCAGCATTACCACTAAACATGTTAAGTTTATAATCGTAAGTTGCTGTTTCATTATTATAAATTTGTGCCCCTTCTCTAAAATAAATGGTTGGTTCATTTTCATAACTATTTTTAAATACAACCAATTTGCCATTTTCGTCTACGTCATAGCCAACAACTGCGGCTTGATCACCACCATAATAACAATAGTTTTCTTCAGGGAAATATGTTAAATCGTTGTACATTAAATCTCTACGAATCACTTTATCGTCTTGATGAGCATAAACATTAATATCATCAGTCCACCAGTCACAATTAGGCTCGTCTTCGTTTCCACTGATAACAAGTCTATTTTGTGAATATTGGTCAGAATATAAAATTCCAAAAGTACAATGATTTATATAATTCGATCTATCAGTTTCTGAATTATAACTTGGATAAGTGATTTCAATGTTATTTGGAAGAACATCAATATTACCTATATTGCAGAACAAAGTTAGCTCGTTTGAGCCTTCAATAATATATCCATAAATTTTGTTGCTATAACCATCAACATGAGGAATAGCGTCCAAAATATCTGTAACTCCAGCACCAACTTTATTTGGATAACGTGTTAATGTAATGTTAGATAAATAAATGCCATTATCAGTATCTGTTTCATCATACAAAACATAACATTCTACACCGCTCAAACTCTCTTCCATAGTTTCGTCAGTAGAAAGAGTTTTCTTTATAAAACTTAGTTTTAATGTAACTAACTCGCTCATTATTTCTCTCTCCTTTTAATGACATTTACTATAGAACCTGTTGTATTAACGCTTTCAGGATTGGCGTCATAAATTACTCCATCATAAGCAAAACATTCATGGTAAGCAGGAATCCATTCAAGAGTAAAATTTTGCCCTATTTGTACTTCTTGAGCATTATCTAATATGTAATTTTGATCCCATTGATAAGGTATGCCATTTGGGTCTTTGTTAGAATCATCTGGATATTTAATGCGGTATTTTTTAATTGTTAATTTTGGGTTGTTTAAAGCATTAAATTCATTCCACTTTACATCAATCGTAGCTTTGCCATTTGTTCCTGGGGCAGTATAAGAAAAATCAAATGTTGCCAAAGTTAAAGTTTTTGGCTTAAGTTTATAAAAACGAATTACATCGCTCACTAAAGTGCCATATCTTATTCTTATAAATTTCTCTTTATAAGTGAAATCAGGGTCTGTTTGTGCAAAAGTAAATCCTGGTTGTTTAATTGCTAATGTGTATTTTCCTGTATCTGATTTCTTTTGCATGACTATTATTCTTGATGAATCGCTATAGTTATAATAAAAATCACTAACAGGTTTTTCTTCAAACACTAAATCCTCAACTTTAGCATTTTTGTTTGTGCTTCCTTCGGCAATTCCGACAAACAAGAAATCTCTTTCGATTAATGGTTGATCAGCATTAAATTCAGCCCACAAATAGATACTGTCGCCTAATAAACTGACACAATTTTTGCCGTTAATATAAGGGCTCATTACTATTTGGTTTGTTTCAAAATCACCAAAGCTCAAAGCAGGATATAAACTAATTTTCTTTGCTTTTAATGAGCCGATTGTTTCTAAAGCGTTGTTATAGCTTATTTCCACCTTCATTTTTGATATGTCGACATCATTTTTCAGTTTGAATACTGAATCAAGCGTGTATTTTAGTACTGTTGAAATATCTAAAATATTATTTTCTGTAATACCGCTTGATAATTCGTTAACGTGAAAATATGTTAAGTTGTTAAAAGAATCATAACTTTCTCTGTTTGTATCACTGACATTAGCTAAATTGTTTGGTGCTATACCTATTGTTGTTGTTGGTATTTCGGCAATATCTTCAACGTTTTGAATATTGAAATCAGAATCTATTACTAAAAATTTAATTCCGCCTAAAATCCAAAGTTTTTTGTTTCTATAAAATGCATTTAAAAATTGGTCTTTAACTATATTGCTAAATGACTTTTCCTTGCTTTCAAAAGATTTACTATAAATAAAAATGCTACCACTTGCGTTGACCACATATTTATTGTTGAATAGCCAAACATTATGAATGTTTAAACCTTCTAAAGCAGCAATGTGGTTATATCCGTCTCGCTTCTCTAAAACATTTTCTTTTCGAATAAAGTTTAAAATATCTATAGCTCTGTTTTGATCAACTTCAAAAGTTGGTGAAGTATAATCAACACCTTTAAATCCGTTTAAATTAAGCGTCTTTTTTTGCTTTTGTTGTGAATTTAATCCGCTAAAATTGGTTCTTTTCATTTTATTTCACCGTAAAAGTTGGGTTGATTCTGTTTTGGTAGTGAATTGTTGCACCACCAAAATCATCTAAATCAGAAAAATAGGCTTCAGCTTGATTGATTAATTGATTTGCTTCTGAACCATAGACATCTCGCCCAAGTTTTCCTTTAGTGTAAAGAGCAATATATGAAGCCGTTTTATTACTGATTCCTAAATCCTTTAATTCAACATCCATGTCAACTCTCTTTTCGCTAAAAGGATCAACGTAGTAAGCTATATCTTCAAAAGAAAAAAACTTCATTTCTGGATAATATTCAACGCTTACTTCAATATTAGGAACGCCTATATCGATTTTTGCAGTTGTTAAATTGCGGAAACCATAATTTCTGTTTTTGTCAAAAATATTAATAACAAAATCGAAATCTTCAATTAAATCAGTTAAGTCAATTAGTCCATCTGAATCAGAAGAAGCTTTAACAATCTTTGGTGGAAGTTTCTCTAAAGTAGCAATTCTTTGCACCGCTTCATTTAGTCCATCAAAGACATTATCAACATTTCTTTTATAATCAGAATCAATAGAAAAACCTTCGTCACTTTCGCTATTAGTCAAATGATAGGCATATTCTCTTACTCTTTGCCTAGTTAAAGAACTACTATTTTCGAATAAAGTAACTCCAGTAATAATGTTATAAACTAATTCACTTAACTTCATAAAATCTCCAACAAACTACCCAGCCCTATGGTAAGAAATTTAAGGAGGGGTAAGACTGGGTAGTTTTTCATTTAATTAGCCTACAAGGGCTACACGATCTTCAATGTAACTTCCTTTGATACAAAGGTCATACATTGCTTTAGGTATTTCAGTAGTTTGGTTTGCTACTAAAATTACTTGTTCACCGTTTAATGAAATGACGTGTGTTAACTTTTTATCGTTAGGTGTTTTCATTAAACGTACTTTAACTGTTTCGACTTTAGTCATTTTAATAGTTGCCTCCTTTATTCTTAGGCGACTACAGTAAACTTAATTGCTCCTGTAATATAGCCTTCTTTTTCGACGTAAATTAAGACTTCGCCTGCTGCAACGCCAGTAACTGTAGTTCCACTTACTGTAGCTTTTGATGTATCGCTACTTCTTGTGGTATAACCACTTAAAGCTGAGCCTGTTAATGTGTCTTTAATTGTCAATGTCGCTGTCTTGGTTGCACTAATCTTTAAGGTAGTTGTAGTTGCAGTTACAGTCATAGCATTTGGAGATGTTACACTAGTTGCTGCTGTGCCATCTTTATTCTTATTTGCGATAACTGTTCCATTAACTGTAACTTTGCCATCGGTATAGTTATAACCGCTCTTAACTGTTGCAATATCACTAGATTGAATTGTGATTTCTACTCTAGCCAAACATTCTTCAGCGGTAATCATATTGCCGTATGCTGCCATTTTGACGCCCATTGAACCTTCTTGATTGAGAGGATCATGTGTACCACTAGAACCTAATGGTTTTTGGATAAATTGAATATTATCAATGCTGTTGCCACAAATTGGGTATCTTCCTTTGCTATCCTTTACATAGAAAATTGCATATCTTTTTGTAGCACCGTTATCTGGATAAAGTGCTAAATTATCGTCTTCTTCAATAATTACACCTTCAAATTTAAAGAGTTTTCCGTTTAAGACGCTATCTTCGTTAGCTGGTAAGTCTTGGAATAAATTTGCACCTTCTTTGTTATATCTAAGTCTTAAACTTGAGACATCTTCAGGTGTCATAATTGCATAAACTTGGGCATTTTCGCTTTGTGCAACTTTTCTTAAAGAGATACGAATTTTAATAATATCTTCTCTAGTTAAGCCTGTTGTAGCTTGCCATACTTGAGTACCTTTTGTATAAAGTTTTGCAATATCGTTATCAATTGTTCCTTTAAATTGATTACTTAAGTCATCAACGTTGTCTCTTACAACATCATCAAAACTATAAGTGGCTGCTTCGTCAGTGTATGACTTCCACATACCTAATGGTTCAACTGATGTGGTATATTCGCTATAAATAACACCATTTACTGGGTCTGGTACAACGCCTTCTTTTAAAACAAGTTTTTCAATGTCTGGTGGAAGTCTATATGTAACTGTTCTAAAAGTCATTGTTTTGTATGGAGCAGGAACATTAATTCTTGATACTTTAGAAGCCCAAGAACCGACTTTTGGTTTAATTCTTGCGAATAACTCTTTTTCAATTAAAGTTTTATTCTCTACACTTAAAAAATCTTTTAATTTGATTGCACTATCATAACTTTGAATATTTGCTGGCATAAATTCTCCTTTCGAGGGAATTTTTACTTACCGCCAAACTTTGTCTTTCCAAATAAATCATGTACTTCTTTATCGTTAAGGTTAGAATAATCAGGTTTCTTTTCTGGATAATCTCCAGATGGAGTTGGTGCTGAACCACTCATTTTTCTGCCTTCTTCATAAGATTTATCGGTCTTATCCCAACCTTTTAATCTGACAAAAGTTTTGGCTGCTTTGCCTAAGTCACCACCACTAGTAATCATCGAACCATATAAATCACTAAAATCAGAATCTTTAAGAATTTTTTCTCTTAATGCTGAATCAGGAATCGCTTCTTTAAGTTCGTTGAGTTGACGTGTTTTAATTTCTTTAGATTTTGCTTCCTCTTCTTCTTTAGCGTTTTGCCTATTAATATAGCTTTCGTAACCGCCAATAATAGCGGCATTTTCATCGCCATTTTTACTAGCATTAAGCATTTCCTCATAAAGTTCTAAATCACGTTCACTCTTGATTTCTTTTTTTGTAAATGGGTTGACTTTAATGGCGTCCATTTTCCCTCTTACATAAGCTTCATGTAAAATTCTTTTGTTTTTCCATTCACGATTTTCTTTTGAAGTTTGTTTTTTTGTAACCTCATTTTTATTACTTGAACCTTCTTCGTCTTTATCTTTAGACTCTGGTTCAGTGTTATCGGTTTGCTCATCTTCAAAATTTAATTCATCAATGTTTTTTTCTTCCATTTTTAAACTCCTTTCGTAAGGAATTACGCTATCAGTGCGATAATAGTTATTAGTCTTTCGACACGCTAACTAATGCGAAATTCGTTGTAATGATTAGGTTTCCCACGCTATCTACTTGCGTATTTATCTTTAGCCGTTAATTGCGGCATTAAGACCTTCACTCATAATTTGACTAGTCTCTTCGCTTGTTGATGATTTCGAAGTATTACTAGCCGTTTGTTTACTTGCCTCTTGCTGCTTGATAATTTCATCAATAGCGTTTTGTTTATATTGATTAATTTTATCTGCAGCACTTAATCGATTCTTAAACTCGCTCTTCAAGTCTTTAATGTATTGAGCATACATTTCAATTTGTGCGGTAAGATTTTGGATTCTTGCTTGTTGCTGTTGCACCGCGGTTTGAAGTTGTTTATTAGTTTCAACAAGTCTTGCGTTTTCACTTCTTTCTTGGTTATCAAGAATTTCTTTAAACTTGCTTTTTGTCGTCTCATCAATCATTGGGTTTAGTTCGATATAAGCTCGTTTATCTGTGACACTTAAATTTGCAATTGTTCCATCTTTAAATAACTGGTTAATTTGGTCTGCTTGAACAACTTCAGAATACTTAATTCCTCTGCCTGCTTTAGGAACAATATAGAAAACAGTTTTCTTAATATCTGAAGAAGAAAATTCTTCTTCTGTGTTTCTTTCAGGCGTTGGATAAGCGTCAAAACTTGGAGGAATTTGACCACTAGGATTAGCCTTATACCTTTCTAAATCAAAAGCTCTTTTTTCATTAACAAGCGATACAGCCTTTTCATATTCAGTGTCTGAGTATTCGTAAAGAAACTTGATCTTGTCTTCGTAATAAAGCAGATAAAATTGAAGTCTTATTGTTGCTTCTGAAACTGCGAAATCGTTCCAAAGTTTAGATTGAATCATTTCAAAAACTGTATTACCTTGCTCTTGAAGTAAGGAAATGGCATATCCTGAAAGTTGGCTAGCATTTTCTCCAGTTATTGTTTCGTTAGCACCATTTAAAGTTCTTAAAATGTTGAGCATTTGATTTACGTATTCAACGATATTAAGCATATTTCCACTATTTGCTTCTACTCTTTGCACACCAAAAGAAGCATTTTTTGAATAATCTATAAGCAGTTGCCCGCCATCATTATTGATTTGCTGTCCTCTTAAAGCGCCGTATTTAGCAACCCATTTACCCCAAGCATTTTCTTGAATGCTCTTACCAGCCATAGTTAAACAGAAATTAATAACTTGTTGTCCAGCAATAACGTCTTGGATGTCGCTGATTCCATAAAAATGGTTGAAACGTCTTGTTGGAGCAAAATCAACAAATGGATATGATTTAAACTTGGTTAATTCGTCAATATACTCGCTTTCACTCATTGTTTTTTTATCGCTTTCAATGAGCATTGCTTCACTATCGATTTTATAATCGATTATTTTATTAGGGTTGTTTGCGTCTTTTTCGTTTTCTTCTAAAGATTTTTTAAGTTTTTTATTGATTTTCTTTGCATTAGTATGTGGGTTTAAAGAAATTGGATCAAATAAGTCGTATTCTCTTGTCGAAGATTGATAATAAACTTCCCCATTAACCCTAAAATAACGTGTATATACAGTACAGAGACCATGAGAAACGTAAGATTGATCAGGATATTTATTATCGGTGTAATCATCTGGCATTATTCGGCTCTTTCTAGTCTCAAAATCTTCTTCTGATTCACCTTCCATTTTGATACAGCGTTCTCTTACAGCCTCAACTTCTTCTTGTTGCCAATACATAACCCATTTTTGGCGTTGTAATGATGGTAAAAATGGATTTGCGACTGCAAAACGACGTAAATCAATGTGCTCTCTACTTAATTTGCCTTTATAAACAGCATTTAATGTGACTGATTCGCCATCAAAATGATAAAAAACAACCTCAGTACCATAAATAAGCATATTAATGATAGAGTCTTGAAGTTCAGTATCGTATTTAAGGTCTAATAAAATAAATTTATCGAACTTTTCTAACTTTGTAGTTGCTTGTTTATTGGCTGATTGAAAAGCAAGGGTATAAGGCGTACCTCTTAACTTACTGGCTTTTGTGTTTATAAGGTATTTACAAAGATTAGCAGTAAATTTAGGTATTCCAGTTAAATACCCATCAGGAAACTGCTTGCCTTCGTAAAAATCTTGCATTTGATCCCAATATCTAACTAAATTAGCGTTATCTTTGTAGGATTTATCTGCCAGATAATACTTGTAATTTATTGTTTGCTTACTTTCTACCATCTAAATTAACTTCCTCGAAACCTTGTAAAGTTGGTGTTTTTGAATAAGAAATTTGTATTTTAAATTCTTTTGCTAAATCTTGCATTCCATCATAAATCTCTTCTATGGCATGATTAGTTTCAGCGATAAGTTTATTCATTTTTTCTTTTAGTTCGGCGTTTTCTTTTTTAAGACTTTCGTTATCTTCTCTAAGAGTCTTTAAATCTTTCTTCAAAGAAACGAAAAAATCTCGGTTTAAACCAAAGAAATAATTAAACCCTTCTAAACTAGCCAAAAATAATTTAAAACCACGTGATTTCATAAATAATAATTGTCAAAAAGTCCTCTTTCTTGTTTAGTATCGTCTTCTTCGAAGATGTGTTTATAACGCCAATCTTTTTTCAAAACATTATTACTTTTGTATTTAACAAGAGTAGTTTGTTGGTTCATTCCAGCATAAGCTAAGACAGCACTCATAACACGGTCGTCATGATTTTTCCCAGCACCTTTAATTTTTACTGTTCCATTACCACTACCACCTTTGCCATAGTCATAAACAAATGTCCCCATTTCGATTAAAAGCGAATAATCAACAATGTTTGAATAAGGTTCATCATCGTCTTCGCAAATTTCTCTAAAATTATCTACCATGCTTGATTTATTTCTTTGAGTTGTTTTGATTCCATAAGAACCAATAATCCCTTCGCTTTCGCTTGTTTCATCAACCTCTCTTTGATAGATATTTTCATAATCGAATTTTTTAAGAATACGAATTAATGTTGTGCCATAGTTTACTTCTGGAGTAATTAGAGCGTCGTTATAGTAATAAGCTAGTGCTATAACATCATTAGAGAAATCTTCAGCAGCAATAGTATTAGCTACCATAGAAGCAACTTGTTTTTTCGTATCGTTTCTAAAAATAAATACTGCCGAATTGTCATTTCCTAAGCCAACTGCCATATCAACTCCCATTACATATGGAACTCCCTCTTGTGGCTTTTCAAATATTTTCACATACCCTATATCGCTTTTAATAAACTCGACATCTTTCATTACAAGTCTGTCTATGTCGTTATTAATTGGATCAATTTTATATTTCATAAAACCAATCTCATAAGCGATATTTCTAACGGCGTTCTTCCTTTTATCAAGTTTTTGATTGTCGAATACTCCTGATCCAGTTGAAATAAAAGCGTCATATGGATCAAATGGATATTCTTGAAGGGTAAGCATAAGATTTCTTTTATGAGACAAAAACTTCTTTCTCCAAAATGCCATTTGATAAAGGTCAAGATTATGCTTTGCCATCTTTTCCCTTTCAAACTCATTTAACGAGCTTTCTTCTACTGGAACTGAATCTCTATATTCTGGATTTTTAAACCAAGGTATGAATATAGGAACCCAAACTGATAAGCTGTCGTTTCCAATAGTCTCACAAGCTTCATCCCAATAATCTTTAAAAGCATTTTGCCCATTCGCCGTTGACTCCAAGAAAATAAAAGTCACAGGGTTAATTTCAGTTGGTGGAACTGCTTCTAAAACAGCGGCAAGAACATCTTCTTGATTTTCCCAAAACGCAAACTCCGAACCTTCAAAGAATGTAATTGTCGTACCTCTAGCGGCGTCCATAGTTGATGGAGCAACACGCATTGAACAAGGAGGATCTAATGTAACAATTTGATTCCCAGTTTTAGAATCAAGTTTCCTTGTTAGGTCATACTCTTTTGTTTTTAAATTTTCATAAGAGTATTTTAGTTTCGCGAAAATCTTGTTGGCGTTTTCGTTAGTGTTAGCCATAATGATTCCGCTTTGGTTTTTCCTAAAAAGAACAAATATAATTCCTAAAGCCTCAATAATGGTCGTAATACCGTGTTGTCTGGCTTTTAAAATTATAAAGTTACATGGCTTCATTTCATGGAGCCTTTTACAAACCGCCTCATAGAAAATCTCTTGAGGGCGATTAAGTTTTAAAAGCACCTTGTCGCCATTCTTATCGATGATGTAAATAAAGTGTTCAATTAGATAGCGCACCGAAATCCACTTGTCATTTAAAAGGATTCCAATGTCCTTAAAATCGTCGCTAACTCTAACATCACCTTTTTTGGAAACAACTCGATAAGTCATCACTTCTGCTCGCCATCTTGGAGCAATTTATCAAGAGGCGTGTAATTGTTAATAACTGTCTTGTTCTCTGTAAGGTCACCAGTTATTTTGGCAATAAGTGTAACATCATTCACGCTAGCATTCTTTTTCGCTCTATTAACCACAGCAAAAGCGATAAGATCCGCATTTGAAGCGTCTTTTAAAAAGTCAGCGTCGGCTGTAGAAAATTTTGAATTTTTTTCGAGCATTTGTTTGAAAGCTTCTTTTAATGTCTTTGCCATAATGATATAAAATCACATAAAAAAAGCCCTGTTAATAGAGCCTAATTTGTTACTTATATAATAATTATTAATAATAATATAAGTAAATTTTCTGGAGAAAAATGTGAGGGTGTAAAAAGTGGGGAAATTTTGAGGGGGACATCATTATACGCAAACACGGGGGTAGGCAAAAAATGGTATGGGGGGGGTACCTAAAAATTGGCTAAAATCTTTATTTTTTTTGCTCCCCAACGTCGGAAAAATACGCATTTTATCATATTTGGTGCAATTCCTAGAAACTGCACTTTAAGACAAGATTAAAAGTTATACAACAAATGGCTATTTTTAGGCTGTTTGTTGTATATAAAATATAGTCTTTTTTCAACCTAATATAATTTAACAAAAAAGAAACATAATAGTATTAATAATATTTACGATAATTATCTTATAAATTGTACTAGAAATTATCTTAAATAGCGCCTAATTTTAGATACTTAAATACACTAAGAAAAATCTATTAAAATTTATGCGAGTTTTTTAAATTGATGCGAGAAAAGAGAAAAAACTTAAATAATACGATAATTAGGCGACTTTTTGGGCTTTGGTTAGATTTTTCATTTTTGCTCTTCTTTACATGTTGCGTTGGTTATGGCTGGCAACCTTAACTGCCTAGCCCTAATTCGTAGGGCTTTAAAAAAGTTTCACAAAAGGATTTAAAAGTATGAAACAAAAAACCATTAACACCATGAGCGCTGAACAATTAACAGCCATCGCTCAAGCCGTCGCGCTTGCTTTAGCAAGTCAGCAACAACAAGCCGAAACCACAACCAAAACAAGAGCCAAAAAGACAGCCGAAAAACCACTAGAAGACAAAACAATTTTAGAGGTTTTAGAAGAGAAAAAAGGCGTTGAAAATTTCCCTTTAATCACACCTCAAAAAACAAGCACCACCGAAAAAGTACTAGCGATAATTCAACATCGTAAAGAGTTAACCGGTAAAGAAAAATTAGACGAAAGCAACGACAAAATTTTTGATTTAATCTTTAGCGATTTATTAAAAGCCTATCACAATTACAAGAGTTTTAAGGCGCAAGACGACAGCGAAAACTCTAAATATTGGTTAAATCAAATTTCGCTTTATATCTTAACATTTAAAACATTTGTAAAAGACGAAACCGCGCAAGCATTACAAAAGAAATATAAGTTATATTTTAGCCACTATATCACTAGTGAAAACTTTAAAGATTTAATCACTTATAGAAGCGCTTTAATAAAATTATCTAGCGAGGTTAAACAATAATGAAACACATTATAAAAATTACATTTAAAGCACTTTTAAAAGGTGGATTTACAAGGGCTCAGGCGGTCAATTATTTACTTAAATATTATGCTCTAGCCGACATTCTAGACGCAATAAAAAGCAAGTAAAAGAAAGGGCTATAAAAAAGCCCTTTTTAAATGCTCATTTTATAGTTTAATCGTATAAGGCTTTAACCTAGAAAATTAAAGCCTTTTTAAATAGCGTTTTTAACGCGTTTACAAGCGCTTTTTTGTTTGGATGGTGTAGTTTCGACGCGAGAACGCAATTAAAACGCATTTTATTTTTTTGAAAGGTGTTAAAAATTTATGAATGAAAAGCAACAAAAAGTATTAGATCGTGTGAATAGCTTAATTTTAGAGCGCATAAAAAATGGCGAAAATTTTCTGGTAAAGAAATACACAAAAGTCGACCTATTAGACGGCTATGTGAACGAGCCACGCAATTATGTTTCTAATAAGCCTTACACAGGGGTCAATCGTGCACTACTTGAGCCAGGCTATTATGTATCGTTTAAACAAGCCAAAGAATTAGGTGGCAAAGTTAAAAAAGGCGCTAAGGCTTCTATGGTTTATGGCTTATTTACACACGAGTATGTTAAATACAAATACATAAGTGAAAATGGCGAAACCATCGAAAAGACAACCACAAAAGACGGCTTTGAGAAATTAAAACTCAAAAATCCGGAAATCGAATATGAAATCATCGAAGAACGGACAACCACAAGACACGCTTATTTTTATGTGTTTAATATTCGAGACTGTGAAAATCTTAAAAAACTTAATCACACAGTTATAAAAACAATCCCTGACCCAAAAATACCAACACAAGAGTTAGACCCACTAGCCGAGTTTATTGTTAAGTTAAACACAGAAATCAAGCCAAATCCAATACACTTACAACCAAATAGTGTTATTGAATGCTCTAGTTATTCTAGTGAAACGGACACAGTTTACATGAAAAATTTCTTTGAGTATGAAGATTCGAGTGATTATTATGACAACTTATTTCATGAGTTGAGCCATGCTACAGGACACGAAAGTCGTTTAAATAGAAAGTCGTTAACAACCGAAGCAAGATATGGCGACGACATCTATAGCAAAGAAGAACTCGTTGCACAAATCTCATCTAACTATTGTATGCAACGCTTACATTTACTTACTTACAAGCAATTAGAAAAAAGTAATGAATATGTAAAGTCATGGTACAACCACTTAAGCGAGCCGCTTAAAAAAGACCCTGCTTTCTTAATCAAAATTTTTTCTAGTGCTGAAAAAGCAAGCAACTATTTATTTTCAAACGGAGGTAATGAATAATGGCAAACACAACAACAATTTTGGAATGCATTCTTAACGGAAATTTAGAAGAAGCAAGAGTTAAAGCTGAACAAGTTTTAAATGGGGAAAGCACAGCAACTGCTGTTAAAGAAAACAAAACCGACCAAGAAAAGCCAAGTGAAGAAGAACAAAGCACTTCTACTGAAGAGCAAAAACCAAAAAGTGAGCAGTCAAAACCAAAGCCAAAATCACAACCTAAACCAAAACCACAACCAAATATGAAGTCGTACATTAAACCTAAAATTTATAACGATGTAAAAAGTTGTGTTGAAAACAAGGTTGCTGTGCTTTTAACAGGTGAAGCCGGAACAGGTAAAAACGAGATGTGTAAAAACATCTCGCTTGACCTTGGTTTAGATTTTTATTTCTGCAATGCAATTAATGACATATTCCAACTTACAGGCTATGGAAACGCAGATGGCGAATATGTAAAAACACAATTCTATGACTTTTGTGTAAATGGTGGCGTTTTTATGTTTGATGAAATAGACGCTAGCGACCCACAAGCATTAATTGTATTTAACAGCGCTATTGCAAATGGTTATTTTGACTTCCCAGTTAAAGGGCGAGTTCAACTCAATGAAAATTGCCGTTTTATTGCTTGTGCAAATACAAAAGGTCAAGGCGCTTCATTAAGTTATGTAGGCAGAAATCAACTTGATGCCGCTACTCTTGATAGATTTGTTATGTTCAGACTTGAATACGACAAAGAAGTTGAAAAGAAAATTTCAAACAATAACACTGACCTTGTTGATTTTATTGAGTGTTTTAGAGACGCAGTTAATAAAGCAGGCTCATTACAAGTTATTACTTCTTATCGTGCTATTACAGCAATCACAAAACTTGAGAACATTATGGACTTAACAAAATTAATAAAATGCACAATTACAAAGCATTTAGATAAAGACGACATAAGATGTATTTGCAACAACTTTAATACTGCAATAGATAACAAATATGTTGACGCTTTATTTAAACTAGGAGGTGTTAGAAAGTGATTAAAAAAGAAATTCGTCCTGATACAACATTTCCTAGTAAAATTATTTTATATAAATTTAATAGCGTTTTCGAATTCTATGACCATCTCACTGAAAAATTTAACAAATTTTATCTTCAAGTTTTTAAAACTTTAATTGGTGAAGATGATGAGCGGATTGGTGAAAATTACGAAGAATGTATGCAAGCCCTTAAATGCGGCTATACAAATAACGTAAATGAGTTGTCAAAAACAATTAGACTTACTGAGAAATATTTTTCAGAAGGTCAAGCAAACAAGTCAAGGCTAGGAAATTATTATTGTGGCTCACGACCAAACGTAGCGAATTATGTTCAGGGTTTACCTTTAAACATGATGAGACTTAAAAAGACGCCACAACCTAGAAAAATCATAAACATAATTTTTGACTGTGCAGTCAGTTGTGTCGAGGAAAAAGAAGATGTATGCAAAATGTTTAATAATATTTTAGCTTACATTTATAAAGTTTGTTTAAGAGGCTATAAAGTAAGACTTTCTCTACTAGCACCATTTAATGTTAACAAAACACTAGAAGCACCATTCTTACTTATTAAACTTAAAGATGAAGCCGAACCTTTTAATTTAACTAAATTGTCTTACCCTTGTACTTCAGTAAGCTTTTTTAGAGCATTTTGTGTCAAAGCCTTTTATGACATTTATTGGCGATATATTGAAAACAAACAAACAAAAGACAGTTTTGATGCTGGTGGCGGCGTTCCTTTGTACCGAGTAAATAGCGAAAAAAGAAACAGCCTTTTAAGCGCTATCTCTGAACCTAATACAACTGCTCTTTATGTAAATTTATACAGTGATTTAGAAAGGACATTTAACAATTTATGAGAAAATTAAAAGCATTTATTTCGTTCTTAGGGGAGTATTTTAAAATGCTCCCTTACAGAAAACAATTTCACAGAAATCTTGTAGCGTTTTATTTACATTTCAATGGCGACAAAGAAAAACTAGAAAAGTTTATTAAAGGCGAGCAAGAATTACCAGATTTTCAAGTTGATGAAATCTTGATTGGTGTAAACCTCAAAGATTATATAACGCCCGCTTACCCATTTGCATTTGCATATTATTGCTATAAGAAAAAGTTAGATGTAAATAAAGAAATTTGCATAAAAAAATAAAGTTTTGCAAGGTTTTTAATTAAATACATATACATATTAAATAATTATATTAGGTCTAAATTTTTAAAGACGAATATCGTAAAGATAACAATTTTTTAATACACATTTTATTCAATTTATGGAGGTTTTTATATGTCAAACAGTAAAAGATTTACGGCAAAACAAATTATTATTGGTATTTATTTATTTTGCAACGGAGATTCAAAAAAGGCAGTTAAATTAATGCGCGAACACTTTGATATAACTGACTATTGCACCGAAAACATTGACTTTATTAATCGTTTAGAACCACTTGTTTACTCAGTCTTAGATGAAAATTATCCAGGTTTTTACAAAATCTTACCATACCCACCATTAATTGTTCTCAAAAGTACTACTGAATGTTTTGGAGAGAGTAAATAATTATGCTTTACGATAGAGAAATTAGAAACAAACTAACTGGATTATGGAGCCGCTTAAACAATGCAACTGCTAAATATGAAATGCACGCTATATCAAGTAAAGAGTTTAAGTTTAAATTAGACTACATCAAGTTAATCGCTGATAACTTAGATATAGGATTTGATGGCGACTATCAAGACTACAAAAATCTTATAAAAGCAATTAATGATACGTTAACAATTTATGAAATTAACTAAGGAGTAAAAATATGACTTATTTTAACCAACTTTTAGCATTCAACAATACCCGTTTTAATCTGCTTGATTTAGATATTGCTAACGAATTATTAGCCATATCAAACAAAAAACTTATTGAGTTAAATAGCGATAAAAATGCACAAGAAGAATTTAATAAGGCTTGTGGATTAATTAAAGGCGCTTATCTTGAAGTTGATTGTGATATATCGCTTTCAACTGTTGTTAATGCTTTTTTTGAAGCAATGCAAGAAAACGACAACGACATATCAAGAATTGATGAAGATGTAATCACTCAAAAAATTTATTAAGGAGCAAGAACATGGCAATAAACGAATTAGCAGAATTTTTAGAAATCTACTACTTCTATGACGCAAGAGATAACGACATTGACGTTTTAGGTGAAGAATACAAAAGCGAAATGAAAAGTCTTGCAAGGAAAATTAATAAAATACTCAAGCAAGATAAAACAAAGACACTAGAAAGCGTATTAGATAACTTATTTTAAGGAGGCTTTATGAAAGAAAAATTTAAACAAATGGATTACGAGCAATTAATTAATTTTGTACGTGATAACGATACTTATAGTGAATGTTATGACGAACAGGAGTTTTTAGATTATATTATCGACCGATTGCGATATGGCTTTTATGAGCAAGCCAAAGATTTAATAGATATATTGCAAAAGCAACGTTATCATTTTGACGATGGTTTTAACTACTGGAAAAACGATTGTGGAACGTTTATTCCACTGCTTACAGAAGAAGACGTTTTAGATAATTTTGATTATTTATTTGAGTAATTTAGGAGGCAATCACATGACAGTTAAAGACGCAGTTTATAAAGTTTTTTGCGATTGTATAGACGAAGAATTTTTAAACGAAATTGTAAAGTCATTAAAACAACTAGAGTTTTGTAAATCCAAGATGAGCGAAGATTTTTTAGAAGAGACATCAGAGTATTTAACTACTGAACCAGATATGGCTTGGAAGTTTCTAGCTTATTATCAAGAGCCTGAATTTTGTAATTACGAAGAAATGATAGAAAGTCTTAAACAAAGTTTAAAAGAAATTTACGATACTTATCATAACTAACAATATTCGACAAAGTTTAAAGTCGTTAAAACTTGACTGCTAGGAAGTTAAGTAGGTTTACGACATGGCAAAGAAATAAAATTCAAAGGAGTTAAAAATGGCATTCAATTACAATTTATTTTTAATCGAAGTTAGACAGAGTTTCTGCAACAGTATAGATAGCCGAGTTTTAAAAAAAGCTGCTTACGATAACAAAGAATACAGGAAATACATAAATTATTTCATGGACGATTTAAAAGATTCAGGTTTCATCTTTGAAAAAGTCATGCCTAAAGGACTTAATGAAAGTCGTTATATGATAGTTTATATTGACGAAGACGAAGGCTACCCTATTAGAAGAGAAATATGCTACTTCCGTTATGTTACAGGTATATATGGTGGCTGCTTAGCACAACTTCATGACTTAAAAGACAAATTGATAGAAAGTAGAGGCAATATTTGGTAGGAGAAAACAGCAATGAAAACAATATCTTTAGTAGGTTTAAAGTTTAACGGGTTTAATTATTTAGATCTAAATTGTGAAGAATACCACTTACTTGGTTTTAAAGGTAAAGGCGTATATTTAATTGTCAACATATTAGCCTTAGAAGAGGCTACATCAGTTAACGTTTCAACAAAAGACGATTTTACAGAGCAAGAACAAAAGTTGCTTTCAAAAATTCTTAAGAAGCTTTACGCTGCAAAAGATAACGACTACATGATATTTTTTGCTAAAAAGGGAAACGAAAATATTATTCGCCTTCTTGAAAAAGTTGGAACCATAAATCCATCAAATCGTGCATACGATGAATATTATACCGAAGAAAAAATAGCAATATTCGATAATTTTCTTACATATTTTAACTTGGCAGATTTTGGAATAATAGGGAGTAAATGATTATGAAATACTATTTAACATGTTTAGAAAGGCAAGAGATTAGAGAATTACTAGCAAAAGGCTATTACGTTTATCAAATTAGATGTAATCCAGATTGGCATGACACAATAGAAAAAAATGTTTTTATTAACAACATGGGCGAAATTATAACCAAAGAGGAAATTGATTTTAAAAACAAAGACTACGTTTTATATAACGCGTTTTGCAAGAAAAACAAAAGCGTTGAATCAATAGAAGAACTTTAAAAGGGCTATCATTACGATAGCCCTTTTTTTATGACAACAACGCTTTAATTTCTAGTAGTCTTGCTTCTTCTCTTTTAGTCCTTTTTGGCTTTTCAAGAAGTTCATCATAGCGCTTTTTAAGGCGTTCTTTTCTTCTTTCTTCTACTTCTCTTTGGTGCTTTTCAGCCTTTAATTTTTTAAGTTCTTCACGTTGTTTTTTAATGAGTTTGCTAGGCTTTTTCTTGTCGCCTATTTTCCATTCAACCCACTTTTTATCACGCCATAACACGACTTTGATATATAAGCCTTTCTCTTTAAAGTTATGGTCGAATAATTGCTTTTCAATTAAGAAGCGAGTGTCTTCAAATAAACTTGCTCCTTTAACGTCTTCTACAACTCTTTTACCTGTTTCGCAGTCTTGATAAATAAAATCGGCGTTATAAGTTATGGCAGGAATAAAATCGCCATTTGCGTTAATAAATTCATCTTGAACTTTAAGAAGATAGTGAACCCCTAGATTTTTGATTTTAGAAGCGTTTTCTAACTCTTTAAGGTAAATATAGCGGTTGCACTCTAAATCGCTGTCAAACGTGATAATATCGTTGCTATTTAGAAAATTAGCAAGACAATAATCTATTGCTTTTTGTTTGCCATCTCTTTGACCTTTAGAGTTATAGAATTTTTGACCATTTATGAAGTAGGTTTTTTTACCTTCTGGATGATACCTATTTTTAGAATTAAAACTCATTTTCTTTTGTCCCTTTCGTATTGCTCTCGATGAATTTCATCAAGAATTTTCATATACATTTTTTTGAAATCACGCATTGAATAAGTTTTATCAATACTCACTTTAATTTCAGGTTCGTTGTCGTTAAAAATAATTTCATAATCTTCCATACTCAAGGCTCCTAAAATGGTAAATCTTCATCAGCAACAGGAATAGCATTAAGTTCTTCCATAGTTGGCTCGTGATACGTGTTCTCTTTTTTTACTTGTCTTAAATCTTTTTTGCCATCTATGAACGAATAACTATTCACAACACAGCAGTAATAACTTACTTTTTTGCCATCAGATGTAACATAGATTTTTTGTCTTAAATGCCCTTCTATTTGAATTAAACTTCCTTTATCAGTGAATTTTGCAACGTTTTCTGCTCCTTTTCCATAGAAAGTTACTCTGATAAAATTAGAAGAAAACTTACCATTTTCGTCCTTTGTAGGCGAGTCAAAAGCGAGATCATTCTCAAGCACAAAAGTCCCGTTTGATAATGCTTTTAATTCATTTTCTTTACATAATCTACCTATTGCAAAAAATTTATTTAACATATATCCTCCTAAATTTGATTTATTATTTCTTTGATTTTTTCGACCATTTCAGCTTCGGTCAATTTTAAATAATTTTCCCTAATAAAATTATCTATATAACTTTGCTTTCTTTCATCGCCTATTATTCGCTTTAGCCGTTTTTCATAATGGACGACCTTTTGGCGAATGTTTTCTTCCGAGTATAAAATCGAGTTGTTATTAATGGTTTCATATAGCCTTGAATAAGAATGTATTGTTCCAAAAATCGCTTTTTCTGTTCGGCTATACTTTTCAATATTCCAACAATTAATCATATTTTTGCATTTCTTCAAAATCTCTTCTTACGTTATTGAAAGCAATTTGTAAGTGATCTATTTGTTCTTGAGTCCATATGCAATCAAGCTCAATCATAAAATCGTCAAATTGAATATCGATTATCATAATTCCATTATCAAACGATTTTTCATATTCATAAGTCAGAGTGTCTGGGTCTAGTCTTCGTATATAACCTATGCTTTCTAAATATTCTGCTTTAGTCATTCTTCTACCTCAACTTCTTGGTCTAAAAATTTGTCGCTATATAGGTCTTTATGTTTAATCCAGTAACTATCATAAAAGAGGGTACAACTAACATTATGGAAAACACACTTATCACAATCTCTTCCATAATTACCATTTCCTGTAAAACTCTTGCAATATTTCTTAAATTGTTCTTCGGTTAAATCTCTTAATTTAACTTTCTTTTTAACAATTTCCCAATCATCTGCTTCTAAATCATAAGCATAGATAACAACATTACAACGATAGTCATCGACAAGAGAGTCGTCTTTGATAATAATAAAAGAGCGCACTCTTCCCCAACTTTTTCTTCTTATCTTTTTGCCTTCTCTTAACGCTGGCAAAACTTCTTCAAATTTCATATTATCTAATCTCCAATTTCTTTATCGCTAAAATACAATAATCTTTATCAAGTCCGTATTCTTCTACGTTTTTTAAGATATATGTGATTTTGTATAAAGTGTCTTTATCTATATAAATATCACAATCGCAATTACCACTATTACTTTGTTTTATATCAATAAATCTTATTAAATCTCCAACTTGATAATCTCTATCATTCTTTCTCAATTCGAATGTTTTTCTTCCCATATCTACTTCAATAAGATATTCGTGTTTAATTTTTAATTCATGTAATTTCATTTCTTTAGCCACTCCTCTAATTCTCTTACGTCCAAATAGCCGTATTTATCATAAAAACTTTCTTCGTTTACAAAAGGCAAATTGAATTTCTCGCACATAGGTTTAACGAGTTCATTTTCTAGTTTATCTAGTGCCTTTTTGACAACATTTAAACTTTCAATAAAGTCTTCTAATTCAACTCGATTGTAAACTTCCTCTAGGCGATTTCTATCGAAGCCATAAATACCAATTGAAACTTTGGTTATTCCTTTTGTTTTTTTAACAACTTCCATTTCAATCTTGAAAGTTTTAATGTCTAAATTTCCAAAGCTAATTAAGTCTGTTTCATCACTCCGTTGTCTATCAATTTGTCCATACCAACCACGCTCAAGAAGATATATTGATACTTCATTAATCTTGTCCATTTTCCTCTTCCTCACTATCTTTAAGATATTCATCAACAGCTTCGCATAGTTCAAAAATACTTTTTATTGCTTTTCTATTTAATGCGAAATCTTCTATACTTTGTTCCCCAAAATATGCAAATGCACAATTCCCCATATGTGTAATTTCAACAAGATACTTACCTCCGTCAATTTCGTAGACGCCTTTGCTATCGAAAAATTTAATTCTGTCGAATTTCCCTCCCTCCCAAGTTCTGATAGCAAAGTCAATGCAAAAGTTATTGTAGTCAGCTTCTTCTAAACTCTTTGAAATTGTTTTGCAAACTTCTTCTGCTTTTTTAATTATCTTTTCCATCTTCCATTACCTTTAACTTTTCAACAATTGGCATTAAGACCTTTCTAAATTCTTCGTCGCTTAATGGCTCAATTCTATAAGCATGCTCATTAATAAACTTGATAAATCGCTCAACTTTTTCGATATGTTCAAGTTCTTTCTTACCTCTTTTGAAGCAAGATGTATTAAGCCAAACATTGAAATCGACTGTAATATGGTGTTTTGTTGGATTATCTCTACTCATAAATCCGAGTTCGCCATAATCAGATAATTTCATTAAGGCATGTGAGCAGATAAAGTCGAACAGTTCTAACGCCTCTATGATTTCTTCCTTACTCATCTTCTCAAAATCTAAATGAGCGACTTGTTTTTTACTTGTCATTTTTCAATTTCCTTTTCTAGTCTTTCAAACTCTTCTTTGCTATCATTTCCTAGCCACGTAATTTTTTCATCCATAATCGTGTCTAGCATTGATAAGAAGCCGTTTTTATCGACTGGGTAATTGTTAAATTCAAGGTTCATTTTTACTTCGCCAAATTCGTAAATATAAGTAATGTCAATGTATGAATTATCGTCTTTGCATTTCATAAACTTATTTGCACGATTTCCACGAATACTGAAGCCTTGTTTTTTTAGATCGTTGAATTTCAATTTGCCATCCCCCTTGACTCGTCAATCTTTCTTTTCTCATCAATTAACCTAGATAAAAGAACTTTTTTCTCTTTTTCGGTAGTATAATCACTAAACTTTGTTCCATTTAATGACGCCATAATGATTCCAACTTCCCTTTCACTTACTGTTATCACCATTTTGAATCTCCTTTATGTCTTTAAATAATTTATTTAATGTTTCAACCTCATAGTGTTCGTTAAACATTTGTGAAGCTTTTTTCTTTACGCTCGCAACAACATGTCTCACATACTCTTCAGAAAGGTTGAGGTCTTTTGCGATTGAAATGCTATCTTTCTTTTCCATGAGCAATTTCATAAAAACTTTAGACTCGGTTTCGCCAAAGGTTCCCGCAATTCCAAGTAATTCATTTTTTAAATTTTCTAAGCTTTTCTTACAACTCATATGAAGTTCAGAGAAATACTCTCTCTTCTTCTTTGAATCGAGTTCAAGCCTATTTATCAAAACTAATGTCGTTTCAGCATTTGAATTTGCTTTGGTCAACTCAAATGTAATAGCGGTCATTACTGTAAGATAAATAAATGCATTTCTTACTTCTGCTAATGTAATTTCACTCATTAATAAGGCACCCTTTCATCTGTTGTAGAAATATCTTCTGGTTCGTCCTTTGTATTAACAGCAATCCTTCTAGCATTAACTAAAGTAATTTCGCCTTGTTGAAGCCCGATTTCACTAACTTTGACGTATAAATTTCCATCAGGTCTGCTTTTTAATGAGCCAATAATCGCTACTTTGTTTTTTATGATTTTTTTCGCATTGTCTAAAAAGAAGTCTGCGATTTTTCCTATTGCCAAACATTCGATTCGATTATATTTACTTTTCATATTTTCGTAGGCTTCGTTATATACAATGAGCGTGAATGTAAGTGAAATTCTATCTTTATTGATAGTCTTTTTTTCGTACCCATCTACAATAAAGCCCTCTAAAACTACGCTATTTATCATCTTTCTTCCCTTTCTTTCTAAACTCTTTTAGCAAGTCTTCCGTGTCATATAAAGAAAGCAATTTCTCAAGGACAACGTTTTCGGTAAATTCAATTCTAGGTGAATTAATCTTGCTCGCTTTTTCAACTACTAAGTAAAGCCTTATAAACGCTTTGTCTTCGTAGTATTTCAGCTCAGAAACAAACTTTCCTTGAACTTCAATAGAATTACCAATTCTTGCTATACGCATTAATTTGTCAGCAACTTTCCCTGTAGCGAAGAAAGGAACAAGCGTATGGTCGTCGCTTTGTGATAAAACAAACGCTATGTACTCTTTCCCGCTTATTGTTAATTTCTCAGGGTTATCTCTTACAACTCCATTAAAACAAAAGTTGTTCATTGCTTATTTTTTGCGTTTGTTTGGGCGAATAAGAATGCTGTCTGAGTAACTATATCTAGGATTGCAGCATTCACACCCATGCCAACAATTTGTGCATACTTTAAAATTGCTTCCTCAATTTTTTCTGTCTTTGGTATCTCTTTAATCGCCTCGATTAAAAGGTCGTTAGCTACTTTTTTGCTTTTCTCTGCTAAAGCTTTCTCTTTTTTTGTCATTATTTGTCTCCTCCTAAATATGCTTCAATAAATCGAATATCTGGTAAAAAAGCCCCTTGACCATCTAATTTGATTTTCTTGACTATTTGCCAGTATCTTTTAAGTTTTCGTAAGCCGCCCCTTAAGTAATAATTTGCGAACTGTTCTGCTTCTTGTTTGTCTTTTGCGATTTTATAAGTGAAATTTTTTGCGACAATTATTTGATCAACTTCTTCACTGAAATTAATTGCTACAATATCGCTCCAAATTCGACTACAATTATCGTGTGTGTTTGGACTATCATTCCAAACATAACCATCTTTATGCTCACTGATAGGGTAATTTTCATACAATTGGCGTTGCGATGTGATTTTCCCTTCAAGTGAGTTTTTTTTAATTAATTCATAGGTCGCTTTTTGTCGAGACGTTAACATAGTTCCCTAACTCCCTAGAAAGAAGTCCAATGATGTCGTCAAATGTTAAACCTTTGTCGAGCCATTGATTTAAGTCGCTTCCGAAATCTTCAACTCTTAAACAGAAAATATTTTCGGTTGCAAGTTTCGTTCTCACGTTTTCTAAAGTTTTCGCAGATAACGACTTTAAGATTAATCTAGTAAGCACTAATAATAATCTTGCTTGTTTTTCATTTTGGTCGATAACTTCGACAACTTTGTCTAAAAGTTCTTTGTTTGAATAAGTCATTTTTTAAACCTCCTAATTTTGTAATGCCCTATCTATTGCTGTTTTAAAGTAAAGAAATTTATTACTAACGTTTTTGATTGATTCGGTTAACTCTCTATACAGATCGCCATTATTCGCTTTTAGAGTTGTTGTTTGATTTATGAAATAATCAACTTTTACTTTTAAATCTACAGGTGAAACAAACTCTAATAAGTTATCGAAATAGTTGTAGTAATCTTCGAGTTCCAAATCATTTTCGGTTATGTAAGCTGAAGAAATAAGTTTATCGACAAGTTGTTCGCATTTGTCAAAATGCTTATATCTAGTTTTATCTAGTTCTATCTCTTTTAACTTATCTTTACTTATCTTAACTTTACTTAACTTATCTTTACTTATCTTATCTTCGGTATCCATTTTGTATCCATTTTGTATACATTTTGTATCCAAGACTTTTTTTGCCGTTTCTTTTTCCGTATATGCTCCATTTTTATCGAAAAATAAACTATTTAAATCATCTACATAGTTTGTCTCGTGAAACCTATCGCTTTGAATTAAGTTATTCATTCTAAAGTGCTTTTGCAGTAAAAGAGTTTCACCTCTAAGTAATATGAATCGCTTTTGAATAAGTAGCTCTAAATCGCCCTTACTAGCACCTATCAAACGAATTATTGCTTTGCCATTAGGAATGTAGCCTCTGTCGTCTGTCTCCATTCCTAGTTGAAAATAGAGTGCTTGTGAGCTTAAAGGAAGGTCTAAAAATGAATCGCTCCTAACTATATCTTTAGAGAACATTCTTCTCTTTCCCATTTTCTTTATTCTCAACTTTCTTAATGATTATGTTTCCGCTTCTTGTAGTCTCGAAATAAACTACATCGCCAGGCTTAATTCCCGCGTTTTTAGGAAGTGAAACACGCATTTTGCTATCAATAGTTTTGGTTTCTCTAACTATCATAATTTTGTGCCTTCTGGAAAACCAAAGTTGTCGCCAATTTCAAGTGTGTTTTCGACATTTGATTTGAGGTTTGCGGTGTTTTCGCTTTCGTTTTCTGGATTATCAACGTAATCAAAACTACCATCTTCTTTGATAACTGCTTGGTCGCTTTGTAGTGCTTTTTGAAGTTCAATTGACATAACTCCCCATTTAGAAATAAGGTGCTTTAAAACTGTTTTTTGAGCCATTGTATCAAAGTCAGTAGTCCATAATTTGTTATAAGATTTTGAATATCTCTTGCCGTGCTTTTCGCATTTTTCTTTTGTCCAATAAATTCTTTTTTCAAAGCCGTTATTTAAAAGCATGTATGCTTCATAACCAACTACTGGTTTATCTTCATCGTCAGACCATTCAATGATAGGTTCGCCAAATCTATCTCTACCTTTATATTCGCCTTCACGAACTTCATTGGTTCCAATTTTTTGATATTGACCTGTTCTTTCAGCCAGTTGAATAAAGCCCTTATAACCTACTTGGAATTGTGCTTTATCGCCATAAGGAATAAGATAGCAATAACCAAGTGAATTGCTTAAAGAAAGCTTTAAACTTTCAGCCATTAAACCAGCCGAGATAATTGATCCAGCGTCGCATTTTTGAAGTGCAGGATTATTACTAACTGCGGTTGTAATGTTTGCTACGAAGTTTCTTGCAATTTCTGGATTGCCTAAAGTTTGATTAATTAAGTTTTTATATGCGTCGCTTCTAATTGCTACACTAAATTTTTGTTGTGCCATTTACTATTCCTCCTTAAAGTTAATTTCGCAATTTGCTTTTTCACAAAGTGTCTTAATTTTTGCGATTAAATTAATGTCCGCTGTCTTGACTTCTATGGTATAAATTTTCATTTTATTTTCAGGCTCTTTTGCTTCTTTATAAGCCTTTAATTTATCGCCAATTTCAGCTGATTTGTCTTTTAAAATCTTTTCAATTTCTTTGCATTTTGCCTCAAATTCGCCACAAAAAGCCTTTGTAATTTTAATTCTTCCGTCTGTTATCTCTTTTTGACGTTTGTTAATTTCAGTACGTGCTTGCTTTAAGTCTTTGTAGTCTAGGTCAGATAAAATCTCGACATTAAATTTTGGCTCGTTAATGAACTCTAAAACGTTATTTTTAACTGCTTCAAAGTTATCAATTACAAGTACGCCATTTTCTAATTTGCTATTAATTTCTTCCATTTTTTGAAACTCCTTTTTTAAAATGCTGGTATCTCATTGCCCTTTATATATCTTTCATAAAAAGCAATTTCAGCTAGTTTTAATTTGTTAATTGTTTGTTCAAATTCTTCTCTATAAATGTAGTAATATCTAAATTCTTCCCCTTGAAATAACCGATTATCATGTTCGTAAGCATAGTGATTTAACTTTGCTACGAGCACTGCCCCATTAAAGTCATTCATTACCATTAAGTAATGTAATACTTGAGTTAGATACTCTTGAGGCAACCTTCCATTCCATAAGGCTTCATCCTCCTTTCCTTTTAAATCATGGGTTTTTATTTCGAGAATAAACTTTCCTTTCATACCACGCTTATTAAGTTCTTCATTTTCTACTTCTAGCACTCCATCAAGCGTTGCAGTTAGAAATGGGTAAGTTTTGTCAACGTACATTTCAATTCCTTTTGGGCTTTTTACTTTCACACCTTCTCTAGCAAGATTAAGTTTTACAATCTCTCTAATAGGTGCTTCAGCAAGTGTCCCATAAGTTTGATTTTCCGTTGCTTTACTTTCGTCTACTTTGCCTGTTTTAAACTTGTACCAAATGTCAATTTTCTTGTTCCGATGAGATACGCCAATAATTGCAGCTGCTGAACTTCCACCAAACTTTCTTCCAGTCTTTAGCCACTCTTCACGGCTTTTAAACTTAATTTTTTTGTAAGTTTTCATAGAGTTGGATTTCTCTTTCTCTTGTTGTACCAAGATAGAGATAAAGCGAATCGCTAGTAATGAGACGTGGCTCGTACTTTATCGCTCCACCATATTGCTTCCTGCATATTTTCATTACTTGATAAGCTTTTGTCGTCTTGCACCCCACAATTTGGCATACATCCTTGTAGTCATAAGTTGGCTTAAATAATAAAGATATATTAGTCATATTTTAAATTTGTTCCTTTACGCAACCTAACTTGCAAACAAAAGATCAATAACTTCTTTTTCGCTAAAAACTTCAAACATCTTTATTATCTCGTTGCGACTAAAATTACCATTGTTTTCGAGTCTCGAACGCAATGTAGGCATACTCATATGCATTATTTCGCAGAATTTTACTTTATTTAGCCCGTATTTTGCTAATAATGCGTTAAAGTCGTTTTCTTTAAATACGTAATCCATATTTCTCCCTTCCGTTGCATTAAGCAACTACAATTATTATAAAAGATTATTCCCGTTATGCAACGAAAAATTTAAAAAATGTTAAATTTTGTTGCACTAATTGAAAAAAATGTTATTATTGTTTTGAAAGGAATGCTTATGACAAACAAAGAAATTGGCTTACTATTAAGAACCAGAAGAGAAGAATTAAAAATGACTGTTAATCAAGTTGCGAATTGTCTTGGTGTCTCAAAATCAACTGTTAGCCGATGGGAAACTGGTAATATTGAGAAAGTTAAACGTAGCCATTTATTTTTATTATCACAGACACTTTACTTACCTATTGAATTATTACTTGGCACTGGTTCTCCAAAAATTGAATCGGCTGAAATTATTCTTGCCAGAAAACAGCTAGAAAACAAAATTAATACTATAAAAGATATTAATAAAATCAATTATATAAATAAATTCATAGATACATTTATATTAAATGAAAAGGAGTAACGTATGATAACTGAGACGCTAAATAATCCTAATAGGGATGAAAGAATCAGAATGTGGAATATATATAAAATTATGTTCACACTATTACTAACTATGGAAGGCGACGAAGTTTTTGGTGAAAGACCACTAAAAGATAAGTGTGAATTAATGTTTGATTACATCAAATATTTAACTAACGACGGTATTCAAAGGCTACGCCAAGAAATAGATTCGGAGAACTACGAATTGAGCAAAGTTGTCCCCAATTATGATGAATGCAAAATACCCGATGTCGATGACGTTAAATTACTTAAAAATTTTACAAGTATAGATATATTAAACTTTTTTAACGACGCAATCCTTAAAGGCTATATGCTTATTGAAGAGGACGCTTTTCTATTATTACCTTTCTCAATTTCTATGGCGACTACTATTCTTGCAATTAGCCTTATGAGTTATAATGAAACCTACATAACACTTGAAGATATAAAATTGCGTTGTGAAACTGATGGCGTTTTCGATTACATCCAACAAGGTTATGAAAAAATTGGCGATAATAGAAATCTAGATTTTATAAAAAACAAAGTCATGCACAAAGTTATCAACAATTTATGCGATAAACATAATTTAGAAGAAATTGGGTTTGAAAAAATTAATGATAAAAAATTTAGAATTATACATAACCGACATTCATCTTTATTTCAGAATAATATCGATTGGCGCAAGCAAGCTTATATAGAGTCAGCTAGGCAAGAAATAAAAAAACAGAAAACTTTCTGTGAAGTGATGTTCTTTATTGGATTAGTTCTTGCTGTAATTGGAAGTATTTTAATCGCAAGTAATACTTCATTGGGAGCAGGCATAGCTATATTAGTCATAGGTATAGTGATTGGTGTCTTAGGTGCTATAGGAAGTTTCTTATTATCAGGCTATAAAACTAAATAAAAAGGTGCCCCACCGACCAAAGCGAGCACCAAAATAGTAAAGGAGTTTCAAAAAATGACTACATTTTTCAAAACCATTTTTATTTTAACACAAGAGAAAGGAGAAAAATATGGCAATTTGTTATGATAGTTCACGTAAGCTTTATTACATTTCTTATAGGTTAACTTTGCCTACAGGCGAAATAAAATCAAGAAAAATAAGAAATACTGAGCGGACAAGAAAAAGAGTTGTTCAGCAAATTGAACTTGATGAAATTGAAAAAGACAAAGAAAAAATTCTCAAGGGTTATCACAAGAAAAAAGACACTTTTGAAAATCTCGTAGATATATATTTCAGACAATGTGAACTAACAAAAAAAGATAGCACAAACTACGGCAACAAACTTGTTTTTAAAAATTATATTTTCCCTTGTTTAGACAAGTCACTTTCGCTTGAAGCAATATTTGAGCCATCCAATATGTTGTCTCTAGTTGGTAAAATAAAAGACCTTTGTAAAACAAAAAACGTGACTACAAAGCGTCTTAATATATCAATAACTTTGTTAAGAGAACTTTATGATCAAGCTTTTCAATTAGACTTAATAAGTGCAAATTCATATAACAAAGGCAAATTGCTTTTAAAACACGACAAAGTTGTAAAAGTTAAAACAGAAAAATTAATGTTTTGGACGCCAGAGCAATTCGACCAATTTATTGCAACATTTGATAAGGAAGACCAAAAATGGAAAATGTTTTTTGAAGTTGCATATTGGGGCGCTTTTAGAATTGGAGAAATCCTTGCTCTAAAATGGGAAGATTTTAATTACGAAAAGAAGACTCTAAATGTAAATAAAACCATTGATAAAAATGGAAAAATATCAACCACCAAAAATAAGGCTAGTATAGACGATGTTGAAATACCTGATAAAATCGCTGACGAACTATTAGAATATAGAAAATCTTACAACAATCCTTTTGATAGCGATTATATGTTTTTTATAAGACATACTTCACGCACGTCAACAAAAAGAATAATGGATAAGCATATCAAAATGGCTAATTTGCCTCACATTAAATTTCACTCATTAAGACATTCAATGGCTTCAAGGATGATTAACGCTGGCGTTTTACCACTTTATGTAAGTAAGCACTTAAGACACGCCTCAACGCAGCAAACTCTTGATACTTATTCGCACTTGTTCCCTAAAGTTGGTCAAGGAATAATGAACCAAATTTAGAACTTCAACACTTATACACTGTTAAAAAACTGGTCTTAGATTGACCAGTTTTATTTTATTATTTTTCGCTATATTTCGTTGGGTTTCATTTTGCCTTTGCTCCCCAAATGCTCCCCAAATTGCTCCCCAAGAGTTAAATAATGCGATAGTTATCGTGTTTGGAGCAGGTGACGGGAATCGAACCCGCGTAATCAGCTTGGAAGGCTGATGCTCTACCATTAAACTACACCTGCGCGCTTGATTATTATATTATACAAGGTCTTAATAATCAAATA
>CASFPN010000040.1 GCA_949296425.1 uncultured bacterium
AGAAGATATTTGATTTTTGCCCTTATTATATTCTCCATAATGTAATTATATTGAAACTTGACAAAACAAGTAGAAATATTATATTATAATTCTTAATATAATAATTTAATTAATATACAAATTAAATAATTAACAATAATGAGGTAAATATGAAAATAGAAGGGTTTACATTAGCTGAAGTTTTGATTACATTAGGTATAATCGGAGTTGTTGCAGCAATAACTATTCCTACACTTATAAATAATCATAAAAGCGTTCAGTTAAGAGCCCAGTTAAATAAAACATATTCTACCTTGCTGCAGGCTGTAAATATGATTTATGCAGATAGCGGTATGCCGGTTACTTCGGAAAGCTACCCCGATCAAGGTTCATTTGTTAAGGATTTAAAAAAGTATGTAAAAGTATTAAAAGATTGTGGAAATAGGGAGTGTTCTGAAATAAATTCAGATGATTACACTCTTAACAATTATAAAAATTTTACCAGGACTAGTAATATAACTTATACACTATTTGACGACGGGCAGTTAATCTTAGAAGACGGAACTTTTATTATGGTTGAAAACCTCCATGTTGGCCACCTTTTCATCGCAGCTGATATTAACGGTTTTGAAAAAGGCCCAAATGCTCTGGGACAAGATTTATTTTCTTTTCAAATCTTGGACAATAAGATTGTGCCAAGCGGTGCTCCTGGAACTAAATATGATATTGAAATTAACCAAGGTTATTGCAGCCCAATAGGAAATCAGTCCACAAACGGTTTTGGATGTACTTATAAAGCTTTGACAGAGTCTGATTATTTTAAACATTTACCTTAACATGTAATTTTTTTATTGTATAATATTTTTAATGAACAAAAAATTATTTGTAGTATCAGGATCATCCGGTGTCGGGAAAGGCACTGTTTTAAAAAAGTTCTTGGACAAGAACCCTGATTTTATGCTGTCAATTTCCTGTACAACAAGGGCTCCGCGTGAAGGAGAAGTTGACGGGGTTAATTATTTTTTTATGACAAAAGATGATTTTAAAAATTGCATAAATAACGATAAATTTCTAGAATGGGCAGAATTTGCGGGGAATTTTTACGGAACAAAAAAGAAGTTTATTAATCAATGTTTAAAAGAAGGGAAAAATATAATTCTTGAAATTGATACTCAGGGTGCTTTAAAGGTAAAAAAACAGATGTCTGACGCTGTTTTAATATTTATCTGTCCGCCTTCTCTTGAAGCTCTGGAAAACCGCCTCAGAGGCCGCCATACAGAAGATGAAGAAACAATTCAAAAACGGCTCAAAGAGGTAAAGGAAGAATTAAAACGCGCTGAAAATTTTGATTATAAAATTATAAACGATAATTTGGAAAACGCTGTTTGCGAGTTAGAAAAAATAATATCCGGAGAACAGAAAAATGCTTAGCGGGAAAACTGTTCTTTTAGGGATAACAGGCGGGATTGCCGCTTATAAGGTTTGTGAACTTATCAGAATGTATAAACGTGCAAACGCGGAGGTTCTTGTTGTCTGTACACCGAATGCTTTGAATTTTGTAACTAAACTTACCCTTCAAAATTTGAGTAAAAATCCTGTAGCTGTTGAAGAATTTGATGTAAAAGATTTCAATCCAGAACACATATCGTATGCTGACAGGGCTGATATTATGGTTATTGCACCTGCTACGGCGAATACTATTTCTAAAATTGCAGGCGGAGTTTGTGATAATCTTTTAACCTCAATTGCCTGCGCTTTTACAAAACCTGTTATTATTGCACCTGCTATGAACTGCAACATGTGGAAAAATCCTATTTTGCAGGAAAATTTAAATAAACTTCATTACGAAATTCTGGAGCCTGAGAGCGGATATCTTGCCTGCGGCTACGAAGGCAAGGGAAGATTATGCAGCCTTGATAAAATTTTTGACAAAACAGTAGAACTTCTTAAATATAAACCTTTAAACGGCAAAAAAATTGTTATAACATCAGGCGGAACAATTGAAGATATTGATCCTGTCAGATATATTTCAAACTATTCATCAGGCAAAATGGGACTTGCACTGGCTGATACCGCAAAAAATCTCGGAGCCGATGTCACACTGATTACAACAAAAGATGTTTTCAGGAAATATAATGTTATAAAAGTCAAATCAGCTATTGACATGAAAACTGCCGTAGAAACTGAATTTAAAAATTCGGATTGCATTATAATGGCGGCAGCCGTTGCTGATTACAGAGTAAAACAAATTTCTCCCAAAAAAATGAAAAAAACATCAGATAATGAAATTTCACTTACACTTGTCAAAAATCCGGATATTTTAAAAGAATTATGTGACAGAAAAAATACCCTACCACCCGACTTGCTGCCCTGCGGCCCTCTGATTGTAGGTTTTTGTGCGGAAAGCGAGAATTTGCTTGAAAATGCAAAAGAAAAAATTCGTAAAAAAGGCTGTGATTTTTTGATTGCCAATGATATTTCGCGGAAAGATATAGGCTTTTCAAGCGATTATAATGAAGTTACAATTTTAGACAAAAAAGGCGGGATTAAAAAACTTGAACGTGCCGACAAAAAAACAATTGCCGGACAAATTTTTAAGGTAATTTATGGATAAATATGAAATTATCAAAAAAATAGAAGAATTTGCAGCACCTCAAAGTGCAGAAGCTTGGGATTGTTCCGGATGGATTATTGAAACAGACAGACACAATGTAAAAAAAATTATGCTAGCACTGACAATAACTGATAATGTTGTAAAGCAGGCAAAAGAGCAAAATTGTGATATGATAATTTCCCATCACCCGTTGTTATTTGTTCCGATGAATTACAATAATATTGATATTTACTGCGCTCACACAAATATGGATAAAGCTCAAGGCGGTACAACAGATAAATTGATAGCAACTATCGGTTTGCCCAAAGGGAGTTTCTGCGGGGATTTTTTAAGAATTATTGAATACGAAACAACTGTTAACGAGCTTATCCACAGGTTTTCAAAGTTGTCGCGAAATCTGCGTTTTGTGAATAATAAGGGTGTAAAATCAATAAAACGTATAGCCTTTTGTGCCGGAAGCGGTTCGGAATTTATAAATGAAGCTGTTGAAAATAATTGTGACGCTTTTGTTACAGGCGATTTAAAATTTCATACAGCAGTGGAAAGCCCTATTGTTCTGTTCGATATCGGACATTTTGAAAGTGAAATAAATATTTTGGATGTATTTAAATCACTTATACCGCCTGATACAGAAGTGGTTAAGGCAGCCGAAAGCAGTCCTTTCAGACAAATAAAATCTTGACAATAAAGTTTCAGCAAATAAAATAGAAAACGTAACGCATTGGGGCGTCGCCAAGTGGTAAGGCACCTGGTTTTGGTCCAGGCATTCGGAGGTTCGAATCCTTCCGCCCCAGAATAAACAAGACCTGCTAAAGCAGGTCTTGTTTAGTAATTGTATTTTTTTGTCCAGTTTGATTTGTACGGATAGATTGAGATTTGCAAAATTTCAGTGAAATACGCACCGTTTTTGAACTGTACGGATAATTTGATTATTTCGGAATAGTCCAGTTCCGCAAATTTTCAGAAAAATTTAAAATGAGGTCGGAACTTTTTTCAACGGTTGGGATTTTTTTACACAAGCAAATTTCATAGTCCAATTTGAATATTTTACTAATCATAGTAAACAAGTCCGCCACCCTTATTTTTATCAATTAATGTAAAGTGACCACAGATTTTATTTTCTCCAGAACGGACTATTTTCCCTGGTCCCATTAATGCATGATAGCGACTATCAAACTCTCCTAAATTTGATAAGCTTAAATCTACTTTCATTCCTATACCTGGTTTATTCGTTACGGATTTTATTCCGTCTTCACAACATAATACTAAAACAGGTTCATTTTTAGGAAGCTTTAAATTATTAATAAAATCATATATTTCAATAACTTTGCCATCTTTTACGCTTGTCCCACTCATTTGCCAACCTCTAGGATTTAATGATGAACCTATACCGTGACCTATAAGAATATGCTTAATTTCTTTTGGAAAAGTTCCATTCGAAACAGATTCCATTATCCTTATTACGGAAGAAGAAAATGCTCCTTCTACACTATTACTTGGACAATATAGCTTTATACCAGTATTTTCAAAGAAAAGTCTTTCTATTTCTTGTGCTTTTTCAATATTCAATCTTCCACTATTCATTAACCTGTCAAATTCAGAATATAATGGATTTCTTCCACCTTTATCTTTAATTGTAAGTCTACTAGATATTCTTGTATCTGGATTAGTCATCAATGCTTTATTTTGTTCTGCCAATATATCTGCTCCAGTTACTTCTTTCACAGGAGGCATACTTTGAACAGTTTTTGCCTTAATAGTTATCCTGTGTGTTTCCTCTGGTTTAATTGTAATCTTTGGAACACCATTATTAGTATGAACTAAGTTAGATGTTTGTCTTTCAGTTGTGTTAAAATACTGTCTAACAGTAATACCACTTGGTAACTTAAGTAATCTTGAAATTATTTTCATTTTTTCCCTTATTTATATAAAGTATTTTTCTTCTCGAAATTTGCCTAATTGTTACAAAATTTATTTATACAATTGAAATTTATAACAATCTTTGTTATTATATAGATATATATTATCATAATTGAGGTATTTTATGAACATATCTTTAACACCAACATTAGAAAAATTTGTACAGGATAAAGTTGCATCCGGACTTTATAATTCCGTCAGCGAAGTTATCAGAGAGGCTTTAAGAATGATGGCTTCCAAGGATAAAATATCTCAAGAAAGAATTGCGCAGTTGAATAAAGAGATTGAAGAAGGCTGGAACGATACCGTAATTTTAGACGGACATTCGGCTATGGAAAATTTGATTAAAAAATATGAATGATTTAGAACTTGAAATTACAAGTAAAGCATATAATGACATTGAAATAATTTCGGATTATATTGCCAAAGACAATAAAACTGCTGCAACAAAATTTATAAAATTATTTTACAAAACATTTAAAACTTTGTGCATGCATCCTTATCTTGGTAAATCAAGAGAAGATTTTACATATTTGGATGTAAAATTTTATATTGTTAAAAAGAATTATTTGATTATTTATAGAATCATTGATAACAAAATGTTGAGAATATTGAGAATTTTAACGACTTATCAAGATATTTGTTCAATATTGTAATACTCAGACTCTATGTCAAAAATAATCAAACTGACTGTTTATTTATAGTAATAATTGTATTTAGTTGTATTTTAAAGTCCAGTTTGCTTTTAAACATTATTGTATTAAACCAGACATTTCTGTATTTTTTAGTCCGATTAGGTAGGAAATCAAATCTTAAAATGTCATCCTGAACTTGTTTCAGGATCTTATAATAATGTACCTCCAATAACCTCCAGTTTTGCATTAAAACTTGTATTCTGATTATTAGTAATCGGTGATACCTGCATTAATATATCCTCTAAGTTACCTATGCATTACTTTTTAATGTATGCATTATAGCATAAAAATATTATTGTAGAACTATACAGGTTAAGCCTCTACATCAAGTGCAAATTTTTCAATATCTTCGACAGTTATGCTACGATTAATATTTTTCCACCATTGATTTTGATAAACACTTTCTGGCATACAAATAACCCAAGTGCATTACTTTAAAATCCATAAGGTTTAAACTCGTTTTCTTCAACAAATTTAGGTTTCATAAATAATTCTTCAATAGATCCCACTAAAGGATACCCTACTCTTACAAGTTTTTCATCTTTTTCTTAAAAATCAAGTATGTTGGATCCCCCCCAACCTACAGACTTTTACATTTATTGATCCTGTAAACTTTGACATACCAACTTATGACCATGGGCAAAAGTTACACTTTTCCCTGCAGATTTAATTTTATTACTTCTATTAATTTTACTGGCTAAAGCATGTTCAAAAAATAAAAGCTCATTGTTTATATACACCTTTTTTAAAATGTTTTTTACAGCATAAAATCTGATATAAAAAAATCATCCATTGGGCAGAATAATCAAACTATTTGACCTGTTAACTCGCACCATGCGACCCTTTACACATATATTTATTTAAAATCTTGATTTTATAAATTTATTTCATTATTATGTAAATAGAAAGATTGTGAATATTTATGAAATCAATTAAAGAAGTTTCGCTTGAATCAAAAATTTTAAAAAGACTGGAAGATCTTCCGGATTGCACAAAATTGGTTAATTATCTGTTTGCAGATGAAGAATTGCAGGAAATGCAGGACTATGCAAACAATGTTTCCATAAAAAGGCTCGGCTATAATGACCACGGACCGGTTCATATGAGACAGGTCGCCGGAAATGCTATAAAAATGTTAAATCTTTTAAAAGATGCAAACATCAAAACTTCACTTGAAACAGAAGAAGTTGGGACTTTTGAAGACAGCATGTGTGCTGTAATTCTTGCAGGCCTTATGCACGATTTAGGCATGATGATAGGCAGACAGGGCCATGAAGATATGTCGGCACTTTTAGCTCAGCCGATTATTGAAAGAACACTACAACATGTTTTTCCTGATGACCTGCACAAAAGGGTTGTTATAAAATCACTTGCAACAGAAGCTATAGTCGGGCACATGTCATCTAAAAAAATTCACTCTATAGAAGCAGGAATTTTATTAATAGCAGACGGCTGCGACATGACAAAGGGCAGAGCAAGAATCCCTATGGCAATAAATACAAGACCGCGTGTCGGTGATATCCATAAATACTCAGCAAATGCCATAAACAGAATAGGCATCCACCACGGACACAACAAACCAATCAGAATTGATATTCAAATGTCAGGTGATGTAGGCTTTTTCCAGATTGAAGAAGTTTTGCTGACCAAAATTGAATCAAGCCCCGCTAAAGAATTTGTAGAGCTGTATGCCGGAGTCGAAGGTCAGGAAAGTAAAAGGTATTTATAAAATTTTATACTAAAACTTCAACCGCCACATTTTTCTTCATCTCTGAAAGCATGGTTTTAATCTGCTTATAGAGTTTGGAATTTGTTTTACCAATTGTTGCCAAAATAACAACTTCATCGGAATTTTTAATATTTTGAACAAATTCGCCGGTTATATCAGCTTTAATAAGATTGACATTTTTAAATATCTGCAATTGCTCAACAGCATTTTGCGGAATATTTTCAAACACTGAAATCGAAACTTTTTTATCCTGATTAGCCAGAAGAAACAGCTTCAAATCAGAAAAATCGGTTTCCAAATTGTAAATAATATTTTCCTCAAGCATGGAATATGTAAGTTTTTTATCCGTATTTTCCGCAAAAATAACGGCAAGTAATGAAGCAAGAAATCCAAAAACAATTCCAAGCAATATATTAATTAAAAGTTTTGGTGATGAATATTCAAAATCTCTTAGTTTTTGCGGTTCTTTAAGCACCAGCACCTTTGAAGAATCAGACATTTCATCAACCATTTTTGCCCATTCAAGTTTTGAAGAAAGTGCAGCCAATTTTTCAGCCTGTTCAGTCACTTCAATTCTTGATTTCTGACCGGCAATTACCTGACCTTTAATATTTGCCATCGCCTGCTGAGCAGACTTTGAAAAAGCACTCATTGCGGAAATGTTTCCTGTACTGACCATAGACTGTTCAGGCAAACCATTTACATTTTTAACTTTTTGATTTAATACCTGCTTAGTTTTGTTGTATTCCCTTTCAATAATCTCTTTATCAGATTTTGATTTTTCGCTGTTAAGTTGTTTATGAAGCTCTATATAATTATTTATAATAGAATTAACTACATTATATGCAAGCTCAGGGTCTTTGCTTTTATATTCAATAGTTATAACATTAGTCCCCTTTTTATTTTCAAAAGAAATATTTTTCTTTAAAAAGGTTTTTGTAGAAATATATTCGCCTTCTTTCTTATTAGGAAGAATTCCGAACTTTTTCTTATATACTAAATTATTTTCTTTTATAACTTTATCAATAACTAAAGGCGACTGCATCAATTCAAGCTCATTTGTTAAAGCACCGCCGCCCCCTGCCATCAAAGCGGCAACTCCGCCGCCTGCGCCAAGTTCCTCTATGGCATAAGGATTAATTTCCATCATATTAGAATTGTTGGCCTTGTTTACATACAAATCAGATTCAACAGAATACTTTTTAGGCAAAATGAATGTCAAAGCAATAAATAATACTAAGACAACTGCAAATGTTTTTACAATCAAAAACTTTCTGCTCCATAGTGCAAAAAATATTTTTTTCAAATCAATCGTAAGCTCTTCATCTAACTCATCCTGCGGAATGTAAACTGTTTGCTGCATGAAATCTCCTTATTATTAAAATAATTATATTACAAACATCCCAAATCCGCAATAAAAATTAGACAATCGGTTGTTTTACCTTATACAATGTAGATGTAATAAAATTAATATCAATTTTTTCAGACAATTTAGAAATTTCCTCTGACATAATATCGTTTCTTTCATCAAATTCACTGACTTTAGCGTTATTTATCATATCATCAGAAACATAATTTTCCGTAGCTACAGGGCTAAAACCGTCAAGTCCCGCAATTGTAACTGATTTTATTCCTATTTTTATAAACAGATTCAATAACATCAAAGCGACATTATCAAACATCTTAGAATCATTTAAATATGATGAATAGTTAAGTACAAGAGCCTGCGGCGGAATATCTTCAATGTTAGAAGAAACAACCAGCGGTGCCATATAATTGCTCAATGATGTGAAACGTTTCATATTCGTCACAAATACAAGATTTTCTTTATATTGTTCAGGAATAAAGTTCAACGAAATTATAAAAGGATTTTCATGTTCTATAAAATTGTCAACCTTCTGCTTTTCTTCTTTCAAAGACTTGCCCGGCGCAAGTATAAGAATTTTCTTACCGGTAAGCAGATTTTTCATATATTCGACAGTTCTGCTGTCATCAACAACATTTGAAAATTTATCCAGATACAACTGCTTAATCAAATTGACATCGTATATTGATTTTTTGTTATCAGGGATTGATTTCAAAAGGTTATTAATAAATTCTACAGGCACTGTCTGTTTGTCCACAAGATATTTTGCATAATTCGGGTGGCAGTGATTGGTTGCGGCAAGATAATATGGGACAGAATAGCCCCATGGAGTTTTAGCGAATATCGGATTTATCTGCTCATCCACGATTTTCAAAATCGGGATTATATCGTAATTTCCGTTATAATTATCGTTAATATACTGGGTAATAAGTTCCGTACAAAGATTTCCGGCGCCTCTGCCCATACCAAAGACCGTAGAATCTATAATTAATTCTCTGTCCTTGCAAACTTTCATCAAACACTGCGCGTTTGAAAAAGATAACTGTAAATTGTTATGAGAGTGGAAACACAGGGCAATGTCTTTATCAAGATTATGATCAATCAAATAATATAATCTTAATAAATCCGACTCTTTTAAGACTCCCATAGAATCAACTATTGACATACCATAAGGGTGAATATCATTTATATCTTTAATTACATCTATAATTTCTTCATCAGAAAACTGATCAATAAAAGTCGGATTAATAAAAAGTTTATATCCCTTAGCTTTTAATTTTTTACAATAAACCATTGCTTTATCTTTTTGGTTTTTCTTAAAAATTAATCTTATTCCTTTAATAATAGCTCTATCAACATCAGGCACTTTTTCAATGGGAAATTTTCCGAAAGTTATCATTCCGAAAAGCTTTTCTTTAGCAATATCAAAAGGTACAAATTTTCTTATATCATCAAATGAATTAAATAACGTTTTAGAATCCGAAGTTGCTTCTTCTGTTAAAAAACCGGTTTCAATATAGTCTATATTAGATTTGTTCAATAAGGTTAATATGTGTCTGGACTTTTCCAAACCAAAATTCCATTCATTTATATAACCTCCATCACGTAACGTACAATCCAAAACTTTTATATTTGACATTATTTATCCATCCTATATTTTTTATACATAAATTCTGCGAATTCGAAATCTATTTCATTATCAATATCAATTGCTTCTTCTTTAGCAATTGGAATAATCAAAGGATTATAACCGACAATATCTTTTGCATCTATCATAGTTTCCCTGTTCATAATTCCAATTGCATGATTAAGAGATACTATTTCTGGCAAATCCTGACTTCTCGGTTTATTTCTTGGGTCATAATTCAAAGGGTTATTATTTTCCCATAAAAATTCTTTAACTATAGTCCCCGTAGTTACACTATCATATTTATTTATATTATCATAGAATTTTTTAATAAGATTTTCAATTGTTTCATCTTTTATCATAGGGCTTGTAACATTTGATAATAAAATAACATCACCATTAAAATTTTGTGCAATATTTTGATAAAAAAGATTTGCACTTACTTCACTTGTTGCATAATAAGGATCTCGTTTAAACGTTTCCGCGCCAAGAGATTTAGCGATATCCAACATCTCGTCGCTGTCTGAATTAACTATCACTCCGTCTAATTCTTTTATTCTTTGCATTTGTTTTATTTTTATCTCCAACAGGCTGCTGCCTGCAAATGGTCTTATATTTTTGTTTTTCACTCTTTGTGAGCCGGCGCGAACCGGGATGAGGGCTTTTATTGTCATGCAACCCTCCTTATATCATTGCCAGAGTAGGCTTTTAGCCCCCCCCCCGATTTTCAAATAACCATTTTTCAGTTCTTATAAGGTCATTCTCGTCATGCACATCAAAACTTTCTTCAACTATATAAGGTCTAATTTTATTTCCCATAAAACTCCAAGGAGCTTGACCAGTCTCTTTAGAATATATTGATTTATTTAAATTTAACACCCAAAAATTATGGCAAAGGAAATAACTTGGTTCTAAATCCTGTCTGTTGGTAGACACTTTTTGCCCCTTAAAATCAAAAAACGGTTCTAAAAAACCATTTGTATTAATTTTTTTAGCTCTATAAGGATGATGATCATTATCCTGAATAACTGGGACAACTGCAGAAATATCTTTATTATCTAAAATTAAGCTAATACTGTTATCTATCCATTCTGTTTTTATAGTTGCAGAATTACCTAATAAAACTACCATTATATCAGGTATAATATTATAGCTTTTTTTCATCATCTCCAAAGCATGGTAAATACAATCTATATGTTGAGAATCAGGTTGCGCTAATTCCAAAGGACGCTTAATCCGACAATAACCAATATTGTGCGCAACATCTAATATTTTTTCATCATCGCTACTGACAAAAAAATCTGAAATATATTTACTATTTTTAGCCGCAATAGCCGGAAAATAAAGTAAAGGATGTCCTGCAACCTCTCTTATATTTTTATCTTTCATTGTGTTATTACCACGTGCTGTTAATAAAGAAACTATTTTCACTATTTACCCCTTTATTATTTCTAAAATTTCTTTTTCTGATAATCCCTTTTCTTTTGGATTGACATAACCCCAGTTTACAAGTAAAGGCTTTATCTGCGGATATTTTTTGCAGGTATTGATATTATCAACACTGTCCTCTATTAAATAACAATTTGCAATAGAATAGTTTTTTAAATAATCTGCAATAAATTCCGCCTTATTATTATATGACACAAGATCTTCATTTGCAAACAATTTTATATTATTTATACCATATTGGCTAAGTCTGTTTTGAACAGGAAGCTTTTTCTTATTAGTTAATATTATAAACTCATAATCAGAATTTTTAGCCAGTTCTTTGACTTTGAAAAAGAAATCATAAGGTTCATCCAAGCTATTCCAGAATTCATAATCATTTTTTATAAGATTTTCACGTGCCGAGACATATTTTTCATCAAAATCTTTAATTTTCTGCAGATTAGGATTAGCGGTCAACTCATAATAATTCGCTTCAAATAAATTGTCTGTAGTTTTATTTTCCAACAGCAAAAAGAAATAATAGAACTGCCAACTGTGAGTGTTAAGGTATCTATACTTTCTAAAAATATTATATACATTCTCCGATATAGAAACATGAGGTTCAATTCCATAGTAAGCAAATCTTGCAAGAAGATATGCTTCTTTTACACTATCAAACAAAACTCCGTCAAAATCCAAAAATATTGTTTTCATGATATCTCATTCTCCTGTTTAGCCAATAATTTATATTTATGAATATAATATATTCTGTGTAAAAATATAATAAGATATGTTGAAGAAACCAAAATAGCTACTGAATATATCGTAATATGATTTAATAAATATAAAAGTAGCAGACCGCAGAAATTATATATTCCGCCTATTGCGTAGCCGGAATTTGTCTCTTTAACATAACCGAATGCTCCCAAAAGCGGGAAACCGAATGTATCAACAAATACATACATAGGAAACGAAATCGCAAAAATTCTTAAAATATTTACAGACGGCAGCATCTTTTCACTAAAGAAAATAATAATTAAATATTTAGCAGCAACAATTAAAAACAAACCAAAGCCGACAGCAAAAATTATCAAGTATTTCAACAATTTTTTAAAGAAAACAATATCTTTATTTTTTGACATATAAGGAAACAATGCATTGATAAATGTACTGTATAAGGCAAAAACTGCCCAGAAAATTCTATCCGCTGAAACGTAATATGCAACTGCCGTCGTTGTTATAACCAACCCCAAAACAAATGCATTTGTCTGTCTATACAATGCAATCGCAACTTTTGTCAAAAAGAATTGGCTGCTGTATTTAAATGTATTAATAATATCATCTTTTGCCGGAATATAAAATTTTATATTAAAAACTTTTTTTACAAAAAATAAACTGATTACTCCGGCTAAAATAGCACCCAATGAATTAAACAATGGAACTAAATAATAATCTGATGCTTGTTTTATAAAACAAAAAATTAATAAAGTAGAAGCTGTTTTTGTCACAATATTTAATATAGTGATAAACTTCATCCGCTCCATGCCCTGATAAAACCAAGTAAAAATAAAAATATTCCCGATTACTGATAAAAAAGTAAAATAATAAACCAGCCAATCAGAACGAAATTTATCAAAGAAAAGAATTAAAAAAGAAAGAATTAGAAAACTAATTATCAAAAATATAATTTGAACAGATAAAATAGAATTAAAAATTAAATTAGTTGCTTCTTTATCATCACGATTTATAGCTATAGTTCTGACACCTGAAAAGTCAAACCCAAACATTGCAAGCCTGAAAAAATAATCCATCAAAACCTGAGCAAAAAAAACCAAACCTAATTTATCAACATCCAAAACCCTTGATAAATACGGCAAAGTAATAAAAGGCAATGCATAATTTAAAATCTGAATAATTATCAGAGCTAATGTATTTTTGAAAAGATTTTTTTTGTCAGCTTTAGAACTCATTCATTCCTCGCACGTAGACTTTTACATTCTCATTTTTCGACAACATTGGTTTGTCTTTCATAAAAATATCATAAATATTTTTTATCTGAATCTTTAATTCTTCTCGGGAAGTGTTTTTTACATCCAAATCTAAAAGCATTTTATAATTCGGTGAATATTGACTTACAATATATCTGATTAAATTTATTTTCATTACATCCTTAGGATTATAATCAACAGCCTGTTTAATAATATCTGAAAAACATGGCATTTCCCAATAATGAGGAATAGACAAAACACACGTTGAGGACATTGATACAACAGCTAAAACATCTAAGTTATACAATTCAATTGGTAATTTTGAGGTTACAAATTCGACATTTGGATTATTCTCCAGTCCATAAAATTCTGTATCACGCGGATGTGGTTTATACATTATTTTATAACCGGCATCTAATAAATCATTTAACAATTTATTTTGTTCTTTTGTAAAAGTTTCTTTATCTAATCCGGAAACTTCCCAATAATTTCCGCAATATAGAATTGGTTTATCCGTCATCGCATTGTTTGTTTCTATTGGGTACTTTTTTGATAATCCTGAGGCTATTTTCTTGAATTCATTAAGATCAACTTTTTCAAATTTTATTCTTTCTGAATTACCAAAATCTAAAAAATCAATTTTTCCTAGATAGGTGTGTGTCTTAAAACATTTTAAATTTGCAATTTTATCACTGCTGTAATTTATTAGTGAACCAGGTCCTTCGTCTATCAACGTAATTGGAATAGGAATATTTTTAAATAAAGGTAAAACTTTTTTAAAATGTACTTTGTGATTAATCATATATAATTCATCTACTTTATAGGGTTGGTTAAATATTAATTCAACTCCGGGATTAACCTTATGCGTTACAATAACTTTTTTAAATTTATGTAGCTTTGCAATCTTCATTTGTATATCATCAAAATCCTGTCTTCCTTTTCCCGAATCAATAACTAAAATATCATTATATTTATCAAAATTACCAATTTTATTAATAATTACCAAAATATTTATTAATGAGATATTGCCTGAAGTTATAAATAATCGCGTAACAAAATCTTTTTTGACAAATCTATTATAAATACGGTATTCTATATCAACAAAATGACGGGATATACAGTAAAGACACATTTTTAACATTCTTATCAACCTAAAGTCATTAACAGTCATATTGTTAGCCCTTATCGAATTATAATATTTTACACACCGAAACTATAAGATTAGAATAACATAAAAATAGTATATTATTGATTACTCTAAATCTGAATAGCTGTCTTAGTATACCCGTTAAAAAAATTTTTTACAAATATTCTTTATTATTTTGAAACTATATGAGTATATCTATTATAGATTTGATTAAGTTTCTTATTCTCTGAAAGTAAACCTTTTTTATCAATATTCATCTGAAACAACTTTTCAAAATAATTTCTTAGCTCAATATATGAATATTCCTGCGGATTTACTTTTAATAATTCTTCGTAATTTAATGAATAATCCTTAATTATAAATTTTCCTATATCAAAAGAAGAAAGTTTGCTATTATCCAATTTTGAAAGTAACGTCTCGTTTAATGCATGAAAACCAGGGATTTTCCAGTAATGATATGGCTGTATTGATACAGAAGATGCTACGGATAAAATACCAATAACATTTAGGTTATATAACTCCAATGGTAACAAACAATTCGATTTCATAACACCATCAGGTAAACTAATATTATCAGATTCTCTGGGATGATACTTATAAATAACTTTATAACCTTTAGATAATAATTGTTCAATTATACTATTCTGAAAATTATAAAAATACTCTTTAGACAAATTAAGTTGCTTGAAATAATAAGCACTACAAAAAATAATTACCTTATCTTCATTATTTATATCTATGTCAAATGGATACTTATTACTTATTTCATTCACTATATTCCTAAAAATATGAATATCTAAAAGTTGTTGATATTGATTATTCCAGCCCAATCTATCTAATTTATTTAAATATTTAGCCGTAATTAAAGAGGTAATATATTTATTATTTTTATTTGGAACCTCTATTAAAGAGCCAAGTCCTTCATCTATAATTATATATTTGGCCTCTTTATAAAAAGGTTGTACTAGTTTTGAATACACTATATTAGTATGAGCATATATTTCATCTACTTTATAAATATTATTTAACATCAAAGAAAATAATATATTTCCAGAAATAAGAGTAATAATTTTTTTAAAATTATGCTTATTTGCAACTTCTAAATTTCTTTCAATAAACATTTGGCTACCACATACAGAATCTATAACCAATATATCTTCAGTATTTTTTTCATTTAATTGCTTTATAATTGTTAATGCATTAATTAAGTTAATATTTCCGCTAGTTAAAAACAATCTTCTCTTTATTTTCTTGTCTTTTCTATTTATATAAAACCAACGTTCAAATTTAAATATAAAAAATGCAAACAAATAGGCAATTACTGTCTTTAGAATCCAACGTGTAAAATATTTTTTATTAAAAATTTTATTATTTAATTTCATAAATACTCCTTAATTTGTTACTATAAATTTATATTTAATTTAATAACAATAAATCTTCTAATCGTTTTGAGCATTGTAGCCAATCAAAATTATCAATTGCAAATTTTTTAGAATTTACAGATAATTTTCGTCTTTTTTCTTTATTGTCCATCAAATATATAATTTGCTTTATCCACTCGTCAACAGAATCAGCTGTTAACAAAATATTTTTGTCTAAAGTTATAGGTTTGGCAACACTATAACTTGCGATCACAGGCACACCTACAGACATTGACTCTAAAATTTTTGTCTGTCTACCTGATGAAATTCTAATAGGACAAACCATGAAATTTGATTTCATAATTTCTCTTCTTACATCATCTACTTCCCCTGTTATAATTATATTTTTATTTCCTTTACATAAATCATACAATTTCATCTTAGGATTTTTCCCAACAATCTTAAATATTATATCTGGTTTTTGTAAGATTAACTCCGGTAAAATATTTTTTATAAACCATTCTACTGCATCTTGATTTTGAACATAAGCCATATCACCCATATATACAATTTCATTCTTGTTATACTCTATCGAAATATCTTTAGGAATTTCTACTCCATTAGGAAGAACTTGAATATTATTGTTATCATTCCTTAAACTTATTTCATTCTTATCTATATCTGAAATTATTGTTAACAAATCATATTTTTTACTCGCATTAACTTCTATATTATATACTCTTTTAATCTCTAGCATTAAAAATATTTTCTGTAAAATATTCTTTGTATTCTTCAAGCGTCTTTTATATAACATATAAATAGAATCACAATAATCTAACCAGCGCTTCTTCTGTGGAAATAAATCTAAAAATTGTGAAGTTGAATACATACAACCGCAAATATATTCATAATCATTTTGATAAACAATTTTTTTTATTTTTTTTATCGCTTGTGGGAAATTATAATATTCTGCTTTAAATGAATGGTTTGTAAAACAAGCTTTTAGGCAATTTAAATATGCATATTTCCTATTAATATAAATAGAGAAAAAATTACTACAAATTTCATTTAACTCACTTTTATTTTTGTTTAAATATAATAATTCTTTTGATGAACAAAATGATAATAAATCCACAATATGTCCTTTAGACTTTAAAAAACGTAAGAAATAATAAAATCTATTTGGATATCCCCAATTTCTAGGAATTAGAGGATGTGTTGTTATTATTAACAATTTTAATTTTTTCATATTTTCCGTTCTTCCCTTTACATAACTGTTTGTTTGCGATGAATCTTATAATATTAGTAAAAAATATTATATTTAACCAAGTTATAATCAAAGTAGTAGGTGTCAACATTGATGGTTGTACTGCATTTTGGATCAATACACCAACTATAAACATATGCATATATTGTAAATAATTTACAGGAACTCTCTTTAATTTATCATAAATCCAAATAACAGGTATTAAAAAATAAAGTACACCAACAACTCCTATTGAATAAAAAGTATCTAAAATATAACTTTCAAAATTGACACTATTATTAACAAAAGATGTCCCTGAAGCTATTTGCCCGACACCATAACCTAAAGGATTTTGAGTGAAATACACACTGAAATTTTTCCAAAACTTTAATCTCCCTAAGTTTGCATTATCCGTCTTATAATCAAATATATGCAACAATCTGTCTAATCTTTGAAAAAAATCATAATCTTTAAATAAATTATACAATATAAAAACAGTTATTATAATTAAAATAATTGTTAAAACTCCTTTTATACACTTTTTATTTATCTTTTTATTTACAATTAACAATGAAATAGGACTAATTACCAGAGCCAATAAAATATTAGCAAATAACCCTCTTGACAAAGAAAATATTCCACCTATAACTATAATACCAAATAGGATTTTATTAAAATAATTACTATTTTTTATAATAAACAGAAGAGGGAAAAACATAGCACCTATAATACCTGAATAATTTAATGTTGACTTCATTAAACCTGTTGCCCTATAGGAATCTAAAGGAATAATTGGATTAGGATTGATAAATTGATATATTGCAAATATAGAATTAAAAAATAACATGATAAGAAATAACTTAAAATAATATTCTTGTTTTAGTTTAAATAAAATATTATCTTTATTCAAAAATATCAAACAAGGTATAGTATAATAATAAACGCCTATTAAGGAAGATAATTCAACATCATAAAAAGAAATATTGATCAATGTAATTACTATAGAATATAAAGCTATAAATATCATTCCATAATCAAAAATATCATATTTTATTTTTTTAATTAATAAAAGTAATGTTAAAATAAATACTAGTATAATAATTATACCTTCTGCAAATATACTTCCTCCGATAAGTTCAATAATACCAGTTATATTTGCAAAAATTATAATTAATATTAATAAAAAGTATTCAATATCATATTTTGAAATAGTAATCATTTCTTCTGTCCGCTTAATAATAAATATTTTAATGCGAAATTACCCCAGATTAGAGTTAACCAAAAAAATTTTTGTAGAATATTGTATTTTTTCCAAAAATGTTTTCTGAAAAATTTTTCCATTGATTGAGTAAACATTAAAACACTTTTTAACTTAACTTTTTTTGTAGTTACACCTTGATAGTGTGTAACTACTGCATTTGGATTATATACAATCTTTTTTCCTGCTTCCTTTGTCCTCAACCCCCAATCGGTTTCTTCTTGATACATGAAAAATTGTTCATCCATTCCTCCAATCAACTTAAATAGAGATTTTTTTATCATCATACAGCAACCTGACAGTGCCCAACATTCATTTATCTTATCACGATTCAAATGCCATAATGCATATCCGTTAAAAAACTTGCATTTAGGAAAAACTTTTGCTAGCCCGATAATATGAAATAATGTATCCATAGGATATGGTTTTCCTCTTAAACAAGGCTGCTGAAAACTGCCATTAGAATTCAGCACTTTAGGTCCAACCATACAAACATCGTCATTACTATCTAAATAATCACTCAAAATTTTTATTACATTATTATGAAAAATGACGTCGGGATTCAAAATCAACAAATTTCTCCCTTGAGCTTTTTGCATTGCCAGATTATTTGCTTTTGCGAACCCCATATTTTCTTCACTTTTAATAACAATTACATTTTCTTTGTCAACAATTTCATCTAAATATAAATAACTTTCTTCATTTTTCATGGAATTATTATCAACTATAATAATCTCATAACTTAAATTAAAAGTCTTATTATAGATAGACTCAATAGTTTCTTTCAAATATTTGCCAGAATTCCAGTTAACAATTATAACAGATACATCAAAATTTTTACACATACTGGTATCAAAATATGCATAATAATTTACTTCATTACCCAACTTTCGGCTCCTATATTTGTAAATCTAAACCTTCTGAATTCTCCGCCAAGCTTGGACAATTCGTCAATTACCCGATAACGTGAATTATTCGGGCAATAAAACATGAAAAATCCACCGCCGCCGGCACCTGAGATTTTACCGCCTGATGCACCTGCTTGAACTGCTGTTTCATAAATATTATCTATTACTTGATTTGAAATAGAAGCAGATGTATTTTTTTTATTTTCCCAGCCATACGCTAACAATTCACCCATTCTGTACAAATTACCGGTCAAAAGCGCCTCCTTCATATCCAGAGACTGCTGTTTTAATTTATGCATTGCATCAATGGCTTTTTCATCTTTTTTCTTAGTATTTTCAACCTGACTTTCAATAATCTTAGATGATAGTCTGCTTGTACCCGTATAGTAAAGAAGGACATTGAATTCAAGCTCATTTACATATTCTTTTCTAATTCGCAATGGATTTACAAGAACTTTTTCATTATTTGAAAATTCCATAAAGTTAAATCCACCGAAAGCTGCTGCATACTGATCTTGACGACCTCCGGCCATTTTCAAATCTTCCCTTTCGATACTCCAAGCAAGCTTTGCAAGATCATATTCACCTAAAGGTAAGTTTTGCCATTCCTGAAACGCTTTAACTATAGCTACAACAAGAGTGGAACTTGAACCTAAGCCGCTTCCTGCTGGGGCATCAACATATGTAGTCAAAGTAAAACTTAAAGGCCTTTTTATAAAATCTTTTACAAGACGGTTGTATACACCTTTTAATAAATCAAATTTACCGTTAATTTCAAAATGTTCAGTAGCTTCAAAAATCGCAAATTCACATCTGTCTTCACAACGAAACTCTATTTTGCCGTCATTTCTGGGTTCAATAGTTGCATAGGCATACATATTTATGCAGGCATTAAGAATTGAGCCGCCATAAATATCACAATAAGGACTAACATCTGTTCCTCCGCCGGCAAGACCTATTCTTAACGGTGCTTTTGCTCTTATCAACATGAAACACACTCCCCGTTTGTGCAAATTTCAAAGTTTATAAAATCTAATCCGAGTAATTTTTTTAATTTTGAATTGTCCATAGCTGTAACCAATGCACGATTTGCATAAAATATATTTTGGTTCTGATTAGCAGTAACCGGTTTAACTAATTCTTTATTATAATTATATTCCTTTGCCAGCAAAAGCCCTAAATCATATTTACTTAACGGATTATCGGCACCAAAATTAATTATTTTTTCATTACAATTACCGTATTTTTCGATTAACTGCACTAAATATTCAGCAGCTTGATTAAAACTAATGGTTGAACGATACAAATCCGTAAACATTTCAATTTCCTTACCGCAACTCAGATGTTCTAAAATTATATCAAAAAAATGTTTTTTATTATCTACCAGGCTTGGCCCCATCATTAAAGGCAAACGGAAGACATTATATCCTTTAGACAAAACAATCTGTTCTGCTAATGCTTTTTGTTTTCCGTATATATTAACAGGGTTTATATTAAAATCCTCTGAAAATCTGACATCTTTCTTTCCTTCTCCGTAAACAACATCGGTTGAAGCGTAATACAGGCAATTTACCTTCTCAAATTTATTAACAAAATCAGCAAGCGCAGTTATATTCAAATCCCAACTAACTGACGGATTTTTTTCACAAAAGTCAGGACTTGCGTAAGATGCCAGATAAATAACTTTTGAATCATCTTCTGAAATTTTATTTAAATATGAAATATCTGAAGTATTTTGTACATCACATTCAACCCATCTCAGTCTTTCATTAACTTTTGACGGGCAATTTTTTGTATAAGTACCTATAATATTTTCTTCTGTTGTTTTTAGGATATTTTCTATGATATAACGTCCTAAAAAACCGCTACCACCAATAACTATATACACCTTTTAATCCTTTATTTCAGTTAATTAGCGTTGTAAAAACTTTTCACCTTTTTTGATTCTTTCTCTCCAATAATCCAGTAAATCAGTCATTGTTTTCTCAAAAGGTATTTCCGGAACCCAGCCTGTATGTTTTGTAAATTTTTCTGTATTTGGAATTTGCAAATCAGCATCTATGGGGCGCAACCTTTCCGGATCTATTTCAATTTTTATTTTGTCCTTCATAGGAGAAAGTGAAATTAAAAAGTCTAACATATCTCCGACTTTACAAGTATATTGGCCGCCAATATTATAATACTCTCCCGGTACAGGATTTACAGTCAAAAGCATATAATATGCCCTTACAGCATCTCTCACATCAGCAAAAGTCCTTAAGGAGTCTAAATTTCCTACTTTTAGTATCGGCGAAATTAGTCCGGCTTCTATCATTGCAATTTGTTTGGCAAAAGTGCTTTCAGCAAATACATCTCCACGGCGCGGACCGGTATGAGTAAACATTCTTGTTGTCATAACTGTCATATTAAAAGCTTCCGCATAATACCGGCCGATTAAATCAGTTCCGACTTTTGATATTGCATAAGGACTTGCGGGATGGAAAGTACATTCTTCATTTATAGTACCGCCCATTTCAACAAGTTTTTCTTTTTTTACACGTCCAAAAACTTCAGATGATGCGCAAACATGAACTATAGCATCACGACAATGATTTTTTACCGCTTCAAGTACCCTTGCAGTACCTTGAATATTAGTATCAAAAGTATCTAAAGGTGCAGTAAAACTGGTTTTAGGATAACTTTGTGCAGCCAGATGTGAAATATAATCAGGTTTAACTTCCTTTATAACATTTTCAACAGCTATAGTATCTCTTAAATCAGCATAGACAAGATGAATTCGATGTTTATTATTTATATCCTCTATATGGTGCTGAATATTATCTAACGGACTTCTCCAACGACACATACCATAAATATCCCAGTCGGTATTTTTCATAATAAAATCAGCCAGATGAGAACCAACCATGCCTGTTATACCTGTTATAAGTATTTTTTTATTCATTAGTATCTCCTTTTTAACAAACTTTTTCTCTCTTGAATATAGTTTCTTCAACTAATGCACAGATTATATGACCTAACATTATGTGCGACTCCTGAATTGTTGCTGTACTTTCAGACGGCACTTTTATTATATAATCACAAAGATTATCCATTTCGCAAGCTTTTTGACCTACCAAACCTACAGTTGTTACATTTTTCTTTTTAGCTTCCAGAATAGCTTTTACTATATTTTTTGAATTACCTGATGTGGAAATTGCAATAAACACATCCCCTTCATTTGCATTTGCCTGAATTTGACGTGAAAAAGAATTTTCATACCCATAATCATTTCCAATAGCTGTTAAAATAGAGGTATCTGTGGCAAGTGAAAATGCACTTAAACCGGGTCTGTCAAAAAAGAATTTTGAAACCAGTTCGCCTGCAATATGTTGGGCATCTCCGGCGGATCCGCCGTTGCCGGCTGTCAAAACTTTTTTACCGTTTTCATAGGCACTTATTATAACGCTTGCTACCTGTTGAATTTCCGCAAGAATATTTGCATCATTCAAGATTTTCTGCTTTGTTTCTATTGATTTTTGAATATAGTTTTCAATAAACATTATACAAAACTCCTCTCTTTTTCAGTTAATATTTCGCATTTCAAATACGGAAGTTTTATATTGTCAATTTCTGTATTATCGCCAACCATCAAAGAATTTTTCAAATCAATTTTTAACTTTTCACAAGCCTTCAAAATCATACCTGAATTTGGTTTGCGTAAAATCGAATCGTAGGAATATTCTTTGATAATTCCATCCTTATGATAAGGACAAAATTCAATATCATCAAATTCAACTCTTTTTGATTTATAAAAATCTTTTATACCTTCAAAACCTTCATACATTTGTTCAAAACTAAATTTATCTTTTGCAATTCCTGCCTGATTTGTAACCATTACAACATAATAATTTTTATCAAAATGTTGTTTTACTATTTCAACGGTACTTTCAATTATTTTAAAATCTTTCCCGTGCGGATATTCTGTATTTTCTATTAATGTTCCGTCCTTATCTATAAATAATGCAGGTTTTGCTTCTTTTGCAATCCAATCCGGAATAAGAGTCTGAGCTTTATAATAATCATCTGGAATCCCGATATCAATAAAACATCCGCCGACAGGCAACCCAAATAATTCATCATCCTTTATAAATTGAGGGAATATCTCGGTTTCAAGAGATATAAATTGCCCGTTAAAACTTTTTACAAAACTGTTCAAACAGGATTTTGTAATATAGTAAATCCCGCCATTAATAAATCCGTCAATACGGTTTTGCGGAAGTTTACCCTTTTCAATAAAGTCTGTAACGTGAAAATTATCGTCAATATCTACAAATCCGTATCTTTCAACATCGTTTGAATACCTCAAAGCAACCGTGCAAGATTTGCCATTCCCGAAATCTTCAAGAAGAGAAAAATCAATATCAAAAAATGTGTCACCGTTAATGACATAAAAATCCCCGTTTAGAGAAGCAAAAGCATTCAAAATTGCTCCGCCGGTTCCGAGTGCAGTTTCTTCTTTAATAAATTTTGCATTTTTAAGATTTTTAAAATAGTTTTCAATTATTTCAGATTTGTAACCAGTTAAAAATACAAAATCATCAAAACCTTGCCCTTGCAATTGTTTTACTATATATTCCAAAAACGGAATATTTTTTACAGGTGCCATAGGTTTTGGTACATCAGATACAACATGAGAAAGCCTGGTTCCAAAACCGCCGCATAAAATTACAGCCTGCCTACCCATGTCTGCCTCCTAAAGCCAAAAAGACGGCCTTGACCAAAATAAAAATTTCCCAAAGTATATTTCTATGCTTGAGATAATATAAATCATATTGTAATTTTTCCGCAACATCATCATTTGAGACACAATGCCCTTGATTAATCTGCGCCCAGCCGGTCCAACCGGTTTTTACCCATTGACGGCATTCATAATACGGAATATCTTTGGAATATATTTTTACCAAATCTTCCCATTCTGTCCGCGGTCCGACAATTGACATTTCTCCGCGCAAAATATTTATCATTTGCGGAATTTCATCAAAACGGGCTTTTCTGACAAACCTGCAAAACGGAATTACACGTTCATCTTCTTCTTGAGGTTCAGTATGTTCAATATTGCCCTCTTGCGGGACATAATCGTTTGCATACATTGTTCTTAATTTGTAAGCTTTAAAAACTTTTCCGCCTTTACCGACTCTGTTTTGGGTATAAATAGCATTACCGCCGTCAGTATGCTTTACGCGGATTCCGATATACAAAAGTACAGGACTGGTTACTACAAGAATTATCAAAGCTGCAACAATGTCAAATACTCTTTTGCAAACATCATAAACAACCGATCTTTTGTTCATATAATCATAAAACAGCCAGTTAACAGACATTCTGTCTATATAGTATTTGCCGGTAACAAGTTCATAGAACTCAGGCATCTTATAAACTTTTACATTATTAGGAATATTTTCCGCCATATTTGTCAAAAGACTTTCTTCCATACGGCGTTTTATGGCAACTATTACTATATCAATTTTATTTTTGTTTATAATCTCTTTTAAATCAGAATTTGTATCAAATACTTTAAAATCATTGGCATCTATAATTTCTGCGGTTTCCGTATCCTTGACAAAACCAATAACATCCATTTTTAGAGCTTTCTTATTTATAATTTCATCGGCAATAAGCTTTGCGTTTCGGTCGGCTCCTATTATTAAAACATGCTTTGTTCTTTTTAAATGAAATAAATAATAATGGAACAACACACGGTAAATTCTCAAAATGACAAAAATTGTCAAAAGGTTAGCCAGAATAAATTCAAAAACCTGAGCACCAGATACAAAAATCAACAGCAATATTGCCGCAGGGATTTGAGAAAATACTATACCTTCGAACAAAAGATAATAATTTTTTAAGGTTGCATTAAACTCTCTGATTTTATAGTTATCTTTTAAAAAGAGAACCATTACACCGGATAATACTGTTAGAAATACTGTTATATCCAGATATTCAAGCGGCAGCATAAAAATTGCATACCAGAAAGTCGTAGAAAGAGTAAAGACAATTAAGTCAAACAGAAACATTATTATTGTTGATTTTGATAATAATCTCACCGCATATCCTCTTTACTATTATATAATAGTACAACAAAAATATTTAAAATATACCCATACAGGTATTTATTTAAACTTAATGTAAACAAAAATTAAACATATCCCCAAAACATACGCACCCAAAACATCCGTAGGATTATGCACTCCGAGCCATATACGGCTTAATCCTACAAATAATATCCATAAAATTGCAGCGCTTACTCCGACAATTTTTAAAACACGATTTTTACAATATTTATTTAAATAAAATATAACCATGCCCCACAAACACATGGTAACTAAGCTGTGGCTTGATACATAGCTGAAACTGTCAGGATGTATTGATGTAATTTGATACTCTATCGGCGGGCGGGAACGGTGAACAAACGGTTTTAAAATACAATTAAGCAAGAATGTTACAAGCGGAACTGAACAAAAAAGTATTAAATCTTTCCAGAGGCGTTTTTTTATAAAAAATATTCCAAATCCCGCAATAGGAACTACTATCATTGTGCTGTACAAAATAAAATCAGGAAGCATAGGAATCCATAGCGGCAAAAATGAAAGATGATTTTGCACAAATATTATTAAACTTCTGTCCCATTGAGTTACAACAGGACAGAAGATTATCGAAGATGTTAATAATATAAATATTGCCGCTAAAATTATTATTTTACGCAGCATGCGCATTTGCCCTCGCATTTTTCGGAAGGTTTTAAAGACGGTTTTTCTTTTGAACAAAAATGATCCCTGTCAACATAGTATTCTCCTTCAAGCGGGAATATTGTCATCCAGAGGTTTTCTCTCCAGTCTTTATCCAGAATTTCTTTTACATCTTTAGAATATTTATCTATTTTTGATGTAATTTTTGGATCTGTCAGGTAAGCTGCAGCATTTTCGTGAGTTTCGTAAGGTTTGAATTGCTCATAATATTTACGCAGGACTTCCGGTCTGTCAACAATCATGCATGGGCGAAGCATATTGCCGTCCTCGTAAGGGATACCATCCCTTATCGCACGCATGAAAGGCGATGCCAGAGCTTCTGTCAGCGTAAAATCTTTAAGGTTATGAGTTGCAAGATGAACAAAAGTACACGGTTCGACATCGCCTCTCGGGTTAACGTGAATATACTGTCTGCCGCCTGCAATACATCCCATCATTTCAGGGCCGTCACCCCAGAAATCTACAGTCATCATTGGAAGTGTGTTTCTTGCGTTATATACGGCTTTTAAGATTTGCTGCCTTTGTTGTGCATTAGGCACCATGCTTACATCAGGGCTGTCGCCGACAGGAACATAGTGGAAAAACCATGCCCACAGAACTCCTTTATCCGATAACATTTTCATAAATTCATCAGATGTAACCTCGTCGCAATTCTGACTTGTAGCTGTTATACTTGCGCCGAAGAAAATTCCGGCTTTTTTAAGCATGTCCATTTTTTCCATGACCATATCAAAGCAGCCTTCACCTCTGACAGCATCAGTATTTTCTTTTAAACCGCCGATTGAAAACATTGGCTGAACATTACCGAGTTTTTTCAATTTTTCAACTGTTTTTTCTGTAATCAACGAGCCGTTTGTAAATGTTATAAATGTACAGTCATTGAATTCTTCAGCAAGTTCAAGAAATTCCTTTCTTGCAAAAGGTTCGCCGCCGACAACAGGAATTATGTGAATTCCCATGACATCACGGGCTTCTGTGAAAATTTCTCTCCATTTTTCTTTTGACAAATCTTCTTTAACATCATATTCATGCGCCCAGCAGCCTTTACAGTTAAAGTTGCAGCGTTTTGTAATACTTGCAAGCAAAACTGTCGGCGGGAAAAATCCGTTTTTCTCATTAAACTCTGTGCGTTTTCTCAAATTATCGCCGTAATAACCGTTTACAAAAAAGTTTTTAATCCATTTGTTCCTGCAATTAGGATCAAGTTCTGTTAAAATCTTTTTCCACCACAATAGATGCGGATGTTCGGACTTAAAAAGCCACTGCATTCTTCTTGCATGGTTGATACCGCCTTTTGAACCGGATATTTTTTCAAAGATTTTTGCAAGGTTTATCAACTTTTCCTTGCTGAAATTATGACCTAAATAGTTCAACAGCATATCTATTGCAAAATCATTTACCTTAAGTTTAAGTTTATCAAACCTACCCATTGAATGGGGCTGCCATACTGTTGATTGTTTTTGTACTCTCATTTTTTACTCCTTATTTTTTCTTTATTATATGCCAAACATAAGAATTACTATCAAAAAATCAAACCTATTGATAACTTATATTAAGCATGCCATAATCAGACTATGAAAAATGTGCTGGTTGTAAACAATCCAAATTCCGGAAGGCGTCAAGCTCTGAAATATAAAAAATCAGTGCTGAAATTTCTGCTCTGGAAAAATATAAAATTTAAAAGCATTAGTATTGATGAGATAGAAAAAACTACCTTTGAGGAATTTGATACCGTTCTTATAATCGGCGGCGACGGGACAGTAAATAAAATTATACCTTACGTTATTAATACCGGTAAAGTTATAGGTGTAATCCCCTCCGGTACTGCAAACCTTCTGGCAGCAAAATTAAAAATACCTGCGAATGTAAATAAAGCATTAAAAGTTATAGAAAACGGAAAAGTAACAAACATTGATACCTTAAAAATCAATGACCGATTTTCAATTCTGCGATTTGGTCTTGGCTATGATTCTGATATTATTTGCAAAACCCCGCAATCTCTAAAAAACAGGTTCGGCTACTTTGCATATTTTCTTGCGGGAATTTTATTTGCTCTAAGGCTGAAACAAAAACATTATACAATATTTTATGATGATAAAAAGCTGTCAATCGTAGCAACCTGTATCATAGCGGCAAATGCAAGCAATATGTTCAGGGATTTAGTTTCAATTTCTCAAAAATGCGAACTTGATGACGGACTCTTGGATATTTTTATTTTAAAAGTGAAAAACCCCATAATGTTTTTTATGGAATTTTTACAGATTATATTTGATAGAAAAAGTTCAGGCTCAAAGGCAATGTATTTTCAGACGTCAAATTTCATAATAAAAAACGACTTTACAACCGGACATATTGACGGAGAAAAAAATAAATTTAAGGGAAATATTAACATAACTATCATTCCGAAATCCGTTAAAATATTTTCAAACAATTAAAACACGAAAAAACATGATATAATATATATATGAAAATTTTAGGTATAGACCCAGGACTTGGAATAGTCGGTTACTCTTTAATTGAATATAACGGAGAAACTCCTGTGCTTCTACATTCAGGTTCTGTGCAAACCCAAAAGGGAGCTAGAGAATCATACAGATTAGCCGAAATTTTTGATGATATGACTTCAATTGTTGAAAAATACAAACCTGATTGTGCGGCTGTTGAAAAACTTTTTTTCTTCCGTAATCGAACAACTGTAATGCCTGTTGCGCATGCACGCGGAGTTATACTAACCGTACTTGAAAAACACGGGGTGCCGATTTATGAATATACTCCGATGGAAGTTAAACAGGTCTTAACAGGATACGGCAGAGCCGAAAAAAAAGAAGTTGAACAAATGGTTAAACTTACACTCGGAGTTGAGACACTGCCAAAACTTGATGATACAGTAGATTCAATCGCAATTGCTATTTGTCATACAAGGTCGGTCTTATGAATTTTTTAGTAAGATTTGTCATAATTTTTATTATTTTAAGCACAATTTTTTCTGTTTTTACAAACAGCAGTAATAATGGTTGGGATTCCCCTGAAAATGGAGTAGGAGTGCTGGAACAGCCCAAAATTTCTGTTGAACAAAGTACTTCCGCAGATGTTAAAGAAGATTCTGTACAAAATGATGATTTTATAAAAGATGTCAAGCCATCTCAAACTTCAATCACTACTGATTATCCGGGAAATTATATAGACAGAGTAACAGTTTATGGAAATTTGCAGCGCTGGAATCCGGAAACGTTTCCGTTGGAAGTTTATATTGAAAATAATCCGGAGCTTCCCGGCTACTATTATAAAGAAGTGAAAAAAGCCTTTGAACAGTGGCAAAAGGCTACTAAAAATTATATTGCTTTTGTTTATACTGATTTTGAACATGATGCAGATATCAGATGTACATTCCTGAAAAATTTTGACAAAGAAATTAACAATAAAGGTATGGTAATCGGCCATAGCAGCTTTGAAATTACTGATGGAATAATACAGTATTCTGAAATCGAATTTGCTGTATATCGTTTTAAAAACCAATATTTTAAGTCTAAAGAAATTTATAGAACAGCTTTGCATGAAATCGGACATTCGCTTGGCATACAAGGCCATAGTATAAATCCTGATGATATAATGTATCCTTCAGTAAAACGAAATAAATTAAGTTTGGGTGATATAAATACTTTGCGTTTATTGTATTCTATAGTTCCGAATATATCAAATAAAGAATTTTCTTCGGTAGCTAAAGAAAACCTCGCTGAAATGGATGATATTTTTGGTGACTATGACTTGAGAATATATTCCGAACTGCAAAATACAAAAGAAGATATTCTTCATTCATTTGGCTCCAAAAGTAACATCGAACGTCTGTCTACACTTTATTTAAAGACTAAAAATTATTCAGCTGCAGCTCAAAATTTTGAAAAGCTTCTTTCTTCTACAACAGATTTGAAAACAAAAGAAGATATTTATAGAAATCTGATATTTTGTTATGATAAATTAAATGATTATGACAAAGCAATAGATTCTGCACTAAAAGCATATGAAATAAGTCATGAGCCGGATTTTGCAGTTTTTGCTGCAAATCTGTATTTAAAGTTTGAAAATTATTCAGCGGCTGCAGAAAACTATGAAAAAGCAATTTTTTCTTCAGATGATTTGCAAAACGAAGAATGGATTTATAAAAATCTGGCATTTTGTTATAAAAAATTGAATGATTATAATAATGCATTGGATTCTGCACTAAAAGCATATGAAATAAATTATGATCCTAACATTGCTGTTTTTATTGCAAAAACTTATTATGATTTAGAAGATTATGAGAACGCAAAAATTCTGGCAAAAGATGTTTTAAAACTCCATCCCGACACTTATAACATGTATATAATTCTCGCTAAAATTTACAAAGAAGAAAACAATTCTGAAGGAATGAATATTCTTATAGAACAAGCAAAGCTTAATTTTCCTGAAAATCCTCCTGTATTTAGAAGTGCTAAATAAATATTGCCTTACTTATTATCATATGATATAATAACTCTATGAACTTTAACTATATACTTTTAAGACAAATTTGTGTTTTGAGTATTTTTTTTGGAGCTTTACTTGGATTAGTTACATTAATCCCCTATTTGGGAACTTTTTCTTTTATATTTTTAATCTGTTTTATGGCACCTCTTGTGATATGGATTTTGGTAAAGTACAATTGTCTTTCCCTGACATCAGTTAAGGACAGCGTAATCACAGGTGCTATAACCGGATTTGTTTCATATATGGGTTTTTCAATAATTTACGTTCCTGTTTCAGTAATATTGATGAAAATTTTTCATTTTGCGGCAAATTACGGCGTGGGTTTAATGCTGCAAAACGCAAACTTTTTTCTCCTTGTTGTAATTTCATTGTTTTTGGGAGTTTTAGGTGCAACAGTCAATGCATTTACCGGTTTTTTAACCTTTTGTGTAACAGATATGCTCAGCTCGCTTAAAAAATAAATCTATTAAACTAAACCTCATTACACACAGCACAAGCATAAGTCAAATAACATAGTTTATGTTTTTGTAATATAATAAAATCATGGACAGAGAGAAATTCATAAAAGCAAAACGCATAGTTTTTAAATTTGGCACAAATATTCTAAGAGGTGACGACGGCTATGTATCGCTTCCGAGAGTTTTTTCATTTATTGAAGATCTTGCACGCCTTGCAAGACAGGGAAAAGAAGTCATCGTAATAACATCAGGCGCAGTAGGCTTAGGCAAAAAAAGATTAGGTATTGAAAGCACTGAAGGGGTTGCGCTCAAACAAGCGTGTGCCGCAATAGGGCAGAGTAAACTGATGTCTATTTATGAAACAGGCTTTGACACCTACGGACTTATTGCTTCTCAAATTCTTTTAACTGAAGACGATTTTTCTTTAAGACAAAGATATTTAAGTCTTAGGACAACATTAAATAAATTACTTGAGCTCGGCGTTGTCCCGATTATTAACCAGAACGATACTGTTTCAACCGTTGAAGTTCACCCGCAGTTTGAACACATGCAGGTATGTTTTTCCGATAACGATAAATTATCTGCACTTGTAGCAAGCGAGCTTGACGCTGATTTGCTTGTAATTCTGTCAGATGTTGAAGGCTTATACGACAAAAACCCGAAAACAAATCCCGATGCAAAAATTATCAGAACGGTTGATGAAGTAACGGAAGATATTTTATCACTCGGAACAGACGCTTCAGAAGGCGGTAGAGGCGGGATGAGAACAAAACTAAAAGCCGCACAGATTGTTACAAGATTCGGTGGAAAAGTCTTGATTGCAAACGGAAAAATTCCTTATGTTATAAAGAAAATATTTGAAGGTGAAGATATCGGAACTATGTTCCTGCCCCAGCACGGTACTTTACCGGACAAAAAACGCTGGATTGGCTATGCTACAAATATAATAGGACAAATTGTTGTTAATGATGGGGCAAAAAAAGCGCTTAAAGATCAAAAAAGTCTTCTGCCAATCGGAGTTTGCGAAGTTATAAATGAATTCAACAAGGGAGATGTTGTTTCAATCCTTGATGAAAAACACAACGAAATAGCCCGCGGAATAGTAAATTACAGCTCGGATTCATGCCGCAAAGTTATCGGATGCCACTCTGATAACATTATGGAAATTCTTGGTTTTAAAAACTACGATGCAATAATTACACGCGACAATATTACACTATTATAACTCCTCCCTCCCCTGGGGGAGGGAATGAGGGAGAGGGTATGAGGAGTAAAATACAAATGGACTTTACACAAATCGCAAAAAACGCAAAAGATGCTTCATTAAAAATTGCCAGCTTAGCAACCGAAATAAAAAACAATGCACTAATTAAAATTGCTGACGAAATTGAAGCGTCAAAATCCGAAATTTTTGATGCGAATAAAAAAGATTTAATAGAAGCAGAAAAACTCGTTGAAACAGGGAAACTTAATAAATCCACCTTCAACAGGTTAAAGCTTGATGAAAATAAAATGCGCGATATGGTTCAAGGTATTAGAGATATTGCAAAACTTGAAGATCCTGTTAATAAAAAGCTTCTGGTGCGGGAACTTGACAGTGATTTGACTTTGTATAAAGTTTCATGTCCTATCGGGGTTCTCGGCATAATCTTTGAGGCAAGGCCGGATGTTATCGCACAAATTTCATCACTTGCAATAAAGTCAGCCAATGCCGTAATCTTAAAAGGCGGTAAAGAAAGCATTAACACAAACAAAAAAATCCTTGCTGTCATAAATTCCGCACTTGAAAAGGTTGAAAATTTCCCTAAAAATGTTATTCAGCAGGTATTTACGCATGAAGATGTCGCTGAAATGCTTAAGTGCGATAAATATATTAACCTCATAATCCCGAGAGGCGGAAACAAACTCGTAAAATTTATAAAAGAAAATACAAAAATCCCTGTTCTGGGGCACGCTGACGGTATCTGCCATATATTTGTCGATGAAACGGCTGATCTTGATATGGCAATAAAAATTGTAACCGATGCAAAAACTCAATACCCAAGCGCCTGCAATTCCGTTGAAACACTTTTAATCCATGAAAAATTCCCGTATATTGATAATCTGCTTGCAGCCTTGCAATTGTCTGAAATTCAGCTTATCAATAACCCTGAAAGCTGGTCGCATGAATATGGCGATAAAATTCTATCTTTTAAAACAGTGAAAAATGTGGATGAAGCAATCGAACATATAAACACTTACGGTTCGGGGCATACTGACAGTATTATTACAAAAAATACAGACAATGCAGAAAAATTTATGAATAAAGTTGATTCTGCAGGGGTATATTTTAATGCTTCAACACGTTTTGCTGACGGCTTCCGCTACGGCTTCGGGGCTGAGGTCGGGATTTCCACAAACAAAACCCATGCCAGAGGCCCTGTGGGCTTAGACGGCTTAACCATTTATAAATACAAGCTTATCGGCAGCGGCAACATCGTAAAAGATTATGTTGACGGAACAAAATGTTTTCATCATAAAGATTTAATTTAGCAGCCATCTGTTAATACTATGTTTATTCTGAAACTTTCTGTTTTTGCTTGTCTATATCAAAAATACTCTTATCCATAGAATTTTATCGGCATTTGACTTATTTTCTTTTTTATCATCAATCTTAATACCTGCCGCATCTGAGACCTGTGTACGCATATTGTCATCCTGAATATAATTTACAAATGTTTTACCCTCTTTTTTAGTTACAAAAATTGATAAATCTTTATCATTCAAAGCAGCCAGTCGTGATAAATCAACAGTATCAGTCTTTTTGTAATCTTTTTTCCCGGTCAGACGCTGAATTTTTGCCTTATCAAAATTCGGGTCATATTGAAATAAATCCTTGACTGTAATACTCATAATAACCATCCTTTCATTTATTTTTCATACATAAATAAAAACAGAATGGCTAAAATAATTGATAAATCGGCATCGCATCCTATCCTATCCTATCCTATAGGGATTATAGCAAGGGTTTGAGCCCTTTTAAATTCATATTTACATTTCGTTACAATGCAACTATTTTATATTTTTGATATAATAAAGTTACAGATACGGAGAGGTGTCCGAGTGGTTTAAGGTGCGGATCTCGAAAGTCTGTGAGGGGTAACACTCTCCGTGGGTTCGAATCCCACCCTCTCCGTTTTTTAATTTCAATCCTATTATATTTTACAGTCCAATTGTATTTGTATTAATGTATTAAACCGGACATTTCAATCCTGTACGGTTAAAATGATTTTACCACTAATAGGTTTCTTGGACATTGAGACCGGAAAAATTTAATAAAAAATCAAACAGACAGCACGATTGAGGCTGTTTTTTAGTATTGAGATGTACCGGTCTTTTTTTTGCACTAAACTACTCTTTTCTTGCACTCTTTTGCACTAAAATCCTGTCACCCTGAATTTATTTCAGGGTCTAACCCGCCCACAAAGCCCGTTTAAAGCCAGTGCAAATAAGTGCAACAAAGTGCAATTTTATTTTTGCTTGTAAATTGAGATATTACAAATTATCAATGAGATTTGGATATTTAAGCAATTTCTAATTCATATCCCAATTCATGGAATATTTTTACAATGGTTGAAAATTTAGGTTCTTTTTCATTTTTAAACAAACTATATAAATGAGTTCTGGACATGCCAATTTTCTTTGCAAAACCTGAAATTGAATTTCTTGATTTAATGGCAATTTCTAATGCTCGATAAAAAGAATTAAAATCACCATCTTCAATATAATCTTTTAAACTTGTATTTAGATATAATTTAATATCTTCATCTGTTTTTAAGTCGTTAACTATATAATTTTCTAAATCTATTGTATGTTTTAATTCTTTCATTGTTTACCATTCTTAAACTAGACTTATTGATTCAAAAATATAGTGTAAGCCAAAGCAGACACTTTGTCAATTTTGGAGTAATTATTCTTAATAAGTTCTTAATAAAAAGTTTTGAGCAAATGACTTGACTTTTATTGCTACAAGAGTGATTAATGTGTATGTAAAAATTAATAAGGAGGTATTAAACAAGAACAAATTAGGATAAATCACATTTTTAACTGAATATTTATGGGCTGATGGTCCCAGTCCACTGAGTGCATAGTAATCTCTAGTGAACCTATAGTGATTGTGAAATTATTGCAGGTTAATTAATAGGTTTCTGGGACATTGAGATGGAGAAAATTTAATATAGTTTAACAGGACATTTGAGACGGGAAAAATTTAATAAAAAATCAAACAGGCAGCCGATTTGAGGCTGTTAATAGGTAATAGGTTTCTGGGACATTGAGACGGAGAAAATTTAATAAAAAATCAAACAGACAGCACGATTGAGGCTGTTTTTTAGTATTGAGATGTATGGGACATTTTTTGCACTCTATTTGCAAATTTTTAAGACCACATTAGGCTTAAATCGCCTTGGGGTTTGAAGTTAAACCTAGTGCAAAAAAGTGCAAAAAAGTGCAATTTTATTTTTACTTGTAAATCGAGATACACCAAATTATCAATAAGATTTGGATATTTACACAATTTTAACTTTTATTTAATTTACATATCATATAATTTTAAGCCATCAATAATTGAATAATGACCACAGATATCTTCTTCTCCTACACGTATAATCTTAGCAGGACCTCTATTTTCTTGATTTATAGTATTATCACATAACGTTAATTCAACTTGATGCCCTTTAGCAGGTTTTCCTGCAATGCTTTTTCCATTCGTTTCACAACATGCTACAAGAACTAAATCTCCTTTTTTCATTTTTGGATTAGAATTAATATATTTTAAAATAGGACCATCTGCGGTACACCAGTTTTTATCTTCAATATTTCCGGTACCATGTCCTATCAATATATGTTTAATCTTATCTTTTGGAAATTTACCAGCTTTAACTTCATCTGCAATAACAGAAAGAGTTGCATTAAATTGTTTAACGTTACCTGAGCAATAAAGATTTAATCCTGTTTCGTCTTTAAAAGCTTTTACTAAATCTTCCATATCTGATTGTGATAGAAATCCTTTGTCACAAAGTTTTTCATAAGTAACTCGAGAAGCTGATCTTTTCGTTGAACGAATACTCAATAATGCTTTATTTTGTTCTGCTAAAATATCCTGTCCTAAAAATTCATTATTAATTTCAGGTTCTCTTATTGTCGTAGATAGATTATTATTGGTTTTAATTGGTGAGTCAGATGTCAAGGAGGATTCTTTAATTGTTATTTCTGAAGGTTTAGTGACTCCTTTAATATCTATCTTCTTTTGGGAATTAGTACTAATTTTTGTTTTTTTTATAGATTGCCCAAGATTATATATTGATTTTGGTAAAATTTTCATATAAAAACCCTTTAAATTTCCTTATGTTTATATAAAGTATTTTTTTTATTAAAAATTGACTTTTTTATTAAAAAAAATTTTAAATAAATACAATTTACCCCACTTGACTTCTGTCTCAAAACGAGTGATGAATGTGTTGCACAAAGCATTACAAGGATTTTGAAATAATGGAAAACCACGTTGAGACAATCAAATACACCCCTGAGAAGGCAAAACAAAATGCTCTTGCAAAACTTGATTTAATCCGCAAATGGCAAGAATTCCGCCGTAAAGCTGTCAACAAACTTCAAGCAGACTATGATTTTGTCAAATTACATAACAGTTCAAATTCCTACCTTTTCAGTGTTTTAGGTAAAATCTCACGAGGAAGCCTGCATCGTTGGAAAGCCAACTTAGACGGAACAGAGGATTATACAAGGCTAATCCCTAATTACAAATATGTTTCTGTGAACGAATACAGAACCTGCCTGACGGATGAAGAAATCAAAATATTTATGGGCTTACTCCTGCACCCCAACAGGCTTTGTATCGGCAAAGCAATCGCACTTACAAAATACAAACTCAAAGAGCAAGGTCAAAGTTTTATCCCTGCAGATATTACATTCAGACGCTATGCAAAATGGTTTAAGGACAATAATTACGACAAATGGGTGCTTGCTCGAGACGGCGAAAAAGCTTTTTCTGACAAAGTCGAACCTTATATTAAAAGGGACGCTAGCCTGCTTGATGTCGGGGATATTTTAGTTGCAGACGGGCACAAGCTGGCGTTTCAAGTGATTAATCCGTTTACGGGCAAGCCTTGCCGAGCAACTTTGGTCGGATTTTTGGACTGGAAATCAACAGCACTGGTCGGGTATGAAATTATGCTTGAAGAAAACACCCAATGTATTGCAAGTGCACTAAGAAACGCAATAATAAATCTCGATATGATACCGAAAATTGTCTATCAAGATAACGGCAGAGCATTTAGAGCAAAATACTTTACAGATGAAAAAGGATTTGGAGAATTAGGCTTTTACGGGCTTTATGCAAAACTCGGGATTGAAACGGTGTTTGCAAGACCATATAACGCAAGGTCAAAAGTTATTGAGAGGTTCTTTAAAGAATTTCAAGAAGGCTTTGAAAAACTAATGCCAAGCTATGTCGGCTCATCAATTATTAACAAACCTGCATACTTGAAAAGAAACGAAAAATTCCACTCCAACCTGCATAATGATTATATTCCCACAATAGAAGAAACAATCAAAATGATTGATATGTGGGTTAAGTTCAAGAACTCTCAGCCCTGCACAAATGCACCGAATATGACAATCGCAGAGGTTTTAGAAAACCGAAAGAAACAAAATATTGATAAAAGCTTGCTTGACGATTTGATGCTGGCAACTGAAGTTAAAACAATTCAGCGAAATGGCGTAAGGTTCTTAAACTGTGACTATTTTGACGAAAGACTATACGGACTGAGAGGGAAAGTTTTAGTAAAATACAACCTGTTTGATCTAACTAATGTAAAAGTTTTTACCCCGAAAGGTGAATACTTATGCACAGCAGAGCGAGTAACAGAAACCCACCCGATGGCAAAGCTTTTAGGAGCGGTTGAGGATTTAGAGGATTACAAACAGAAAATCCAAAAGCAGCAAAAGCTAAGACGAAAAACTATAAATTCTGTTAAAAAATTATTGACCAGTGATGAAATGAAGTTTTTAGAATGTCATTCTGAATTTATTTCAGAATCTTCCCTACAAGAGCCTCTGAACCAAGTTCAGGATACCAAATTCAAACCGCATTCAAATAGTCTTCAAACACTGTTCAAAAACAATTCAGAAAAATACGAATATTTGATAAAAAATGACCCTGATAATCCTTGGATAAGTGAATTTAAAAAGACAAAGGAGTATGAATTGCTTTATGCGTAAAATCTTTGTGAAAACAAATAACGTCAGAAATTTTATCGGAGTTGTAGAAAATTTGCAAAACAAACCCAAAAACATCCCTAAAATGGGGCTTGTGTATGGCGAACCGGGGCTTGGGAAATCTCAAACGGCTTTGTGGCTTGCCTGCAAGTATGACGGAATTTACATTCGAGCCTCAAACCTTATGACAAGCAGGTGGCTTGTTGAAGAAATCGTTAGGGAAATGGACGAACTCCCACGCTATCTGACCTCGGACAATTTCAATGTTGTAATTAGCAAACTGAGCCAAAAGCCAAAAATTATTTTTGTTGATGAAATTGACTACCTGATGAATAATTACAAAAGCGTCGAAACCCTAAGAGATATCCACGACAAAACCGATTGCCCGATAGTCTTTGTCGGGATGGGCTTGGCTCACAGAAAACTTGAACGCTACAAGCACCTGTATGACAGATTTAGTGAGATTGTAAAATTTGAGACCTTTGGGGTAAATGATTTATCTCAAATTTTTAGCCAACTTTCAGAAATCCCTTTTACTCCCGAATCAATAGAGTATATTCACAAAAAATACAACCGATTCAGGCAAATTGTACAGCTTATAAATCAAATGGAAATATTTGCCAAAGATAACAATTTAACCGAGATTAATTTGGAGGTAATTCAACATATATTATGAATATTGAAAAATTAGCAAAAAGATTAAAAGATTTTACCCTTGATGAAATCGAAATGATTGCAGAATGTGATTGCAAAACAGAACTTGATCACCTCTTGAACGATGGTAAAATAGTCTTTGAACAAGGTTTATATAAATATGTAGAAATTTTTAAAGAAAAAACTTTTGAATTGTATCCCAAACCATTATTAAAGATAAATAGTAAGGTCTTATTTCAAGATATTGCATTGAGCTACATTACAAATAAAAAGTTAACCAAAGATACTCTTAAGGGTTACAAATCACAGTTAAAATACAATATTCTGCCGTATTTTGGCGATATTCAAATCAGTAAAATTACTTATGAAATGATTGTTGATTTTATGCAGAAAATGAAAGAAAGATATAAACCCAAAACCGTAAGCAATGGTGTTACTTTGCTTGGAAGCATTTTAAAATATGCGTTTGAGCTAGGCTTAATTAAGCATAACCCTTACTATGGTGTAAAAAATTCTATGTGCAGATAGGAAATTAATATGACAAAAATGAAATTTTATAAACAAGCGAGAACTATGTATATTGAGGAAAATATACCAATTGATGTTATTTCTCAAAGTCTTAATATCTCCAGAAGAACTTTGTTTTACTGGAAAAAGAAATACGAATGGGGTAAAACATACTTTGAGAAAAAGCATAATCTTAAAAATATTAGCAACGAAATTTTAGAATTTGCAAGAAAACTAATGCAAAAGATTTCTTCTGATATTGATAATGATAGACAAACTCCACAATCTGAGATTTATTCGCTTATGAAGATTTTGAAAAATATCCCGCAGGTGAAACAATATAAAAACTCTAACCAAAAATCTAAACAACCAAAACCAACAGGACAATTAACTCCTGAAATTATTGAACATATTGAAAGAGAAGTATTAGGAATAGAGTAAGTTATAATATTTTATTCTTCACCATCTTCTAAGTAATATTCATAGTTAGCAAGTTTTTCTTTGCGGATTTCTTTGTTTTTAAGACCATCTAATTCGTCAAAGCCTAAGTCCTCTGCTATACCTAATTCTTTGTTTAATGCTTTGTTTTCATAAATCCTCTAAAAACCCATTGTTTACCTTCAGTATTAATTGTTAGTTTTTTAAATAAGTAATTTCAAATCTTCTGCATGGTCTGAATTTTTGAATTCTTGTTGTAAACTGCAACGCATCCCTGCGTTCACAGTTCTGATAAATATCTAAGCCTCTATCCAAAAGAACCTTCCAACCTGTATCGGTTGAAATGCTTCTTGCGTGGATTGTTGCATCGTATCCGAATGTAAATTCAATTCCCATTTGGAAACAAGACTCTCTTACAGTTTCAAGATTTTCTGTTTGAACATCTATATTATATTCATCATTTCCTGTTAACAAACTTACTTCAATAACATCTGTTTCAGGTTTTGATTTTTCGATGACTTCCATCAATTCCATCAAATTTATGATTTGAAAATAATTGCGAATATACGGATCTATAATTTCAATGCGTTTTGCACCTTTGAATATTGGAGCAAAGAGCTTTTCATAAGAAACACCAATTTGTCCTTCTTCAAACGTAAAGTGTTTTTCTTTAAACTCTTCTGTTTTTTGTTCTTCTTTTTGTTGAGCCTCCTCTTTTGTCTCTTCAGCTTTAACCAACAATTTTTCAAATTCATTTTCGTTTGTATCATTTTCAAGAGTGTTGGAACTTCCGTCGTAAAGGCTTGCATAATGCAACTGTTCAAGCACTTTCACTTCCACTTTTTCACCGGATTTTTTTGTATACGAAAAATCAACCGGCGGCAGAGTTGAGTCAATTCTTAAAATCTGATCCTTGACTCTTTTGCGACCTTCCATCGCAAATTTCAATAATTCTTCAATCTCATCCGGTGTTGCTTTCTTATCAGGATATATAATTTTCATTAAGCCGGAGAATGTTTTTCTAATACCGTCTTGGTCTCTTGTAGAGATATCTTTTGACATTTCAAAATATTTCTTGTAATCACTTGAGTAATCGAAGTTTCTCATTGTTTTTAAAACTTCGGCATAATAATCAACAACGAAACCATAACCATTTGTAAATAACTCATTTCTAATAACATCGACTTCCCAACCCGGAATATAGAAATGGAGTCTATCTAAAAATGCTGAGTCTAAATATTGAAGCGGCAATTCTTCAAACAGGTTTGAATGTTTTAACATATAAGGCACGTTGTGTTTAGTGTTACCGATAAATGTCATTGATGCTTCAGCACTTAGGGTTTCAACACCTCTTGAGAAAGATTTGTTTGCCATATAACCTTTCATAATATCAACAAGTGCTTTATCTGCTTTTTTGGAACTTCCTGCAAATTCATCAAATGCAATATTATCCCAATATCCAACTAGTCCGATGTCGTGCTTTTTAGAATTATTTACAAATAATTTTGCAGCAGAAACCTCACCACCTGAAATCAATGTCCCATGAGGCGAGAACTCTGTATAAATATGAGATTTACCTGTTCCTTTAGGACCCAATTCAACCAAGTTGTAATTGCGTTCACAGAATGGAATTAAACGAACTAACTGCAAGAATTTATTTCTGCGACTCAACATTTCAGGATTAAAACCTATTGATTGAAGTATTAAATCAATCCATTCATCTGTTGTAAACTCTTTTCTTTTTGATAAATAATCTTCATAATCAAACTGTGCCAACTGAATTGGCTTGATTGAATTTAAAATCCAAGGTACGGCTTTTACATCTTCGCAGTATTGATATTCAATATCAGCCAAGCACCAAACTCCTGAAACCAGAAGGCGAGGATATTTTTTGTTTACTGTTGCCGAATCAATTAAAACTTTGCTGATTCCAAGATTTGCAAATGTTGCTCTGTAACAATCATTTTTTTCATCTAATTCGGCATAAACCTTATCAATTATACGAAATTGTCCTTTTTCTTTAATATTTGATTTTACAAGTTCGGATTCGTTTCTGTGAACATAGTGTTTTGCAAGAATTTCTTTTACAGATTCAATTCCTGATTTAATTACGTCTTCATCACTTGAAGCACAGTATTGCCCCAGTAAATATTCTAAGACGTATGAAGGAACAATCGCATTCCCCTTAACTTCTTTTACTAAGTCTTTTCTAACAACACAACCTTCAAAGGTTTCCGTAATTTTTTTATCTAAATTATTCATTTTTCACCTGCCTTAAAAATCTGACTGGAACATTAAATTAATTGTGAATGGTATTTTGGCGTATGGTTCGCCGACTTCATCCACATCTTTTATAATCAAGTAATAATCTTTATTTTTATCTGATTTAAAACTTTTTAGTTCTAATACTTTCTTGAATATTCTGTCTTCCATTTTATCCGAACTAATATTTGCATCTATAATAATTTCGTTAGACACTTGAATGTTATTTTCTTCGTCCCATAAAGAAATACTGAAAACACGCGGTTTTACAAATCCCGAGATACTTTCTTTTTGCAGGAATGACAATGTAAATTTATTGTTTGTAATTTTTCTGGAAGAGTTTTCGAGTGAAAGTTCAACTTTTTTTATTTCTTGTTTTCTGTTTTGTTTCACTCTCAATAGCGGCAGCACTATTTCTTGTGGGCTTGCACCACCGTGAACATAATTGATACCGGCTCCTGACGTTTTAAATCTATTAATATTGCAAGGTAATGATAATTTTAAATCAGAATTTTTGAATATATAATTCATATCAAAATCAACGATACCCTGCTTTTCTACTGGAGAAGTTCCAATAATATACCTTTTTTTACACTCAATAGAATCAATAGTGCCTATTGTAATCTTTTGATGTTCTTCTAAATCGCTATATTGATATAAGAAACCGTGGTCTGCTGTAATAATTACATTGCTACACAAAGAATTATTGAACAAAAACTTAATTTTTTCTGAAAGTATTTTTACAGTTTTTTCAGCAGCATTAAACACATCTTTTTCATTATGTTCTCCAGCTTTATCAATGTCATCATGATAAATATAAGCAATCTCTAATCCACTAAATAGAGCTCTTAAATCATCTCTTGACATATCTTCTAAATCACTTAAAATCAGAACTTTTGAGTTTGGATTATGTGCTTGCAATATTTTTTCTCTTGATGCAGAATCCTTTGCAACTACTCCATCTACAACAATTTCAGCTTTATTATTCATAGAAACTTCTTTATGAGGAAGTAATGATGCCATCCCCAATCTTGTATAAGAAGGGATTGAAGCGACCATACAATCCAGTTTAACATCGGCTTTAATTGAATAGTTACTTCTAATTGCCTCACTTAATTCTTCTGCAATTTCATATCGTAATGCATCAGAAATTATAACAACAAGTTTGTTTTTAGAAGAACGCACTTCATTGTAATAGAAATCTTTTTGCATAGGAAGATTTGAAAAAGTCCAGTTAGGAGCAATTTCTTTTACTTGGTTAGAGAATTTCAAATTAATATCATCAAGATATTTATTTACGTACAATTTTTCAACTTTATCTTTAACAGAGTCAAGTTTTCTATCGTTCAATAATCCACAATAGTAATAGAATTTTCTATATGCTTTATCTATTTTGTAATAATTTTGAGCATAGCTCTTAATAAATGTTTCAATTTTCTGTTCTGGAATCTGGGTGTTTTTCACTAACAAACTTAATTCCAAAGCCCAGAAAAGAGCATTATAAACATTTTCATACTCATTATAAAATAGTGTTCTTTTTCTTTTTTCAATAAGTATTTTATCTTCATCTTTTAACGAATCAAATTGAGCAATCAAATAATTAACAAGGAATCTATCATATGCTCTAAGAGTTTGGAATTCAGGTTCGCTTTGTAATATATCAGACCAGTCTGTAATATTCTCATCTATTTTAAAATCGTCTCTTTCAAACTCTTCTATCAATTCTTTATAATAAGGCATAAGCTCTGTATCACGATACCAACTTTCTAAGAATGAATTACATTCAGCATCTTTCATATTCTTACTAATATATTTTTTATAGGTATCAGGGAAACTTGAACCTCTGAGTTGTTGTTGCAGTTTTTTGAAGACAATTCCTGCTAATAGATATTTTGCTTCTCGTTCTCCCAAGTAGCCAAATTCTTTTTCTATTAATTCCCAAAACTTATCTTCCAAGCCATACTTAGCAAATTCTTTAGATGGGGCATTTTTATCAACAATTTCTTTTATAATAAAGGTTTGAATAATTTTGTACTTATCAAATATTTTGCATTCGACAAGAGTTCCAAACATTGCTAAGTAGAAATTTTCTACCGACTTATTAGATGGTAATAAAGATTTGAAACTATTTATTCTTTTTTTATTATTAAAGAATTTTATATGGTTTTTGAACAGGTTTTTAATTGCTATATCATAGACTTCAAATTCGGAACATAAACTATCCACCTCATCAACAGATAGAACTTGTGAATATAGCTGTGTATCAATAAACCAGTTATCTTCAATAGGAGGCATCTCAAAAGGTGCATAGATAAGATAATTGGATATCGTATCATCTTTTTCAAGCAACTTTTTGGTCAAAAGATTATTATTCTTTGTGAGCTTGTGTATTTTAATATTGGGGAGAGATAATGAATCCAGTTTTTCTTCATTTTCTCCAGTTTCATCATACCAGAACACAATTTGTCTTTCTTGCTTGTTAAAATGTTTCAATATTAATTCTTGTAATTTATCTTGTTCCATTATCTATTTACCTATAAAGTAATTAAATCCATCAAAAATTTGTTCACAAGAACAAAAGTTCGTTTTTGTTCATTTATTATTGCAATATCTTTTTCCCCATGAAAAAGATTATTTCTTAGTCTAAAAATAATATATAAAACAGCTTTTATTTTATTTTGATGAGAGCATTGAGTATCTCTAAATTTTTCTATTACAAAATCCCTGTAAGTGTGTTCATGTTCTTTCCATAACAGATTCTCTGTATCATATATATTATCAAATACTTTATACCTATCTTTGAAATAATCAAAAATTACATCCACTTCTAAATTATTAATTGAAATATGACTTTCAACGAAATTATTGACCTTAGAAATTTTGGCAAAATTATCCATACATCTATCTTCAAAAAGATTCCAAATCATAGCAAAATTAAATATAAATGAACGTTTTTGCTTAAAGTTTGTAACTGTTTCATTACAATTTAGAGTTTCTATTAATTTTTCTATTGTTTGTCTTTCGGAATGTGGCATGTTATCCTTTCAGAATAGGTATTACTTTTTTCTATTATCTAATTTGAACTCTTCTTCTATAATATTTCTAAGTTTTTTTATAGAATCATTCATTTGATTAACATCATATTCTATATCTTTTTCATTTTTATAATATGCTAACAAATCATCAACGCAATAAATTACTCTTTTCTCATTTATGTCAGTAATAAAATCTTTTTTATATTTATCATCGCCTCTTTGTAAATACCATCGATGTTCTGCAATTTGTCTTAAAGTGAAACAATATATATTAATAAATTCTTCTAGTATTGAATCAAAGCCTTTCATTCTTTCAGCAAATCTAGTATTTATATTGCATAAATGCGTATATATTTTTCTGAACTTTCTAATATTATATTCACAAGCAAAAAAAGCATCATTTGTTGTTTTTTTTATAATGCAATCTTCATCTTTTTCAAAGTAATAAGTTAGTTCATCAATAGTTTTTAGCTCTTCGCTTAAAACATCTAACGTATCAATATAGTGTTTATACCTAAATTCATAGATTCTAGCATCTTTATCAAATTCAGCTGTCTTATAAACAGCATACCAAGTTATACCACCAGTTATAATCGCTCCAAGTAATGTTGTTAAAGGATTCCAGTCGAATGAACTAAATGGAGACGGAATAAACCATAATGAAAAAAACGGAAATACTAGCCATAGTATAAGCTTAATCCCAACGATAATTAATGCTATCGCAAAGGTAATTTTCACTATTAGCCAAATCCAATCAAGTATCTTTTTAGTTTTTTCCATTTACCCCTTCTTTCCTACAATATCTTTTTCTGCTTCGAGTAGTCCTTGGAATTTTGCATAGTTGACTTTTACACCGTCATCAAGGTCTAGTTCTATCTGCTCATCAGCTAAATCCTTAATCTTTCTATCAAATTCAAGGCATTCTGTTTGGTATTTTGAATATAGTGATGTTAATTTAACATTTCCTTCGTTTTCTGCTCTTTGTATTGCATTATCCAATTTGTTTTGGAACTCGTGCAAATAATCTTTTCTTATTCTTGATAATGTTGTTTTATCATACCTGTGCAGGTATATTAGAGCGTTGAAAGCTTTTTCTTTTCCACTTGTAAACATCCAATAAATAGGACGTTTTTTGTAGATTTGCAAATGGTCTTTGTAGAAATCTTTTAAGAAATATGTTCTAATCCTATCTTCTGCACTCTCAGAACCTTTGCGACCTAAAACATCTGCTATATATTGCATATTCTCATTGAAATATAATTCGCCAAATGCTTTTTTCAAGAACCTTTTGAACTCTTCTATAATATCATCATCAAACCAAGTATCAGAAAGAATCGGTAAAATACCATCTTCATCAACTTCTAAATCCTGATATCTGCTCTTATCAAACTCTCCACCAGCATATATTAAACCTTTTTCATCAAGAGAATATCTGCCGAACATACAGCCAATAGCATAAGATAGAAGTGATTTTATATCCCTTAATTCATCTGCTAAAGCGACTGTAATATCTTTATTATCGACCTCTGGAGTCATTTCATCTTGAAGCCCATAAATTTCAATAAACAATTTGTTCAACTCTTCTTCATTGGCTTTTAGCTTGTTGAACTGTTCTTGTTTATATTCTTTCCATTTGTTGAAACAATCTTGAACTTTATCTCCTGCTGTAATAGGTTCAACTTTATGAATATTTTTGTAGTCAACAAGACCTTTATTTCTATTAGAGAATCTCAACAATGGATGTTGTTCAAAATCCCAAGATGTTTCAAAACTATCCCAATCGTCTTTTGATATTTGGATATTTTTTTCAACATATGAATTTATTTTATCAATTATTAAATCTTTGTTTGTATAATAAAACGGTATTTTTTGAATATCTCCAACTGTAAGGTTTAAAGTAGGATTTAACAATTTTATTATTTTATTAGAAATTTTATTATTTAATAAAGCCAAAATATATTTTTTTAATTTTGGTTTTACGACAATAACTGGTGCTGCTGAAGTATATTCAGAATCTTTGATTTTTATTCTAAAAGAAGAATTGCTTGAAGTAATTAATCCCCAAGTAATTCCTTCACAATCTATAAACTTTTCGTTTCTTAACCCTCCATGCGATGCATATTCTAATGTTGCTTCCTTTGACCAATTTATAACATATTCTAAATTGCCATACCATTTTCTATAATTTCCACCTTTATTGCAGCATTTCCAATATGAGGCTTGCTTGCTTACTTCGTGCCATAATCTTAGGTATTTCTCGTCATTATGAGTTTTGGTTCTTCCGGCTGAAACAATAAAGTCTTTTAATAAATTATTTGTGCTAAACAAATTTTGAAATTTAGAAGATACCCAATATGCAATAGGACAACTAGGAATACTCATTAAATTGCTAGTTGTATTTTCATAATACCACCCACAATCTTTATTTTTTTTAGCTTCCAATGCTTTGATTGGTTGATTTGTGGGACCAGGAAAATCTGATAGTTTAATATAAGATGCAGTTTGTTCTTTATTTTTGCGATTTTTAATCAATGAAAAGGTACAAATAGGAACAGTTGCACCTTCAAATCCAGAATATTCCAATTGAATTAAAGTTGTAATATTGGTATTTCGCAACATGTTTATTCTTAATTCCTTATAAGTAGGAATAAACATCCATACGAAAGGAGTCATGAAGCCTAAATGTCCTTTTGTTGCAGTTTTGTTTATAGCATATTCCATGAAAGTTGAAAATAAATCAGATTTTACATCTTTATATTCTTTTTGTATGAATTCTGCTAATCTTGGTTCCATATACTTATTGCCCATATATGGAGGGTTTGTAATTACACACTCGTATTGTTGTTGCATAATACTAGCTTGTTGAATAAGAATTGGAAGTTTTGTTTTTAAATCTTGAATTACATCTGTGTATAATAATCCCATATTCAAGGACTGAATATCTATCAAACGTTGTTCCCAGAAATCAAAATCAAAGTCTTTAACTTTAATAATTGAGCCATATATTTTAGCATCTTTGAAGGTTTCAACAAGGTTCTTTATCTGTTGTTGAGCCAATAATTGATTTTCAACACCATTCATTAAGGCTTCTTTTACTCTTTCGTCAATCCAGTTAGTTTCTTGAATTGACACAACATTTATAGATGTTATCTTATTTAATATATTTTTATCGTCTTGATATGCTCTCATCATAACTGCAAATTGAGCTAATTGAACAGCTCGATTACATATATCAAGACCAAATAAATTATTTTTTAATATTAGGCTTGGAATATCGCTCTCAATATAGCCTGATTCCTTATACATCAAGTACAATAGACTATAAGCGTAAACCAAAATGTGTCCAGAACCACAAGCAGGGTCGAAAACTTTTATTTGTTCAGGTAAAATACCTTTCATTATATGTGATTCTAGTTCTTTTTTATCTTCATCCGTAAGATGTCTTGGTTCAAGATAAAATTCCATTGAATCTTTTAATTTTGAAGTTGAGTGAGCTTCTTGCCATAATCTACCCAAAGAATTTTGAGTCATATATTTTACAATCCATTTGGGCGTAAATAATTGTGTAGCATAAGGAATTTCATTTGCTTTATATCTTTTCTTTGCTTGAATTACCCTGTCTTTTTCTGCTTGATTATAATACTGATAAAGCCAGCCGATAATTTCTACAACTTGCCAGTTGGATTTATCAAGAGATAGCATTTCTTTTATTACAGAATCAGCACTATTCATCCCTTGAGGGAATAATAGTTCTGTATAGTCTTGGATTTGTTCAAACAAGAATGGAAGTTTTTTGTTCATTACATTACATTGATGAATTAGTAATGTCTTAAAAATTGTATCCTGATTATTATTTTGAACAGCCGATATAACAGTTTGTTTTTCTTCATCATTCAATTGTGATGAAACAGATACTGCAAATTGGTTAAGGTTATCTATATTGGAAATAATATTAAAATTATTTTCGCTATAGCCATTAACCTCCATATAATATAGAGCAATGAATCTGTTGAACCAAGTATATGCAACTTCATCAATCAAGTTTTCATAACCTTTTGACTTAATTTCTCTTTGTAAGGTCTCAACTTGTTTTTTGCTGAAGAACTCTCCATTTATTTTCACTTGTCTGTCATCTTCAAATTCATAATTGACAGCTCTATTATCTTCATAAAATCCCATCAGTTTTGCTTGAAGCTCAACTCTTTCTTTAAGTTTTCTTCTTGCTTTTATAGCAAAGTCTTTTAGTGCTGATTTATCTAATGTTATTTCGTTTTCTAATAGTTCTGTCATCAATACTTCCTTTATCGTTTGAAAAGTTCCAATATTTTAGGGATTAGGTTGGTTTTATAATGGTTACTCCTATTTACACCATTTACCCCTAGCCTTGAAGTTTAATACGTTTATTGTTCCTGATTCTGTTTTTCAACTCTTCTGATAGTTTATTGATATAGTTATCAACATCTTCTTCAGTCTCAAGAATTTGCATAGCCTGAACAACATTTGTAGGATTTACGAATACTAATTCTTTCTGAATCATTGGTTCAGAGTCTGGATGTTCTTCTGTACCTGTTTGTTGGTGTAATTCTAAATTCTTTTTCGCAATGCTATCTTCTGAAATTTGTTTCAAAATTTTTTCATAATATAATTTTGCTTTTTCTTCAATAGCCTTTAACACTCCAAAATCAGTTGCTCTTTCATACAAATCAGTAACATTAATCTTGAATAAGTTGCTATATCTTTCACATTCAAGCCCCTGTTTGGATGCTTCTTCTGCTAAATAATAAGCTAAATCACTTATAACTTCTCCTAATGCCTGTTTATAATCTTCTAATACATTATTAACAATAGAAGTTATATCCGAATTTAAGACAGGAAGGTCTTTAATCATAGAATATGGTTCAGGAGAATCTATTATCGATTCAAGTTTAGAAATTAGTTCATTTAATTTAGCAACCTCTTCTGATTCAAAAGTTGTTAAATAAACTTCATTTCTTTTTACTCTGTCATATATTTTCAATGATTCATCAAAAATACCAACTTGAGTATTAAAGAATGATTTTAGGAGTTTATATTCTTGTTTCCAAGTTAATAAATTATCCTTTTGCTTTATCAATAAATCAAATAATCCGTTTACATCTGGCTCATTCTTAAGCTCTTTTAATGTAGAAAGACCAAGTTCAATAACAGTCTTTTTAGGATATTTTGGGTTATTATGTCTTCCATTAAGCTCTTGTAAATCTCCAATCATATTTTGAAGATTTTCCCTTATTGAATTTGCAAGTTTTTCTCCATCATCTACAAAGTCTTGTTTTTCAAATAGTTCTTGTGCTATTGCTATTACTTGCTGGATTTTTGCACTATCTATTTTTTCTTTCAATTTGATTACAGTGCTTTGGATTTCTCTGTCATTTGTCAAATATTTTACTGTATTATAATCCTGATAATTGCATTGAACACCATTATAGAGAATAGAAATATCTCCCTTTACAGCTAAATCTGCTACAACACCTGCAATATCATTTATAGACCAACCATAAGGTTTTCTTGTGTATTGTTGTTTTAATCCCTGCATTGTAACAGTACAACTCATCGAGTTATTTAGTTGAATAAATGCTAAAACATCATCAAGAGCTTTTTTGTTTCTTTCATCCAATTTACCTTGAGGAGCAATGAGTTTTGCATGGATTTCTTTTTCATCCCTAACTCTTTCTTGGATAAAATGAAGATTTGTATATGTATTTTCTACAATTTGTTTCAAAGCATTTTCAATCTTTGCAGCAGCACTTGTTGCACTAACTTCCATAATCTGACCGTTTGTGTAGAAAGTAGATTCAAGAATAGCTTGTTCTAATAAAGTTTTTACCCTTTTCTTGCGTTCTATTAATTCAGCACCTCTGTTTTTTAATATCATATCCTGCATTTCAGACTGTTTTACACTGCTTTTTTGCTTGATATACTTGTCTGTTTTTAAGATAGTTTCAAGTTCTTGTAGGTAACCGTTTTCATTCAATTTGATAAATAATGTATTTCCTGCAAGGAACTTCATTTTTAGCTCAGATTCGCTGAATTTATAATCAGAGTTCATAGAAGTAATAAATTTAACTTCTATATCTTCTGCCTGGCTTCCTCGTACTACATCATCAACTTTTCTTACAAAATAATAAGACTGCCCTTGAGGATATGGAGTTATTGACTTTTTAGTATAAATCTCTTCATATATATTTCTATAGACTTCATTTAACACATCGCTAGAATCAATCTGAGTGTTTTTTATACCTCTTGTCACATCTTGCTCTTCGTTTGTTAAGAATGAATATTCTTCTCCGTTTTGTTGTATTAGTGTAGCTTGTTTTAATCTTGTTAAAGCTCCTTCTATTTTGGATTTTAGTGCATTTTTACTTTCATTAATATTTGATATGATTAATGTTGCAATATTTTCTACATCACAAGGAACTTCTTTAATGTATTTAATCAAGAATAAAACCTTTAATACTTCAATATCAAAATCTTCTATATCTGGATTCCCCTCTTGGGCTTGTGCAATTATTCTTACTATATCTGTATCAATAAAAGTCTGGATAGTAGAATAAAACACATTAAATGGAACTAATTCCGTAATCTCTTTATCACCGTATTCTTTTAATGCCGTATGGAAAGCATTTAGCATTGAACGTTCTCCCGATGCCAGGTGCACTCCGGCATGAGAGAAATTCCTTAATTCTGTAAATACGCTTTGCAGCAGTTTAAACTGATATGGTACAAACGGATAACAATCAACGAAATCTCCCGAGTTTTCATACATTTTCATGCCGGAAGTTTGGCTGGAAAAAGTTATTAGATTAGCCAATATCTTTTCTTGTTCATTGTAGTAATCAGAAAGAAGAGTTTTAGCATCCTCCCTTTTTTCTAACAGTCTTCGCTTAATAACTTCATCAGTATTTGAACCCGATAAACTTAATTTTGTATCAAATCTGCCTTGAATTTTGGAGAAATCTTGATCTCTAAAGCGTTCTTTGGTAATAGAATCTATTGCCTCTTGAGAAGTTACCATTACCCAGGCTCTTCCATTACACATCGTACCCAAGTTTTCAACAACTGTCTGTAAGCTAAGCATAAGGTTTGTATTATCGCTTATAAATTGACCAATCTCATCGACTAAGAAAATAAGTCGATTCTTACTACCTTTACTTTCAAGATATTCTTTTATTAGCTTTGCAAACCCTTCTGGTGTAATCCCTGAATCTTCAACAACATCTTTAAATAAGTCTTGTGTACTTTGTTCTGTTGTCCCTGTAACTTGAACATAAGCCTTTATAAAGAAGTCTTTAAAGAATCCAATTGCATTAGATGCTTCTTCCCAAGATACACCGCTTTCTGAGGTTATAATTTGTTTAAATTCTTCATATTTTCCATTTTTATCAAGATATCTTTCAATATCTGCAAGTTTAGGATAGTTTGCAGAGTAACCCTGAGATTCATTAAAGACCTTTAAAAAGACTTCAACAATGCCATCTTTTCTTTGTTTTGTATCTTTTGAGCTTTTAGAATCAATGTTGAACAAAATAGTTTCTGTAGGAACGGATGTAGCTAATTTCATATCTGCATAAGTCCAATCATCTAAATTAGATTTCCCTTCAAAGAATTCTATTGTTTTTTTACCTTTTACTTCTTTATTCGCAAGGAGATATGACAATATCTTTAAGAAGTGAGATTTACCTGAACCAAAGAATCCGGAAATCCATACTCCAACTTTATCTGTTCTTTCTTCAAATGAGTTACGATAATTGCTGTAAAATGTGCTAAAGTGCTTGGAAAGCTCTTTTGTTACAACAAATTCGTCCAGTTCCTGATAAATAATAGCCTCGTCATCAACTTGTTCTACTTTAACAACGCCGTTAATGTTTCTATTGATATCTTTTTCAAATAATTCTCTTAGCTTCATAACTACACCTTTACTCATTTGCAACGAGCCTGAATGCTCTGTAATAATTGTCATCTTTTAAGCCTTCAAAGTTCGAACCTTTAAAAAGCCTTAATTCTTTTTGATCGTATGTTCCCGGATAGAACATAATAACCGGTATTTTGTCCAAAACCGCTTGAAGGTTGTTTAATACGTTGTGAGATCTCACCAGCGGATATACTTTTCCAACGCCGGATAAAATTACGAGATTGTGCTCTCCAAGCTCGTGTTTTATCATATTGATAAATTCTTCTATATTAATTACCCCTCTGAGAGTATTAATAAGACTTTCTGTTCCTTGTCTTTCTTCCGTTTCGATAGCCAAATCAAGATATGTTTTGTTCCCGGCAGTCTTATTTGTCAGGATTTTTAACAATATTTCAAATAAATCAAATTCTATAGGTTTAATCTTTGAATTTGAATATGAATAGCTGTTGATTAAGTCTTTTATGTATTGCCTTATTATCAGTTCATCCAACGGCTCATAATCAAAAATATGAAAATTTAACTCTCCACCCAGCGATTGTTGGTTGAAAAAAGAATCCTGTTCTATAATTTCTTTAATCTTATCCAGTCTTGCCCTAAGTTTCATTATCTATCCTAACATTGCTTTTGCGTATCTTTTATCGCCGATTTCTTCCAGATGACCTGTAATCTGATATATGCCGAGCGGGATTGTTAATTCCGCGTTATCTCTATCGGAATTAATGTATCCGGCCCCGCTTAACACTTCAAAATACGCTAATCGAAGTCTTTTTAACGTCGTTTCTTTGAAATTGGCTACAGTTTCACTCTGTTCCGCTTTGACAGAAAAATAATTTGAAATATCTGACTTTGTCAGCTCCATTTGTCTTGAATAGATTTTGTCTACTAGAACTTCTTCCATAAATTCAAGGAATAATCTGTCATATTTTAAAATTGCATAAAAATTAATTAGTCTGCCGATTTCATTAGATTCTGTTAAAACCATATCTATCAAGAAATCGTCCAAATAATTCGCTCTTTCCCAAACAGCTCCGATATGTTTATTGATAGCCTTAAAAGAACGATATTCAAATAAGTTTTCGTTAATTATCTTATCTGCTGCATCTTTTTTATTTAGACCATGCTTAATCAGATTACATACAACTTTAAATTCGTTGTATAAGAATTGATTTCCTGTTAATCTTGCACTATATATCGCTTTTACCGTTTCCATTTTCCAGTTACCCTTACGCAACACAATGTTATTATGTTGCCACAACTAAATCATACCACAAACATTACTGATTTTACTATATATTACACTTCCTTCATTAAAGGTTTTATAGCCACTGTTTCGCTATTTTTATTATTTTAAGTGTAAATTTTATTTATTTTTACTTATGACTGTTGGTTTTCAAGAAAAAGGCAACATAATAACATTGTGTTGTCTTTTTTATAGATAAAAATTATTGTAACTTTCGTCAATTACATCCTGTTCTAAGCCGATATACCTCAACGTTATCGCAGAAGAAGAATGATTCAAAATCTTTTGTAAAAGTGGTAAATTATCAAACTTTTTATAATGATGATAGCCAAAAGTTTTTCTTAAGGTATGAGTTCCGATATTAATATCAAGTTTAGCTTTTTTCGCTGCTCGATTTAATAATTTGTATGCTTGTACCCTGTCGAGTCTTTTCCCTTTTTGAGTTAAAAATAAAGGTCTTTCTAATTCTTTATCAACAACAAATTTTCCTATTTCACGTTGTAAGTTTTTGTTTAGGGGAAACTTTTTATGCTTTCGAGTTTTCTTTTCGTGAATTTCTATAAATTCTTTGTCCTTAACATCTTTAACGTTTAATGCAAGAATATCTGAAATTCTTAAACCACTATTAATTCCAAGATTAAATAATAACAAGTTTCTTTTGTTTGATGACAAAACTTTTTTAAACTTTGCGATGTCTTTTTTCTTTTTGATTGGCTCTACAATATTCACTCCATTCCTCCTTCCTTTTGCAGTTACAAACAAGTGCAATTTTAATAATAATCTGCTAATAATCTGCGTTTTCATAAGTTTATCTTCTGTCTTCGACACACATTACCCCTCAATACAACTATTTTCAAGTCTTTAATATTGAGGACTTATAATTTAATTAAACCCTATTCATATTGCTGAATAAAATTTTGTTTTATCATTATTAATATAAGAGGTGACAATATGAAAAAATTTTAGTAATTTTATTTTCTTTGTTTTTATTCACAAGCACTTGCTTTGTGGCAACAACTTCTTATGATAAATACTGACAAAAGACAGGTTCGTTTAAAAAAGATTCTTCAGATCGAATTACTGAATATGATAAATACGGAAGAAAAGTTGGAAGTTATAAATGATTTAATTGACAATCAGGTAAAAATAATATATTATTAGGTTATATTAGGTCTAATTAGGTATTTATTATGCTAGAAAATCTTGATATCAAAATAAACAACCAAATGCTTACTATCATCTCTGAAATAGACGAGTTTAAAGGTTCTTGGAAACTTTTAGGTCAAATGGCACCTGAAAAATTACAAGCACTGAAAAAAGTTGCTACGATTGAAAGTGTTGGCTCCTCAAATAGAATTGAAGGGAACAAACTTTCAGATAAACAAGTTGAAGAACTTTTATCCAGAATTAATAAACAATCTTTTGCAAACCGGGATGAAGAAGAAGTTGCGGGATATGCAAAACTTGCAGATACAATATTTGAAGATTGGGAAGTAATTCCTTTATCCGAAAATTATATCAAGCAACTACATAAAATTTTATTAGAATATTCTTCTAAAGATGAGAAACATAAAGGTGAATACAAAAAGATTTCTAACGCTGTTGCGGCTTATGACAATAGTGGCAAAGAACTTGGAGTTGTTTTTGAAACCGCAACTCCTTTTGAAACACCATTAAAAATGCAAGAACTTATCGAATGGACCAACAAAAATTTGGCTGATAGATTTTATCATCCGTTGATTGTTATTGGAGTTTTTGTTGTTAATTTTCTTGCAATTCACCCGTTTCAAGATGGAAATGGCAGACTATCTCGTGCTTTGACTAATCTTTTGTTGTTAAAATCCGGTTATTTGTATATTCCTTATAGCTCTACAGAATCAATAGTTGAAGACAATAAAGAGGCTTATTATAGAGCATTAAGGCAAACGCAAACTACTTTAAAAACAGGGTCAAATTACGAACCTTGGTTAATGTTTTTCTTAAAAACTCTGCAAAAACAAAAAATTAGATTGGAATATAAATTAGAACATACTGAAACTAAAAAATTATCTAATCTTGATTTACCGGAAGTTTCTGCAAAAATCATGGAAGTTTTTGAGACAAAAGAACGTGCAACGATTTCTGAGTTGTCAGAATTAACCGGAATAAATATTAATACAATTAAAAAGCACCTTGCGAATCTTGTTGAAAATAAATATTTAATTAAGCATGGCAAAACTCGTGGGGCTTGGTATACAAAAGCATAATTAATTTTAAGAGATCCATTCTTGTGGAATTAATGCTTCTCCGTTACTCCAATTAGCAACAATATGTTTATACTCTTCAGGAATATCTCCCCAAACTAATTCGTCAGCATGGTCTGATACTATTATTTGCAACTTGCCATTAGCATCTTTAACTGCATCTTGAAAAGTTTTAAACATCTTTTTAACTTGCTTAATATCTTTATCCTCAAATTTTTCATCTTCTTTTTTAAGAATTTTTTGAGGGAAATATACTTGACTAGGTTGGTCATACATTACAAAATTGAATATTGGAAGATTTTTTTCAATAAAATGGAAATGAAACCCTAAAATTACGCCTATATGAAAAGCTACCCAATTAGAACCACTACCGGTTTCCCATAAGTAAAAATCTTTATTTGAATATTCTTCTTTTTTGACTTTAATTGTCATATCATCTTTAATAAATTGCGAAATATAGTGAAATTCTTTTATATCTGGCAAGTATTTTTGTCCATATTTTATTATATTTTTAATGCAATTATTGTATTCAGCTTCGACATTGTCTATGCTTATTTCATCTATTTGTTTTTGAATATCTTTTATTTGATTATTTGTATCTTCGTCTTTTGAATTAGCAAATTCTAATAAAATTTTTGATTTTATAATTATATCTTCATAGATCTTTTCTACAATATTTTTCTTTTCTCCAATTTTAGAAATTTCAACTTTTTCTTTTTTTAAATCTTCAATATTCATAGAAATATCATTTATTTCTTTATCAATATCTAAAAGTTTTTTAACATATAGTGCGATTTCAGGTTCAAGCCTTTCTTTTAAACTATTAGTCAAAGCATCTAAATTTGAACAAAGTTCTTCTAAATCACCTAAACAAGTTGTTTCATCTACATTTTCTTCGCAAAAAGTGTGAATGAATTTTGCAATCTCCAAACGATTTGTCTTCGTTTTTAATCTTTCATTACGTTCTTTTAGCAATGCTATAAGTTCTTCTATGTGTTCTTTCTGAGATTGCAAAGTTATTAATCTGTTGTTTAATGGTTCTATTTCTTTATTAATATCATTTAATAAATCACTAATTGAATCTGCATTTTTTAAACTTGGAGATAAATCCCTTATAGTTTTTTCTGAAAGTATTTTTAAGATATTCTTATATTCCTTTGGATTTCTAATTTTATCAGAATATGTTTCATCAAGTAAACCGTATTTAATAGCATTTGAAATAATTGATTCGCATTTTTCAAGTTGTATAGCTTTTGTTCTTTTTGTTTCTTCTTTTATTTTAAGTAATTTATTTAATTTATCTTTTAAATTATCTAGTTTAATTCTATTTTCAATATTTTCTAATGTTTCTGCACCAATCACAAGATTAAAGACTGGTAACATTAATCGTTTATACTGTGAAACATCCATTTTATATAGTAAACAGTTGGGATTAGCAACAATATATTGTGGTTGAAAGTTAAATGTAACTAAATCTCTAAAGCTTAATCTTGAATCTCTGATTCCTAAAGAGTGAGCTGGCTCGTAAAAAGGAACACCCATAATTTTATTTAGTTCTAATTTAAAGTCTTTAATATCTTTTTCATCACTCCTATCAACAAGAGACGGTATGTTTTCTATATTTTCTAATACTATAATTTTATTACTTGCTTCATCAAGATTTTCTCTTACTATTAGCACTTTTGTCTCATCAATATTTAAGACAATTCCAAACCATGCAGAATAATCTCTAATATGACCCACCGGAATTTTATTTTGTTTACTTCCTAAACAATAATCTATTATAGGTATAATTGCTGATTTACCTGTTTGTGATAACCCATAAATTATGTTAATTTTACCTTTTGCAAACGAAAGAATCTTTGGTTCTAAACTTGGATTTTTAGCCCATATTACAATATTTTCTATTTGAATATTTTTCATTACAAGATTACCTCTAAGTTTTTTATAACTTTATTAATATCATCATCTTTTGCATAAATTTTTGCTAATATATTTGTAGCTTTTATCAAAACCATTAATTCTTTGTTTAATGGTTCATTGTATGGATTTATATCATTTGTTTGAACTGTTCCATTAGGATTAACAATTATTAAATTTGCTTCTATAGCAAATATTATTGAAGATATAACAAATTCTCTAAATTTTAATATTACTCCATTTATAGTTCCAAGAGCGAAGTTGTCCTTTGATTTTCCTATATATCCTATTTTTTCATATAGTTTACTTATTTTTGTGATTTGATGAGATTTATTACTGTTGTCAAACCAAAATATAAGTTCCCTCACATCTCTAACCATTATTAATGGTATAAAAATGAATATATCAAGTAAATTCGTATAAATATTGCGTTCTCGATAAAAAGTATTTGAAAATACATATATTAAATATGCTCCAAGTGCTGAATTTTGTATGTCATTACAGTATTTTTTATATATTGTTTTCATAGAAGTCCTTAAATTTATCTTCATATTGATAATGCCAACCTACAGAACAATAATGGTTTACAGGCTTATTGGCTAATGTATTATAAATGCCTCTTGCTACTCTTTTTTGAGAACCTCGAATCGTTAATCGTTTTGGTTTTATATTTTCACCTTCATTGCAACATCTATAATATAAATCTGCACCGTCATATTCTTGATTTTGTCTGCTTAAATAATTTCTATGTTCTTCCCATTCAGTTTTGGCATCATAATATATTTGATTAATATCTTGTTCATTTATATATCCATCAGTAGAACAATCTGTACATAAAATTTCCCAAGCAATATAATCTCTTATTGCAGTATCAACAGAATCATTCAAATTAACTTCTTCTAACTGCTTTACCATTAAAGAAGCCTTTAAATTCTCTATTTTTTGGGTTTCTATGCTGAAACTATCAACTAAATCATATGCATTAAGCCTATCATATCTATCTTTATAAAAATCAAACTGCTGACGAGTTATTTCTATAACTTTTTCTGTTTTTAGTTTTGGATTTTCTAAATCAATACCAAAACAGCCTTTTATATATACATTGAAATTATTTATCAGTTTAAAAGTTTCTCCATATTTATTTGTAAGCATATCTATAAAATCCTCAGATGATGATTTTATAGGTTGTTCAATATAAAAAGAATTTAGAATAAACTTTAATAATTCTTTATTTGTATTTAGTTTGTTAAAATATTGTTTTATTTCATTATCATCATCTTTTTCTTTAAAATATTCTTCCTGCTTTTTCCAGATTTCATCAAAATTATCTTTATTTTTAATGCTTAAAAAATCATTTGCTAAATTGCCAATTTCACATTTACCCCAAGAATATATTACAAATTTAATATTACTACAGATATTATCCTTATTTGTATTTTCTATTATGCATAACCAATTATATAGAGTATTCCATAAGTCTTTCGAATAATCAGTCAAATTACAAGGTGATTTATATTTTACTTGTTCTAACTTTTTAATTCTTCCTTCATAATCAAATATGGAAATATCATCTAAATTTTCAATTCTTACTTTTCCAATAGAATCATCTGACACGATATGATATAAGGCTCTTGGTGCTTCAACATAATAGCCTAAAAAGGAATCCAGTCTTTCATTTTTAAAAGAAGAATTGCTCATTCTTTAATTATAACTGTAAAAACTATACTTGTAATATTTTGTAACATTTTGTTTACAGACAATTTAATCTCCATCTCGTAGTTAATTACATATTGTTCTGTGTGTTAAATTACAACCACGTAAAATTTTATTAACAACAAAGTCAATTTTTTCTCTCTTTGTGTTTTTATATAAATATGTTAGTGTTAATGAGGTAGGATTATGACCATCGGTTACTCTCAAATAAATTTTGATACATATAATATGAATCAGAAATTGGGCTATAGCTATCAATACCCCGCATTTCGAAATGTGCAGCCCCCCCCCCCCTAGTTACAGAGCAAATACAAACTAATCAAGAGAAAGAAGTTTTGTCTACTTATGCTAAGTTGGGAATTGGAATAGGTGTTACAACAGCTATAGCTATTGGAGTAGATTTTTTATTCTGTAAAGGCAAGCATATTAAAAATTTATGGGGAAAACTAAAAGGGAATAATTCTAGACCAAATGATAATCCGCCTTCATTACCTCCTTCTAACACTCCTGTTGCCCCTAAAAAAACGAACTTCTTTGAACAAAGAGGTTTAAAAATTAATAAAGAAGTTGTATCAAATGCAGATGGTACACTTTATACAGGGTCTATTGAGCTAACTAATAAAAATGGAGAAAGATTTATTTTAGAATATAAAGACGGAATGCTTCAAACATCAGAAAAATATACGAAGGCTGGAGAATTCGTATCACGTAAAAAATACACTCAAGAAATAGAAACTGGTTATGATCCTAATAAAGTTCCATATCCAATTAAAAAAAGATATATGTTTGAATATAACAAGGATGGTAAAATTATTAATGGGTTAGTAGTTATAGAAAACGAATGCAGTCACAACAAGCATACGTTTGTTGTTAATAACAAATATCGCGTTTTCAAAAAAAATAAAGAAATTACAATAACGAGATTTGCAGATAAAGATGGTAAAAAATATGAATTATTTGATATACCGTTTGATAACGAATTGGATGCTCGGTGGGGACTTGGTAAGGCTATTCTAGGAGCCTTAATATCTCCTTTTAAAAAACATTATACATTATATAAATAATAAATCTGCAACTCTATAAGCTACAATAATTGTATCTTATAGATGCTTATAGGATGCAAATTTTGCACCGCCAAAATACTCAAAATTCCTGTTCAAAATAATCAAACCGAGTGTCTTTTTATAAATAATGTACTGGCAAAATTTTAATGCAAACCTTTACTTGAAAAGATATCAAAATAGTAGCTGTTATCTTTACATAAAAGCCTGTCGCCATACCCCGTAAGCTTTAACTCTAAAGTATATTCGCTACTTTTATTGTTCCTATCAACCTTTTTCATCCCTGAAGTTCCGCTTGTAGTCGCAAATTTAGACAAAGCTTCTTCAAAACCTTCAAGATATTCAAGACATGTAGGATATTTATATTTTGCAATAATTTGTTGTTTTGCAACTGCTGCTATTGTAGCAGGAACAAAATCCTCCGAACTGGCATACATTTTAGCTGAACTACAAGTGTCAACCTTAGAGTATTCATTTTCAATAACATGTTTTAACAATAGTTTTTCTACAGGGTCTTTTAAATCAAACATTTCTATAAATTTTGTTAAATACGTTTTGTCCAAACTTGTAAGATCTTGATAATCATCAAATTTACAAAGATATTTTACGGCTTTTTCAAAATTATTTCCTGTCTTATTCATAATAAGAGATAAAATTGCAGGAGTTTGAACATATTGTAAACTTTCAGGATAATTTCTTGCAATCTCGTAATTAATAATATATTTTCCTGCAAGATCGGTATTTATAGACCCATCCGGCTGCTTACCATACTTAATGGCATTTTTAAAGATTTCACTATCAGCGTTACTTGTTCTATAAGTGTTAAATGTGTCCCATCGCATTATGGTATTTTCCAGCTTAAATTTGTTTATGGGTTTTCCCTGTTTTTTTAGATTAATATTATCCGTAATCAACTGAATAATAAATTTTGCATTATGGCAATCAGCTGAATCTAAACTATCCGGACGATATTTACCGCATAACAGTGCAATTTTATTCATATTTTCCATATAAAGAAAATTTATTGCCTCATCAAACTTGTGTTTTAATTCACTTAGTTCAAAAGCCTTTTTCTGATCTAACTTTATTTTTTCAAGAGCCTTTTTTTGTTCTATTGCATTGCGTTGTTCTGTTCCTTTTGGTCTGATATCATCTTTCGCAATTAATTCAAGAAGATTGTCTACTGATTTATTTCCATCGGAAACTTCATCCAATCCTCTGAGAAATTTTATCAACTGTTTTACATCTTCTTCTTCAAAAGTACAAGAGGCAAAATCAAGAATTTTTTCAAGTAATCTTTGATCACTTATAACTCCATTATCAAAATACGATGTTAAACACGCTTTTAGACGTGCAACATCAAAGTTATCATAATCTCTCAGAGCTTCACGAATCATTTTTGCAGAAGAAATCATCTTTTTAATTTTTTCCGAGAGTTTATCAAATTTGTATTCAGGTTCCTTCAAGACGGAAACAGGAAGATCAAAATATTGATTAGAATAAGTTATATTACTGAGTTTTTCCGATTTCAAATATTGCTGCCTTAAAACTGATAACACAAAATCGTCAAAATCAACAAATAACAATCTGATATCATTGTCAGTTACTTGAGGGGTTTTAACTTTTTTTGCCTCCGGGACAGAATTTAAACCGGATCTTCTAACCAAATCTGTATATTTTTCAACAACCGCTTTACAAACAGAACTCAAAAGTTTGTCTTGTAAAACTTCTTCTTTGATATTGAATTTTTGAGCAATTCCTGACAGTATTTCTTTTACCTTGTCATCAGTCAATAAACAAAAATTATCACGATCACCTTGAAGTACAAAATTATGCATTGATTCAAAAAAGTCCCTTGTTAATGTATTGACAATCTTTTTTGAAATTACTTTTTCAGGTCTCTGCGGGATTTTAATATGAGGATAGTGATTATGTAATTCTTCAACTGTTTCTATTTCATTTAATTTGTCATAATGTTGATAAAAAACTTTTGCTAAATCAAAATTATTTTCCTCAATTGCAGATTTAAATTTATTTATTAAAGGATAATCAATTTTTTCATCCTTAGAATTGACAGAAGCTTTCTTTTTAGGCGCAATTCGCATTTTTTCCAAAGTTTGAAGCTCCTTGGACAAACCGCGAATCAAATCCACTCTTTGCTGATCATTAAGTCTTTTATCATTTTGTATACGTTCAAGTTCTTCTACTATTTCAAGTTGTCGTTTAAAATTATGACGATAAACTGAAAGGACTCGACTCAATTCATCTATAAATAAATCTGCAGGATCTTCACAATCAGAATCAGAACTTAAAATTTCCGTTATTTGCTTTAATAATTTCTTTTTTTCAAGCTCACAGTCCAACATACGTTTTGGTTTAACATTATAAATAGCTCCGAATGGAATTTGAGTATAATCAATTGAAGCATAATCAGAGTCTATATTTGAACTGCTGCAATCCTCCGATTTGAATGTATTATATCGGGATAAATATACATATTTATTTGTATTAAATGAAACTTTCATAACTTTCACTATGTATAAATTACTAAAAATTAAACAAAAAAATTTTTAAGTATTTAGAGCGGTTAAAGCAATAATTTTTTACAAAAATTTATATTTAAGCAGAAACAAATCACAAATTTTTTGTATAAGAGCTTTTAATTCTTCTCCCATACCATTGAATAAACGTGGGGAGAAATTCTTCTAAATCCTTTTTTTTCATAAAAAAGATAAACACCTGGTGTTGATATTAAATGAATTTTATCGTTATAAAGTTTAAAATAGTTAATAATAGCGGTTCCTACCCGTTTAATAAACGGCAGCCCTCTGGAATATAAATATTGCGGATGAGTTTGAAGATATTTAATTTGAATTTCTTTATTATTCAGCTTCTTAATCTCAGTCAGACCCAAAATATTTCTGGCTTCTATATCTTCAAAATTCCCGTTTTGATTTGTGAGGGCAAAATATCTGATATTTGGATCTTTTACTGTTTTTTCAGATGCAGCTTTAATATCATAATAAATATTGCCTGCATAAGTATCCCCGCCAAAGTCACGCGCGATTTCATACAAGGCTTTAACGTCATTCTTATCATGAGGATTAAATTCCACAAAATTTGCAAAATCCGTAGTATAAATTTTTTTTTCGTATGAATATTTTTTTATCGGAAGCTTTTGAATAAAATTCGCACCGAAAGATATGTTATTGTTCATTTGATAATTTAAAAACTCAAAAAAAAAGATTTTTGCTATTCATATTAAACTCCAATATTTAATTTAGGATTTATTATTGACTATTATATGTGTTAAGAATATCATTAACAAAAAAGATTCTCAGGAGCAGATACCGAACAATTTTTCCATGTTATAAATAAAATAAAAAGGCCTAATATGGAACAAAAATCACTTTTTGAAAACGAAAACAATCAGCCTCTTGCGTCGCGTTTAAGACCGCGGGATTTATATGAATTTGCCGGACAACAGCATTTAATCGGCGAAGGTAAAATTTTGCGCAGATTAATAGAAGAAGACAAAATTTCTTCAATGATATTCTGGGGGCCTCCAGGAGTCGGCAAAACTACACTGGCAAGCATAATTGCAAACAGAACGAATTCTTCTTTCATAAATTTTTCCGCAGTCACAAGCGGAATAAAAGAAATAAAAACAGTTATGACGCAAGCGGAAGAAGCACGTAAAATTGGTCAAAAAACAATTGTTTTTGTGGATGAAATTCATCGTTTTAACAAAGCCCAGCAGGACGCGTTTTTACCGTTTGTTGAGAAAGGTAGCATTATACTAATTGGTGCAACAACTGAAAATCCTTCATTTGAGGTCAACGGTGCGCTACTTTCAAGGTGCAAAGTTTTCGTGCTTCAGGGGCTTAAAACAGAAGATTTAGTAAAACTTCTAAAACGCGCAATCACGGACAAACGCGGTTTCGGCAGCCAAACTGTTCATATAACTGACGAACAACTTGAAATAGTTGCTAAATTTGCAAACGGTGACGCCAGAAATGCCCTTTCAACTCTTGAAATGGTTGTATTGAACGGGGAAGTTTCATCTGGCGGAGAAATAACCGTTACAGAAGAAACTTTGGAACAATGTATTTCTAAAAAATCTCTTTTATATGACAAAAACGGAGAAGAACATTACAATATAATATCAGCATTGCATAAATCCATGAGGAATTCCGATCCTGATGCGGCTGTTTACTGGCTTGCCAGAATGCTTGAGGCAGGGGAAGACCCTTTGTATGTAGCAAGACGTGTTATAAGATTTGCAAGCGAAGATGTCGGACTTTCTGATCCGCATGCACTTGAAATTGCTGTTGCTGCATATCATGCCTGCCATTTCATCGGAATGCCGGAATGTTCGGTCAATCTTACACAGGCTGTTATTTATATGGCACTTGCACCAAAATCAAATGCAATGGAAATAGCTTATGAAACCGCTAAAAGAGATGCCATAAAAGAACTTGCCGAACCAGTTCCGCTTGTTATAAGAAATGCACCGACAAAACTTATGAGAGAATTGAATTACGGCAAAGGCTATCAATATGCCCACGATACGGAAGAAAAATTAACAAATATGCAGTGCCTTCCGGATTCTCTGCTCGGTAAAGAATATTACCGGCCGACAGAACAGGGGCTTGAAGCTAAATACAAGGCAAAACTTGAAAAAATTAAAGAGTGGAAAAGAACACATTAAATTAGTTTTCAGCAATTTGTATATTAGCTCTCAAAAAAATTCAGGGTAAAAATTCAGACTCCTTCGTAAATTCATAATTACTTAATTCTTTCCGGTTTCCTTGTAACAGCAAGGAATACGCCAAAAAGAATCAGTAAAACACCTATTGAAATCCTTAGCGTTAAATGTTCGTTAAAAAACAAAATTCCGAAAAATATAGCTGTTAAAGGTTCGAGTGCTCCCAGAATTGCAGTCTTTGTGGAGCCTATAAGTTTAATCGCAATATTTATTGTTTCAATAGATATTATTGTAGGCAGCAGTGCAAGCCCGGTAACATAAAACCATAATATAGGCTTATCTAAAATTTGAAGCTGTGTACAAAATTTTAAATTCACAATATAAACAAGTAAGCCAAAAAGCATTACATAAAAACTCATCTTTAAACTGTTCATGTGTTTGATTGTACTAATATTTTTAACCCCAACGATGTATAAAGCGTACAAAAGTGCAGATATTAAAACTACCGTAACTCCATGGATATTCAGACTTACACCTGGTTTTCCATGGTACAACATAACAATTCCCGTAAATGTCAACAATATAGAAACAATAACCGTTTTTGTCATTTTTTCTTTAAAAAATAAAGACATTATAACCGCAACCACAACAGGATAGATAAAAAGAATTGTACAGGCAATACCTGCTTCAATATATTTAAAAGCTTCAAACAATGTCAATGACGACAATGAAAAAAACAATCCCATAATGAAAAGCGGGAAAAACTCTTTAAACGTAATATGCAAAGATAACTTTTTTACAAATTTTAGCCATACACCGTAAATTATAACAGCAATTGCATATCTGTAAAATAAAACGGAATTAACCCCTACCCCGCTTGAAAAAAGCGGCAGGGCAAATAAAGGGTTAGTTCCATAGCTTGCAGATGCTATTGCACCGTTAATTATACCTTTTGTTTGTCTTTTCATCCAAATCTTCCCAACTACAACAATATATCTTAATGCAACAAAAAAATCAATTTAATGCTATAATAAACTTATGAAAATAGGAATTATCGGTTTAGGTCTTATAGGCGGCTCTTTATTTAAAGATTTGAAAAAAGATTATGACGTAATTGCGGTATCACAATCGCAAAACGGCGAGAATATATACAAATCTTTTGATGTATTGAAAGACAGAGATATTGTATTTGTCTGCACTCCAATGAACAAAACTCTTGCCGTACTTGACGAACTTGAAACCGTTCTGTCCGCTCAAACAACAGTTACTGACGTTTGCAGTTTAAAAGAATTCGTATGTAATAAAGAACGTCCTTATAATTTTATTCCTTCACATCCTATGGCCGGAACTGAAAATAAAGGCTTTGAAAATTCTTTTGAAGGATTATTTAAAAATGCAAAATGGGTAGTCATCGGAAGACAAGAGGCCAAAAAAGCAGAAGCGCAGGCTTTATTAATAGAAATTATAAATTATGTCGGAGCAAAGCCTGTATTTATGACAGCAAAACAACATGATGAAGCTGCTGCAATGATTTCACACATGCCGATGGTTATTGCACAGGCTTTAATGCTTACGGCTAAAGATAATCCGCTTGCACTTGAAATTGCATCAAGCGGTTTTCGCGATATGACGAGGCTTGCACTGTCAAATGAGGAAATGGCATGCGATATGGTTTCTATGAACCACAAAAATATAGAACACGCTATTTTAAAGCTTTACAAGGCAGTCGGAGATTTAACAAACAGCGATTATCCCAAAACAATTTCCGAATTAAAACAAATTCGGTCCAAAATGTTTATTTAAGAAACACCTCAGCAATTGATTTATTATAATCAGGTCTTAAAATACCTTTTTCAGTGATAATACCTGTGATCAACTCATTAGGAGTTACATCAAACCCAGGGTTTATAACATTCACATCAGGTGCACAGATTATTTTCCCGTTAATATGTGTAACTTCATCATGCGAACGTTCTTCAATTACAATCTCATCACCTGTTTTTATTGATGTATCAATTGTAGACAGCGGTGCTGCGACATAAAACGGTATATTATGATATTTTGCGGCTATTGCAACGGTATAAGTTCCGATTTTGTTTGCGGCATCCCCGTTTGCAGCAATTCTGTCGGCACCGACAACCACCATATCAATCATTCCCTTTTTCATAAAATATGAACACATACCATCGGTTATCAAAGTTGTCGGGATGCCGTCCATTGTAAGTTCAAATGTCGTAATCCTTGCACCCTGCTGACGCGGGCGTGTTTCATCCGCAAACACCTGAATTGTCGGATCATTAGCAAAAGCAGAACGTACAACCCCGAGAGCAGTACCATAACCGACTGTCGCAAGAGCGCCTGCATTACAGTGAGTAAGAATTGTTGCACCTTTCGGAACAACTTCGGCTCCGTAATCACCTATTCTTTTATTGATTGCGATATCTTCATTTTCCAGTCTTATACCGTTTTGTTTTAATTCTTCAACAATTCCATGTATATCTGATTTGGAATTTTTAATAACTTCTTTCTGCTTTTCAACAGCCCACATTAAATTTACGGCTGTTGGGCGGGATGTTGCCATATAATCAGCTTTTTCAAGAAGTTGATTAACAAATTCGTCACGGTTCAAATTCTTCTGTGCCAGCTCCTGTGCATATAAAACAACACCATGTGCACCTGCAACACCGATTGCCGGCGCCCCTCTGACTATCATATTTTTTATGGCATCAAACATGGCCTGACCTGTTTTGACAGTTATATACTTAAACTCGTAAGGCAAAAGAGTCTGATCAACCATTTTAGAATAATTATCAACCCATTCTATTGTTTTTATTTTTGAATGAAATTCCGCCATTTTACTTCCCTTCTTTTTTACTGATATTAACTATAATAATAGAAATATGTCTGTACGTAAAGAATAATTATTAAATTTACTTTGTGATAGTATTATAGTTATGAAAACGGCTGAAAAGTTTGAAAAAAATAAAATGGAAAATAAAATTCCGGCCAAAGACCGAATAATTGCCTGGCCCCGAATGGGCAGGATTGATATACCTTTAAAAGCACTTCTTATATCTCTAGGAGCAAAAGTTGTTATTCCGCCGGCAAACAGCAATGAAGCACTGGAACTCGGAGTAAGAAACAGTATCGAAGGGATTTGCCTGCCTTACAAATTAAATCTTGCAAATTATATAATGGCACTTGATAAAGGCGCAAACACTTTGATGATGTTTCAGGCACCTGGCTCTTGCAGACTTGGAAATTACACCAAAATGGCGCAAAAAACGCTAAAATCAATGGGGTATGATTTTGACATGGTCATTTTTGACATGTACAAAAGCAAAATGAAGCAAACTCTACATGCATTCTGGCATGTAACTCATTGTATTAATCCTTACAAATATTACAAAGGTTTCAGCCTAGGGTTTAACAAATTTTTTGCTATAGATACAGCAGAACGGCTTCTTTTTTATACACGTCCCAGAGAATTACATAAAGGCGATGCCGAGAAATGTTATGAGAAATGGCTGAAAATTACGGACGAAACAAATTCCGTATGGGGTGCAAAACATTTGAAAAAGAAAATTATTGAAGACTTCCAAAAAATTCCGATAGACAAAAATAAAGATGTTCCTGTTATATATTTAACCGGAGAATTTTTTGTGCTTTTAGATCCTTTCACTAACCAGAATATTGAAAAAGAACTCGGAGAAATGGGGGTAGAAGTTCAGCGCCAGATAATGTTCGGCGACTGGCTGGAACATGTTTTGAAACCGTCCGTGTTTTATTGTAAAGAATCGCATAGAGAGCGTAGCGTGAGGTATTCAAAAGATTATATGAAACGTCCGATAGGCGGTGAATGTATTGAAACAATAGGAGATACTGTTTATGCAGCAAAACACGGTGTTGACGGAATTATACATATTTCTCCGTTTTCCTGTATGCCGGAAATTGTTGCCCAGAATATTTTACCCAAAGTAAGCCGCCAAGAGGATATTCCGGTTATGTCGCTTGTTCTTGACGAACAAACCGGGAAAGCCGGATATATAACACGTATAGAAGCCTTTGTAGATCTTGTTAAAAGGAAAAAACGGCAAAAAATAAATTGTTAAGTTATACTACTTATTAATATCCGTTTGTCTAATTTTTCTTGATTAGCTCTTTTATTCATGTTACGGTCAAAAAGTAATATTTTTAAATCTGAGGAGTAAAAAAGTAAGAGGATAGAGATGATTACTAAAGAAAAATCTGAAACAAAACATGAATCAAGAAACAAAATGACGTTTGAACGTTTGAAATATTACAGACACTTAGGAGGCGGAGCTCTTGAATGTATTGCAAGCAGACTTTCTAAAACCCCGAAACCGTTGTGTTTTTCCCTTATGGTTACAAGTATGTGCAACTGCGACTGTGATTTTTGTTTCTGGAAATCTAAAAAAGGGCAGGATGATATGCCAACCGATGAAATCGTCAGACTTTTGACAGAAGCCGGACAAATTGGGTATATGGACAGTATTTTATGGGGTGGTGAACCGCTTTTAAGACAGGATTTTGATCAAATTTGCAAGGCTTCACATGACGCAGGTTTGTATACAAAAATTGCCACAAACGGCTGGTACCTTGAAACCAATCCTGATTTTGCAAAATATACCGATTTGATGTTTGTATCATTGGACGCAATTGGAAAAGCTCATGACGACATCCGTCATTTGCCCGGTATATGCGACAAAGTTATGTCAGGTATTGAGTACCATAAAATTCATTCTCCAAAGATGAGAATTTATGTATGCTGTACAGTATCAACTCAAACCAGCTTTGAGCAAATAAAAGAAGTTGCACAATACTGTAAGGATGCCGATATTTTATTATACTTTACTGTTAATAAAGCCGCTTCAAGACCTGATGAAGCCGAAAATGTCGTTGAAACCGAACTGGAAAACGATCAATTATCAGAAATGTTTATAAAAATAAAAGAACTCAAAAAACAGGGGTATCCAATAAGAAATTCTTATTATTTTATGGATTATATTATCAATAAGAAAACATACTATGAATGCCACTGGCCGAGAATTGCAACAGTAATTTATTCTAACGGGGAAATGCTTCGCTGCTATGACAGAAAACCGTTTATAAGCGTTAGAAACAGACCTTTGAAAGACGTAATCAAAGATCCTCTATTTATAGAAACTGTCAATAAATGCAAAGACTGCAAACTAGCCTGTGTCGGCAACTATGCACTTGACGCATCGGGTTTGTGGAAACTTGAATGGCCGGCCATTAAATCTTTAATGGAAATTGCTATTACATAATAATTTTTTATCAAACATTGGAGTACATTAAATAAAAACTAAAAGGGATTATATGAAAAAAATATTTGCTTTATTATTGTTAACTATCTTTTGCTTTGAACCGGCAGCTTTGGCAGTTGTAAATACGCCTGCACAAGCTGTTGGGGTGACATCTGCCGAAGCAAGGGTGCAGAAGGTTAAAACAGAGGATGAACACGTTCACCTTGACGCTTTTGATAACAACTATCAGGATGTGGTTGATTCAAAACTCCAGCAGGCATCAACTCTCAGTCCCATAGAAAAACTTTTTAACGACAAAAGTGTTGAAGTATCAGGTTCTCCGCTTTTACAGGTCGGCTATGACTTATTTACATCAACGACTTCATCAATGTCAGGCACAACAGGCAAATTTGATAACAACTATAAATTAAATATAGGTGAAAGGGTTAATGTTTACCTGTATGGTGATTCATTTGATGTTATGGCAATATCAGGGGCGAATCTTCTTAACCCGACAACTAAAACAGAAGTTGATTCAAAAGGTTCAATATTTATACAGGGCGTAGGCTTAGTTAAGGCTGAAAATCGTACAATAAGCGAAGTTGAAAATGAAGCTAACCGTCTGGCAGCTCAAAAATATAAAAGTTTGAGAGTTAAATTGACCGTTGCATCAGGCCAAGAATTTTCAGTATTTGTTTACGGACAGGTTACAAGACCCGGCAAAATTCTTGTAGGCAACAATTCATCTGTTATGGATGCTTTGAATGCCGCAGGCGGTGTTAAAAAAACAGGTACATTGAGAAATATTACTTATAACTCAAACGGAAAATCAAAATCTGTTGACCTTTACAAAGCACTGTTTTCAGGAAACGATGACGGCATAATTTTACGCCCGAACGACAAAATTTTTGTAGACAAAATCGGCGATGTCGTTGCAATTAAAAACGGTGTAACTGTTCCGGGTATTTATGAAATAAAAGATGGCGAAAATCTCCAAAAAATAATAACTTTTGCAGGCGGACTTTTACCTGCAACTCAGGTAACAGAAGTTACTTTGACAGGTCTTGATCCAAATTCTAAGCAGAGAGTTGCACAAAATGTTGCATGGAACGAGGCAAAAAATACAAAACTTAAAAGCGGTGATGCTGTTGAATTCAGAGAACTCTACAACACCGCAGAAAATATCGTAACAATTCAAGGCAACGTAAAACACCCTGCAACTTACGCATACAAAGAAGGTATGAGATTGTCCGATATTTTGAAAAGCGAAGATGAATTACTTGAAGAAACATTTATAAATCAGGCTGTTATTAGAAGAATTTCAGGCAAAGACAATTCTATTGAAACTATTCCTATTTTCTTAAAAGAATTCTTTGCAGGTATGAATGATCCTGTTTTACAGGCGCGTGACGTTATTAATGTTTATAAAAACACAAATTCAATGTTTGTAGACGTTTACGGATGTATAAATCTTCCCAAACACCTTACATACATAACAGGTATGACATTGAATGACGTTATGACTGATATCCAGTTTATAGAATCCGATGTAGATACCAAAACTCAGGAAGAAACTAAAGAACCGGAAGTTTCATATAAAGGTTCTGTAGAAAAAGATGATGTACAACTTGCTGGCGGAACGGCAAATTCAAACAAACTTATTCCTGCTGAGAACGTTGCTGTTGAAATTACAAGCCCGAGCGGTGCAACTCAGGTTTATTATCTTTATGATATTATGATTAATTCCGACAGGATTAAATCAATTTCTATTATGCCTGATGACAAAATCTTCTTCAGAACACTTCGCGGAAACGAAGTAATGAAAACAGTTAAAGTTTCGGGATTTGTAAAAAAACCGGGAATTTATACATTTGTTGAAGGCAAAAGACTTGTTGATATGATAGAAATGGCAGGCGGTCTGACACAGGAAGCTGATTTGCGCGGAATTGTATTTAAAAGAACAAATTTGCAGGGAAAACAGGTTGAACTTGCTCACAAAAACAATGAGCGCGACATAAAACTTATTGAAGGACGTATGGCAAGTGCATACAAACCGTCTGAAGGCGATCAAAAATCAAAAATGGATATGCTTGAGATGTTAAAAGCGGATGATCAAAATATTGCAGACAAATACAACGGTCAGATAGCTCTTAATATACAAAATAACAATTTAGACAAAATTAAAGACCTAGATAATATTGAAGTACAGGACGGCGATGATATTTATATTCCGAGAACTTCAAACCACGTAAGTGTAATCGGAGAAGTTTATAACGAACAGTCATTTGTATTCAAAAAAGGCGCTAATGCAAAATATTATATTAAAGAAGTTGGCGGCTATACGCCTAACGCAAACAAATTCAGATTATACAAAGTATCAGTAAACGGTCGTGCCGAAAAGATTTCTAATGGCAGTTCAATAGAACCGGGCGATACAATTGTTGTACCGAGAAGAATTGCAGGTAACGACTGGATTACACCTGTTTGTGACACTCTGAAAGGTATAGCATCAATTATTGTTATGGCATTTGCTATCAACAAATGGTAAAAATAAATAATATTATTTTATCCGTCTGGCAAGTGACAATCCTGCAGGCAACGGTAATATAACATTTTCATAATAAGGGTGGGAATTTATTGCATCTATAAAAGGCTTACACTTAACCTCATGCGACAAAACATTATCACAAGCAATAATCCCGCCTTTTTCCATGTGCTTATCTATAAATTCAAAATATTTCACATACTCGCCTTTATTGGCATCAACAAATGCAAAATCAATTGTAAAATCATCAGGCAAATATTCAAGATGCATTAAAGCAGAGCCTTTCAATGTAGTTATTACATCATCCACATTACAAATTTTAAAATTTTCTTTTGCTATATCAAGTCTTTTATCATAAAACTCAATAGTCGTCAGATGTCCTCCGTTTTCTTTTACTGCTTTGCCGAGCCAGATACCGGAATATCCGTTTGAAGTCCCAATTTCAAGCACATTTTTTGACTTTTCAGCTTTCACCAGGGTATATAAAAACTCGCCTGTTACACGCGCAATATTCCAGAATTGCTTTTGAGTTTGTTCCAAATTTTTCAGAACATTTTCTGTTGTTTCATCAAAATAAGTTATCATTTTTATTTAATCTTCTGCACCTTTTCAGTTACAACAATAGAACTTGCAGGAATATCAATCGGTATGGATTTTATAACCTTATTTGTCCCGAGATCAAAAACAGTGTATAATGAAGCTTTTGTATCAGTGATAAGTGCAATATTTGTTCCTTCTATATGGTTAAGTTTTGTAGAAAATCCATTTGTATTTAAATAAATTGAATCTGTTAACTGATCTGTTTTTGTATCAATAATCTGTATAGAGTTATCACCTGCGCCAAGAACATATAATCTGTCATGAAAAGTCAGCATATCTACCGGCTTTTGGCAAATTTCAATTTCAGCAATCAATCCTATTGTAGAATAGTCAATAATTGCAAGACGATTTTTTGTCCTGCTTGTTATATATATTTTGTTATTCACAAATGCAATTTTTGAAACGTTAGGGAATTTGCCGATTTCTTTCAAAAGATAGTTGTTATCAAGTTCTATTGCCCAGATATCACGAGTCTTTTTGTCATAATAAAAAAGCTTTGTACCGTCATCAGAAAGAGTCAGTTTTTCGCACATACCGGTAATTTTTATCTGCTTGGACAAAGTCATTGTTTCAAGATTTAGCATGTAGATGCTTGAATCAATCGAACTTGATATATATGCAATATTTTTATTCCTGTCAATTACTATTTCATCAGGTTGCGTTTTAGTGTAAATTTGTTTAATAATCTGATCATCAGCTAAAGAAATAACATCAACAGACGGCTTGTCATAAGAAGTGACAAGTAAAAATTTATCATAAGCCTGAATTGAAATCGGCACATTAATCTGTTTGAGAGAATACTCAGGAGCTTTTGCACCTGGGTTAAAAACCTGAATATTTTTGGAATACGGGGACGAAACAAAAAAACTCTTATTTTTTAACGGGGGAATTGAAGAAAGAGTTTTTAAAGTTGAACCGGAAAGCTCCGATATAACAGGTTTTGAATTTTCAACTCTAATGCCCGGATCATTTACGGTCTTGATTTGAAGATTTCCTACTATGGATTTCAAATTTTCCGGAATAACAAGCCCCTGCGGAACCAGCATATCCTGAGGCAAAAGACCTGTTCTGAGTTCCAACGGAGGATTTGTTATCTTTGCAACAGTTTTATAACCGCACGGATCATTCAGTACTTTTAAAAGCGCAAAGTCATTATTCAATATAACAACATCAGGTTTTGAGGAAAAAGTTTTGCCGCCCGGATAAGTCTGCTTTATTGCAATAGTTTCCGGATTTAAAATCTTTGCCGGAAATAACGGCAGATAAAGAGTATTATCAGGTAATATAATCATGCCGTCAAACCTGAAAGTAGTTTTTGGGAAATCTTTGTTGATAAATTTTTGGACATTTTCAGGAATAGTCGCAGTAAAAGACGGTAAGCCGAGTAAAAGCACAAATACTGATACCAAAAATATACGAGTTACCTCTCCTGCTGCATATTTTAACATTACTGGAATACTCCTTTTACCTTATCCATTATAGAAGCCTGCTGTTTAGCTTTTTGATTATTTTGAATTTCATACAGTCTTCTGTAAAGATTTCTCTCTTCATCCGAAAGCTTTGTAGGAGTCTTAACCGCAACAATTACTATATGGTCCCCTCTTTGTGAAGGTCTTTGAATAAAAGGCACTCCGGCTCCTTTAATTTTTATGGAATTTCCGCTTTGAATACCTGCTTGAACCGTAATTTTTTGTTCCCCGTCAAGAGTTTTTACAGACACAACATCACCTAAAGCAGCCTGTGCAGGAGTTATGTCCAGTCTTGAATAAACATCATTGCCATCACGTTTAAAGTAATTTGAAGATTTAACGTGCAAAACAACATATAAGTCACCGGCAGGGCCGCCGTTTATACCTGCATCGCCTTCTCCTGACACTCTGATTTTGGACATATTATCGACACCGGCCGGAATTTTAACATTAATTTTCTTTTCTTTTTGAATTTTACCCTGTCCGTTACAATCCTTGCAAGGATCCATTATTTTTTTACCTGAACCGTGGCAGTCAGGACAGGTAACAATTTGAGCAAAAGAGCCTAAAGGGGTACGCGTTACATGCTGAACCTGTCCCGACCCATGGCATGTCGGACAGGTTACCGGTTTTGAGCCTTTTTGTGCACCTGTTCCGCCGCAGGAAGGGCAGTTTTCAAGATGGTCAAATTTAATCTCTTTTTCCGTACCAAATATCGCCTGTTCAAACTCAATTTCAATATCGAGCCTTAAATCATCTCCTTCAACAGGAGCGTTAGGATCAGGTCTTCCACCAAAGCCGAAACCGCCCATGCCGCCGAAAAACGAATTAAAAATATCGTTCAAATCACCAAAACCGCCCGCGAACGGCCCGCCGGTATCAAAACCTGCATTTCTCAGACCGTCTTCTCCGTAACGATCATAAGTTGCTCGTTTGTTATCATCCATTAAGGTTTCATAAGCCTTACCGAGTTCTTTAAATTTTTCTTCCGCATCAGGGGCTTTATTTACATCGGGGTGTAATGTTCTGGCTTTCCTTCTGAAAGCGGATTTTATCTCATCTTTGGAAGCATCCTTTGATACTCCGAGTATTTCATAGTAATCCGTCATTTATCTTTAATTCTTCCCTATCCTTTAATCATATTCATATAGCAAAAAAGCTGAAAAGTATCAGTTTTCAGCAGTTGCAACGTTAACAAGCGCAGGTCTTAAAACCTTATCACCCATTTTATATCCTTTTTGTAATTCGTTTATAATTGTATGCTCAGGTTTTTCCGAGGTCGGAGTCTGCATTACGGCATCATGGAAATTCGGATCAAATTCTTTTCCTTCCGTTTCAATCGTTTCAAGCCCGAGTTTTGTTAAAGCATCAACCACCTGTTTATGAACAAGGTTGAAGCTTTCCTTAACTTTTTCACAGTCATCTACATTTTCCAATGCTTTTTGTCCGCGTTCAAAATTATCAAGAACTTCAATCATTTTTTTAAGCGCATTTTCCGTTCCGAACTTCAACAATTCTTCTCTTTCATGCTCCTGTCTTTTGCGATAATTGTCAAAATCAGCGGCAAGCCTCAAATACTGCTGGTTTAGAGTATCATATTTTTGCTGCAGTTCACTTTCTTCACCCTGAGTTTCATTGTCGTTGCTATCTTCAGCTTTTTCATTAGCCGCAACTTCTTCCTTTGCAGCCTGTTCAAGGTCGTCAGGGTTTTTAAACGGATTGTTATTATGTTTATGTGACATATTTCTACCTCGTAATTTATATTAATATTATAGTTTATCAATATTAATAAACAACAAAAATTTATTATTTTTTAATAATTCCCGCGATATTTTGTCAAGCTGAACTTGTTTCAGTATCTCAATCAGATCCCGAAACAAGTTCAGGATGACAATTAAGGCAAAATGTTGAGAGAATTATCTTTACATAATTTAACTTATTTACACCTTGTCAATCTGGTTGTATTATTATAGTGTAAGGTAAAGAAAGTATTTTTTTAAAGGTAAGAAAATTGACACAAAAATATTATATAAAAGGCGGTACCCCGTTAAAAGGTGAGGTTTCAATAGGCGGAGCAAAAAATTCAGTACTAAAGCTTATGGCTGCTGCCTTACTTGCTAAAGGAGAAACCAAAATTCATAACGTCCCTGATTTGACCGACGTTGAAATTATGCTTAACGTAATTGCACAACTGGGTGCAAAAACAACATACAACAAAGCTGAAAAATGCGTTACAATTGATGCAACAGATTTAACAAGTATTACTGCAAAGTATGAGTTGGTTAGCAAAATGCGTGCTTCATTTATAGTTCTCGGTGCGCTTGTAACACGCTGTAAAGAAGCTATTGTCGCACTCCCCGGCGGCTGTGCAATCGGTGAACGTCGAGTTGATTTTCATATAAAGGGATTAGAAGCTTTAGGCGCCAAAATTAAAATTGAAAACGGCTATGTACATGCAAAAGCATCAAAACTTGTTGGTACGGATATATATCTTGATATTCCATCCGTCGGCGCAACTGAAAACCTTATGCTTGCGTCAATTCTTGCCGAAGGCTCTACAAGAATACAGAATGCAGCACAGGAACCTGAAATTGTTGATCTTGCAAACTTCTTAAACTCAATGGGCGCAGATGTAATTGGCGCAGGTACTTCTGAAATTGTTATTAACGGAGTAAAACAGGAAAAACTTCACCCGATTGAATACACAACAATACCTGACAGAATTGAAGCCGGAACTTTCATGTCTGCAATCATTGCAACCAAAGGTAAAGCAATTATAAAAAATGTTTTCCCTGCACATTTAACCTTCTTTACAGACAAACTTCTCAAAATGGGAGCAAACATTAAACTTGTAGAACCAACTACATTAGAAGTTTCATGTAAAAACAGACTTAATTCAATTAACTTTATAACCCAGCCTTATCCTGGTTTCCCCACTGATTTGCAGTCAATGGCCATGACTCTTTTGACAACCGCAAACGGTGTCGGAATTATAACCGAAAGCCTTTATGAAAACAGATTTATGCAGGTGCCGGAACTAAGACGTATGGGCGCTGATATTCATCAGGACAGAAACCACGCGATTATAAAAGGTGTAAAAAAACTTACCGGTGCAACTTTAGCAGCAAGCGATTTGCGTGCCGGTGCTTCTCTTGTCGTTGCAGCTTTGATGGCTGAGGGAAATTCCACAATAGAAAACCTACATCATATAGATAGAGGATACGAAAATTTTGAAAGTAAGCTAAGATTATTAGGAGGGAAAATAGAGAGAAGAAATGATGAATTGATTTCTCCTGTTGAACCTAAAGTTAATGTAACGGAGGGCTTACTCTAATGACAGCTTCCTATAAACGCTGGTATGATCACGATCCTTTATTACTTGAAGTTATTGAGCTTTTAAAGAATTATCAAACGGAATTAAGAGCTCAGGCAGAAATTTTCTTGAAAAAAATTGAAGAAAAAGTGTCAAAAGAAACAATTGATAAATTTTATGCAATGGTAAAACCGGTAAATGCAAATAACCGCTGGTACGACAAAGACCCCGTTATATCAAAAACCGTTGAAATTTTAAGAATCGTACCTCCTGAAGCGCAAAAAATATGCGCACAGAATTTTATCAGAACTCTTAAAGAAATGGGAATTGAATACGAAAGCCCCAATAAAACGGAAGCGTAGCCAATTTTTAGATTTGTTATATATAAAAAAAGATGGTTTCAAATACCATCTTTTTATTGTTCCTTTTTTCCTAAATTCCTATTGATTATCTAACGACTTTTGTAACAAAGTTTGCTATTTCAAAAAATGAATCTTTTACAAACTCTTTTGCCAGAGTTTTAATCGGTCTGTTTTCAATAACGTCAAATACATAATAAATCGGGTCTTTTGCATTATTGAAACGCATTCTTCTGTCTTTCAATGCAAGATAATTGTAATCTTCTATATTAAATTCACCTGCATTTTGATTTTTATTTCTTCTCTTTCTGAGCAGTGATCCAAACTGACCATTGCCGCCTGTGTTATTATTTAATTCGCCTGTTGTTGGTAACATTTTCTTTTCTCTCTCTTATTTATCTCTTACATATATATAAAGTATATAAGAAAGAAAAAATTGCTTTTTATTAAAGTTTTAAGTTAATAATTGTTTACAATTATAATTTTCTTGGATAATCATCTGGTATATGCCAACCGTTACGCTGTATTAATAAACAGCAATACCAACCGGTATCCCTGCATTCATTATATAAGCCTTCTTCTGTAATATTAGTGTAGTATGCATAATTCGCAAAAACGCCTTTTTCTTTGTAATCGGCAGATATACTTCCTTTAGGGTCAAACATAAAAACGAACGAATTTGTGCCGTCATTTCGTTCCTTATTATCAGTTACAAATCTTAGGTAAGTACCTGAATATACCATATAAGTTCCATCTGCAAAATATAAATTTAATGAGGAACTTGTATCAGACTTTACTTCCCGAACATTTGTCAAATACTTTTTTAAATAGTTATTATACATATCGTGCGGAGTATTCCATTCCCAGTCTTTTGCAGGCCCAAATTCAACCTCGGCTAATTTTACTGCTTGGTTTATTGTGGAATAAAATTTTTTTAACTTTGTTTCAACAACTTTCTTTCGGTAACCCTGAATCATGGTTGGGAGTGTAAGTGCCGCTATTACCCCGATTACACCCAGAGTAATCAAGACTTCCGCAAGTGTGAATCCTTTTTTCATTTTTACCTCCATTATTGTAAGATGACATCTTACATATTTAACAATATTATTGTTGCAAAATAGATTTATGTCAAGACTTGAAAAACTCGGTCAAAACATAAAAAAATATCGAAAAATGAAAAAATTATCTCAGAATGAATTTGCGGAGATGATTAATTTTTCCAGAGAACACCTTGCCTGTATTGAAACAGGAAAAGAATATATAAGCCTCAGAAAACTGTTCTTAGTAGCAGATACTCTTGGAGTCCCGCTTACTAAACTTATTGATTTTGATTAATTTTACTGGCCGAGTTCAATAATATCAGATTCATCCGCTGTGAGGTTTTTACCGATTGCTTTTTCAAGCTGTGCCTTTGCTGAATTGTACTGGTATAATGCGTTATAATAGCTTAACTGCGCCTGTTGATAGTTGATTTGAGCGTCTTTAAGCTCTGTCGGATTAGCTTCTCCAACACGGTATCTGCCGTAGGAAAGTTCATAATTTTCTTTTGCCTGTTTTACACCCAAAATTGCAACAGGCATCTGATTCTTCTTTTCTTCAAGGGTTAAAAACGCGTTTTGAATTTCCAAATATATCTGGTTCTGGGTATTTTTTGCGTTAGCAATCTCTTTGTCATACAAATATCTGGCTTCCTGAATTTCATTTTTTATCAGCATGCCGTTTATTGTCGGAAAATTCAAATAACCTCCGATATTGTAACCGTGGTTTGATGTCCAGTGTTTACCGCCTATCTGCAATTGGCCTTCAATTGAAAGAGTCGGGAAGTAGGATTTTTTTACGAGTTTTAATGTCTGGTTTGCACTTTCAACTTTTAATTCGGCAAGTTTCAACTCGGGTCGTGCTTCTCTTGCAATTTCTATTGATTTGTTAAATGTAATGTTTACAGGTTCATACTTTAATCTTTCCTGAACATTATACTTATCAATAAAAGGAACACCCATAATATTATTCAACTTAGCAACTGCAAGGTTAACGGCATTATCAGCCTGAATAAGCTGTAATTTTGCGTTACTCAGGTTAACCTCTGCAATTGTTACATCAACTTTAGGATTCATTCCGATTTCATAGAAAGCTTTTGCCTGATTGTAAAACATTTCAAACTTATGAACTGTATCTTCCGCAACTCGTTTGTTTTCAAAGGCGTAAAGAAGATTAAAATATGCATCTTTAGTTTGATAGATTACATCGTTAATTGTCGCTCCGAGAGTTGTTTTATAGGCTTCATAATCCAATCTTTTGATTGTTGCCTGATTTTGCGTAACACCGAAGTCATAAAGCATTTGCTGAAGCGTAACCTGCCCCAGTATGTAGTAGTTAAAAGTCAAATTCCTGCCTAAAGCATCGGATAATTGTAACTGTCTAATTCTTGTGTAGCCGGTCTGCCAACTTAGTTGCGGAAAATAGTTTGACCAGACCTGCTTAATTCTGGAATCAGAGGCAAGAATATCATGAAAAGCTGCATTTATTTGCGGATTGTTGCCTAATGCAAGTTCAATACAGCGTTCAAGCGTCATATCAATATTTTTCTCAACCGAACCTTCAATAACAAAATCAGGTTGCTTATCTTTAGGTTTTGGCAGAACAGCATCTGCTTTCGGGTATTCTTTTTCACTTACAGAATTTCCTATATCCTGTGCACACAACCCTGTTTGCGAGGTCATACATAATATTAAACTTACCAATAATATCTTTCTTAACATTATTTATCCTTTTTCCTGAATTTTTTTGACACGGAAAGTTTAAAGTTTTCAACAAGAACAAAGAATGCCGGCACAAGGAAAGTTCCGATAAACGCAACAGCCATCATACCGCCAAATACAGTCATACCAACGGAATTTCGACTGGCAGCACCTGCCCCCTTTGCAAATACCAGAGGCAGCAGACCGAGAATGAAGGCAATATTGGTCATCATAACAGCCCTAAACCTTAATTTCGCCGCTTGCATTGCCGATTCTACAATTCCCATACCGCCTTGATGCGCGTCTTTTGCAAATTCAATAATCAAAATTGCCTGCTTTGTAGACAAACCGATTAACATAACAAGCCCGATCTGGGAATACAAGTCGAGCGAATACCCAGAAACATACTGGAAGAATAACGCTCCCACCAATGCAACAGGAGAAATCAACAGTACTGCAACCGGAAGCATCCAGCTTTCGTACAAACCGACAAGAAACAGGTATATAAATACAAGCGACATCGCCAATATAGGCCCTATCTGTCCGCTTGATTCCTTTTCCTGCAGCGAACTTCCCGACCACGCATACCCCATATCCTGCGGCAAAACTTCATCCGAAATTTTTTCCATTGCACCCATAGCATCGCCGGAACTTACACCGTTACGCGCCTGACCGTTTATCGTAATTGCAGGGTACATGTTAAATCTGGTTAAACTGTAAGGTCCTACAACATTGCTGACAGATACAACAGCCGATAGAGGCACCATTGTACCTTTGGAATTTTTTACGTAAATTTTTTCAATATCAGCAGGTTTTTCTCTGAACGGAGAATCTGCCTGCAAATACACACGGTAAACACGTCCGTACTTATTAAAGTCGTTAACATAAGATTTTCCGAAGTATCCTGAAAGTGCACTATATATTTCCGAGATATCAACACCCTGCGCAAGCGCTTTATCCTCGTTAACTTTTATCATCAATTGCGGCAAATTAGCCGTAAACGAAGTATAAACCATCTGGAAAGCCGAATTTTTATTTGCAGCTTCAATTAATTTTTGCGCCTCATCGTAAAGCTCCTGCGGGGTTCTGTCACCCTTGTCAAGCAGCTGGTATTCAAACCCGCCGAACATACCCAAACCAGAAATTGACGGCGGCGAAAAAGACGCTATTGTTGCGGAAGGATAATTTGCAAATTCTTTTTTAATTTTACTTAAAATACTTTGCATAGACAAATCCTTACTTTTACGCTTTGACCAATCATCAAGTTCTGCGACTATAAGTGCCGTATTTTCACCGGAATAACCAACCATTGTAATCGTATTTTTAACACCAGGAATTTTCAAGATTCTTTCTTCTATTTCGGTTGCAACCATGTCGGTTCTGGAAGCCGATGATCCGTCAGGCAGCTGAATTTGAGAGAACACCGCACCTTTATCCTCAGTCGGCAAGAATCCTTTAGGTATTAAATAAAACATCCCTAGCGTAAACGCAATTACAACAGCATAAAGACTCATTGTCAGCAAGGGAGAATTAATAAATAATTTTACACCCTCTAAATACTTATCCCTGACACCGTTAAACCAGTCATCAAATTTCTGGATAAATTCAAAATCAGCCTTTTCCTCGCCTGGTTTCAATATCATTGCACAAAGAGCAGGTGCAAGCGTCAATGCAACCAGTGTTGACAAACCGATTGATGAAGCGATACAAAGCGCAAACTGTCTGAACATCTGCCCCGTAATTCCTGACATAAATGATACCGGAACAAATACCGCCATCAAAACCAAAGATGTTGCAAGAACAGCACCGAATACTTCTTCCATAGTAACTTCCGTTGCATCAACCGGAGATTTACCTTCCTGAATATGCCTTTGCGTGTTTTCAAGAACAACGATAGCATCGTCAACAACCAGACCTACTGCAAGAACAAGACCGAATAAAATAAGCAGGTTTACTGAAAAACCCAAAATATTCATAAATATAAACACACCGATTAGAGAAACCGGAATCGCGCAAAAAGGTATAAGTGCGGCTCTGGCGCTGCCTAAAAACATATAAGTCACAATGCCGACAAGCACAATAGCAAGCCCTATCGCGCTTATAACTTCCTTAATAGATTCCCGTACAAACTCAGTTTCATCCCTTTGTATTTTATACTCAATACCGGGCGGAAATCCCTTACTCAACTCCTTCATTTTTGCACGAATTTTATTTGAAAGATCAATCGCGTTAGCCTCCGGAAGCTGGCTGACTGAAATAATCGCAGAATCCTTTCCGCCTATGCGCGAGAAGTATGAGTAACTTTCAGCACCCAGTTGAACTCTTGCTATATCTTTAAGCTTAATCTGCGAACCATCGGGTTTTGAGCGGATAATAATATTTTCAAACTCAGAAACATCTTTCAAACGGCCTTTTGTCCTCATCGTAAGCTTTATCATCTGTTTATTTGCCATAGGTTCAACACCGAGATCCCCTGCAGGAACCTGAGTATTTTGAGCTTGAATTGCCGCATTAACCTCGGACACGGAAACCCCGAGATTTGCCATTTTCGCAGCATCCAGCCATATCCTCATTGAATAATCGGAAGATCCGAACACAACAACCTTACCCACACCTTTAATACGGGCAAGTTCATCTTTAATATATATAGAAGCATAGTTAGCAATATACAAAGAATCATAAGTATGTGTCGGCGAATTAACGGAAATCATCATCAAACCCGGGCCGCCCGTTGATTTTCTGACAGTCAGTCCGTATCTGCGAACATCCTCAGGCAGACGCGGAGTGACAAGCTGAAGCTGGTTTTGAACGTTTACAACAGCCATATCAGGGTCAGAACCGATTTCAAAGTATAACGTAAGCTGATACTGCCCGTTTTGCGAAGTTGATGACATATAAATCATATCTTCAACACCGTTCAACTGCGCTTCAACAGGCGCTGCGATAGTATCTTCCACAACGTCAGAACTTGCCCCCGCATAAGTTGCGGTTACAATAACCTGTGGCGGCGTAATTGACGGGTATTCTTCCAGAGGAAGCGCAAGTATCATAAGTGCACCCGCAAGCATTATTGCCAGTGATATTACAATAGCCAGCTTTGGCCGTTTTATAAATAAGTTTCCTTGTTTTTCGTTTTGCATCATATCCCTTTTATTTGGAAGATAAGAGGGTAGGAGGATAAGAAGATAGGCAAATTTCAGTATTTTACATAATTTTTATATAAAAGCTTACCCTCTTACCTTCTTACCCTCCTATCTTCTATTTTGTTACTTTTTCTGTTTTAATTTTCTGCATTTCTTCTTCTGTTACGATTTTTACAGGTTTTCCCGGAGTAACCTTCTGTAAGCCCTCGGTAATTATTCTGTCGCCTTTTTGCAGTCCTTCATTGATAATCCAGTTATGCCCGCTCTGCTCCCCTGTTTTTACATAAATAAGCTGCGGAAGATTATTTTCATCAAGCTTATACACATATTTCCCGGCCTGATTTTCCAGAACAGCCGTTACAGGTGCCACAGGCACGTTAACAGGTTTGTTTGCATAAAGTTTTACCGTTACAAATTCCCCGTGAATTAAAGCATTATCAGGATTTTCAAAAGTAGCTCTCATTGTAACCGTACCCGTTGACGTGTCAACTTTGTTATCCTGAAAATCCTGAACACCTTTCAACGGATATTTTGAACCGTTGCTCATAATCAATTCAACCTTGCGGTTTTTGTTAGCGTCACCGTCAGATGATGCAAGAGATTGAAAGTCCTTTGAATCAAGGGGAAAAGTAACATAAATCGGATTCGTGCTGTTAATTGTTGTTAAAGCCCCGGTGCTCGGCGAAACATAGTTTCCGACGGTCACGTTAATAATCCCGACTTTTCCGTCAACGGGAGATTTTACATTTGTATATCCCAAATTTCTCTGAGCATCGTTGTATGAAGCCTTTGCAGAAGCAAGCTGGGCTTTCAGAGAATCTCTGTTAGAAAGCATTTCATCATACTGCGCCTTTGCAATATAATCTTTTTTAACAAGTTCAGCGGAACGCGCAAGCTGTTTTTCTGCATACACAAGCTTTGCGGTTAAATTTTTAACATTTGCAGCCGCAACATTTGCAGCGTTAGAGTATTCCGTAGGTTCAATCAAAAAGAGAACCTGCCCTTCTTTTACAAAATCACCTTCTTTAAAGTAACTTTTCTGTAAATATCCAGAAATACGTGCCAGAACATCAACTCTGTATTTTGAAACCACACGCCCCGGCGCTTCAAAATTTCTTATTACACTTTCTTCCTGAATTTCCTGTACTGTAACAGAGGGGGCCGGTTTGTTCATCATAGCTTTTCCCTGCAAAAAATTTGTAATTAGAGAATAACCGTACCTGATTAAAATTGCGCCCACAATTACGAAAAGAAATATTATAATATTTTTCTTCATGAACTCTCCCTCATCCGGTAAAAATTAAATTATATATATAATAATATTTAATATTTTTTGTGTTGTTATAACAACAATTTTATTATCAACTTTTTTTGATGTCAATAACATAGGTGAATAAGTATAAATTAACTCCCCTCTCTCGGGAGAGGGATTAAGGGATAGGGTGCTTATTTACTCCCCTCCCTCGGGGGAGGGGTTGGGGTGAGGTCAGATTTCCACTCACCAGTCAAAATAAACTTTTAATCTTTACACTTGACAAACCGAACAAAATAGTAAATAATATAACTACAGGGTGGCAGCTTGCCAAGCTTGCCGGATACTCTGAGAGACTTAGACGGTTCTTATCTGTTCAGGTAAGAGCCGTTTTTTAATATGTACAAAATCAAAAAGATTAGTAATAAACTAATATTGAAATTTTCCATATCAGCCCCCTTTCTAGTCGGGAACCAACCCGAGACTTAAACGATTGTGTTGGCGATTCCGTTTCGAAAAGAGCACCTTTTACCCTGCGGTATTTATAATACCATAAGCCTAGCTGTTTGTCGATATTTTTTACCCTCTCTCTAACTCTCTCCCAGGGAGAGAGGACGCTTAACTACTCCCCTCCCTTGGGGGAGGGGTTGGGGGAGAGGGTGATTCTTACTTCCCCTCCCTTGGGAGAGGGGTTGGGGGAGAGGGTAAATTATCTTCTATTCTTATGTATCGCCCCGATAATATCCTTTATTAAATTAAGCTCCTTGACAGATGAAATTTGAACCAGAGTATAAATTTCATTCCTTAACTTGTCATCATTTATTTTTGAAAGATTAAAAAATTCGTTGATATCTATTTCCAGTATCTGAGCAATCTTGATAAAAGTTTCTATTGAAGGAAAAGAATTACCGTTTTCAATTGTGCACATGTGGCGTGGAGAAATGTCGATTTTTTCAGACAGTTCCTCCTGTGAAAACCCGTGTTCTATGCGCAGTTGGCGTATTTTTTTACCGATAATTTCTTTGTCTAAATTCATCATAAACCTCTAATAAAATATAAAAACAAGTTTACAATGATTTAATGATATTTATATCAATAATCTTGACAAATTGATATTTATATCGTATAATAGAAATGTGAACAATCAAGAAAGGTGGAATGATTATGAAATTATCAAACAAGAGGATGAACGGCTTTACTTTGGCTGAAGTATTGATTACTTTGGGTATTATCGGGGTAGTTGCAGCAATGACTATGCCGACATTGATGAACTCTACACAGGGTGCACAATATAAAGCCGCTTACAAAAAAGCTTTGTCAGCAATCTCACAGGGTGTAACATTGAACGTAGCATTGGACGGAAGCAGTTTTGCTGACGCTGTTGCTGGAACTGGAATAGATACAGACAAAGATACAGAAAACACAGTAGCCGGTATTTTAAATGCAAGGATGAATGTTGTTAATCCTTCAGATACATTAGGTTACACTATTACTGATGATAATAGTATGTTACCAGCAGATGACTCTGCGGCAGATACTTACTTATTTTTTAATGATGGTTCTATGTTTGCATTTAAGAGTTCCTCAGCAAATTGTACAGTTGAAGCTGCAGGTGGTGCGGATGTCAATGTATGTGAAGGTTATATAGATGTTAACGGCGCAAAAGGCCCTAATAAAGTTGTAGCTTGTGATACTGGAGATAATGCAGTTGAAACAGCTAAGGATACATATACAGATGGCGTTAAAACAGATGCTGAATCTTGCACAGTAAGCAATCCAACAGACATTTATCCTGTATTCTTCTATGATCAAACAATAACACCGTCAACAAATGCAGCAAAAGCTGTATTGTACGGCAAGTAGCGCGAACGAGCGGAGGCTGGAGCGCTTTTGCCGTTGGGATGCAATCACATAAGGCAAAACGCGGAATTGCCGTTTAACGCGAACGAGCAAGACAGCGTGAACGAGCGGAGGCTCGAATTAAACAATTTTTGTAAAACGAATCTTTTTGTAGACCGGAAATCTTTTCACGCCGGTCTTTTTTTTACCCTCTCTCTAACTCTCTCCAAAGGAGAGAGGACGCTTAACTACTCCCCTCCCTCGGGGGAGGGGCTGGGGGAGAGGGTACGGCATCACTTCCCTCTCCTTTGCAAGGAGAGGGCTAGGGTGAGGTCAGATTTCCACTCACCAGTCAAAATAAACTTTTAATCTTTACACTTGACAAACCGAACAAAATAGTAAATAATATAACTACAGGGTGGCAGCTTGCCAAGCTTGCCGGATACTCTGAGAAATCGAAGTGGCTCTTATCTGTTAAGGTGAGAGCCGCTTTTTATTATGTACAAAATCAAAAAAAGCATAATCAGGCTTAGATTGACGTTTTCCATAAGCGACCTCCTTTCCTCGGAACTATCGACCGAAATCGAAGTATTAACTGTTGTGCCGATGTTTCTTAGAAAAGAGTACCTTTTACCCTGCGGTATTTATAATACTATAAACATAACTATTTAGCGATTGTGACTTACCCTCTCTCTTACTCTCTCCCAAGGAGAGAGGATGCTTAACTATTTCCCCTCTTCTAGGAGAGGGTGAAAAATAAAATTGAGATGCTGAAACTAGTTCAGCATGACTAGTTACTTCCCCTCTCTCGGGAGAGGGGTTAGGAGAGAGGGTGATTCTTACTTCCCCTCCCTTGGGGGAGGGGCTGGGGGGAGAGGGTAAATTAATTGTTATTCAAATACTCCAACACTTTTCTCAATGCTCTGCCCCTGTGAGAAACTTCATTCTTTTCATCCTCAGACATTTCAGCCATACTGCGGGAAGTGTTTTCAACCAGAAAAATCGGGTCATAACCAAAACCATTAGTGCCGGATTGGGAATAAGCTATTTCCCCATGGCATTCTCCGCGCGTCTGGAACAAAATATTTCCGTCTTTATCTACAAGTGTCATTGCACATACAAACTTTGCTTTTCTGTTTTTTTCATCTTTTAAAACACCTAATAACTTATCAATTCTTGCCTGCGCGGTGTCAGCATATCTTGCAGAATGAATCCCGGGGGCGCCGTCAAGAGCCTCTACACACAATCCTGAATCATCTGCAAGTGAAATCATTTCGCTAACCCGCGCAGCTTCTCGAGCCTTAATCAACGAATTCTCTTCAAATGTTTCTCCGTTCTCCATCGGGTCAAACCCGTCAGGAGGCAAGACAAATTCAATATCTGTTCCTTGAGCTATTTCATTTATTTCCTGCAGTTTATGTACATTCCCCGTTGCAAAAACAATTTTCATTTTTTACCCTCTACGCTGACAACAGTCCGACTTGTTAAATTATCGTTAGTCGCTGCGCTCCCATTTTTACCCTCTCTCTCAGTCCCTCCCCCAAGGGAGGAAAATTTTATTTCCCGAAACGGCGTTGTCTGTTGTGGAATTCCTCTATTGCATCCGCAAGCGAATTTTTATCAAATTCAGGCCAAAATTGTTTTGTAACATAAATTTCTGAATACGCTATCTGCCACAAAAGATAATTCGAAATTCTCTGCTCTCCGCCTGTTCTGATTAATAAATCAGGATCGGGAATGCATTTTGTATAAAGATTTTCAGATATTAAATCTTCCGTAACATCCTCAGGTTTAACTCCTTTTGCAACAATAGATTTAACCGCATGAACTATCTCATCCCGCGCCCCGTAATTGAACGCAATTTGCAGATGTACACCCTTATTATTTTTTGTTGTTTCAACAGAATTTTGAAGAATTTTTTGTAACTTATCGCTCAACTTCAAGGTGTCACCTATGAATGAAATTACAACACCTTCTGCGTGCATCTCAGCAAGCTCATTAGTAAGTGTAATTGCAAGAAGTTCCATTAAGAAATCAACTTCTTCCTTCTTCCTGTTCCAGTTCTCCGTTGAAAATGCATAGACTGTTAAATACTTAATTCCAAAATCATTACAAGCCCTAAGAGTTGCTTTTAATGAATCAACCCCTTTTTTGTGTCCCATGGCAGAAGGTAAATTTCTCTCCTTTGCCCAGCGCCGGTTACCGTCCATTATTACAGCTATATGTTTTAGCCCTGTTTCTTTTACGATTTCAGAGGTTCGAGCATATTTATCCAACGTTTTCATATTCTTAATTATATTTCAAATATGTAAAATTACAAATAAATTTATTTTGTAAAAATATTTTTTTGTGTGATAATTTTAATAAAGCTAAAATATAATAGCGAAGTACACAATATAAAAAAGGAAAATGAGAAAATGGCTAGAAAAACTCCATTAGAAAAAATCAGAAACATTGGTATTGCCGCTCACATCGACGCAGGCAAAACCACTACTACTGAACGTATCCTGTTTTATACCGGAAAAACTCATAAAATCGGGGAAGTACACGACGGTGCTGCCGTAACAGACTTTATGGAACAGGAACGTGAAAGAGGTATCACAATCCAATCAGCCGCAGTTACTGCTGAATGGAAAGGACATCAAATTAACATCATCGACACCCCGGGTCACGTTGACTTTACTATCGAAGTTGAAAGATCTTTACGTGTATTAGACGGCGTTGTCGCAGTATTCTGCGCGGTAGGAGGTGTTCAATCCCAGTCAGAAACAGTCTGGAGACAGGCTAACAGATACGAAGTACCGAGAATGGTTTTCGTTAACAAAATGGACAGAACAGGTGCAGATTTTTACAGAGTTGTTGACCAGATTAAAAACAGGTTAGGAGCTAATGCTGTACCTATTCAGCTTCCTATCGGTGCTGAAGATAAATTCACAGGCTTGATTGACCTTATGACCATGAAAGCCGAAATTTATACAAATGATTTAGGAACTGATATCAGAGAAGAAGAAATTCCAGCTGATATGGCTGCAAAAGCTAAAGAATACAGAGATGCTATGGTTGAAGCTATCGCCTCTGAAGACGATGCTTTAATGGAAAAATATTTTGAAGACCCTGATTCAATTACTGTAGAAGAATTGAAAAAAGGTCTTAGAAAAGCAGTTTGCGAAAACAAAATCGTTCCTGTATGCTGCGGTACAGCCTTCAAAAACAAAGGTGTTCAATTGTTATTGAACAACGTAGTTGACTATATGCCGTCACCGGTCGATGTTAAAGCAATAGAAGGCGAACTTGAAGACGGGACTAAAACAGAAAGACATTCATCTGATTCAGAACCTTTCTCAGCTCTTGCTTTCAAAGTTATGACTGACCCTTATGTTGGCCGTTTAACTTTCTTGAGAGTTTATTCAGGCGTAATCACTTCAGGTTCTTATGTTCTTAACGCTACAAACGGTAAAAAAGAACGTATTGCAAGACTCGTTCGTATGTATGCCGATCAACGTCTTGAAGAACAGGAAGTTTACGCAGGCGACATCTGTGCAGCTGTTGGTTTGAAAGACACTACAACAGGTGATACTCTCTGCGATGAGAAAGCTCCGATTATCTTAGAAAGAATGACTTTCCCCGAACCGGTTATTTCTGTTGCTATTGAACCGAAAACAAAAGCCGATCAGGATAAAATGGGTATAGCTCTTCAAAAACTCGCTGAAGAAGATCCGTCTTTCCGTGTTAAATCTGATACAGAAACAGGTCAGACAATCATCTCCGGTATGGGTGAACTTCACCTTGATATCATCGTTGACCGTATGTTAAGAGAATTCAAAGTTGAAGCTAACATCGGTAAACCTCAGGTAGCATACCGTGAAACTATCCGCGGAACTGCAGATCAGGATTCTAAATTCATCCGTCAGTCAGGTGGTAAAGGTCAATACGGACATGTTAAGATTAAAATTTCTCCTGCAGAAGAAAATGCCGGATTTGTATTTGAAAACAAAATTGTCGGTGGTGCAATCCCCAGAGAATACATTGAACCTGCAAGAAAAGGTATGGAAGAAGCCCTAGAAGGCGGTATCTTAGCAGGGTTCCCGATGATTGACGTTAAAGTAGAACTGTATGACGGTTCATATCACGAAGTTGACTCTTCTGAAATGGCATTTAAAATCGCAGGTTCTATGGCAATCAAAGAAGGCTGCCGCAAAGCTCAACCGTGCATTCTTGAACCTATGATGAAAGTTGAAATTGAAATTCCTGATGAATTCACAGGAACAATTATCGGCGACATTTCAAGAAGACGCGGACGTGTTGAAGGTCAAGAACCTGTCGGCAACACCGGAAACGTTATTGTAAGAGCAATCGTTCCTCTTGCTAACATGTTCGGTTACGCAACTGATTTGAGATCAAATACTCAGGGACGCGGGACATTCTCAATGGAATTCAACCATTATGAACAGGTTCCTGCAAATATCGAAAAAGAAATTATCGAAAAATCAGGAGCTTCTGCAAAATAAGCAGAAAATTAAAAAACATAAAACAGACCCTTGAAAATTTCAAGGGTCTGTTTTTGTTTTTATTATATAAAATTTTGTCATAGTGAATTTATTTTAGGAGCTCGAAAAGATTCTAAAACTAGTTCAGAATGAAGTTTAAGAAACAATTTTATATAAGCAAAACACCTTCTAAAATTATTAGAAGGCGTATTGCTTAAAACTATTCGCTGATATCCATCACCCCGAAAAGTTTTAAAATCTATCCAAACGTTTTGAATGAAGATTCTACGTTTTTATCAACTATATTCTTTACTGAATCATATTCAGTTTGCAGTGCGCTGTGTTCCGTATCAAGTTTTTTCAATTCCAAATCAAGCTTTTTATCCTGATTTTCAAGTGCAATCATATCCTGGTTGTATTTTGATTCAGCTTTTGCAATCGCTCTTTCATCTTCAACTTCCTGAATACAAGTGTCTTCAGATATCGTTGTTGATTTGAAAGCTTTGTCGGTTGTCGAATAATATTCCAATCTCAAAGTACCATCTCTTAAAGCTGCTTCAAAAGTAACATTATCTTCCAGAGGAGATTTTTGAACATTGCCGGCAGTTCCTGTGCCTACAGATGCATAAATATGATTTTCGTCAGCTTCTGCCGGGACATCTGTGTATGTAAAATATCCGTCAGACTGCATTTTATCAAAAATATTGCGATAATATGTTAAAATACTTGCATTTTCAGGATCTGCCGCAGATTCAACATCTTCCATATTATATTCTACATGGAACGGAGTATCCTTATTAGAATCAGTATTAACTCTCAAATATGCTTCAGTTAACGCCATTGCATAATCATATAAATCTCTTGATTCCTCTGTTGTACCTTCATAGTTTATCGGTTGTTTAATAGTCAAACCGTTATTTTTCAGATTGTCTTCCGAATATGCATCATAAGCAACTTCATTATTATTTTCATCAACAAATTTGCTGGTATATCCTTTTTCATCTATATCTTCAGTGTATGCATCATTAATTCCGTCACCGTCTGTATCATAATCATATTCTACAATCGCACCGTTTTCATCAAAATATTTCCATGAATAATCTGCATTTGCTAAAGTTTCATCGGAATATTCATCTTTTGCCAGCGGTGTTTGTCCATCTTTTCCGACATACTCACCGTTTTCATTTTTCATGTAAGATGTATAAGTTGCATAACCCTGACCTATAGCATAATCGTTTGGATTCTTGATATCTCCGCCCTGTCTAACAGTTTCAACCCATCCGAAACCAAAATCATGTTCGTCATCCCCTAAATTGATACCGACTGTTGCAAAGTATTTGTCCCAGGCTTCATGAATTTTTTGTTCAGCAGCCAGAGTATCTTCATCTTTTACGGCTCCTGAGGCTCCCGGATTAGCTGCTGAACCGTCAGCATTATTCCATTTTTGATCAGATATCTGAACAGTTATATCAGCCTGAGAATATCCTAAATTAGCAAGAAACTGGTTATAGTTACCGCTTGAACCTTCATAAGCTTCTGCAATATCGTTCGTTACCAAAATTCTGCCTTTTGTGTCAGTAACAATATACTGTTTTACATCCGAAGCCATCTGAGTTCCGGTCAAAAGACTGTATGAAATATCAGTATAATTAGCTTCCGCTCCGTTAAAACCTGTAAGCACAACTAATTTTGTAGCATCCAAAGCTTCATTATATTCATTTGTAATCTGCTGAGTTTGATCAGCTAGCCTTTGTTTTGCATAAGAAATACTCTGTCCTGTATTTTCGTTATTGGACAATCTCGCCGTTATGCTTAATAATCTAGCCTGTGATGCTGCCATTCCCATGATTTTTTACCCTTTCCATAGGTTTTTGCTTGTGATTGGAAGCTGATTTCCTTTCAAATAGTACTTGTAATCATGGTTACGGCAAATTTTTATAAAATCTTTAAAAATAAAAAATAAATATTAAGAAATATTTACATTTTGTAAATATCTTTCCCCATACTAATTTCCCACCACCACAGGGAAGGAAACACGATTATTCCTCCCTCACCTATGTGAAGCGTGCCGCTCCACCCGCCACTTAGGGTTTGCATAAACTTAGCTGAACTGAACTAAAGAAGGAGCGTACCTCCTGAGAGAAAGGAAAAAGATTATAACTTCCTCTTCTGTGGGAGAGGGTCGGGGTGAGGGATGATTTGTAATTCAAGATATTCAATTACACCGGAAATATTATTGTCTATATCATTATTCCAAAATCTTATTACTTTATAGCCAAGGCTTTCAAGAAATTTTGTCCTTTCTTCATCATAATTAATATTTTTATCAATATTATGCTGCCCTCCATCAATTTCTATTATCAATTTTTCAGAGCGGCAAATAAAATCAACAATATAATTTCCAATAGGACACTGTCGCCTGAAAGATAAATTATGAAATTGTCTATTACGTAGTAAATTCCATAGTTTGCGTTCTTGAGGAGTCAAATTTTTTCGCAACTGTCTGGCTAAAATATATTTTTTGTCCATAATTTTTTAAATATCTATCGTCCCCCATCCTAGCCTTCCCCCATAGGGGAAGGAACATGAGTATTAAATCATCCCTTAATCCTCCCCGACAGGGGAGGAAATATTTCTATTTCTCCCTCTCCAATGGGAGAGGGTCGGGGTGAGGGCTGACTTAATTATCCCTATCTTAGCTTTCCCCGATAGTGGAAGGAACATGACTATTTAATTAGCCCCTACCTTAATCCTCCCCCATAGGGGAAGGAGCGTGCCGCTCCACACGCCAATCAGGTGTTGAATTATTCTTCCAATGGTTATAAGAGGGCAGATTATTTTACAGCTTCTTCGCACTCGCAACAGATACCGTCAGAATTTAATTTTCTGTATTTCCAGCAACGTGCGCATTTTTCACCTTCAGCTTTTGTTACCCAGACTGTGTAACCTTCTTCTGTATACTCATTTAATACATTTTCAGGTTTTTCATCCGTTACATAAGCCTGTGAAGTAATAAATATATTGCAAAGTTCATCTTCATTAGCTTTTAATACAGTGTCATCGTCTGCTTTTACATAAACTGCAACTTCTAAAGAGCTTCCGACTTTTTTGTCAGCACGCAAAGGTTCAATTGCACGGGTAACAACTTCACGTGTTTTAAGGATTTTTGAAAAATCTTCTTCCAATTTTTCATTAGTCCATTTTGGATTCGGTTTCACCCAGTCTGATAGCAATATACTTTCAATCCCGTCTTTCTGACATTCGGGAACGCTCATCCAGATATCTTCTGCCTGATGAGGCATTACGGGAACTAGCATTCTGACTAAAGTTTGTAATGTTTCATAAAGTACAGTCTGGCAGGCACGGCGTGAAAGCGACTTTTTGCCTGCTGTATAGAGTCTGTCTTTTACAATATCAAGATAAAAAGAACTCAAATCAACTGCCGCAAAATTTTGCAATTGCTGGAAGTATTTATAGAATTCGTAATTGTCAAAGGCTTCTGTTACACTTTCGATTAAGTGATTTAATTTATGAAGCGCGAATTTATCTATTTCTTTCAAATCTTCATAATTTACATAATCTGTTTTCGGGTCAAAATCAAACAGGTTTCCGACTAAAAATCTTGATGTATTTCTGGTTTTTTTGAAAATTTCAGCAAGCTGTTTAATTATATTATTTCCGATTTTCGTATCATTTCTGTAATCAACTGATGCTGCCCACAGTCTCAATATATCAGCCCCGTATGTGTTTATGATTTCGTCAGGTCTGATGTAGTTTCCAAGTGACTTAGACATTTTCCTTCCGTCTTCCCCGAACACAAATCCGTGAGTAAGAACTGATTTGTAAGGCGCAATCCCTTCTGTTGCGACAGAAGTTAAAAGTGATGACTGGAACCAGCCTCTGTGCTGATCTGAACCTTCAAGATACATTTCAACTGGGGTTGTACCCAGAACTTCTGAACGTTTGTTTACAACCGCACGCCACGTAATTCCTGAATCAAACCAGACATCCATAATGTCGTTTTCTTTTTTGAAGCAGTGAGTTTTGCCGCATTTGGGGCATTTAAAACCTTGCGGTAATAATTCATCAGCAGTGTATTTAACCCATGCATCAGAACTTTCTTTTTCGAATAAACGGGCAACATTTTCAATTGTTTCATCTGTTACGATAACTTCACCGCAGTCTTCGCAGTAGAAAACAGGGATAGGAACGCCCCAGGCTCTTTGTCTTGAAATACACCAGTCGGTACGTCCTGCGACCATGTTTGAAATTCTTGCTTCGCCGCCTGATGGAATCCATTTTACTTTTTTAATTTCTTCAAGCGCTTTGTCTCTAAATCTGTCAACTTTAACAAACCACTGAGGAGTTGCGCGGTAGATAACCGGATTTTTACATCTCCAGCAGTGAGGGTAACTGTGATTTATATCCTGAGCTTTTAAAAGCGCACCGCAATTTTTCAGTTTTTCAATAACAATTGCGTTTCCTTTATAATATGGAACACCTTCAAGGTCTTTGTCTTTAACCGCGTCAGTCCAAACACCTTTGCTGTCAAGCGGTGAAAATACTTCAATACCGTATCTGCACCCGACTTCATAGTCTTCCAAACCGTGTCCCGGAGCGGTATGTACAGAACCTGTACCTGCATCAAGAGTAACGTGTTCCCCTAAAATTATCGGTGATTTTCTGTCAACAAGCGGATGCTGTGTGTTCAATAATTCTAAATCAGCCCCTGTGCAAGATCCGAGAACTTTAATATCTTTTTCATCCCATTCAACATCTGCAAGGAAGTTTGCAAGAAGCCCCTGAGCAACAACATAAACATCACCTTTATATTCGAAAAATGTATATTCAAATTTCGGGTGCATGCTTATTGCCATGTTTGAAGGAATTGTCCACGGGGTTGTTGTCCAGATGACACAATAGATGTCCGGAGGGCAGGAAGGCAGGAAGGCAAGCTTATTACGCAATTTAGTAGTACTTTCTTCATCAAACTTAAATCTTACATAAATTGAAGTTGATGTATGATCAGCATATTCAACTTCTGCTTCTGCAAGGGCAGTTTCACATGAGGCACACCAGTAAACAGGTTTTAAACCTTTTTCAATGTAACCCTTTTTGTACATTTCACCAAAAACTCTTACCTGTTCGGCTTCAAAATCGGGATTAATAGTCAAATAAGGATGTTCCCAATCGCCCAGAACCCCGAGACGCTTAAATTCACTTTCCTGTCCTTTTAAACTCGACAGAGCAAATTCACGGCACTTTTGTCTTAATTCATAAGGTGTTAAAGCGCTTCTTCCGCCCTTTATATTTTTTACAACTTTATTTTCTATTGGAAGTCCGTGTCCGTCATATCCCGGAACATAAGGACTATAATATCCTGCCTGAGCTTTATATTTCAATAAAATATCTTTAAGGATTTTATTAAGAGCCGTACCAACGTGAATTTTTTCGGAACTCAAATAAGGCGGGCCGTCATGCAAGATAAATTTATTTGTTTTATCACGTTGATTGATAATTTTGTTATAAATATCATGTTCTTCCCAGAACTTTTGAATTTCAAGTTCTCTTACAGTTGCATTTGCTCTCATTGCAAGAGTTGTTTGAGGAAGATTAAGAGTATCTTTAAACTCTACTTTTGTACCTGTTTCGTTACTCATAATAAATTACCCTTCTTTTATTTTTTCTAATTTTTGTTGTATGTCGTTTCCGATGCTTTCTTCTTTAGATTGTTTTACAAATTCAGCCATCTTATTATAATCAAACTCATTTTCCCAGCGTGCGATAACAACAGTTGCAACACAGTTTCCAATAAGATTTACTGTAGTTCTTCCCATATCAAGGATTTGATCAATTCCAAGTAATATTGCAACACCAAGTATCGGAATATTGAAACTTGCCAGAGTGCCCGCAAGAACAATTAGAGAAGCCCTCGGAACTCCTGCAACACCTTTGCTCGTAAGCATTAATGCAAGCATTATAATAATCTGCTGATTTAAATCCAAATTTATTCCTACAATCTGCGAAGAAAATAAAACCCCCATTGCAAGGTATAATGTACTTCCGTCAAGGTTAAACGTATAACCAGTCGGCATAACAAATCCCACAATAGTTTTGGGGACACCAAAACGCTCCATAATTTCCATGGCTTTTGGAAAAGCTGCCTCGGAACTTGCTGTTGTAAATGTTAGCAAAGCAGGCTCCTGCAATGCTCTCAATAAATCTCTGAATGAAATTTTTACAATCTTACAAACAATTATCAATACAAGCAGAACAAAAATTGCCAGTGCAATATACAAAGCTGCAATTACTTTACAATAATTTTTCAAAACAGCAAGTCCATTTGCGCCGACAGTTGATGCTATTGCCCCGAATATCCCGAGAGGTGCAAAATACATTACGTATTCCGTGAATTTAAACATAATCTGCGAAATAGAATTAAAAAAATCAACAACAGGTTTTGCTTTATCGCCGACAGCAATAACAGCAAGAGCAAAAAATATTGCAAACACAACTATTTGCAGCAAATTACCCTGCGACATTGCATCAAACACACTGTTCGGAAATATATTAATAATCATTTCGCTGACAGACGTGTGCGCCTGAGAAGCTGCAAGAAGTCCTGCTTCCTGCATTCTTATGGCATGCTCACTTGTCCCGCTGACAAAGCCGACACCGGGTTTAAACAAATTCGCCATTGTCAAACCAATTACAAGCGCAAGAGTTGTAACTATTTCAAAATATATTATTGTCTTAAGCCCGATTTTACCTAGACTTTTTGCATCACCATGTCCTGCAATACCGACAACCAGCGTTGCAAACAACAAAGGAGCAATAATCATTTTCACCATTCTTAAAAATATAACGGCAAACGGACGCATTTTAACCGCAAAGTCGGGGGAAAAATGTCCTATTATAACACCTAAAATTAATGCTATAAATATCAGGGCTGTGAGTTTTGAATGTTTCAAATTTTATACCTCAAAAAAATTATATTACAAACATAGCTTTATGAAAAAATTCCTGTAACGTTTCGTAAATGTTTTTTAACACTACTACCCATGCCTTTTGTTAATTGATGTAATATAATTGAATAGACATGTAAATTGTGATACAATAATTTAATCAAAAAATAAAGGGGAGGTTAATGTGACAGAAAGCACATGCATGGAAAAGCTAAGTTTATCGGAAAACGCAATCAAGGTTCTTGAAAAAAGATACCTGAAAAGAGATAAAGAAGGCAACTGTATAGAAACACCGGCTGATATGTTCAGACGTGTTGCAAGTACAATTGCATCAGGAGATTTAAAATTCGGGAAATCCCAATCAGAAGTTGATAAATTAACTGAAAGATTTTATAAAGCTATTACAAATTGCTATTTTATGCCAAATTCGCCGACATTAATGAATGCAGGAAGAGAATTGGGGCAATTAGCGGCATGCTTTGTTCTTCCGGTAGAAGATTCTCTTGAAGGAATTTTCGAAACAGTTAAAAATACCGCACTTATTCACAAATCAGGCGGCGGAACAGGTTTTTCTTTCTCAAGATTAAGGCCTAAAAACAGTGTTGTAAGATCAACAATGGGCGTATCTTCAGGCCCAGTATCTTTTATGGAAGTATTTAACGCCGCAACCGAAGCCGTTAAACAGGGCGGTACAAGACGCGGTGCAAATATGGGTATCTTAAGAGTTGATCATCCTGATATTTTAGACTTTATTGAATGCAAAAGCGATAACAATAAATTAAATAACTTTAATATCTCCGTTGCTATTACGGATAAGTTTATGGAAGCTTTGAAAAACGGCACCGATTATGAGCTGATTAACCCGCAAAATAACACTGTTGCAGGCAAATTGAGCGCTAAAAAAGTGTTTGATATGATTGTTGACGGTGCTTGGAGAAACGGAGAACCCGGAATTATCTTCATTGATAAAATGAATTCCGATAACCCTACTCCTTTAATCGGAGAAATTGAATCAACAAATCCCTGCGGAGAAGTTCCGCTTCTTGCTTATGAAGCATGCAACCTCGGCTCAATAAACCTCGGAAGAATGGTTGAAAACGGTTCAATCAACTGGGATTTACTGGCTGAAACAACAAGAACTGCTATCAGATTTTTAGATAATGTAATCGCAGTCAACAATTACCCGTTACCGCAGATTTCCGAAATGGTTCAAAATAACAGGAAAATCGGCTTAGGTGTAATGGGCTGGGCAGATATGCTTATGAAACTCGGTATTTCTTATGCATCAAAAGAAGGTACTGAGCTTGCCGGTCAGGTTATGGAATTTATTGATTACGAATCAAAATGTGAATCAATTGAACTTTCAAAAGAAAGAGGAAGATTTAATAACTTTAAAGGAAGCGTCTATGAAAGACCAAACTATTTGTATAACAAATACAAAGGAAAATCAGCAGGCAAAATTTCTGACGAACAATGGATGGAACTTGATGCTGAAATAGTAAAATACGGTATCAGAAACGCAACAACTACTTGTATTGCGCCTACCGGAACTATTTCTATGATTGCAGGAGCTTCAGGCGGTGTTGAACCTCTATTCGGTCTTGTATTTTCAAGATTAATTATGGATGGCACTGAAATGCTTGAAGTTAATCCGATATTCAAAGATTATGCAATAGAACACGGCTTCTATTCTGAAGATTTAATGAAAGAAATCGCAAAAACAGGTTCAGTTGCACACGTTGCAGGTGTTCCTGAAACAGCTAAACATATCTTTGTAACAGCACACGATGTTTCACCATACTGGCACGTAAAAATGCAGGCTGCATTCCAGCTTCATACAGATAATGCGGTTTCAAAAACCGTTAACTTTGAAGAACACGCAACCCGCAAAGATATTGAAGAAGCTTATATCTTAGCTTATGAAAATAATCTGAAGGGTATAACAGTTTATAGAAACAACTCCCGTCAGTTCCAGCCGATGAATTTGGATGATAAAAAGAAATCTCAAGATGCAAAAGTGGAAGAAACTGTTGTAGAAGAAGTAACAGATGAACCGACAGGCGAAATTAAAACTGTTAAATGCCCTGAATGCGGAAATGAAATTCAAATGGCTGAAGGATGTTTCATCTGTTTGAAGTGCGGATATTCAGGATGTTCTTAGGGAGCGTGCCGCTCCACCCACCACTTAGGCGTTGCATAAACTTGCACAGTCTAAACTAAAGAAGGAGCATGCCGCTCCACCCGCCACTTAGGCGTTGCATAAACTTGCACAGTCTAAACTAAAGAAGGAGCGTGCCGCTCCACCCGCCACATAAGGTGAAACGCTTTGCTTATCACACGCTACTATTCTGTTTTAGTGAAACATTTCACTTCCTCTCCTATGAGAGGAGGGGTGAGGGCTTATCTGCAAAATAAGATTGAGAGTAAAATACTACCACTTATGTTAAGGGGTAGTATTTTTTTGTAAATTAATGTTAATTTTTAAAGATAACGAAAGACTAAATAATTTAAAAAATTAATAATAAAAATCACCCTCTGAAAATTCAGGGGGTGATTTTTTGTGAGTTATAGTTTACTGTCCATCCCTTGGGGGAGGGATGAAGGGAGAGGGTTTAAAAATCTGTATTTGTATTTCAACGGGGTTTGTAGTATTATGCGGGTAGAGAATATCAAAATGAGAGGGAATTATAAATGCAGGTATCATTAAACTGGTTAAACGAATTTGTAGACTTATCAGATAAAGATGTTGAACAAATAGCACATGAACTTACCATGAGCGGTTTGGAAGTGGAAGAAACAGAAGAAGTTAAGCCGCAATTTACAAATATTAAAACGGTAAAAATCGAAAAAATAGACAATCACCCGAATTCCGCTCACTTACACCTTGTAACCGTTAATACAGGTTCAGGGTTGAAAACAGTAGTTTGCGGGGCTCAAAATATTAAGGAAGGGCAGATTGTTCCTTACGCCTCTGTAGGTTCAAAAGTTCTAGACAGAAAAACCGGTGAAATGTTTACTCTCACACCTGCCGTTATAAGAGGGGTAGAATCGCAGGGAATGCTTTGTTCTGCAGATGAACTGGGTGTTGCAGACAGAAACTACCAGCAAGAAGACGGAATACTCGTTTTAAACAGGATTTTTCCGGATGTAAAAATCGGTGAAGATGTTGAAAATGTTTTAGGATTTGAAAAAGATTATATATTACATGTTGCACCGACTGCAAACAGAGGGGATCAGATGTCTGTTATCGGCATTGCAAGAGAATTAAGCGCAATATTTGACAAACCGTTAAAATTTTCTCCGCTTGAATGCACAAGAGATTTATCAACAGACAAATTTAAAGTTGAAATTATTGACAATGATGTCTGCAAATACTATTCAATCGGTGTTTTGAAAAATATCAAAATAAAACCGTCGCCTGACTGGATGCAGAAAAGACTTATCACATCAGGGGTACGCGCTATAAACAACGTTGTAGACATAACAAATTACGTTATGCTTGAATACGGAACCCCATTCCATGCATTTGATTTAGACAAACTAAACGGATATTTATGCGTAAGACGAGCAAAAGAAGGCGAAAAAATTGTTACCTTAGACGGAGTTGAAAGAAATCTCACAACTGACAGCGTTTTAATCGCAGACGAAACTAAAGGGGTTTGTCTTGCAGGCGTATTCGGAGGAGAAAATTCCGAAATAGACGATAATACAAAAAACATCGCACTGGAAGCAGCTTATTTTACACCTGTTTCAAACCGAAGAAGCTCCAGAAGCGTCGGCTATCGCTCGGAAGCCTGCGCAAGATTTGAAAGAGGAGTCGATATAGAAGCCATAAAACCTGCTTTAATGCGCGCAATGCAGCTTCTTGTAGAACTTGCGGACGCTGATATTGAAGGAGTTGTTGAAGCAGGTAGAAATAAACTTGAACCGCTTGAAATAACTTTAAGATATGCACAGATAAAAAGAATTCTCGGCTGCGAAATAGCTCCCGAAAAATGTATTACAATACTTGAAAAACTCGGGTTTGAAAAACTCGGAGGCAATGATCTTGCGGCCAAATTCTCCGTTCCTTCATTCAGAGCGGATGACGTAACACGCGAAATTGACTTGATAGAAGAAATTGCCAGAATTAACGGTTATGACAAAATCACAACAACTCTGCCTGATAAAAACGAAATGCCTGAGATTACCCTTGAAGAAAAAGTTGTGAAAAAAGTTCATGAACTTATGCTTTCATCAGGCCTTAATGAAATTGTCACAAGCTCGCTAATCGGCAAGCCCCTGCTCGACAAATATATGCAAATCTATGATGATTCAAAAGCCGTTAAGGTACTCAATTCTGCAAGTGAAGAATGCACAATGCTCAGACAAAATCTTGCTTCAAGCATTCTTAACTGCATGAAAATGAATTATGATAACGGACAAAAAACATTTTGGGGCTACGAAATCGGTAAAAAATATATTGTTACAGCTCCTGCTGATGAAAAAAGTACAGGTGTAAAAGAATCACGCGTTCTTGCAGGTATTATTACAGGCGAAATTGAAAATTCAAAATGGCAGGTTAAAACACAAACTGATTTCTTTACACTCAAAGGGATTATAGAAAAATTGTTTGAAGAACTCGGTGTTTCAAAAAGAATTAAACTAACACCATGTGAAGATATTGACTATTTACACCCTTACAGAAGCGCAAAAGTAAATATATTAGGCAAAAACCTTACAAATATAGGATATTTCGGACAAATCCATCCGATATTGAAAGATAAAATGAAAATCAAAGGTCAGGAAGTTTTCATGTTTGAAATTGATCTTGATGAAATAATCGGTATCATAAAAGAACATACAACACGTTACAAAAAACTTCCGCAATTCCCGGAAGTCCGCCGTGATCTTGCCTTCATCATCAATGAAGATGTAAGCTTTGATGATATTCAAAAAGTCATCAAAGGTGCCGTACAGCAAAATATATTCAAAGGCTCTGAAATATTTGACGTCTATCAGGGCGACAATATTGAAAAAGGCTTTAAAAGCCTTGCCTTCCGTGTAAAAATGCAGGATGAAAATGCGACTTTGACAGATGAAGTTATAGAACATCAGATGAACAACATCCGTGCAAAACTTCAAAAAACTTATTCGGAAATATCATTTAGAGGAGCGTAGCCGCTCCACCCACCACTTAGGTGTTGTATAAACTTGCACAGTCTAAGCTAAAGACAGAGCGTATCAGTTCTACCTACATATTATTTTTATCCCCACCCTTTGAGGGGAACGCGAACAAGCTGAAGGCGAAACGGCGGCACGCAGGCGACGGCGTTGCAACCCCGTTATCCGCGAGTGAGCAAGACAGGGAAAATAAAGGGGTGGAAAAAATATGGATATACTGGTAAATAAACATAACCTCCCTTGCAAAGGGAAGGGGACCGCGCAAGCGGTGGAGATAATTCCAAAAGAAAAAACATAAACATAACCTCCCTTGCAAAGGGAGGGGGACCGCGCAAGCGGTGGAGATAATTCCAAAAGAAAAAACATAAACATAACCTCCCTTGCAAAGGGAGG
>CASFPN010000041.1 GCA_949296425.1 uncultured bacterium
ATAGTTGTGGATGTAAACAATTTTAATAATGGACCGAATCAATTCGGGCGCGATGTTTTTGTAATTCACGTATCATCAGATATTAAGAAGAATAAACATTATTTAGCCCCTGCCGGTTCAGAAAGTTTGTTTGACGAAATTTCGGCTCTTAATAATGCTGATTACGGTATCACAGGCTGTTCCAAAGATATTGGCAAACCATCATCAAACACCGTATACGAAGTTGCAGGCTCAGGTTGTTCGGCTAAGTATCTTTTGGAATAAGTATATTTAATACAAAACTCCGGAGTCCAGAATTTTCTGGACTTCAAAGTTCATTATTGAATGAATTTCATCTATTGATTTTGTACCGTCTATGCTTATGAAATTGTATGTCGATTTCATTTTTTCGTACTGTTCAAGACATTTGTTCTGATAAATTTCAAAACTCTTGTAAAAATCTGATGAAAAACCGACGTCCCGACCGCTTTCATAGTAATTTAAACCTGTAGTTCCTATAATTCTTTTCAAAAGAACATCAACCGGCATATCCAGATAAAATATTAAATCCGGCTCTGGAGCGTAATCATAGAGATTTTTAACCCAGTCAATATCCTGCCCTCTTACAACATCACGTGCAAGAGCAGTGTAGTAGTATCTGTCCAAAAGTACGATGAATCCGGATTTTAAAGCGGGTATAATTGTGTTTTCAAGTCTGTCTGCAAAATCTGCTGCGTAAAGAAGGCTGTATGTTGTTGCATTCAAAAGATTTCTTTCTTTTGCATCGTCAATTACATTTGCAATCAATCGTGATGTTTTCCATTCTGATATGATAACACCATAGGACTGTGCCTGAATCGATTTTTTCAAAAGCTGTAATTGTGTTGATTTGCCTGAACCGTCAGTTCCTTCTATAACAATAAGCAAACCTTCATATCCGTGTTTTGTTTTAAATTGTGCCATTATATGTTCACTCCTTTGTTATTCAGAACTTCTCTCAGCATTTCTCTTATTCTGACCTGTTTTGAATGTATTGAATCCATTGCATCAAGTTTTATAAGTCCGAATTCATCGACCATTTTTTGATATTCTTTTATGACTCTTCCCTGAAAAATCATATAACTTTCGTAAGGATCGTTGCTTAGTTTCAAATCCATTCCTGCTTCGTAGAATTTCGGGGCACGATTTGAGCAAATTCTTTCCATTGAATCTTTCGGGTCTATATCAAAGTAGATGGCAAGATCCGGTTTTATTGCGAAATTATATACATTTCTAACCCACTGTGGATCAACACCTCGTGCGACATCTCTTGCAAAGGCTGTATATGCATACCTGTCAGCAAGTACAATGAACCCCGCTTTTAATGCCGGATCAATTACCTGTTTTAATCTGTCCGCGAAATCAACAGCGTGCAAAAGCGAGAAAGTTCTCGGGGATAGCATATTTTTCTTTTTTGCAAGTTTGGTTGTCTGGCTTATCAATTCTGAAGAATTCCATTCCGTAAAAATTACATCATGTCCGGTTGATTTCAGCCAGTCGCGTAAAAGTGCAAGCTGTGTTGATTTGCCTGAACCGTCTATCCCTTCAACACAAACAAGAGTCCCTTTGTAATTATGTTTTTCTGTTAATTTAGACAAGTTTTATACTCCTTTTTCTTCTAAAATGCGGACGTTTATTTTTCCGAATTTCGCAGACAAATTATCTATAAGATGAATAAAATAAAGTTCCGGCTCCAGATCTTTCTGGTCAAGATCAATAATTGCCCCCCAATCGCTTCTTCCATGGTGTGCTGCAATCATTTTTGCAATTCTTTTAAAACCATGCATCATGCAGATTGAAAAACCGTACTGGGAATGTGTAATCCATTCATTGCGGAAGTTTTCGTCATAATCAATTAATCCGGATTCCAAATCAATAGTGTATTCAAAAATTTTACCAATATCATGAAGCATGCATGCTGCAATAATTTCATCGCGATTGAATTTATAATCGGACAACTCCATATTAGCTTCCGCATAACGCAGACACTCGAGGGTATGCACCATAAGACCTCCGATATAGTTGTGGTGCATAAGTTTTGCCGCCGGCATTATTTTAATTTTGTCTTTGTGTTCGGCAAAATAACCTGCAAGAAATGCATTAAGCTTTTCATCCTTGATTGTGTCAATGTAGGAAATAAGTTCCTCATAAACTTTTTCACGTTCATTATCATCCAGTCCGGTTTTTGCCTCTTTGATTAACTGTAAAGAAGAAACAAGGCAATTGTTGTAACGTTCATTAAACGTGGCAGTTACAATTCTTACGATATTGCCTGTTCTGAAAATTTTGCTGTCGTAACGATTTAAGGTTTCTTCCCACAATATGCAGTTTAAAATAGAGTCATCTTTAAGATTTTTAAGCTGCAATTTTCCCATTTTAGTTCCGGCTTTTGTGTCGCCAATTGAAAATACTACTACTTCATAATCTATATCTGTATTAAACATTTCTTCTCCGTTTATAAGTATAAGAGTGGAAGCTTTAGAATAGTGTATTATTTCGTTATCTGTCTTCCAGACCTCTTGTTATGTCCTTTTACTAATTCCTATTTCTGTCTATAATCTTGTTGTCATTTCCCCAGATAAATGAGGAACGGATTTCTTTCCCGACTTTTTCTATCAAATGATTTGCGTTTTCTTCTCTCAATCTGTTAAAATTTTTGCATCCTGTCTGCATTTCATTCATAAATTCATTTGCAAATTTACCATTTTGAATATCGGCGAGCAAAGCTTTCATTGCTTTGCGGGATTCTTCCCCAATAACCTTTGGGCCTCTTGTCATATCGCCGTATTCTGCTGTATTTGAGATAGAATATCTCATATCAGCAAGCCCGCCTTGATTTATCAAGTCAACAAGAAGTTTCATTTCATGAAGAACTTCAAAATATGCCATATACGGAGAATATCCGGCATCAACCAGAGTGTCAAATCCAGCCTTAATAAGAGCCGAAACTCCTCCGCAAATTACAGCCTGTTCTCCGAAAAGGTCTGTTTCAGTTTCTTCTTTGAAAGTTGTTTCAATAATCCCTGCACGACCTGCGCCGATTGCCGAGGCGTAAGAAAGTGCAATATCTTTGGAATCGCCTGACGGATTTTGATAAATTGCAATTAAAGAAGGAACACCGCGTCCGATGGAGTATTCGCTTCTGACGGTGTGCCCCGGACCTTTAGGCGCGACCATAATGACATTGACATCATCAGGTGCAACTATTCTTTTGTAATGAATATTAAACCCGTGAGAAAACATTAAATACTGTCCTTTTCTCATATAAGGTTTAATTTGCTTTTCATAAACATCTGCCTGAATTTCGTCAGGAATGAGAATTTGTATAATATCAGCCCATTTTACGGCATCTTCTATTGCCATTGTTTTGAAGCCGTAATCTTTCGCTTTTATATCGGACTTGCCGCCAACTCGAAGACCTAAGACTATGTCACAGCCGCTGTCTTTCAAATTCATTGATTGACCGTAACCTTGTGAGCCGAATCCGATTATTGCTATTTTTTTTGATTTAATTAAATCCTGATTTATATCTTTATCAAGATAGATTTTTAAATTGCTCATATCCCGCCTTTCTGTTCAATATGTTTATTTTAACACAAATAAACAAAACGTATTAAATTAATTTGAGGCGAGTTCGTTTTCTCCGAATAAAAATATTTGAAGCGCATTTTCGGGTTGTTTTTCAGGTTTGTAAAAATCTTTTACAAGGACACATTGAGTTTGTATGCAGTTTAAATTCCTTTCATGCAGGTATTTTTCAAGAATATCTGCTGTTTTAGTGTATTGTCGGTGTTTTAGGAAAGCATAAAATTTTGTTTTTCTCCTTGATATTTCAGACAGTGCAAAGTTAATTATTTCATCATAAGAAATATTGTACCCGTCATTTATTGACATATCTATTATGAAATTCAGGTTGTCGGATGTCGTAATTGAGAGATAGGCAATAATTTTATGGTTAGATGGTTCTTCAAGCACGTATCTGTTTTTATAAAAGTTTGAAAATCCTGCAAATACTGGTTCTTTGTATTCGTCTTTTGCTCTTTCGAGTGACGGTTTATAAAGATTATTGAGTTCACTGTTATATAATGCTGCAACTTTTAAAGCATCTGAATTTTGGCAATATCTGAATGCAGCTTTTTTATCGGTTTCAGGTTTGAAGTTTTCAAGTTTCCATAAATTTTCATAGCTGCACTGCCTGAATCCGCAGCCTTTCATAAAAAGGTTTAACAACTCATCATGTGACTGATCAACAGTAACATTAAAAGATACTGCCCCCTTTGCTCCGAGCCGTGCTATTACAAAGTCTATAAGTCTTTTGCCTACATCATAAAGATTTTGTTGAAAAATCAGTCTGGTAATATTTATTTTGTAGGGATTCCCGTTTGTCGGTACAACAGTAATGAGCCCCAGTATTTCCTTATTTTCAAGAAGAATGTATGATACAGGCATGAATTTGTATTTCATTGGCAGCAAATTTTGGAGAATTATAAAAGCTTCATGACTCAGGGCTTTTGAAAATTTTTCACCGTCATCATTCCCCAGATATGAAATCATTTTTTTTATTTTAGGAGCATCAAAACAATTTAATCTTCTAATGACTGTCATATATGTATTATATAATTTATTTTTAATCTTTTCAAGTTTGTGTTAAAATTTTTTTGAAAGGCTGAATATGAAAATAGCAGTTGTTGAAAATGACAAAATTTCAGTTAAAGAAGTTGAAACTTTAAAACTTGATAATAAAAAAGGAGCTCTCGTAAAGGTTTTGGGCTGCGGGCTCTGCGGTTCGGATATTGTTAAATTTATTCATAAAATAGCTAAAGACGGAACGGTTTTGGGACATGAAATTGTAGCACGAATAGTTGATATAAATTCAGATACATCTTTTAAAAAAGGGGATGTAATAGTTACATCTCATCATATTCCCTGCGGTGAATGCGTGTATTGCAGACATGGAAATGTTTCGATGTGTAAGCATTTTAAAGCGACCAATCTTGTACCGGGCGGATTTTCGGAATACGTTTATTTAAGTGAAGAACATCTTAAAAATGTTGCTCATTTAAAACCTGAAAATCTTACGGAAATTGAAGCATCGTTTTATGAACCTCTAGGATGTATTGTAAGGGCTGTGAAACGGGCAAATTTGATTAAAGGTGATACTGCTCTTGTTGTGGGGCTTGGTTCCATTGGAATTTTAACGGCTCAAGCTTTAAAGGCATACGGTTATAATGTAATCGGCTGTGATTTGATAGATGAGCGGATCGAGTTTCTAAAATCGTTCGGGATTGATGCGTTTGATGCGGGACAGTTACCTGAAGATTTACAAGCTGACGGAATTTTTATGACATCAGGTGCAGACAGAGCTGTTGATACTGCTTTGAAATATGTAAGAAATGGTGGCAAAATCCTTGTATTTTCCAGTACTCCGCATGATGCAACTTCTTATCCGAATAATGAGATTTATTATCGGGAATTGACTGTTCTGGGCAGTTATTCTCCGTCGCCGACTGATTTAAAAGATTCTCTGGAATTATTGAAAACAGGCAAAGTTAATGTAAACGAAATTTCAACAGAGTACAGGTTTGATGATATTCAAAAAGCTTTTGACGATACAATGTCTAACAAGATTATGAAAGCTTATATAAAAGTAAAGAGTGATGATTAAAACAGGGTGTGTGTTATGAAAGCTATTCAATACTATGGACCTCAAAATATAAAACTGGAAGAAGTTATGGTAAAACCGCCGGAAGAAGGAGAAGTTGTCGTAAAAATTATGTCTGCATTAACATGCGGAACAGATGTAAAAACTTTCAGACGCGGGCATCCTGTGCTTATTAAATCAGTGCCTTCAGGATTCGGGCATGAGTTTGCAGGTATTGTTGAAAAAGTCGGGAAAGGTGTTGATAAATTTAAACCGGGTGATCGTGTTGTTGCTGCTAATTCTGCCCCCTGCGGGCGTTGTTTTTACTGTAAACGTCAAGAATACAATTTGTGTGAAAATCTTGATTTGTTAAATGGGGCTTATGCGCAGTACATTACAGTCCCGGCTCGAATTGTTGAAAAAAATATGCTTATTTTACCTGATAATTTAAGTTTTGATAAAGCTGCATTTTGTGAACCGCTTGCAAATGTGGTTCATGGAGTTGAAAGAACCGGAATAAAAAAAGGCCAGACTGTCGGAATTATCGGAATAGGACCGATAGGATTGATGTTTGCAAGGCTTGCGAAACTTAAAGGGGCAAATGTTATTGTCGCAGGCAGAAATCCGATAAAATTGAAAGCTGCCGAAGAATTTGCCCACGCTGACGAAATTGTTGACCTGACTAAATATACAAATCCTGAAAAAATATTCAGAGAATACACGGATGAACATAAAGGACTTGATGTTGCGGTTGAATGTGTAGGACTGCCGGAAATATGGGAACGAATATTCTCATGTGTTCGACCGGGCGGTACTGTTCATTTTTTTGGCGGGTGTAAATCAGGTTCAACTGTTACTTTTGATACAACAAAGATGCATTACGGTGATATTACATTGATGAGTGTTTTTCATCATACCCCAAAATATTTCAGGATGGCGCTTGATTATATATCCTCATCTCAATTAGAAGTTGAAAAATTAATAACAGATACCCTGCCTCTTGATAAAGTTGAATGGGCAATGAATCAGCACATTGAAGGTAAAGCTATAAAATTTTTAATCAAACCGTGGTTGTAATATATAAATCCCTTTGAAATGGGAGTTATATATATGTTTCCACCAAATATACTTAAGAGATAAACATAATGTCATTCCGAACTTGTTTCGGAATCTTACCACCGGCAAGACCCTGAAACAACTTCAGGGTGACAATTTTAGCCATTATTAGTGGAATTTGCTATATAAGTCCCTTTGAAATACACTTGAAAATTTGATAAAAATGTGCTACAATAATAGCAGTTAAAGTGTGAGGGTTAAGTGTATGGCAGGAATTAATTTTTTCTACAATTTTTCAAATCCTATAGAAAAGCAAAAAGAACAGCAAAAGGCTCGAAAAGATGCTTTAATAAAGAAAAATTATGACGAAATTTACGCTCATGAGCTTGCTCATAAAACTGCAGGCGGTTCTCTTGCCGGAAATATTGTCATTGAGAAAAACGCCGAAGGAATTCCTATTGGCGGGCATGTAAATATAAAAATGCCCTCTTTAAATAAGAATAATCCTCAAAAAACAATAGATGATGCAAATACTGTAATTCGTTCCGCGATGGCACCTATTGATCCGTCTGCTCAGGATTTTAGGGTTAAAGCGCAGGCTGAAAATATAAAAATGCGTGCTCAGGCTGTGAAAAATAAAGGTGTCGGCGAAAAATTTGATTATCAAGCATAAGGGGCTTATATAGCAAATTCCACTAATAAAAGCTAAAATTGTCACCCCTGAAATAAATTCAGCGCATGCTCTGAACTTGTTTGACTGCTTTTGCCAAAATTTTGATTTCGTGTGGAATGTCCCCGGGCAGGGGCTTGCCGGTGGTAAGATCCCGAAACAAGTTCGGGATGACAAATAATAAATATAGAGTTATGCTGAATCTATTTAGAGCTCACTGCCATCTTTACTTGGTAATATTTTGTAGTCAGGCATATCAGCTGATTTGACAATTTTTACACCTTGAAAATATGGTAAATAATACTTTTCAACAAAGGGGGGGGGGCAATCTGAAAGATTGTGATATTAACATTTTTATCCTCTTTTTAAGCACTTGCCCCGAGTTGTCTTCTTAATTCTTCCGGTCTTGAAGATCTTTGCAGTGCATCTTCAATTGTAATAAGATTTTGTCGGTACAGATTGGCAAGCGCCATTTCCAGGGTCTGCATGCCTATTGCGGAATTCATTTGAATAGTAGAATAAATCTGGGCAGCTTTTGCTTCTCTGATAAGGTTTGCAATCGCAGGTGTAACAAGCATTATTTCCTGAGCCATAACACGTCCTTTTTTAGTTCCGTCAGGCTGGAGTTGTTGAAGCAGCGTTTGTGAAAATACCGCAACCAGAGAGTTTGCAAGCTGTACACGGATTTGCTGCTGCTGTCCTTCAGGGAAAACGTCTATGATACGGTCGATTGTCTGTGCAGCTGATGATGTATGCAAAGTTCCGAATACTAAGTGACCTGTTTCTGCTGCTGTCAGAGCTAAAGCAATTGTTTCATGGTCTCTCATCTCACCTACCAGAATGATATCAGGGTCTTCACGGAGTGCTGATTTCAACGCGTTAGCAAAAGATCTTGTGTCCATGCCAAGTTCACGCTGGTGAATTATACTTTGTTTTGATGTATGCACAAATTCTATAGGGTCTTCAATTGTCAAAATGTGTTCAGCTCTGTTTGTGTTAATATAATCTATCATTGCGGCAAGCGTTGTAGATTTACCTGAACCTGTAGGGCCTGTTACAAGAATTAATCCTCTGGGTTTATCAGCCATTTTTCTTACAACTTCCGGCAGTCCGAGTTTATCAAACGAAGGTACTATTGAAGTAATTGTTCTGAATGCCGCAGCGTAGTTGCCTTTATCTTTATAAAAGTTAACCCTGAAACGGCTCAAACCTTCAATCCCGTATGAAAAGTCAAGTTCCCATGTTTGTTCAAGGGTTCTTCTTTGTTCATTTGAAAGCATCGGGAATAATAAAGTTTCGACATCATCAGGGCTTAAAGCCGGATAATCATATCTTGTCAGATTTCCGTCAATACGGGCAACCGGCGGGAGGCCGCTTGAAATATGTAAGTCGGAACCGCCGTCTGCAACAAGTTTTTCTAAAAGTTCTTCAATTAACATATTTTATCCTTCCTGGAAGTTCATTAATGCATCATTTTCTTTCATAGCCGTTTCAATCAGCGTGTATGTCATATAGGCTCCGAGAGCAACAGCTTTAGGATCTAAATCCGTTTTGTTGGAAGCTTCTATAATAGCCGTATTGATTTCAGGATTTTCATCCTTTATATAGTGAATCATTTTTTTTCGCCAGGCCGGCATATCCTTGAATATTTCGCTAAAGGCCTGTGCAGCATTCTCTTCTGAGATAATCGGTAACATAGTACTTCCTTATTTTATAATTTTATAGACATATTATATAAAAAATTTTTACATTAGTCTATATAAAATTAAGAAATCATATATTTGGGGTATAATTTTTTTATGAAGTTGAGGGATTTAAAGCTTAAAAATTACCGTAACTGCAAGGATTTAGACTTAAATTTGAATTTTGGTAAGATTCTTATTATCGGAAAAAATGCACAGGGCAAAACAAATATACTGGAAAGTATTTGTATGCTTTCAACCTTGAAAAGCCCGAGAACTTCCAATAATGTTGAACTTATTAATTTCGAAGCGCAATCAACTGAAGTTAATGCAAATCTCTGGAAATCAAATACAGATATAGAACTTGATTATTCATATTCAAAAGAAAAGAAAAGGGAATTAAGGCTCAATGGGGTTAAAACTACTCCAAAGAATTTTAAATCAGTATTATCAACTGTTTTATTTTCTACGTCAGATTTGCTTTTGCTTAGAGGGAATCCTTCAGACAGACGGGATTGGCTTGACAGAGCAATTTCTCAAATTTACCCTGCTTATGACGACAGACTTTCAAAATATGACAAAATTCGTATACAAAAAAATAATTTTTTAAAGGATTACTTGAAAACAGGGAATTCTAACGACACATTACTCGATGTATACAATGAACAGCTTGTGATAGCAGGAAGCAATATAATTTATCTGCGAAAGAAGTTTTTAAAAGAAATCGAACGTATTGCCAAAGAAAAACACAGAGTTATAAGTAAAACTGAAAATTTAAGAATAGACTATGACTGTGGATTTTTGCAAGGGGAATGTGAGCTTGAAGAAATAGCATCTGCTTTTAAATTATCTTTGGAAGAACGCAGAATTGAAGAATTGCGGCGCGGACAGTCTTGTGTAGGACCTCACAGAGATGATATAATTTTTTATATAAACGATAATGAAGCTACAAAATTTGCATCGCAGGGGCAGCAAAGGACGATTGTTTTGGCTTTGAAGTTATCGGAACTGGATATAATAACGCAAAAAACAGGTGATGAACCGATTTTGCTTTTAGATGATGTTCTGGCTGAACTTGATGATATAAGGCAAAATTATCTTTTAAAATCAATAAATGAAAACATCCAGACAATAATAACTTCAGTTGATACAATTCTTTTTGAAGACGAATTTTTAAAAGATGTAAAGATATACAAAATAGAAAACGGACATATTTTATAACATAAAGAATGTTATCGGAAGTACAACAATCTACTAAAGATACCTTGTTGGTACTTTCTTGTGCCGACAAGAAAGTACCGCAAAGAAACTCCCGGCTTTCACTCCGTTCACTAATCAATTGTAATTGCTCAACTTAAGCCGGCTAAACTCGCTCATATGTCACCCTGAACTTGTTTCAGGGTCTAATTAACTTTACGTTCAAACAATAGCCGGCTTGTTGTTGTTTCGCAAACATTGATTGTTCACTTCGCTAACAGCCGGATATTTTATATTTTTCGTGCGCATTTGCGCACAGTAAAGACTTATTCTCTTATTCCACCTATTTACTTATTCACTTCCGATAACATGCTTTATGTTATAAATAAACATTCTTCAAATGCTCTATTTTTATCTCAGGTTTCAGGGTAATTCCTATTACATCTATTCTGTAATCTTTTACTTTGTTTTCTGACAGATAAAATTGAACGCCTTTTTTCAGGTTTTCAAACTTTGTTTTTGTAATTGCTTCAAAAGGGACACCGAAATTGTCTGTTTTTCGGGTTTTAACTTCTACAAATACAGTTGTGTTTTTGTATTGCGCAATAATATCAAGTTCGCAAAAACGCGAGTAATGCTTGTTTCTTTCTAAAATTTTATACCCCTGTTTTTCCAAGTACCGGCATGCAAGATCTTCTCCTGCATTTCCGAATTTTCTGTTATTCATTACTGCTTAATACTTCCTCTTGCAAATTTGTTTACATCCCCTAAAGTTAAAACTTCATCAGGTTTGTAATTTTTACTCCGGCGCACAGGACAGATATCTATTCCTCCTCTGCGTGTGTAAAGTGCGCATACAAAGAGTTCATCATCGCTGTCAAGCAAATCATAAAGTCTTTTGAAAATCATTTCACAGCATTCTTCATGGAAATGGAATTCAGAGCGGAAAGAGCTTAAATATTTTACAAGGCTGTTTTCTAAAATGTGTTTTTTAGATTTGTAGTATAAAAACAAATCCCCGAAATCAGGTTGGTGAGTAACCCTGCAGTTTGAACGCAGTGAGTCAAATTTTAAATAATAGCTTTTCTCTTCGTCTGTTTCTTTTGTTTCTAAAAGTTCGGGTGCTTCTTTGAATTTTTCGACTTTAAGAGTTTTTTCATCAACAAAATTCATTATGTTTTGAAAATTTTTAAATATTTCTTTGCGCTCGGCGCTGTTTTCAATAAAATTTGCGTCGATTTTGGTCTGCAGTTTTTCTGACAAATCTTTTTCAATAATATTTTTGCAGATTTCAAGGCATTCGTTAACGGTTGCACCGAAATTTGACATGTTGAATGAGTTTAAATAAAGTTTGAGAGATTTTGATTCAACAAGAAATTTGCTTTTGCAGTCGTATTTAAGCTTTAAAAGTCTTGTAACAGGAACTCCGTTTCGGGTAAGTGCCGAAAACTCGTACGCATGCCACACATCAAACCCGTCAAACGGCAGACTGTTATCATTTATATTGTACTGTTTCCGGTTTTCGCATCGTGGAATTGCAACAAGAAGCGACGGGTTGTAATTCTCGCTCCCTTGAGATTTTTTGCCTAAATGTGTTGCTGCAAGCTCGTCTGTTTTGCTCATAACAAAACCCTAGCAGAAAAACTTAGGTTTGTAAATTAGAAACCTCCAAATGGTCCATAATTTACTTTTATTTTTCCAATAGGGGCAATACTATTTTGTCCGTACACAGTGTATGATGTCGGACGATTATCGTAAATTGGATTAGGTATTGTAGCCGATGGTGCTGCAATATAATATGACTGTTTTGGAACAGCAATTCTGCTTGCTGCTACAGTACCACCTGCAAGACCTCTAGCTATGTTGTTCCACATCTGTCGTTTTTTCTCCTGTTGGCGGACTTTGGCATTGAAAAGAGCATCGTTATATTTTGGCTGCATAGCTTCACAAAATATAGGATTTATTCCGCAAAATTCGTTCCAAAGTTTTTCCATTTTTTTAGGATTAGCTTTAATGTATGCATCATCAATTTTTTTTACTATATCTTCTCCGGGGTAACTTTCATAGGCAAATGCAGATAGTTGAACAGCTGCTATAAGCAGCAAGGTAATGTAAATCTTTTTCATATATACTCCTTTATAATCAACAACAAATGAATAATATTTATGGCAAATAATGTATATAATTATTATATAACTTTTAACATCCTTTGTCAAGATGTTTAACATGGTTAGTTTATAAAAATTAACAATTTAAAATTATATAAAACAATTATGAGAAATGATATTCAAATAAATTTAGGACAACGTATTAAAGACTTAAGAAAGATCAAAGGATTAAGTCAGGAAGTATTTGCGGAAAAAATAGGCATAGCAACAAAAACTCTTAGCAGTATTGAAACCGGAAATGCTTTTATGACTTCCCAGACGCTGGAAAAAATTCTTGAAATTCTTGATATAACCCCGAATGAACTTTTTACATTTCCCGAACAGATGACTAATGACGATATGTATTCATATATTTTGAAAAAACTTGAATTTGTCAAAAATGACAAAGAACTTTTAAAGATATTTTATAATTTCGCAAAAAGTTTGTATTAAGACTTATTTATACAAAGGCATTAAGTTATATATAATTGTTTGCATATCTTGTTTGCGAACCTTTGTATCATACAGCAGTTTATCAAACCATTCCTGCTTTTCTTTACAGGTTTGAACATCGGTTTCGCATAACTTTTCCCAGGTGCTTTCCATTCGCTTTGTTCGCATCTTTATTGATTGCTTTTTTATGTATTCAATTTTTTCTTCTGTGGACGCATGCCTGCTTATTGCAAAACACGGAACAACTATTACGTTAAGTATACAAATTGCAGTTATTAATGTTATAAAGTTTTTCATTCTTATCCTTCTTTCATTTTTAAGCAATATCTTCATAAGCTTCAGGATTGTTAAACAGGTCATAATTGATTTCGTTTTCGTTATCCGCTATAGCTGCAACTACAACTGCATCTGATGCTACGTTTACAAGAGTTCTCATCATATCTGTAATTCTTTCGATTGTAAACAGGAATGCAAATCCTGCAACTAGCTGTTCGGGGCTTAATCCCATTCCGTTAAGGATAAGAGCAATTGTTATCAAGCCTGCTCCCGGAATTCCAGCGCAGGTAGAAGACGCGATTATCGCAAGTAAGCATATTTCAATAATTAGGAAAGGAGTAAGTGCAACTCCGTATGCCTGTGCTAAAAATATAACGGCAACCGTCTGCAATAAAGCTGTTCCGTCCATATTAAGCGTTGCGCCTAAAGGCAGCACAAAGCTTGAAATCTTATGAGAAATTCCGCGTTTTTCACAGCAGGCAACCGTTAAAGGCAGCGTAGCTGATGAACTTGCCGTTCCGAAAGCTACCATTAATGCTTCGGCTACGGCAGAATAAAGGATTATTATATTTACTTTTGAGAAGAATTTTAAGAACAGCGGATAAACTACGCACAATTGAAGCATAAATCCGATGAAAAGTACCAGAAGATATTTTGAAATGCTTGCGAAAATATCTATTCCGAAGCTGGAAACAGCGCTGGCAGTCAGTGCAAACACACCAGGAGCCGCAAAAAACATTATCCAGTCTGTTATTTTCATTGTTGCAGCAAATACTGATTCAAAAAATGATACAATAGGTCTGTTTACATCGCCGACTTTTGCTAATGCAACGGCAAAGATTACCATAAATACAATAATCGGAACCATATCGCCTGATGCAAGCGAATGTATCGGATTGTTAGGTACAAAACCTAAAAATATGTTCAGAATATTTCCCTGCTGCTGCTGTACGGCTGCTGCAACAGATGCCTGAACTTCGCTTGCGGTATTTGCAGCTATATAGTGTGCTGCACCTATTCCCGGTTTAAAGATAAGTGACAGGGCTGCTCCGATTACAACTGCTGCTACGGTTATTATACCGTAATATGTAATCATTTTTGTCCCAAATTTGCCTAACTGTCTGTTATCACCGACACTTGTTATACCGATAATTATTGCGGATACAACAAGCGGTATTACGACCATCTGTATTAATCTTATAAATACCTGTCCTATAAAGGTCAATAGAGTAGAAACAAGCGGATATTCATGAGAGTGTAAAAATATTCCGACTAAGATACCTAAAATAATTCCGAAAAAAATATGCCAGTTTCTTTTAATTCCAAGACCTAATGCAATTAGTATCTGCATGTGTAATTTCATATATAATAACCTCTTTTAATAATCGTTACCAGATGATTATACAACTTTTTACAGAAAATATCAAATATTTAATATAAAAATCATAGGATTGAGGGAGAAATTACTTTACAAATAATTTTTATCCGGATTTAAAATTATTTAATTTGTGGAAATAATGGCAAAAAATATTATTCATAGTTTTATAATAAGATATGGATAAAATATCATTCGGTGCAAGTATTAAAATTGACTACCAAAAATTGCAAAAAGGACTTTTATGCGACAAGTATTTTTTAGCGGATGATGCTAAATCAAATATTGTTGGTGTAATAAAACAAATTGAAAGATTCTCGGAAATGGAAGAACCTTCAATAGTAAATATAACTCCCAGATTGGATCATAATCAGCTGAATTTGATATGTTATGTGACTGACAGCACCGGGAATATAAAAGAAACTATCTGGGAGCGTTCCGGCCGAAAAATTGCAGATAATTCTGATTTTGCGGAAAGGTTTGTTTCAAATATAAAAATGGGGATTAAAAATGTTCAAATAGTACAAAGAGATTTAGAAGAAATTAAAAATATTATAAAACATTCAAAAACACTTATTGATAGCAATTTTTCAAATCAGTTACCACGATTTATGTTAGACTATCTAAAAAAAGGTTACAACCCTAAAAAAAGGATTATTTCAATTTTGGAACAAATTGAAAATAATTATCCTGAAACTCAAAATGTTATTTCAATTCAAAAATTACGTCTGCCTGTTGAAATAGGAAAGCAATCGCATATGCATTATTTTTTTTGTTTGGAAAATAAAGAAGGTCTTAAAAAAATTTCTATGCCATCCTTTTTAAAAGATCCTTCGCTAAATTTATTTATTTAATAATTTATTTACAATAAAAAATCGGGATGACAAGATTCGAACTTGCGACCCCCGCGACCCGAACACGGTGCGCTACCAGACTGCGCTACATCCCGATTGTATTATTGTTTTGAAAAAATCGGAACGACAGGATTTGAACCTGCGACCTCTACCACCCCAAGGTAGCACGCTACCAAGCTGCGCCACGTCCCGATATTATTTTCAATTTTTGTGAACTTGGCAGCCTGGTAGCGTACGCTACCTAAGTCCCTCCTTCTTTTTCGATTATTAATCGAAAAAGCGGAGTCCTTGCCACGTCCCGATATTTTGTTTAATGTACAGGTGACCGAAATTATCCGGTACTTTTCTATTATACCACCTAAAAATTTTTTGCAAGTTTAATTGCAATTTTTTTTCAAAAGTGTTAATATTATATCTATGGATATTAATGATTACAGAAAAAAAATATTTTTAAATTCTCAGTATTGTACTTATTATAATATAAATAATTATACCATTCTTGCCGGGATTATGAGGAGTTTTGGATACAGATATTCTGTTATCATTCCGGAAGAAAAATTAAAGGAAATTAACAAAACTTACCGCAAGTTTACAGCGATTATGAATGCTGTTGTTGCCGTTGAAATTCTTTTATATATTTATTTTGTTGTTTTCCCGTTTTTTACGGAATTCATGAAAATACCGTTTTTTGCGGCCGTTTTAATTCTTTCGTTAATCCCCCTTGTCGGATTATATGTTACATATATAGGGATTAATTATTTATATGAAAATTATTTGGTGAGATATGTCGGAACTTTTCAAAGAACTAAATTTAAACCAGAAATAAAGTATATTAATGAGAAAGCTTATTCGGAATATAAAAATACCCCGCGTAAAAGTGTTTATGTTTTGGCTCTTATAATCGTAATTTTTTGCTTGTATGCGTTTGTTCCGACATTGGTCGAAAAATTTAACATTGCTAAAAAATATAATGCTGCCCTCAAACTCGCTGATGCTTATTTAACGTTTGTACCTATTTCTCCGGAAGTTTATGCAAACAGAGCTTTTGCAAAATTTAATCTTAAAAAATACAAAGAAGCTGAAAAAGATTATGAAAATGCGAACAAATACAGTTTGTCCGACAGTTTTTCCGATGATATTCTGGGAGTAAAAACTTATTATCTGGATAAAGATGCGATGCTAAAAGAATTTGACAGTGCCATAAATTCCGAAAAAGAAGAATCGGTTAAATATTTATTGAAATATGAAAAGGCAACCTATCTTTTGAAAAATAAAGATTATAAGTCTGCTGTTGATATTTATAATTCTATTTTATCGGCTTATGAAAAGAAAACAAAGGTATTTTTCTCGCCTGCAAAAGCTTATTATAACAGAAGTATAGCTAAACAGGCGCTCGGTGATATAGACGGTGCAAAATCAGATATGTTGTATGCAACGAGGATGTGCCCTGAATGTAATTTTAATACAGATACCACTCTTATTCACAAACCGTAATTATATTAACCTGTTATGGTATTGAGATTTTAGTTTATTTAATATATTCTCATTTATGGAAAGGGAGAAATTGATGCTTATTTTAGAAGACTTGAAAGAAATTAATGATGTTATAAAAGACCTTGCCGAATTTATTCAAAAAGATGAAACAGTAAGACCCGATTTTGAGGAATATTTAAAGACTATAGGGCAAAATACCATGAATTTTCAATCGGCATGCTTTAACTATATTTTTGAAAGGAATTTGAGTAACAAAAGTATATTGCAAATGTACCTTGAAAATACAAAAAAAATACCGGCATCTGTCAAAAAGATTGTGAAAGCTCTTATGAAATCAATTTCTTCTATATTTGAGATTAAAAGAGTTTTACAAAACGGTTTTGAACTTAATAATATAATAAATGAAAAAATATACAATGTAGTGTCATTGGTAAAGATGACGACTTTCCGCGGTATGGCATCAGGACAGTATGTTGTTGCAAGAATTTTTAAGTTTGAAGAGGCTTATTATCTTTTGGAAATATCCGGAGTTTTGCCGGCTACCAGAAGAGATGATGCTTTGAGATATTCGGTTGCTAAGATAATTCAAAATCCTGAACTTGTATATATTGACAACCCGCAAAAACAAAAAGAGATAGAAAAAGAAATAAAAGATATTTATAATAAATTTGTTGACTTTTTCAATACTGATGAAATAGTAACAACTAACAAGTTTGCGGATGATTTAATCGGAGCATTCAATGATTTTGCCGAAGGCGGTGAGAAAGTTGATATTCAGGATAAAATTCAAACGTTGGAAACATATAAATTTTTTAATGTTTCAGAATTTAATAATTCTTATGAGAACTTCCTTGAAAATTCTCTGGGCGGCTTTTCCTCTCATAAGGAAATTTACGATGTAGGAATTATTTTTGACAAAGAGCTCGGGCTTTATGCTGTTCCTTTTTATGAAACGTTTAACAAAATTTTTGAAAATCCTGACAGTGTAGAAAACGCAAAAGAATGTGCAGAATTTTTCCTGAATAATGACAAATTTTCTGCAAACATAATCAAACGTGTTGCTGACAGGCATGAAAATTTCATGGAGGTTATAAACAGTCTTTTAGGCACAAGCTATACTCTTGATGAACTTTTACAAACTTATAAATCAAGATACCTTGAAAACAAGATATTTTCGTCAACAACGGTTCTTTATAAGTCAAAAGCATTCTCAAAGACGCTTGGTATAATCGAAGAAGATGTAGAAAAACCAGATCTTGAAGGGATAGACCTGCGCAAAGTCGGAAGAAACGATCCTTGTCCTTGCGGCAGCGGCAAAAAGTTTAAAAAATGCTGTGGTGCTAATTTATAATAAATCAAGTAGCGCCTTTGAACTCATTCCTATAATATTTTCAAGATCTCCCGTATAAGATTTTATGTATCCTGCGGGCATTTCCTGAATACCGTATGAACCGGCTTTGTCAAACGGTTTGTAATTATTTATATAGAACCAAATTTGTTCATCTGAAAGATTTTCAAACGTGACATAGCTTGTTGTTGAATTTTTTTTGTATTTTCGGGTTTTAGAATCCATAACAACAATGCTGGTTACAACAAAGTGAGTTCTGCCTGAAAGTTTTTTAAGCATTTCAAAAGCCCTTTGAGCTCCTTGTGGTTTGCCGAGAATTTCGTTATCAAGAACAACAACTGTATCTGCCCCGACAATTTCTGCAGGTTCTTTTAACATCGGAATAACCGCTTTAGCTTTATTGTAGGCAAGATTTTCGATAAACTCATAAGAAAAAACCGTCGTCGTATGATCTTCGATATACGGGGACGGTATAATTTCAAATTTAACTTTAGCTTTTGTCATAATATCGGCTCTTCTGGGAGAAGAAGATGCCAGGACAATTTTTCCCACCATTTGTTCTCACTTTCTTTTTTAGTATTGTAACTCAAAAAAAGTGAGAACGAAACCTTATTTTATCAGTACCTTGATGTTTTGTTGTATCTGGCATTTCTTGCATTAACCGCGTAACATGCGATATTTAACCTTTGTTTAAGGTTCATCATGTTACGGTACATGCTTGCATAATCGTTCATGGCATCCATCATTTTTTTAGGATCAACCATTGATTCCATGTTATCATGATTGTCAACTTTTTCTTCTGCGTATTTTTTGACCAGAAGCTGGTCGATGTAATCCTCAGCACCTATTGCCATTGGTGTCCTCCCTAAATTTAATTGTAATCCTATTGATTGGTGAGAAAGTGTTAAAACTTATCCTATATCCTATATATATACTAAGTATTTCTTTCCCAAAAAATTGCTTATTTTTACAAAAATACTTAACATTTGTTTACATAATAAATATTATTGGAAGTGAATAAATAGGTGAATAAGCTAATAAGTCCTTAAGGTGAGGCTGAAGCGCACAAAATATTATCTTCCTCTCCCCTTGCGGGAGAGGGTTAGGGTGAGGGGTATAATAATCTGCATTTAATGAGACAGCAACAAAGCGGATGCTGTTTGAGCGGTAAAAAGATGCTGCGGAAAATCGGACATTTTGCACAAAATCAATAGATTTTGGCAAAAGCAGTCAAACGAGTACAGCATGACGTGATAATATAGCGAGTTCATCCGCTAGGGTTGAATTTAGTGCAGATTAAACGGTCAGCGTGTTTCTTTTTCTTTTCATCGCAAAAAAAACGGATTGCGAGCTGAGGCTGGCGTGGCGGATGCGTTGAGCATTCGACACGCAACGCCGTTAATCGCGAGCAACCAAGTGAAAAAAGAATATTTGGTGCGGGGCGCGGGGACGCATAGTTCCCGGCATAACAAAACCCTCTCCCTTAATCCCTCTCCCAGGGAGAGGGAAAATTAACTTCACATAATATTTATTATGTTATAATGAATTTATGGGAAGTATAAAAATAGTTTCACCGGTCAAAAAACCTGAAGATATTGACGTTTTTGCAAAAGAAACCTCTTGCAGAGAGTATTATGTCTATTACAAAAAGTTTTTAAACAACAATTTTGAATACGTCAATGAATTTGTAGAAGCTGCAAAACGCAATAAATGCGAGATTTATATAAATTTTAAACACGATATAACTGAAGAGAACCTGCCTGAGATAAAAAAGATGCTAAGGTTTTTGAAAACAGCCGGTATAGACGGAATTTTTATAAACAGCTTTGCTATTTTAGAAGCTATTAAGGTTTTTAACCTGCCGTTTAAGGTTATAGCAGATTCATATTTTGATATTCATAACCTTGCAGGCATTGATTTTATCAATAATTTTCACAAGGTTGATGAAATTATTATTACTGAAGAAATTTATATGAAAAATATTTCTAAAATAAAGAAATATACCAAATTACCTCTGGCAATAGACAGCGACAATCTTCCTTACTGTGCCGAAGATATTAAAAAACTAAGAGCAATAGACAGTGTTGTGATTAAAGGTAAATTTAACAATTCCGATGAAATTCTGGAAGCTATTGAACTCATACAAAAGATTTTGGATAAACCAAAACTTTTCAAGCACCAAAAATTACCGTTTAAACATGTTCGCAAGAGTATTTACAGTACAAATCATTTTCTTGGTGTTGTAGTGAGTGCAGAAGGCAGAGATTTTAAATTCAGCCGCAACATAAAGAATTTTGAATGGGATATTAAAAGCCCGCGTATAAAAAAAGATATTGATTATTCGAAAAAGGATATTTACCGTATAAACCTGCGTCTGTCTCAGCTTGCGCAAGTAAAGGAGCTTGAAAAATATATAAAAAAAATCGGGACAAATCCCATTTATTCGATAGAATACGGTGAAATTTTGGCTACAGGCGACCTTGCAACAAGCAGTTTTAACGATATAATTATAAAAGTTAAAAAATTCTGTACGAAATACGGGATAAAATTCCAGCTTTCTACCCCGAGAATACTTATTGAAAGGGATTTTGACAGAGTATATGAATATGAAAAACAGATATTGCTTGATAATCCGGCGCCTGATAGTCTGATAATTAATAATATCGGATATTTTTGGAATGCGATAAATGATCCTGATATAAACAATATTCCTATAGAAATCGGTCAGGGGATAAATTTGTTAAACAGCCTTTCCATAAAGTGTTTGAATGATTTGTGGCCGATAAGCACCATTGATTTTACATCATTTTCTGACATTGAAAGTACAATAAAGACAATAAAGAAAATAAAGAACGAGATTCCGAACCGAAAATATACAATAGCCGGTAATATCCGGGTTCCGAGTCTTGGCTTATGTCCGTTGAATAATGACAGTGCAATAATTTCCCGTCTTTCCTGCAAAGCTCCGTGCCACAAAGGCGATTACGCGCTGCATGACCCGTCGTTGAATAAGCTTTTCCCGTTTACTTGCGATGGTTTTTGTCGTATGCATATGTTTGAAGATCGTATACTTGAACAGTTTGACAGGGTTGAGGAGCTGTATAAAGCCGGAGTAAATGAATTTGTTTTTGACTTCAGTGCACTAAATGCAAAATTTGTTCCGGTGCTTTTGAATAAGTTTTTTATGGAGTAAAATTAACCGTTACTCACACCTATACCTTTACTTGCAAAGGAGAGGTAGAAAATACTTTCCTCCTCTCCAAGGGGAGGGGAAATAAAAATATTCTGTCATCCTGAACTTGTTTCAGGATCTCTTATCTTTAAATTTCTGCAATCCCTCCGCCCCTAAACTTACCCTCTCCCCTATCCCCTCCCCCAGGGGAGGGGGAATAAATAAAAAACACGAAAAAACACGACCTGCGAATTTTCGCAGGTCGTTTGGTTACTATCATTTTTAATATTCTGATTACTTACCGTACAATACAGCTTTAGCAGCTTGAGAGTTCGGAAGTATTGTTTGGTCATAGTAAACTACAGGATAAATATCTGTCGGGTTTTTAACTTCGCAATCAGCTGTATGCTGCGCAGCATCAACACCTGCAGCTTGAGCATTTGAGCATTCTACAACTTTGTTAGGGCCTTTTAATCCGTTTACGTCAACGAAACCTTTACATTTTTCCCCGTTGCTTATGCCGGAATCCTGATCAGGATCTGAGCAAACTTTGCCGGCAGTAGGGCCAGCAAAACTAAATACAATACCGTCACTGAAGTATAATGTATAGTTGTTAGCACCTTGAGTTAAAAGAGTAGGAGCTGTTTCATAAGGAATAGTACCTACTTCATCAGCACCGTTAACAACGTTCATTCTTGCAGCTAAAATGTCTTTTATGCCTTCTGCAGTTGTAACATCAGCAAAGCTGTTTCCGTCCAAAGCAACGTTCAATGTAACACCCTGAGCAATAGCTGATAAAGCTTTTTTGTAAGCAGCTTTGTACTGAGCGCCCTGAGTAGAATTCATCAATGTAGGCATTGTCATTGCAGCTACAACACCGATGATACCTAAAGTAATCAACACTTCTGCGAGTGTAAAGCCGAATCTTTTTGTCATAATCTTTTCACCTTTCTTTTTTGTAAAACTTTCTGATTTCTCAAAATGCTTTACGCTTTTTATCTCTCTATCCTAAATTATCATTCATCGAATCTTTTTGTTAATATTGCGGATACGCATAAAAAACTTTTGAAAAATCTTTTTGTACTTTCATTTTAAATTATGTTTCAAAAAATGTCAATAGGTTTACAAAAATTATTAATTAATTTTAACTAATTCTGAAGGATTAGAAAGTGAAAAATCATACGAACGGATGAGATTTTACCCTCTCCCCTAACCCCTCCCCCGGGGGAGGGGAAATAAAAATATTCTGTCATCCTGAACTTGTTTCAGGATCTCTCATTCTTAAACTTCTGCAATCTCCCCGCTCTAATTAATGCATAAAAAAACGGCGGGGTGAAAACTCCGCCGACAAAAAGATTCGAACTTTTTATATGTCATCCTGAGCAAAGCGAAGGATCGCAATGATGTTTGGATTATGCGATTTTTCGGACTTCGCCCTCAGAATGGCTTGATTATTTACCGTACAATACAGCTTTAGCAGCTTGAGAGTTCGGAAGTATTGTTTGGTCATAGAATACTACAGGATAAATATCTGTCGGATTTTTAACTTCACAATCTTCTGCGTTAGTTGAACCATCTGTACAAGTTACCATTTTGTTAGGTCCTTTTAATCCGTTAACATCAATAAATCCTAAACATTTTTCTGCATTAGTTATACCAGAATCTGTATTATCTGGATCTGAGCAAACATGGTTGGCAGTAGGGCCAGCAAAACTAAATACAATACCATCGCTGAAGTATAATGTGTAATTAGTATCGCTTTGTGTTACACCATCTGGATCTCCGCCTTCATAATCAATAGTACCTGCTTCATCAGCACCTTTTACAACGTTCATTCTTGTAGCTAAAATATCTTTTATGCCCGCAACGTTAGACACATCAGCAAAGCTACTTCCGTCCAAAGCAACGTTCAATGTTACACCCTGTGCTATTGCAGATAAAGCTTTTTTGTAAGCGGCTTTATATTGTGCACCCTGTGTAGAGTTCATCAATGTCGGCATAGTCATTGCTGCAACTACCCCGATAATACCTAAAGTAATCAACACTTCTGCGAGTGTAAAGCCAAAACTTTTTTTCATAATCTTTTCACCTTTCTTTTTTTGTAAAACTTACTCTCTTGTAACTACTCTATGTTATTGTTCATTGTTATCCTCAAAAGTATTAGTTTTTATTAAAACTAATTGTTGTACACTTATTTTAAACTATTTTTAAGTGATTGTCAAGGGGTATTAAGTGTTTATTACGTTATTTAAATTAAAAAACGTGTTGTTATAACTTATTTTTATACAGAAAAAAAGGTATGATATAAGCTTATGGACAATAAAAAATTATTAGGAAAACGGATTAAAGAAATCAGAAAATTTAAAGGATTTACCCAGGAGCAATTGTCGGAAATGATTGATATTGAAACTTCCTCTTTATCAGGCATTGAATCGGGAAGATTTTTCCCGTCTTTACATGTTCTGGATAAAATTGCTGCGGTTCTTGATGTTGAACTTATTGAGTTTTTCCGCTTTTCATCGGTTAACATTCCAAAAGATTTAGATAAAGAAATATTAAGTATTATCAATAAGCTGGATGATAAAAATAAGCAGATTGTTTATAAATTTTTGGTGGCTGCGTTTACGGTTATAAATTGATTGGAACTTTTTACGCTTTGCACCGCTCTTTGTCATCAAGGTGATGGAAAATTAATAAGTCTTATTTTTTCAGGTTTCGGGAGAAATTTATTTTTCAAAATATTTTTCTAAGCTGTCGGCTATTGCTTTGGCGTACTGCTTTTGAAATTCAGGGTTAATTAAATTGGCATTATCTTCCGGATTTATAAGGTATGATACTTCTATCAAAAGGCTTATGGCATTTGTGTTACGAACAACAGCTAAGCTGCCTTGTCTTACTTTATCATTCGGAACTCCGATTTCCGATGTAACTGTATCCATAATAATATCAGCAAGAGGTTTTGCCTGCGGGTAATAGTAATAGATGCTTGTTCCCCTGTTTTTATTCGGATCGGCCCCGTCGGGAAGTGCATTCCCGTGAATGCTTAAAAATACAACTGCATTTCCGTAATTGGCGATTTCCACTCTGTCTTTTAGGCTGACGTAATTATCTGCCCTTCTTGTCATAATGACTTTGGCGCCCCGCTTTTTTAGTTCTGTTTCAAGATATTTGGCAATAGATAAATTTATATCTTTTTCCTTATTGCCAAGGCAGCCTGTTGCTCCGTTTTCCGAACCGCCGTGTCCTGCGTCAATAGCTATTCTTATATTATGCAGAGGTCGTAATGAATAAGTATGTACAGGCTTTCTTATTTTTAATACAAAATCATTATCTTTATATTCTCCGCTGTAGCCCAAAAGCTGACGTCCGCTTAATGAATCTTTCACAGGAATTTTCATAACATAAGTATTATCCGGCTGGTCTTTTACATTGTAAAATTTCATAAGAAAAGTGTCACCTTCAATCATTTCAAACGGTACTCTTTTATCAAAATGGAAAACAAATGTATAAAAATCTTTACTGTCAACATATTCATAGCCAAATAAAACAGCCTCAAAACCTAATTGAGTATTCAAAACTTTTACATTCGATTTTGAAATCCAGCCGGATTTGTTTTTCCCGAGTTGTATTCTGTAAAAACCGTTCTGTTCGCCGTCTGCAACTAGTTCTATATTGCGCGGTAAATGCGCTATCCGGTTGATGCCGCCGTCAACCGGAGTCGAACGCAGCGGCGCATCTTGTGTTGTTACGCTAAATATTTTTTTATCCTTATAAGGTATGAAAACTGAAGGTTTGGAAGCGGAAGGTTTTATGTCCGGACGTGTTATAACAAAAATTTGTTTTTCGTTATCGGATTGCAAAACAAAAGTATTTTCGCCGATATTGAGATTAACTACATAAGCAAAAGCTCCGCTGGGGTGCAAAACAACATCCTGCCCGTTTATTTTTAAAGGTTTATCCGACGAGCCGACAAAAAATGTTGAATCCGCATTAATAATTATGTCTGTTTTAGACGGGTATACAATGTTAAATGCTAAAACCTGAGAACCAAATAACAACAACCCTAAGATTAAAATAAATTTTTTCATAATTAAATTATACTACAAAGTTAAAATTATTTAATATTTATTTATTTTAAAACTTGTTATGCTAAAATAAATAAAGAGAGGGATATGTTTTGAGAAGAAGATTGCGCAATGAGCCGGAAAATGAAATAGAAAAACGCAGCAAAACTTTTGATCAGGTAGTAGGTTTTTTACACATATTTTTTATATGTTTTATGGTTTTGCTTGTAATTTATCTGTTTTTTATACAGGTAATTGATGTGAGAAAATACAGAGCCAGAGCGAGAAGTCAGCGTGTTGGCAGAATTTTTTCAATGCGCGGAGATATTTTTGACAGAAACGGAATAAAACTTGCAACAGATAAGGTTTATTCGGATGTTTATGCGCACCCGGCTGATTATGACCATTCGCCTGAAGAGCTCGCAAAAATGCTTGCACCTATACTAAAAATGCCAAAAGATTCTCTTTTGCAAAAACTTAAAAAACCTGGCCCGGTTATTACCTTAAAAAAAGATATTGACAGAAATGCAGCAAAAGAAATATCTAAGTTGCATTTGCGCGAAATAAGTCTTGGTAAAAAAAATACAAGAGAATATCCTCAGGGTACACTTGCTGCGCATGTATTGGGTTATTATAACTTTGATGCGGATATTGCAAACGGGGTCGAATTTACGGCAAAAGATAGGCTGGAACACGTAATCAATACGGTAAAATATCAAAAAACACGCGACGGAAAAATAATTTACGATTTTACAACCGATCCTGTTGCTACAACAACAAATCCTAAAGGTGAAAATGTAACTCTCACAATTGATGCAGCTATACAGCATGTTTGTGAAAAAGAAATTGAAAAGATGGTTAAGGAAAAAGAAGCAGAACGCGGAACCGTTATTGTTATGAATCCTAAAACCGGTGAAATTCTGGCATACGCAGTTTATCCGACTTTTGATCCTAATAATTACAAGAAAGCTACCCCTCAGCAGCTTAAAAATTGGACACTAACTGATGTTTTTCCGCCAGGCTCAACTTTCAAAACTGTTACGGTTGCAAGTGCTATGGATTTAGGCAAAATTAACGAAAATTCAAAGATTCTGGACACCGGAAAAACCACAATAGGAAAATGGGAAATAAAAAACTATGATTATGATGTTCACCCCTATCCGGGAGAAATTTCGCTTGAATACCTGTTTGAGCACTCCAGTAACATCGGCTCTATCAATGTCGCGCGAACAATGAATCCTGCAGAATTTTATACGGTATTAAAAAAATTCGGTTTCGGAGAAAAAACAGGAATAGACCTGCCTGGTGAATCCGTCGGTTTATTGCCTTATTGGAGCCACTGGGATCAGGGAATACACGCTACAATGGCTTACGGATACGGAACATCTGTTACCGCTATTCAGATGATTTCGGCAGTTCAGGCTCTTGCCAACAATGGTGTAAGAGTTACTCCCCATGTCATTAAATATACTTCTCAGGAAGAATATGACAACAAAATTCACCATATTCAAGTTATAAAACCCGAAACTGCCCAAACAATTACTAAACTTCTGGCTGCATCCGTTAATAACGGCCGTTCGGTAATAAAAATGGATAAATATAACGTCGCAGCTAAAACAGGAACCTCAAGAAAACCAAAAGAAGGTGGGGCTGGTTACACGCCGTATATGTACACGTCAACAATCGGGTATTTCCCGGCATCTGATCCGCAGGTGCTTATATATGTTATGGTGGACAGCGCTAAAGTAGGTGCTATATGGGGTAATACGGTTGCAGGCCCCGTTTTCCATGAAGTAGCTGTTCAGGTTGCCAGAATTTTAAATTTAAAACCCGATAAAGCACCCGCAAAAAAGAATTAAAAGAACAATACAGGAGATTTAAACAATGAAACTCGATGAATTAATTGAATATTTAGATTACAAAGATTTAATAAATTTTAAAAATGTTAATATTACAGGTATTTCATATAACTCTAAAACCACCAAAAAGGGTGATATATTTGTTTGCCTTGTGGGAGAACACACAGACGGGCATGAATTTGCTCAAAATGCGATAGATAACGGTGCTACGGCTCTGCTTGTCGAAAAAAAAGTCGAAGGAACTAAAATTCCGCAGGTTGTTGTGTCTTCTACACGTCACAAGATCGCAGATATAGCCGACAGATTTTATTCAAGCCCTTCCAAAGGGATTAATCTTATCGGTATCACGGGAACTAATGGTAAAACTACAGTTACTCACTTAATTCAAAAAATATTTGAAGAAAATGGAGAAAAGTGTGCTCTTATAGGGACACTCGGATATAAACTGTCATCAAATGGTGAATATCGTGATGCAAAACATACTACTCCGCAGGCTCCTGAACTTCAGGCTACACTTCGAATGATAAAAGATGTTGAAAAGATTGATAATGTTGTAATGGAAGTTAGTTCGCACGCGCTTGACCAAAATCGTGTTGGCGGATGCAGGTTCAACGGCGCTGTTCTGACTAATTTAACTCAGGATCACCTTGATTACCATATAACTATGGAAAACTATTTTAAAGCTAAAGCTCTGCTTTTTGAAAGACTTAAAGAAGGAAATTTCGCAGTAATAAATGCGGATGACGAGTACGGTGACAAATTTATAAGCGTTGTGCCGGAAGGTGTAAAAGTATATACCTACGGCGTCAGACAACAAAGTGACGTAATGGCGCATGATATAAACTTTTCATTAAATGGTGCTGAATTTACTCTGGTTGCAAATGCGAAAGCATACAAGGTTAATCTCCACATGAACGGAATGTTTAGTGTTTATAATGTTCTTGCTGCCGTCACAACAGCACTTGCAATGGGAATTGATATAGAAATTGCTCTGAAAGCTTTGCAAAACGTAAAAGGTGTTGCAGGCAGATTTGAAGTGGTCGTAAAAAAACCGCTTGTAATTGTGGATTATGCACACACACCTGACGGTCTGGAAAATGTTTTAAAATCCGCAAGAGAAATTACACCGCAAGATGGTAAACTTATCTGTCTTTTCGGATGCGGAGGCGACAGGGATGCTACTAAAAGACCTAAAATGGGGGCAATAGCCGAAAAACTCGCTGATAAAATTGTTATTACAAGTGACAATCCGCGTTCTGAAGACCCCCAGGTTATTATAACCGACATTATTGCAGGATTAAAATCAGTAAACACTGATAAAGTTATTGTTGAACCTGACAGAGGAACTGCAATTGCATTATTAAGAACAATTGCAAACAACAATGATGTTGTCGTTATTGCCGGAAAAGGTCATGAGGATTATCAAATACTCAAAGACAAAACAATACACTTTGATGACAGAGAAGAAGCACGAAAGGTCTTTGAAGTAAGCGTAATATAAACTGAATAAACTACCCTCTACCTACGGAAGAGGGTAGAATTTCAACACAACGAACGCGCGTTAAAAATTCGGGAGAGTGTTATATGAAAACAAAACTTTTAATAGAACAACATTTCCACGGGTGTTTCGGAATTGACTTTAATAAAGCCTCGGTAGATGATGTATTATATCTTTCAAAAGAGATTTTAAAATGCGGTATCGGCGGAATTTTTCCGACACTTGTCACAGATACCATCCAAAATACAAAGCATGCAATTTCTGTGATTAAAGAGGCTTCAAAACGTCAGACACCTGATATGGCACGTATTCTCGGAATACATCTGGAAGGAATATTCCTAAATCCGGAGAAAAAAGGAATTCATAATTCTGAATATTTTTTAAAACCAACAAAAGAAAATTATAAATTAATTGAGGATACTTCCATCAAAATCGTAACTCTTGCACCTGAATTTGATGAAGGTTTAATTACTTATTTATCTGATAAAAATATCAAAATTCAGGCAGGACACTGTATGGGCGGAGATTTAACAGGATGCACGGGAGTAACGCATCTTTTCAACGCTATGTCTGGAATTACACACAGAGGTGAATCAACTGCGCTTTCTTCACTAATTAGTGACAATATTTATACTGAAATTATAGGAGATGGTGTGCACGTTTCTGATCAAGCTTTGGAATTAACCTTTAAGGCAAAACCTGAGGATAAATTAATTTTAATCAGCGACTGTTTGCCAATAACTAAGAGTGACTTGAAAGCAATGATTTTTGCCGGAGAAAAAGTTTATTACGACGGGATAAAAGCAACCTCTAAAGGAGGAACGCTTGCAGGAAGCACAACATTGCTGCCCGACATAATAAAGCGGCTTGCTAAACGAAATTTGTTTAATCCTGAATATATCAACAACCCTTACAAATATCATAATATAGATTTAGAAGGATATGTTGAATGGGATGATGCGTGGAATATTATAAAGGTTATAAAAAAATGAAAAGCGACAATATAAAAAAAGGAATAGCCAGAACTCCTCACCGCGGGCTTTTAATGGCAACAGGCGTCAGTAAAAAAAATATGAATGCACCGTTTATCGGAATAGCAAGTTCTTTTTCAGATCTTGTCCCGGGACATATAGGAATGCGAGATCTTGAACGCCAGATTGAGAAAGGAATACATACCGGCGGCGGTCAGGCATTTGTGTTTGGTGTACCCGCAATTTGTGACGGCATTGCAATGGGGCACAGCGGAATGAGGTACTCACTTCCTTCTCGCGATTTAATTGCTGATTGTGTAGAAACAGTAGCTGCAGCTCATCAATTTGACGGAATTGTCCTGCTTTCGAACTGCGACAAAATTACCCCAGGAATGCTCATCGGCGCATTACGTTTAAATATTCCGGCAATCCTTGTTACAGCTGGTCCGATGCTCGACGGGGAGTGCAGGGGACATCACAAATTAACAATGGTAACAGGTTCTTTCGAAGCTGTCGGACAATACAGAAAGGGAGAAATTCCAGAAGAAGAACTTTTAGCTCTGGAAGAAGAATCCTGCCCTTCTGCAGGAGCATGTCAGGGGATGTACACCGCAAACACAATGGCATGTCTGGCAGAGATTATGGGGATGAGCCTGCCTTACTGTTCTTCAGCTTCCGCTGTTTCCGCAAAAAAAAGAAGAATTGCTTTTGAAAGTGGTATGCAAATAGTTGAACTTATAAAAAATGATATTAAACCGTCAGATATTATAACACGTGACAGCTTAAGAAACGCTATTACCGCAGATTTAGCTCTTGGAGGTTCTACAAACACATTTTTGCATCTTCTTGCAATCGCAAATGCAGGGAATATTGATATTACCTTAAAAGATTTTGAACAAATAAGTGAATATATTCATCAAATAGTGAAGATTAACCCGTCTTCAACTTTAACAATGGCAGATTTTCATAATGCAGGTGGTATACCGGCAGTTATAAAATCTCTGAAAAAGTTTCTTAAAGATACTAAAACAGTAAGCGGATTAACAATAAATGACATATCTGAAAGTGCATGGGCTGACACAAACGTTATTCCCGAATATGATAAATCAACATATACGCAGCCCGGTTTAAGTATATTATACGGAAACCTTGCAAAAGACGGATGTGTAATAAAAACGTCAGGAGTTGCACCTGAATGTTATACATTTGAAGGCTCAGCAAAAACTTTTGACAGCGAAGAAGCTGCTATGCTAGCTCTTGAAAATGACGAAATTAAAGAAGGTGATGTAATGGTAATTCGTTATGAAGGTCCGAAAGGCAGCCCCGGAATGCGGGAAATGCTTGCGCCGACATCACTTCTTGTCGGTAAAGGGCTCGGTACAAAGTGCGCACTCATAACAGACGGACGTTTTTCCGGAGCAACCAGAGGGATTTGCGCAGGACATATCTGTCCTGAGGCCGCAAACGGCGGAACAATAGCTCTTGTAGAAAACGGCGATAAGATTAAAATTGATATTCCAAATCGCCGAATAGATTTGCTTGTCGATGAAAAAATGCTTGAAAAACGGCGAAAAAATCTCAAACCATTTGAACCGAAAGTTAAATCCGGTTATTTATACAAGTATTCTCAAAACGTTCAAGATGCCTCACATGGAGCTATTGTATAAAACATGAATGAATTAAAAGACTTTGCCAGTGATATTAATAAATGTTCCAAATGCGGACTGTGCCAGTCTGTTTGTCCTGTTTATAAAGAAACAGGTAATGACTGCGCCGTATCTCGCGGGAAATTTGTAATGCTGGACGGAGTTTTAAAAGGAGATTTAAAACTCAACAAAAATATTAACAAATATCTTGATCTGTGTCTTAAATGCGGTAAATGTTCTGATTTCTGCCCGAGCGGAATAGACGTTTGCAAAATTTTTGAAACTGCAAAATATCAATATGCAAAAAATACTTTAACAGGAAAAATAATCTTTTTTCTTCAATCAAAAGTTGTTTTCGGCAATTTTATCAATTTTTTTAAATTTTTAACAAAACCGTTCAGAAAAAAAATAAAAGGTAAAACTCAAAACAGGCTGAAACTTCTTTATTTTAAAGGATGTGTCAATAATTTATGCCCGAAAAATGATAATTATCTGAATAAAATTTTTAAAAATTCCGAAGTTGAAATTATTGAAAAAGATTTTGATTGCTGTGGTCTGCCGTTTTTGTCCAGCGGTAATCTTGAAAGATTTGAGCAGGTAAAAAAACATAACCTAAAAATGCTTGATTGTGATTTTGACTACATTTTAACAGACTGCGCAAGCTGTGAAAGTACATTAAAACAATATATGAATGCAAAATTCATAAATCTCGGAGAATTAATGAATCTGCTGGGCATAAAATTTAGATTTTCAAAACCTTTAAAAGTGACATTTCATAAGCCCTGCCATCTTGAAAACGATAAATTTTTTAAACCTTTGATTGAAAATTGTGAAAATGTTGAATATATTGAAATGAATAATTATGACAGTTGCTGCGGTTTTGCAGGAGAATTTGCGCTTAAAAATCACAAAATATCAAAATCAATTTCTTTGAACAAAGCTGAAAATATTATAAAAACAGTAGCAGATTACGTGTTAACGACCTGTCCCGGTTGTATATTAGGAATAAAACAGGGACTAATTTTTTCCGGGAAACAATCTAAAAAACCAGTGGTTAAAAGTTTAGCCGAATTTTTAGCATCTGCTGACAAAATTATTTAGAGATTATTTTGTCAATAGCATACTTAAATTAGGCAGTCCGGCACCGCACCAGTTAGGCAGTTGAAAATTAAAACCTTTTCCACCGGGTCTTAATGGGTCAATAAAGCTTGAATCTCCTATATCAACAACTTTTAAAACTCCGTCTTGTTCAATAAAATTGCTGTCACTGGCATCATTATAGTAAATCCCGAGCCTGTTTAAATCGGTCAATTTTTGGTTTGCGGCAAACTGATTGTTTAACCCATGCGGATGATTGCCTGCTTGAAATTCGTATATAGATATATTTGAACCATAATCATAATAATACATTTTAGGAGAATTTTCACAGTTATTAAGTGTTAAATAATAATCTATTTGCGCATTTGTAAATGTTGAATCAGAACGATAAGCCAGACATTCCTTAGCGTAATTTGAATGACATCCCCATTTTTGTTGGATTTTTATTACATATTCTTTTTTATCATTACCGTTTAAAAATTTTATTTTGTATGGCGTTTTACATGATTTTCCGTTAGATAAAGAAGTTACTTCCATATGTATACCGCTGTACTCTAACGTTTTAGGCTCACCTATTTTATAGTCATGGCTTTTCAGCCATTCGATAAAATGGTTGAAATCATAAAGTTTTTCAAATGTTTCAGGCAATTTCCCTATATGGAAATTTTCTTTGCCGTTTCGTAAAATATGAACATGCCAATTGGGAGAAATCCTCAAGAGGGTATCTGTGTCTGATTTATCAAGAGCCTCATGCGCAATTTTGATAATATATCTGTCATAAGCCTCATTGTAGCCTTTAGGTGCCTGAAGCCATTCAATAAGATTATTTTCTCCGCCGATTTTTTCTTTTAAGATTTTTAGATTATATGATGATTTGCGTGGGTCAGATATAACTTCATTAATAAAATCAACGCTTATTTTTTTATCAGCAGTTATTGCAAATAAAAATTCTTTCACTTTTGATGGTTCACTATTTAGTGAAGAAAGAAATGAAATGAATCCTGTTTTGGATTTTTCAAATGCACTGTAAAGTTTGGTCTTTGTAAAGTCTACAATTTTATAAGGCAGTAATGAGTCTGCATCGGCACATTTGTTTTGATTTTGTAACAGCCGGTTAATTTTATTTCTCTGGTATATTGCAACAATTGCCAAGCCGGCAATGCCTGCCCCCATGAGAGTTGTTTGAAGCATACGGGAATTTTTTTTAGTGTGTGAGTGTGGCTTGTCTTTTTTTACTTCTTCTCTTTTGGGGATTATATAGTTATTTACCGGGGTTTTAAAATTTTCTATTTTAGTCATAGTTAGTTAATATTATATGTTCACAGGAGTAATAAATCCTCAAAATAAAAATTTTTGCGGTTTTGTTAACAATTATTTACCTAATTCTGCAGCCTTCTGTGCAGTTTTTGAAATGACATCATAGAAAAGTTTTTCGGAATTTTCTTCACTCATGACTGACACTCCTACAAAAGTACATCCGCCTTTTGTTGCAACGTTATCAATAAGTTTTTGAACAGAAATTTCTCCGCGTTCAAAAACCATTTTTGCAGAACCTGCCGCTGTTTGAGCTGCTAAAAGCAGAGATTTTTCATAATCCAGTCCGAGTTTTTGACCGGCACGCGCCATATCTTCAATTACTTTGTAGAAAAATGCCGGGCCTGAGCCTGAAATAGCTGTTACAATATCCATTTGTTCTTCGGCAACTTCAATACATTTCCCGATATTGGAGAGCAATTCCGTAACAAATTTTGCATCTTCGTCCGTTGCATAAGCGCCTTTACATATTCCGCTCATACCCTCCATAACAAGTGCCGGCGTATTCGGCATTACACGAACTACCCTGTTTCTGCCGATTATGTTTTCAATTTTTTCGGTTGAAACTCCAGCAGCAATCGATACAATAAGTTTTTCAGGGGTTAGTTCCTCTTTAATTTCTTCCAGAACCTCTGCAACATAATTTGGTTTTGTTGCAATGAAAATTACATCGCTATCCATAACAAGATATTTATTATCTGTCAAAACTTCAATCCCGAGCCGTTTTTGAGCAGTTTCGGCGGCATTACAGTCAATTTCAGAACCTTTTATATTTTCTTTCAAAATAAATTTTGAAGAAATAGTTCCTTTTATGATTGCACTTGCCATTTTGCCGCAGCCGATAAAGCCGATTTTATATTTTTTGTTCATATTATTTAACCTGACCCTCTTTTTGTGTTGACTAATATTTTTTTTTTATTTAACATTTGAATTATACGACAAATATAAATTAAAAGGAATAAAAAAATGAGACGTACACTAGAAGGAACAAAAGTAAAAAGGCAAAAAGTAAGCGGTTTTAGAGCTAGAATGGCAACTCCCGGCGGACAGGAAGTATTGAACAGACGTCGTGCAAAAGGCCGTCATAAATTAGCTATCAACGCTAAAAAACGTGCATAAATAGCAAAATTAAAAGATATGAATTAAACACAGCAGGCCGGGATATCTTTGGCGTGCTGTGTTGTTCTGAAAAAATATGCTAAAAAAACAATACAGATTAAAAAGCAGAGCTGCATTTTCTGCAACATACAGAGCAAAACACTCTTTTCACAAAGGAGGGATAACTTTGTTTGCGGGAATTTTAAAAAAGGATGAAAATTTCTTAACCCGTGCAGGTTTTGTTGTAAGTAAAAAGACGCACAAAAGAGCAGTCAAACGAAATAGGCTTAAAAGGCTTATGCGGGAAAGTTACAGACTTATTTTAAAATCAGGGCAACTATACAATTCGCACAAATATATGTCTTTGATATTTGTTGGCGGAGAGCACGCACTTGATAAAAATTTTGAAGAAGTTCAAAATATCATTAAAAATCTTTTGCAGAGGCTTGAATAATGTTTGAAGGAATGTATGTAGAAAAAGTTCTGACCCATAAATATATCCGCCCTTACCCGCAGCAGCCGCAGGAAACAGCAGGTTATAATATTGGAAGCCAGGCAATTTACAGATATTCTTTAAAAGATTCCGAATATCCGGCATTGATAATTCCCGATCCTATTTACGACGGTTCAGGAGGAATTATAAAACCCGGACATTATGAAGTTGCGCTTTCTGATTCAATGGAATTTTTGATTCTTTTGGAATCAAAAAAACCGATTGCTATAATTCCTGTTATAAAAGTTGAAGAAGATGCAACGGAAAAAGTACGGCTTAATAATAAGAAAGTAAAAAAAGAATTAAAAAAAGAAAAAAAGTTAAGAGAAGACACAAACAAAAAACGTGCTAAAACAGGCATGCCGCCGGATGAACCTAAAATATTTACGGAAGCATCGTTAGAATTTGTACCTGATGGGGAATACTATTTAATAAAATATCAGAAGGGCACCATAAAAGCCTGGGGTGCGTTTAAAGGATAAATTCATCTTTACATTTCTTAAAATTTTCTAAAGTTTAGCAATTTTTGTGCCGTAAATTACTTTATTATAGTATGTGCAATAATTTAGGATATTAATTTTTTGAGAAAAGTAAAGAAAAGGAGTATCAAAATGGGTTAATAAAAAAGAACTTAATATTTATTCACAAATGCGCAAATTAATTTTTTTTTGTGCGTTTTATAGATATACTTAATTATAAGTAAGTATATTTTAAATATGTAAATACAATACAAGCAGCTAACATAAAGGAGTATTTTATGAACAAAAAGCTTATGATTGCAGCAGTTGCAGCATTCTTGTCAGTGACAAGTGTGTATGCTACTGACATTTCTGGAGTAACTGGAAGTGGCGGGATTTTCAACATTGATCCTACACATGCCAACGGTGATGTCGGTTTCAGACAATATGGCAATTTCCAGTTGAGTGAAGGTGATATTGCAAACCTGATTTACAAATATGGTGACAGAGCAATTGAAACCTTTGTAAACCTTGTTGATAACAAAATTGATATCAACGGTATCGTAAATACAATGCGTGACGGTAATTTCTATAACGGTCATGCTATATTTATTTCTCCGAACGGTCTGACTGTCGGAGCAAGCGGTGTGTTAAACGTTGGTACTTTATCAGTAATCACACCGGAACAAGGAAAATATAACTCATTAAAAGATGATCTTGGAAATAATATTTATGATAATATCAGCCAGATTTCCAAACTAAAACAGGACAGCAATGCACCTATTAATATTGATGGTCAGATTTTTGCAAGAAACGGTGTTGATCTCCGTGGTACAGATATTAATATCGCAGGCGGAATCGTTAACGGCGTTACTGACATGAATCAGATAACTACTAATAGACAGGCTGAAACTTTATTCAACAGTCTTGTTAATACAGACGGTATTAATCCTTCTGCAAATGCTGTTGAAAACGGCAGCTTAATCCTTATCAGATCCGATAATAAATCAGGTGCCGGTATTACTGTTTCAGGTAAAATTGCTAACCTCGGTGAAACAATTGCTCATGGTGATGATGGCGGTGTTAGCAGCGGTATCTTCTTAACTAATAAAGGTAATAATGGGCTTAAAATAGAAGACGGCGCTGTTATTGCTTCTAATAACAGAGTACAATTATATAACTATAAAGGTGATTTGACTGTTAATGGTAATGTTTCAAACAAAAATGACACATTAATCGTTACAAACAGAGAATCCGGCGCTGACTTAAATATCGGCGGCAAACTTACAACTGATAATGAACTTGCTGTATCAAATGTAGGTACTGGCAAATTAACAGTTTCTGGCACAACTTCTTCAGTAGGAAGAACCGATATTGTTAATGAAGGAGCCGGCGGTATGGAAATTTCAGGTACGGTTGGCGATACCTCTGTTGATAAAGTAAGAATTATTAACCGTGGTGGTGAGTTAGTTTTTGCAAGTGGTGCAAATGTAAATGCCGGCAGCGTATTACAAGTTGAAAATACAGGTGATGACGGTTTGACAGTTGAAGAAGATGCAACACTGACTTCTCAAGGTGATTTCGGTTTGAAAAACAAAGCTGGTAATATGACTATCGGCGGTAAAGTCGGAGTTGTTGACGGTGATATGAACGTTTGGAACGAAGGAACAGACGGCTCACAACTTACATTAGCGTTAAATGGCCAAATTAACGGTCACGGTGACCTTTCAATTAAAAATACCGGCAAAAATGGTATGACTCTTAACGGTACAATTACAAATGAAGGTGAAACCGCTATTAACAACTATGAAGGTAAAATGACACTTAATGGCGTTATTAATAATACCGGCAACATGGGTATTATTAACAAAAGAAACGGTACCGGACTTGATATTCTTCAAAATGCAGATATCCGAAACGAAGGTGACCTAAACATAGTTAATAATTCCGGCGCTGAAGGTATGAACATTGTCGGTAAAGTTGACAATACCGGTAATATGCGTGTATACAACGAGAACGGACATTTAACTGTCGCAAATAATTCTGATTTATCCAAACATGGTTCTTTGGCTAACCATGAAGGTTATATGTACATCTTCTCAAGAAAAAATTCTACCGGTATAACAGCTCAGACAGATACAAATATTTCAAATGAAATGGGTAACCTCGCCATTAAACATGAAGGCAAGACAACTGCCGGAGAAAGAGGCATGAATCTTCAGGGTAATATTACAAACTCTGATGGTGACACAGCTATCAATAACTATAGTGGTGATATGTATGTTTCAGGTAAAATCAATGTTACTGACGGCAACCTTGGTATAATTAACAGACAAGGCGGCGGTGAAGCAATGTTTGCAAGTGCCGGTCAAATTAATCAATCAGGTACTGGAGCAACAAACATCAAAAACTACGGTTCAGGTGATATGACTGTTAACAACGAAATTTCTCATGAAGGCAGATTAAATATCTTAGGCAACACAAATCACCTCTACCTTGGCGGTAAAATCCATAACAATGGCGGAGATTACACATACGCTGCTTCAAGAGAAAACGGTACCGGTTTGACAGCTTCTGAAAACTTCAAAGTTGACGGTTCAGGTAATATCTTAATTAAAAACATTACAGGTTCTGACGGCTTAGACTTCAACGGAACTATTGAAAACGAAGACGGTACACAGTCAGCTCTTGTTAACCACAAAGGTGATATGAATATCTCAGGTGATATTACAAATACAGGTTCTACTGAAGCACCTATAATCATCTCTAACAAAGGTGACGGTTTAAATATCACTGAAGATAGTACATTGACAAATGATGCTCAGGTAAAAATCGTTAACACCGGCAGCAAGGCTGCAGTAAATAACGGTAAAGTTAACGCTCCTGACGATCAATATAGCTTTATTGAAAAATTAAAAAATCTTTTAAATTTATAATTAAAGCTTAATAAAATTATAAGTCCGGATTTATTTAAAGTCCGGACTTATTTTTTTTTGATGTGATGGCAAAATTTATTTTTAGGTTTTTTATATATATAGGCATTATTGTGATAAAATTATGTAAAAAGGTAATTAAAATAATGTTGTCATCTGTTTCAGGATCAAGAGTAGAATATGATATAAGAGCATATAGAAATCACAGGAAAATAATCCCTGAGAAATCTGAAGCATCGTTAAAATTTAAAATAGCTGCGGGTTCTGTTGCGGGAACTATTTTACCGATGATATTTCTTGCAAAGAGGCAAAATACCAAACTTTACAATATAAAATACGGATTAAAAGAATTGATATATTTAAGTACCTGCGGCATTGCAGGAGGTACTGCTGCAGGTGTTATATTTGATAAAAAAGAGCACCGCAAACAAAAAATAAATGAAGGAGTCTTTCAGTTTATGAACGCAACAGTACCTACTGTTTTATGCGGTGGATTATTTCATTTGAGTAAAAAATTTCCGTTGTTTAACAACAACTTGTTTAAAATAGGAAGCACAATTGTAGGGTTGTTTGCCGGAATGCATATTGCAGCGGCCCTGTCAAACAAAATTAATGATCCGTATGACAAGGTCCCTGACAGAAAACTTACTATACTTGATTCTCTTGCAAATGTGGATGATGCTTTAGGAGTTCTTATACTGGCTAAAGTTCCGATAGCCGAAAAATTGCATATTGAAAAGGTTTTACCTGTAATATTCAGCTGGTGCGGCTACAGGGCCGGCATGAGTAATTAATGCCCGGTTTCATCACTTTCTATTTTTATTTCACCGTTTTCTTCAACAAATTTTTTCTTATTAAACAATTTGTTTATTAAAGATTCTTTCGGAGCAGTTTTTTTCTCAAATCTTGCCTTTTCGGTTTCGACGTCATTGTAATCATTTAAAACATCCTGTCTGAATCTTTGCTCATTAATCATTTGCATATCATGAACCTGTATTATTGCTGCATCCGGCGCAGCCACGGAAAATGCAGGCAGTGCAACGGATATGAATAATATGGTTAAACAAATCTTTTTCATAATATTACCTCCGGATTTATTTTATACGGAACACAACATTTGCCACTGCAGTGACTTTTTTGTCAACAGTAGTTGTATCGTTAATACCCATATCGGAAACATTTGTCGAATCAACCGGAGTAATCTGGAAAACTCCCATACGTACTGACTGTATTTTACCCGGTTTATTATGAGTTGCCTTTAACATTGCAGTTGCTCTGTCTTTGGCATCTGTCGTTGCCTGTTGAAGAAGATCGACTTTTAAATCTCCGAGTTTTGAATAAAAATATTCAGGAGAGCGAACAGTTATATCAATCCCTTTGTCTAAAAGTTGTTGTATATCAGTAGATATTTCTTTTATTTTTTCGACATCGTCAGATTTTATAACAACAAGCTGGGAAAGATTGTAATATGCAATATCATTTGTCATATTGCCGTTTGCGGTATATTTATAAGTGTTATAACCGCTTGCAGCTTTTACTTCGATATCCGTTATCCCTTTGTCTTTAAGATATTTCATAACCATTGGAAGCTGGTTTTTAACAGTGTTATAGGCACTTTGTTTATCAGGTTTTCTGGCGTTAAGCTCTATTTCCAACCGGCCGGAATCCGACTTTACTATTTGGTAAGCAGAACCCGTTACTGTAATACTGTCTTTTGAAACGCTGCTTGTACCGATTTTAACGGCAAAAATAAGACCTAAAGCCAAAATTAATGCTAACCAAACCAATTGTAATTTTTCAAATTTTTCAGACATATATACACTCCTTAAAAAAACTATAGTCATATTATAAACGATTTTTATTAAAAATCAATTGCATATTATGAAATAATATGTTACAATTTATTACAAATAAGCAGGTGTTTTATGAATGAATATTTAAAAAAAGTATTAAACGGAGTTAGAGAAAAGAATTTATATGAACCGGAATACCTACAGGCGGTTGAAGAAGTTTTAACGTCAATAGAGCCTGTTATCAATCAGCATCCAGAATATGAAAAAATTGCATTACTGGAAAGAATGATTGAACCCGAAAGAATAGTAATCTTTAGAGTCCCTTATGTTATGGATAACGGACAGACTGTTGTTCATAGAGGTTACAGAGTTCAGTTCAGCAGCCTTATAGGTCCGTATAAAGGCGGATTAAGATTTCATCCGAGCGTTAACCAGAGTATAATAAAATTTTTGGGATTTGAACAAATTTTTAAAAATGCATTGACCGGCCTTCCGATAGGTGGCGGAAAGGGCGGCAGTGATTTTGACCCCAAGGGAAAATCCGATGATGAAATTATGAGATTTTGTCAGAGTTTTATGACCGAACTGCAAAGACATATTGGTCAGGATATTGACATTCCGGCAGGTGACATAGGGGTCGGAGAAAGAGAAATCGGATACTTATTCGGTCAATACAAGAGAATTAAAGATATATATGAAGGCGGGGTTTTGACCGGTAAAGGGCTTTCTTACGGCGGCTCGCTTGTGAGAAAAGAAGCTACCGGATTCGGATTAATATACTTTATGCGTGAAATGCTTGCTGAAAATAAACAATCTCTTGCCGGAAAAACCGTTACAATTTCAGGAGCAGGCAATGTTGCGATTTATGCCTGCCAAAAAGCTCTTGAATACGGGGCGAATGTTGTTGCTATGAGTGATTCAAAGGGCTGTATCTATGACAAAAACGGCATTGACTTAAATTTGATTAAACAAATCAAAGAAGTTGAGCGCGGAAGAATTTTTGAATACTTAAAAAAACACCCGAAAGCAGAATATATTGAATGTAATGGGGAAGTTTCTCCAATATGGGAAATAAAAACCGACATTGCACTTCCATGTGCAACACAGAATGAAGTTACGCTCAATGCAGCTAAAAGACTTGCTGAAAATGGAGCAATAGCAGTCGGAGAAGGTGCGAATATGCCTTGTACTAAAGAAGCTGCTGAATATTTGATAAATAACGGAATTTTACTGGCACCTTCAAAAGCTGCAAACGCCGGCGGAGTCGCAATATCTGCGGTTGAGATGAGTCAAAACAGTATGAGATATTACCTCTCATTTGATGAAGTGGATAAAAAACTTAATGAAATTATGACTAATATTTTCAAATCCTGTAAATCTGCCGCAAATCAATATAATTTGGGAAATAATTATACTGCAGGAGCTAATATTGCGGCATTTAATAAACTGGCACAGGCAATGATTGCTCAGGGAATAGTTTAAAATTATTTTTCAAATATTTGATTTATACTTGCATGAGAACAAGCATTAATATTTTTTGTATATTTGAAAGTGTTATATTTACAATACTCGTTAATTATTGCTCTGTAAGTTTCAATTTCTCTATTGTTTATATCAATTATAAAATTTGAAACCAAAACCGGATAGTCATCTTTGTAATTTTCGTCTTCCACATTATTTACACTCGGGAAAACAGATTCAATAAGTCTTTGTCTTTCCGACTGGAAAAGCAGGCAGGTTGATCTTATATAACCGGTAAATCTGTGATCCCGGCGAAAATTATCCGCGGCTCTTTGACAAACATCATTATGATGTTTTTGACTTTCAATCATAGCCTTGTAGGCTTTTTTCTGAGTATCTCTGTCAGCAGCAGCAAATGCACAGCCTGTAAAACTCAATAAAATGATTACTGACAACAATTTTTTCATGACAAATATTATATAACTTTTAATTTGTAATGGCAGGAATTTTACATTCGTTAATACAAGGAAGTTCAATATTATAAATATTATAATTTGATTCCTTGCTTTCGGCATAAATAATCCCGTTGTGTGCATTTATAATTTGTTTGGCCAGATAAAGTCCCAGACCACTCCCAACTTTTCCCATTTTTTCAGCAGCTGTTGCATAGCGTTTGAATAAATTCTCAATCTGTTCGGATGTAATATACGGACTTTCAAAGCCTAGTGACATAAAAACGTTTTTGCCGCAGTGCGTTTTTTTTATATCGCATACTATTTCGGTATTTTCATATGCGCTTGAGATACAATGATCAATTAGGTTTTCAAATGCTTTTTTTATCTGGCATTTATCTGCATAAACCGCAAAAAATTTTTCTTTTGCTTTTACCTTAATACGAATATTTTTATGATGCATGGATTTCACGTATTTGTGAAAACATTCATCCATGAGTTTCATGATTTGTATTTTTTCATAAGTCAATGTAATATCTTTATTTTCATATTTGTATGCTGATAAAAGAGTTGATAACATATCATACATATATCTGCAGGAATCAAGAGTAAGATTAAGCACCTCTTTTTGCATTTTATTAACTTTTCCGAGATTTCCGCTTATCAGCAGTTCAAGAGCGCGAATCTGAGCAAGTGTCGGAATTTTTAAGTCGTGACTCAATGTTGATATATATGTTTCTCTTTGTTTTTGGGCAGCTTTTTCAATATCAATATTTCTGCCAAAAATAACAAAACCTTTTACATCATCAGAATCGTTTAAAATCGGTACTTTTCGAATGTTAAACCAATTTTGTCTGCCTGATTTTAATTTTACTATTTTATCCGTAACAAAAGGTTCCTTATTTTGGATTATAAGTTTGTTTTCTTCGCGTATCATTTCTAAAGTATCTTTTTCAAAAACAGTTTCCGGATATCTTAGCTGTTCAATATTGTTTTCAACGCCAAAAAATTTTATAGCTTCTGAGTTTCCTGTTATAAAGCGGCATTCAGTGTCTATGATGTAAGCAACAAGAGGCAAGTTGCTGATTATTGTCGTCAAATGCTTTGAGCTGTATTCTATTTGTTTAATCAGTTTATTTTCGCGTTCTTCATTTTCCCGTTCAATTTGCTTTTCGGAAATATGTAAAACAAAATAAGTATTAATCAAACAGCATAAAATAATAAAACAAAGTATGTGTAAAGAATATTTAAAATTAAGGATAAAACATAAAGATGTGCTTATTGTTACGGTTGCAACTGCACAAATTATATAATTTTTCAAAGAATTCGGCATACTTTCCTCTATTTCCCAAATAGCATTTAAAATACTAAATTAAGAAATAAAAAAATACATTCCCCGACTGTACAATTCTATTATTCGCAGTTACATTTTTTTGTGCTTACAGGACTGCCGAAAATGAGTCTTAAACCACCAAAGGGTTTTTTCATTGTACAATTTAAACCTTCTGTCATTTCATCGATATTACATAAAACTCTGTTTATTTCATTAATTGTACATCCGATTTGAGGGACTGTTTTGCTGAATTCATCTGTCATAATTTTTACATTATTGCCTACAGCCAGTAGATCCTCATTAGCCGAATTCATTGATTGTTTATCAAAGGTTCCGTTTATGTTGCCGGTTACTGAACTTACGTTTTCTGATATTTTTACGAAATTGCCGCTGCTGTCTTTTAAATCAGATGATGCCTGTACAACATTAGGCTTGACATCCTCTGCTATGGAATTAATTGTTCCGAATAAATCGCCGAGAGCCTGAACAGTTATATTCAAATTTTTTACTGTTTGTGCAAAATCTTCTTTAATATCATCCAATGAATCAGGATCCTGATTTGAAAGATATGAATCCAATTCAACACTTGATTTACCCGCAATTCTATCTCCGTCTTTGATTAAAAACCATGACGGATTCTGCGGATAAATTATATCGATATAATCGTATTTATCATTCTTTTTATTTTTTTCTCGTTTTAAATTTGCCGTAATATTTACAGGGAGTTTCAAATCCATAGGATGAAGCCTTAAGGTTACAATAGTTGCCGTATATGTTTTGTTAGGCCGAACTTTTACGACTTTTCCTATTTTAAATCCGTTATAATAAATTGGAGCCCTGTCATGAAAAGGCCGAAGATTTTTAAATTCCGCTGTTATATAAGTACGGGTTCTATAAAAATAGTAAGAAACGCCTATGGAAATTAATATTGCCGACAAAATCAAATATTTTAATAAATTGTTCATATTAGAAATATTATTTCCGTTAAAATAAAAACGCATTCCCGAACAGATTAATTTTATAGTACAATATGATTATGGAAAATATATATTCAGAAAAAGCAGGAAAATTCTTCAAAGAAGGTTATAACTGTGCGCAATCCGTATTTTGTACATTCTCAGATGAACTCGGGCTGGATTTTGAAACGGCATTAAAACTGTCCTCCTCTTTCGGCGGTGGAATGGGAAGGCTTAGAGAAGTTTGCGGAGCTGTAAGCGCAATGTTTATGATTGCAGGATTAAAATACGGTTACATAACTCCGAATAATGATGAAATAAAAGGTGAACATTATACAAGGATACAAGAGCTTGCGAAAGAATTTATAAAAAATCATAACACGATTATCTGCCGTGAACTTTTAGGGCTTGATACAAAATTCGACAGCCCTATACCTTCCAAAAGAACTGAACAATATTACAAAGACCGTCCATGTGAGGACATAATTCGGGATGCAGCAAGAATAATATCTGAATATATATCTTCAAAAAAATGCTCATGATTTTTTTGTAACAAATTTATAAATAAAATTAAATTACCTGACGGTTGATTATACTTTATACTATAATGACATTATCAAAATGAATAATATTTTGAGTTACATTGCCTGATTTGTTAATTGTAATGCGGAAATCTGATGTTACAATTAACCATTGTATCAAATAAATAGAGGTAAAATAATGAAAAAACTTTTAGCAAGTATATTAGCACTCCTGTTGTTGTTAAATATTTGTCCAACAGCATTTGCAATCACGTCACAATCCGCTTTACAGATTTCCCAAACGGAAGAAAATGCCGTAATACCGTCAAAATTGGAAAAAGAAATAAAAACATCGCTTGCTAAAGTATACGGGGCTGAAAATGTTGATGGTATATATTCAAATATTTTACAAATAGCACGGGAGGCAAAAGCTAAAAGGTCTGCCAATCTTATTGCTGAAGATTTGTCCAGACCCTCCGACTGGTACAAAGATGAAGTTATTTATATGTTTTATGCAAACCACTTTGGTGTAAAAAATCCTGACAAAGCAAATACTTTTAAAGATGATATCCACATGCTTGATTATCTTAAAACTCTCGGGGTAACAACTATTTATATTTTGCCGTTTGTGGATTCTCCGATGGAAGATGCCGGCTTTGATATTAGAAATCCGCGTGGAATAAGAGCTGATCTGGGCGGAATGTTTGAATTTCAAAAATTTATTGCCGCAGCAAGAGAAAAGGGATTTAAAATTAAGGCTGATTTAGTTCTTAATCATTTTTCCGATCAACATGAATGGTTTCAACAGGTATTAAAAGGTGATATGTCAAAAATTAATTACTTTGTTGTAAGAGAACAAATGCCTGAATATACAAAATACAAAGATGAAAAACTCGGTTGGGTTGCAGAATACAAAGAACCGAACGGAAAGATTTCAAAAAGAAGAATTATTTTTCCTGAAATAACTGACAATAACTACAGAAAAGTTACTGTTAAAAATAAAGATTACTATTTTTATCACACTTTTTATCCGTTCCAGTTAGACATAAACTGGAAAAATCCGGAAGTTCTTTACTATAATCTTGAGACAATAGCATTTTGGGCTAATCAGGGTGTGGATATATTCAGAATGGATGCTATACCCTATCTTATGAAAGAAGATGGAACAAATGCTGAAAATTTAGAAGATACACACAGAATTATAAAAATTTTGAGTGCTTTTATTCAGGCTGTTGCTCCGCGTTCGGTTATTCAGGCTGAAGCATGTCAAATGCCTAATAAAATTCTTCCTTATTTCGGGGCTGAAAGAAAAATTAAAGAAACAATAAAGGGCGAAGAAAAAGAATTAACAAGAACAGATGAAGTTCAAATAGCTTATCATTTCCCGTATATGCCGGCTATATGGGCATCTCTTGTAACTGCAGATAACAGTTATTTTTGGAAGGCTTACAAACAAACTCCGCAAATCCCATCCTCCGCTTCTTGGGCTATATTTTTGAGAGTTCATGATGAATTAACCCTTGAAATGGTTAACGAAAAAACAAGAGAAATTCTTTTTGAAGATTTGGCGCCTAAAGGTGCATCATTCAGAAAGGGATTCGGAATTTCCGGGAGAATGGCAAACTTTTTAGATAAGAATCCTGACAGAATAGGAATGGCGTTTTCTATTTTAATGTCACTGCCCGGAATTCCTATTATATATTATGGTGATGAAATTGGTATTCAAAACAACTTTGCAAACGCCAACAAAAGCGCTAAACTTCGTGAAGCAAAACAAAAAAGAGACAAAGATGTTAAAAATAAAGTAAAAATGCTGAGCTATTTTGACAGCCGTGATATAAACAGAGGACCGATAACCCAGAAAACTTTTGAAGATGCGGTAAATCATAAAGGCACATATAACAACAGAGTTTATGAACGCGTAAAACAATTAATAAAAGTCCGCAAGCAATATCCTGTAATAACAAGAGGTTCTTTTGTTGAATTGAAAACTAAATCACCGGAAGTATTTGCCTATGTCAGAGCTACGGATACAGACAGAGTTGTTGTAATAAATAATCTTTCCGATGATAAAATCAAAGCTACGGTTATATTTACCGATGACAATTTTGGTAAAAAAGGCAAAGATATCTACCTGAAAAACTTGCTGACAGACAAAATGGTTCGTGCAAGAGTTGAAAATAAAGAATTAACAGTAAGGTTAAATGCTTATGATGCCATGTGGCTTAAAATGTAAAATATGAGCTGTTTTACCAGTGATTCAAATCGAAACGGGTTAATCGCGACTTATATCGTATTTTACACTAAAAATGGATAAAATCGTCACCTCTGCAATAAATTCAGGGCAGGCTCTGGACTTGCTTGACTGCTTTTCAAGAATATCTAATGTAAATTGCTATACATATCCAAAAAATCTCAGGTTGAATTTTCAGTTTTATCATGTTATTATTAATGTGTTGATATATAAGAAGAGAAGGGGTAATTATGACTTGTGTATTAGAAAATAAGTCTAATCTTTTAGACGAAAAAGCAAAAAAAACGATTCGTAAAGCTTTAAAAGTTTTAGGTAAAAAAAATCTTGCATTTATAATGCACAGCGGTAGTTTTCCGTCTGCACCGAACCAGAACACAGGTTTTGGAAGCATTAACAGTGATGGCGGAAAAGAATTTATTGAATATGTATCAGGGCTTTTTGACGCAATTCAACTTGGACCTGCTGGTAAAACAAAGTCATGTGACGCTTCTCCATACACGGGGACTATTTTTTCAGGTAACCCTTTATTCATTGATTTGAAAGAGCTTACAACAAAAGCTTGGGGTAATATTCTCTCAGAAGATACTTATAACAGAATCGTTGCTGAAAATCCCAATAAAGATATTAATAAAACAGCATACTCATATATTTACAAACGTCAAGATGAGGCATTACAGGAAGCTTGGAATAATTTTAAGACAAATCCTGCAACCAAACTTGAAAAAGAATTCAGGCAGTTTAAGTCAGAAAACAGTTTTTGGCTTGATAAAGACGGGCTCTATGAAGCTTTGTCAATAGAACATGGTAATGATTACTGGCCTTTATGGGATTCTGAAACTGATAAAAATCTTTTTAATCCGTCATCTATTGAACAACAGATCCAATTCGGCAGCCGTATTAAAGAGGTTGAAAGTAAATATTATGATGAAATAGAAAGATATAAATTTATACAATTTATTATTTCCAAACAAAATGAAGAAACACTGAAATATGCAGAAAAACACGGAATCAAAATGATTGCGGATAGACAGGTTGCATTTTCCGACCGTGATACCTGGGCATACCAGTCATTGTTCTTAAAAGGTTGGTGTTTAGGCTGTCCTCCTGACTATTTTTCAAAAGACGGTCAGGCATGGGGGTTCCCTGTTATGGATCCTGAAAGACTTTACAATGCTGATGGTTCTTTAGATGAAGGCGGAATTTTACTCAAAAATCTTTATAAAAAAATGTTTAAAGAAAATCCGGGCGGTGTACGAATTGATCATATCGTAGGACTTATTGACCCGTGGGTTTACAAAGAAGGCAAAAAACCGAAAATAGAAGAAGGTGCAGGCAGATTATATTCTTCTCCCGAACATTCAGAACTTTCAAAATATGCTATTGCAAAATTAGAAGATTTGGATACGGAACTTACTGCCGACAAAGAAAAAAGGGTTAAAAAATTAACAAAGCAGCAGATAAAGGATTACGGCAGACTTATTGAAAAAATAGTTATTGCGGCTGCAAAAGAAGAAGGTTTGGACAAAGATGCAATTGTTTGCGAAGATTTGGGTACTTTAACAAATCCGGTTGCGTCTGTTATGAATGCTTACGGGCTTCAGGGAATGAAATTAACACAGTTTGTTGAGGCTGATAAACCTGAAGATCCTTACCGCTGCTGCAATATCGGTAAAAAGTGTTGGGCAATGGTAGGAACGCATGATAATGAACCGATAAAAATGTGGGCTGACCAAAATATCCATACTCATATTGGTTATCTTCACGCAAAAAATCTGGTGGATGATTTATTTGCTGAGGCGGAGAATAAAGACGACATTATTGTAAGACTTACTGATGATGCGGAATTTCTTGCTCAGACAAAGCTTGTAGAACTTTTTGCATCACAGGCTGAAAATATTCAGATTTTCTTTACTGATTACTTTAATGTCTATGATGTTTATAACAGGCCGGGTACATCAGGCGATGCCAATTGGAGTTTAAGACTTCCTGATAATTATAGACAACTGAATGCAATAAATCTTGCAAATATTCTAAAATTAGCTATAATTGCAAGAGGGCATGAATTTGCCGATAAAAATAAAAAACTTATAGAAAAACTTGACGAAGTAATTAACAATTAGTCTTGAACTTAGGGTATATTTATGAAAAAATTAATAATTGCATTATGTATACTGGCTAATATGGGTTTTGCTTATGCGGCAGAACCCGTTCAGCCGTATGAACCTTCTACGGAAGCTAAACTTCAATACAATCAAGGGGTTGACTATTACAAAGTTGGTCAGTATGATCAGGCAATGGCTGCTTTCAGACAAGCTATAACTCTTGATCCGAATTATATTGACGCATATTATAATCTCGGGTCAATTCTTGAATATCTGAGACAAGATGAAGCTGCTCTCGCTGTTTTTAAACAGGTTATTGTCAGAAAACCTGATGATTACGAATCAGTTTATAAAGCTGCAAATTTAAGTTATAAATTAGGTTTAACAGATAAAGCAAAAACTTATTTGTCTTTAATACCTCCGGAAAGTACAGTTTATTCCAGTGCTAAAGCTCTGGCTTCCAATTTAAATACGGATATGCAGACCATTAAAGCTCAAAAAGAACAAGAAACAAAGCCGGTTCAAATTGAACAGACAAATGGTATGTATAATAATATTCCAAGTCCTACGGGAATTACAACTGATGGGAGTGGTAATGTTTTTGTCGCCTGCTTTTCTGATAATATGATTTATAAAATTTCTCCGGATGGTAAGAAGGTTATTTTTGTTAAAACTCCGAAGCTGAACGGCCCTATTGCAATGGCCAGCGATGCCGCAGGAAATATTTATGTTTCAAACTATAATGCTGATAATGTTATAAAAATAACGCCGACCGGCGAGATTACAACTCTTGTTTCAAATATCAAAAAGCCATACGGTATGCATATTAAAGGAAATCTTTTATTTGTTTCATCTCAAGGCTCAAATTCCGTGTTGAGGTATAAGTTGTAATCATAAAACATAATGATAACTGGTTGTTTTTTTATGATATAACTTGTGTTATTCTTTTACTCCGCCTTGCAAAATATCGGAGATAAAATATTTTTTGCCGAGTAAAAAAACTCCGATTACCGGAACTGTGCAGATGACAGAACAGGCTAAAAGTTCTCCCCACAAAGTAATTTCCCTAAAGCTACCTTTATAAATCGCAAGTCCGACCGGCAGTGTTCTCATACTCTCGCTGTTTGTAACAATTAAGGGCCACATAAAACTGTTCCAGGTTGTCACAAATGTAAATATCGAAAGAGTTGCAACGGCCGGAAGTGCCAAAGGTAAGGCTATTTTAAAAAAAGATTCAAATAAATTACATCCGTCAATTTTAGCAGATTCTTCCAAATCTTTCGGCAGTCCTAAAAAATACTGCCGCATTAAAAATATTCCGAATCCGCCAAACAAACCCGGCAAAATTAATGCCTGATAAGTGTCTATTAAATGCAGCTCCCTCATTAAAAAGAATAATGGAATAATATTTACCTGCGGCGGAATTAACATAGTAATAAGAATAATAAGAAATAATGCATTTTTATATTTAAAATTCATTCTCGCAAAAGCATAGCCGGCTAAGGAGGCAAAGATAACCTGACCGATTGTCGTAATTAAAGCTACAACAAGACTGTTCAAAAAATATAAACTAAGCGGAATGTCATTAAAAACATTTTTATAATTATCCAAAGTCATATCGGGATGAAAAATTCTGCCCGCATGAGAAAAAATCTCACTGTTATCAACAAATGATAAGTTAATCATTGCAAAAAAAGGATATAACATGCTTATCGCAATTAGAATAAGAACCGAATAACCTAAAAATATCCTGAATTTTCTCATATATTAATTATAACAGATAAACATAAGTATATTGCAAAATATGGTAATATATTGTAAAATTAATATGTTGGTATATAATATGGAGAATTGTAATGCAAGTATTAAGAAATATAAAGAAGTCCGGGGGGGGGGCATTTTAGGCTTTACCCTTGCAGAAGTGTTAATTACTTTGGGTATTATCGGGGTTGTTGCGGCTTTAACTTTACCGACTCTTGTTTCTAAATACCAGCATAAAGTAAGAGAAACAGAGTTTAAAAAAGCATATTCATCTTTGCAGCAGGCTATTTATTCCATTGATCCGGCTTATATCTCTGCTTGGACCGGTTCTGCGGGAAATACAGAACTGGAATTTTATACTGAGTTGTACAGTAAATATAAGGTTATTTCTGATAAAGATGTTAAAAATTTATATAAAAAGAACAATAAAATTTTAATAAAAAATTATAATAAAAAAGAAGGAGATATGGATCTGTGCGCACAGCTTCCTACAAGAATTGCCGCAGACGGATCTGCAATTAGCGGAGTGTATAATTGTTTCGGAAACTGGATCGTAATTGATACGAACGGCCCGAAGCGTGAGCCAAATGCTCTGGGACATGATATTTTTTATTTTGCGCTTAATCAAAATAAATTAATTCCTGTCGGTTCTCCGCAATATACTCACTGGCAAATGAAACCTAATTCAACTTATTGTTCAAAAAATTCGGATAATAAAACAAACGGCGGATCATGCGCTTATTTTGCAGTCGCAAATATATGTCCTGATGACGAATCAAAGACATATTGGGAATGCCTTCCCTAGATTACAAAATATAAAAGTGCGAACATTACACAAAGTGATAATGAACTCAAAACAAACCAAGTATGCATTACAGGATGCTGGTAGTCCCAGATTTCTTTTAATGTGGTTGCGGCATTTTCAATTGTTTGCATCTTTCTTCTCCAATAACATATTTATGCTCGTCATTATGAACTTTTCCCGAATCTCTTTGAGATACTGAAATTAATTCAGTATGACAGAAAACTTTTTTCTATATTTATATCTTATGCATTAATCATTTTCGGACATCACCTAATCGGTTGATTATTTGTAATCTTTAGGATAATATACACTTATGCGTGATGTAGAACTTTTAATGCCAGCAGGCAATTTAGAAAAACTTGAATATGCGGTAAAATACGGAGCTGATGCTGTTTATCTGGGTGTTGTGGATTTCAGCCTTCGTGCATTGCGCAAAGGCAGTCTTATTACAATGGAAAATATAAAAGAGGCTGTGGATTTAGCTCATTTGCTGGGCGCAAAGGCTTATGTGACAATAAATATATTTGCTTTTAACAGTGATATAAAACTTTTGGAAGCATCATTAGAAAGATTTAAAGATGCAAATCCGGATGCATTTATTATCAGTGATTACGGGATTTTAAACTTAATAAAACGTAATATACCGGATGTTCCGCTTCACATAAGTACACAAACTAATACATTAAACTATGAAAGTGTAAAATTTTGGCGTGATTTAGGTGCAAGTAGGGTAATACTTGCACGCGAGCTTCCAATTTCTGATATTGCGGAAATTAGGCGGCAGGTTCCTGATATTGAGCTTGAATGTTTTGTACATGGCGCACAGTGTGTTTCTTTTTCAGGGAGATGCCTTTTAAGTGATTATTTTTCAAAGGGCGAGAGAAAAGCCAATCACGGAAACTGTACACAGCCTTGCAGATGGAGTTACAAGCTCGTTGAAGAAACACGGCCGGGTGAATATTTAGAGATTAATCAGGATGACAGAGGGTCACATATTTTAAGCCCGAAAGATTTATGCCTTGTAAAACAGCTTCCTCAATTGATTGAAGCTGGAGTTGATTCTTTAAAAGTTGAAGGACGTACAAAAAGTCTTTATTATGTTTCTGCTGTTGCAAAGGCTTACAGACAGGCAATTGATGAGGTTTTGAAAAATCCTTCTGCTGATTTGGATAAATACTTTATTGAGCTGCAAAAAGTTGGAAATCGCGGTTATACTCAAGGATTTGCACTTGGTGATAATAACGGAGAAAGTTACAGCTATAATATTTCAAAAGGTTTGGCTGGCGCTGATTTTTTATGTGAATTTAAAGCGTGCTGTATGGAGTCAGGTTTAGCAGAAAATTATTTTCCTGTAAAGATTAAAAATAAAATGCTAGTTGGTGACGATGTTGAAATAATTACACCTGATGAGCAGTTTTGTGCAAAAGTTGAAAGTATTAAAAATGAAGATGGTGATGACTTGTTGCTCGGTAATACAAACGACGATGTTTATGTAAAATTTTCAAAACAGCCAAAAGATCCCCAATATGCATTAGTTCGTACTATAGGAGTAAAAAATGTTCATTAAACCTGATTATGATTTAAAAAGCATCTATGATATAAATCTTGAAGAACTTAAAAACAAAGGGATAAAAGCCCTGCTGTTTGATTTGGACAGTACATTAATGGGTTCAAAAACAGGCTGTTATACGGAAAAAACACTTAATTGGCTTGAAAACGTTAAAAAAGATTTTTTTGTAGGAGTTGTTTCCAATAATAATAACCCTGAGTATATTGAAAAAGTTCAGGCTTGTACTGATTTCCCTGTAGTGTTTCGTGCACATAAACCTGATATAAAAGTTACAAAAGATTTTATGCAACAATACAGTCTGAGACCTGAAACAACCTGCTTTGTCGGTGACAGACCGCTTACAGATGTTTTATGCGGGAAAAATCTCGGTTGTACAACGATTCTGGTTGATTCAATTACGGCCGATATTGAAAAACCTATTGTCCGCTTTGCAAGATGGCTTGAAAGATGCAGTGTAAAGAAATGTTAATAATTCCCAAATGCAGGGGCAAAATTTTTTATTTACGAGTTTTCATATAATGGAAAATTTTAAGAAATTAAGGAAAGCAGGCTATGTCACATATTATTACAACAGATAACGGAAATTCTTATAGTACTCCAGGCTTTTGGCCAACAACCGGTGCAGTTCTTGCCGGCTCTTTGGTATCATCAGTTGCTAGTTTGCCGGGCCAAATGCTAAATGACTATATGCTTAAGAAACTGCCGGAAATATCTCAAGGTTGTGATAAGCAGGTTTTGCGTTCAGCTATAAATGATGCATTTATTTCATCAGGATTGAAAGAAAAAGGGGTTAAAATTATTGATGTAAACGAACTGTCAAAACCGCATAAAAAAGTGTGTGAGATTCTTAAGGAAACATTGCAAGGAACTGATAAAGAAGTTTATAATATTATTACGGACGAATTGCCGGAAGCAAATCAACAATTGCGTAACGCTTTAAAGATGGAATTACCAAAAGTTATAAGGAATTCTTCTATAGCTGATTTAGTTGTTAACGTTCTTAGCAGTACTTTGGAAAGAGGTGAGAATGCTGCATATTTGCCTAATGCTAAAGCAATAGGTATAAATATTGACAAAATAGGAACTGCTGCTTTTCATGAAATGGGGCATGCGATAAATGCCAATAATAGTTTGCTCTTGAAAAGTATACAAAAATTAAGACGTCCTTTAATGCTTACAAGTGGATTGTTTGCGTTTACAGCATTATTCAAACGTAAGAAAGTTGAAGGTGAACAACCGGTCAATGCATTTGACAAAGCTACAACATTTATTAAAAATAATGTCGGTAAACTTGTCTTTGTTCCGTTTGTGCCGATCATAGCAGAAGAATTGGTGGCAACTTACAGAGGCAATAAAATGGCCGGACGGCTTCTGCCTTCAAATATGTTAGCTAAGGTTAAGAAAGGTAACAGGTTAGGTGCACTGACTTATATTTCAGCTGCTGTAGTTACAGCTCTTACAGCCTTTGCAGCATCAAAAACACGTGATGCAATTGCCAAACCGAAATTGATTAGTTAGTGTAATCTTTTAGTATGATGATATCCTAAAAATTCTGAGTTATATTATTATCGTAACAAAAATTCACACTTTGCAGAATTATCAATTTTGTCGTAAAATTAAAACAGGTCTTTTAGGGTGTTAAATGAGAATTAATTCTGTTCAAAATAGTATTAATAGCAGAGTTTATTTTTCCGGCTATGCTGAAAAAAAAGTATCTCAAATAAATAAAAAAGAAGCTGCGGCAGCGTCAGCAGTAGCTTTAGGAACGCTTGTTTCTTCAGTTGCCGTTTTTGCAAAACTTAAAAGACCGTCCTTAAAACCATTTTCTAAATTTATTCAAAATCTGGCTGACGGTTTATATGAAATCAGCGGACGAAGAGTTAACCAGAGAGCTCTTTCCTGTGTTATGGATAAAACAGAATTTATAAATGAAATATCAAAATTAAAAAAATCGGATTATACATATAATTTTGAAAATTTTGAGCGTTACGGATTTAGTGCTGATTTCCATATGCATACAAATTACTCGGACGGTGATATAGAAGTTGCGGATCTTTTAGATGAAATATCCCGTTATGCTGATAATTTGTTTAAGAGAACCGGAAAGAAATTTATATTTTCAATAACAGATCATGATTCCGTAGAAGGAGTTAAAGAGGCATTATCAATTATCGCAGACAATCCTGAACAGTTCAGGAACGTTAAATTTATACCTGGTGTGGAATTAAGCTTTACGCACCGTTCTCCAAAGTCTTCAAATCCGTTTGAAATTTCCGAAGTTCTTGCATATGGTATAAATCCTTTTAAGTTTGATAAATTCTGCCAAAATCTTCAGGCAAAACGCAGCAGATTTATTGATGATATGCTTGATGATATTCAAAAAGCATACCCTAAAAACCACTATAATCGCGAAGAATTGATTCAATTTTACGGTCTTAATCCGGATTGCTTAATGATGAATTGCCACTGGCCTGTTTACCATTATGCACAAACTAAAACATTATTGACTATTCAGGCTGTAAGAAGGGGTTTTGACTCTGATAAATTTTACAGAGATACAATGCTTAGTATTCCGCTGAAAGACAGGAATGTATGGTATCTGAAGGAACATAACTTGCTGGATTCGGATTTGAACGAAATGGATATTATCAAGTTTATAAGACGATTCCATGAACCGCATATTGAAAACGGAAAACTGGTTACGTCATCGGAAAACAGATTTGAAGACTTGATAGATATACTTAGTAAAGATGATAATGTTGTATTGTCATTCGCACATCCGTATTTTACGGCAGAAAAAGCAATTGATCCGCAAAAGTCATTAAACGAATTTGTAAGAAATTCTAAAGGTTTGATACAAATTTCCGAAGGATATCATCAGGCTTACCCTGAGCATGTTAAAATGAATGAAGTAGAAAAGGTCAATGGTTATCTGAAAGATCTTATTCAAATTGGAGGCTCAGATAACCATAGTTCAATATATATAGGAGCAATTTATGAGGGTAGACAGTATTAATTATGGATTTGAAAGGAAACGAAAACCGTGTTTCAACGGAATAACACAGAGAATGCCGCAATTTGCATTAAACACATTTGAGAATTTGCGCAGTCAGTATGAACTATGCCGTTATGCAAAATATTATGAGGCTCTTGATGATAAAATTTATCCGCAAAACAAACATATAAGGCTGGAGAATTTGTCTTTTCTTGACAGGATACCTGATTTTTTAAAGGCGAAATTTATCGAGTTGTATAAAATTTTAACAAGCTTTCCGTATCTATCTGTTACATCCGGCAAAATTGAACAGGAATTTATTAAACAGATAAAACATGCTGATAATTCTTATGCACGTGCTGTAATGGCAGGTTATGACCCTGTATGTTCGGTTGGGCTGCAAAGGGCTTTCCCCGGAAGCGATCTTGATAAAGCATACATTATTCTGGAAACCCCAAAAAGTAATACAACTTATCAGGATTGGGAAATTGTTGCAAGATATAAGGGTTCTTTGTGGGATAACACGGATCAGAGAATTTTAAGCCTAAATAATGAAAATACTTTTCCCGAAATTTATACGATTGATCAGACTTTTAATATATTAGATATACTTGACAGATTAACGCGAAGAGCAGGGCTGGACAAAAATATGGATTATTTTTTTGCAAAACGTGAATTTGATATAAACCCTGTTTCTGCCGGAGAATTTAATATTAAGCTTGCTCAGGCTAATGACGAAAGTGAAATTTCAAAGATTGATGCGAAAAATTTTGCATATTTTATTGAGTCTGTCAGAGACGGTAAACTTATTTATAATCCCGATGATGATTTTAATAAGCTTATTAACCAAAGAATTTATGCATCACCTTTTGCGCGAATGTCAAACGTTACCCAAATGGGTGCACATGTGAACCTCATCCGTTCGCACATGAAGCCTATTAAAAGTAAATTTATATACCGTGAAATGCTTGCTGGAATTTTTGACAATTATACATTAGACCATCAATTTGATATAGTAAAAGATTTGGTAAAGTCTGTTTCCAAAGATCAAAGCGGAAAATACAAGGAACTTTTTGAAAATGATGATGATATAGGAAAACGATTTGACAGACTTAATGTTCTTCTAATTTAGAACAATTGGATTATCATTCCGGAAATTATGCTTATGCTAAGCAAGATTCCTATAATCTTTATTGTATCTTTTATATTTTCGTTATGTCTGAATAAAATAAGTATGCCTAATCCGGCATTTGACAAAAGTCCGGACATTACGGCACCAAAGCTTATTGAACCTTTAATAAGTAGCATAGTCAGTGCGATTGATACGGCACAATTAGGAATAAGTCCGATAAATGCGGTTATTACAGGTTCCAGAAGCTTAATTTTTCCGAGCAATGTATGCAGCATTGCATATTTACCGTATACAAAAATTAAAAAGTTAAGAAGTACTGTAATAATAAGAATAAAAGCAAATATATTTAATGTATGTTTAAGCGGGTGAATAATAAGTTCCCGTTTTCTTTTTTGAGATACGCTGTGTTTGCAGCAGCCTTCGTGTTCTTCATTATTCGTTTCCTGTGCAATTGGAATATATTTATCATCTTTTAAAATAAAATCAATTAAATATCCTGCACAAATACCTATAACAAGTTTTATTCCTATAATAGGAATTACAAAATGGGTTTGTTCCGGAGCTGCAAGAAGTATCGGAATTGCTTCATCGGATGTTGCAAGATATATTGCAATAAGTGTGCCTTTTGTTATAAATTTTCTTATATAAAGTGTGCTTGCAATAACAGAAAAGCCGCACTGCGGAATGATTGCGGCCAAACTCCCGATAATTGGAGAAGCTTTTTCAGTATTTCTCATAAAGTTGTTAATTTTTTCAGCATAGAAATATTCAATAAATTCAATAAAAACAAATACTATAAACAATAAAGGCAAAACATGAAAACTGTCAATAATTGCATCACACAACCAGTCAGGCATTCCAAAATGTTCTACAAACGAGTCAAAGCCCGCAAACATATTTTCATTTATTGAATTTATTTTGTTGAGTATATCTATAAGCATAATTTAATGATAATATAAACAAACTATTATAGTGTTTGTTCTTTTTTCAATTTCTTATGTTTTTGCTTTGTTTCCTTTTCATCGCAGCCGAGCACTCTGTTCAGATGCTGAATAAGTTCATCCGAGTGATATTGTATTGCATGTTCTGACCTGTGATGAATATCAACCAGATGGTAATGCATTGCCATTTCGACCTGAATAAGTGCAATGTTATAATTATACAGTGAATTTATGTATTCCGTAAGCGCCTGAATATATTCTTTTCTGGCATTTTGAAGCGCAACATAATTTAATGTATCTGATTTATATTGCGATTCAACAAGTTTAAGATTTTCAAGCGATTGTTCGGCTTCCATCCTTGCTGTCGGGATTTGACTTTGAGCCTTTTCTACGTTGTTTAGTGCTCTTTTTACTTCAAAATACAAATCCTTTTTGAAAAGCAGAATTTCATTGTTTGCTAGATTAACCTGTGCATCAGCCCCTTTGATACTGTGCTTTAATTCCATTAAATTTACGGATGAAGTAAGATTTACTCCGACATGGAAACTGTTATTGTTTGTCTGGTTTGTATGATTTAGCCCGTATCCGGCATCAGCGGTTAAATCAGGCAGATAAGTCTTTTTTATATAAGCGAGTGATTGTTCCATTGCTTTTTTTGTTGAAATTAAAACGTTTAAATCGGGACTGTTGTCATAAGCAATTTGCACTGCCCTGTCTACGGGAAATGTGAAAGTTTCAGGCATAAAAGCTATTTTTTCAGAGGGGGTATCAGTGTATGCAAAATCGTTAGCATAAGCAAATGTATAAGTGTTTTTAATATCGTAATCAGGCTGATTATCTAAATACATTGAATTATTCAAATCAACCTTTGCATTTTTGTAATTATTTTTGGCTTCTATGAGTTTTACTTTTGCATTGCTTAAATTTAATTCTGCTGTCGTAAGATCAGTTTTGTTTTTACTTTTGGCGAGTTTAATAAATTTTTCATTGATTTTAACGTTATTTTCGGCAACTTCTAGCATTGCTTTAGTTTTTAAAAGGTTGTAATATTTGAGTTTTATATCAAACAGAGTGGAACATAAGCTGTCCATAAATTCGTATTCAGCGCCGATTTTATAAAATTCTTCCATTTTTATATAGGCGGTTGTTTTACCGAAATTCCAGATAAGTTTGTTGATCGTAACGCCAATTGTAGGCAGTTCTCTGTAATTCGAGTTATAGTAGACATTATCCGTATTATTTTCATTATAGAAACCGGCTCCGGCACTTATTACCGGAAAATATTGTGATTTTGCAATCCCCAAATTACTTTTTGCAATATCAAGGTTGTATTTTTGCCGTCTTATTTTCGGGCTGTTTTGAAATGCAGCAGCCACACAATCAGCAATAGATAATGTCATGCCGTCTTTTACTTCTATAGGTTTGAAAAGATCATCTTCATCTTCAATAGCCAAAGCATTCCCTGCAGTCCAAAACATAAAACTGACAAGAAAAAGGATTAGTATTTTTTTTATGTCCATATCTTAATTATACAACATTTGTCAAGCCTTAATGTTAGATTATTTTACCATAGACTGTATTGCAGATAAAATCAAATCATAATCAAGATTTTCGAATATGCCGACATTCTCACGAATTACATGTCCATTGTCGTCGAGTGGATTTTTAAATTGTAATATTTTTTTGAATACATCAATCTCTAACTTCTCTGGATGTTCGGCAAGTTTCATTACATCTTTTTGTAACGGTGTAAATTCTGCAGTTGGAGAAATAAAAGATATTGCCATTTTTGCACCTGGCGTCATACATTCATCATCTTTGATTTCAAGACATACAACTTTATTATCCAAATCGCCTACTGTTCCCTTGCGTATAACTATACCTCGGGTTTGATCACCGAAATGTACTTCATTCGGGGCTTCATGTATAGATTTACTTACAATGCGAGGTAGTCTTACGCCTGGCGTATTCTCCAGAATTCCGGTTTTACCTACAGCTTCGTATTTGTAACCGTTAACAGATCGACAAACCACTACTACAGGATACTCTTGTGCGATATCATAGTTATGAGGTTTGATTGTTGAATTTTCTCCCAGAATATTTGTTATTGTTTTCTGAATTGTATCACCGGCATGCTCAGATTTTGTTGTTTTAAATTTTTTCAATAACGCACAATCTTGCTCATATTGCTGTGCTAATTTCTTTGAAATATTTTTACCTTTAGTCATGAGCAATATTCCGGCTGTAGCAAGAGCTGCCAGACCTAAACCTATACAAACTGCTTTAAAAGTATTGTTTTTTCTTTTATTTTTACGTGAATCGGAAAGCTCAAGCCTGTCAGTATTCGGTTGTGTATGCATTTTTGCCGTAAAAACCGGATAGCTGTTTTTTACTGAATTAGATATTACAGGTTGTGTTCCGCTTGATTGTATATTAATTTTTAAATCAGATACCATACACTAAACCTCTTACTAATAATATAAAATAAAATAATAAAATATTTTGCGCATTTAATTTAAAAAAGTTACAAAATTTAATTAAAATTTAGTTCTATAATTGCATTAATATACACTATCAGCTAAAATAATTCTAATATTGAAGGAGATATTTTATGTTAGCTGTTGTTTTATGCTTAATTATTATATGGCTGTTTATTATTCAAGCAAAACTTATGGAACTTTCAGATACTTTGAAAGAATTAAAAACACATATTATAAAAGATAAACTTAATTCAAATCTCGAAACTGTAAAAGCAAATACGTATGATAATTATAAAAACAACATCCAAGAAACAGAAGAACAGCCGCTTATTGAGAATATTACAGAAGAAATTGTTCCTTCCGCAGCGGAGCAAAAATTACCTGAATATATTGAAAATAAATTAAAAGACAAAACAGAAAAATCTTTTGAGAATATATTTTTAGGGAATGTATTTAATAAAGTCGGCGCACTGGCTATTTTAATCGGACTTATTATCCTTATAAAAATAGTATCACCATATTTTGTATTCACTCCGGAATTGAAAATCACACTCGGTTATCTGGCGGGAATTGTGATGACGATCTGGGCGTTGAAAATCCATTACAAAGAAAATTTAAAAAATTTCTCGGAAGTTCTTTTAGGAACGGGATTTGGTGCAATGTTTATTTCAACATACTGCGCGAGTGCTCTTTTTAACCTCTTTAATATGCCTGTAACAATCACTGTTGCAACAGCACTTCTGCTTGCAGCGTTTTATCTGGCAGATAAACTTAAAACAGTATCAATGCTTGTTATAAGTCTGATTGCAGCATACATTAATCCGATTTTTTTCAACTCGGAATTTACTGTATTCCCTGATTTTATGTTCGGGTATTTCATCTTTATAAACCTGCTTTCAATAATTTTTACATACAGAAATTCCTCCAGAAGTATAATAAATACAATAAACCTATGTATTACATTTTTAGCTTCATTGATATACTGCAAAGATATAAATATTGCAGGCCCGATAATTCTGTGGGCATCATATATAACTTATGATATGATTACCCGTAAAATATCCGGATCTGATAAAATTTTGAATTACCTTAACTTTTTTGTATTTATCGGAATTTTATTGAATATATATCCTGACGAACATAAAATTATAGGTTATTGTGCCATTGGATGCACATTTGTATATGCACTTATAACATATTTAATTAAATCAGACAGAGAAGTTTTCAAAAACTATCTGCAGATGACTTTTATTGCAGCATTGATTTTTGTTTACTTTATCTGTGAAAATGATCCGTCTATAAGATGCTATATATGGACGGCAGAGGCTGTTATTCTTTGTTATTTCGCTTACAGATATAGATTCAAAATTCCTGCTGCCTGGGCAGTGGGTGTCTGGGGTGCTGCATACTGTTCAATGCTTCCTGTTGACGGAGTATTTGCAATAAAAAATATTTCGGGATTTGTGCCTGTCTGGAATATCCGACTTGCGATGTTTGCGCCTGTTATAATATCTTCTGCGGTATCGTATTTATTCCTGAAAAAATCTGACAAAAAAAGTTTATTAAATTTATCAGAATTTTTTAACTTTGCCTGTATTACTTCAATTTATCTTTATATCGGACTTGAGTTGAATAATATAATAAATTTTTACTACATGGGCATTAACACTTCATCTCAATTTATAAGCAATATGACAAATTCAATTTTAGGATTTGTTTATACTGTAAATTTGAAAAGATTTCAGAAAACAATATCTGATTCGTATTCAATTATTTCCGTAATTGCATTTTTAACAGGAATATCCGCATTGACAATACTTATATTTTCAGGCTCCCATTACAAACCTATAGATGCTTATATTCCGTTAATTAATATTCGAACTGCCGCATTTTTATCGGGGGTTGCAGCTTCAATACTTTATGCAAAGTGGACTCAAAAACAGATTTTTAAATATTTTGCGATTATTTTGGGATTCATCTTTGTGCACTATGAAATCGTTGATGTTATCTCAAAATATGTTATTACAAACGGAAGTTATCTTGTATCTTTAAGCTGGATTTTGTATTCGGGAATTGTAACTGCTGTCGGAATTATAAAAAACAAAAATTATTTAAAAAATTGCGGCATAGGATTATGTATTTTATCAATAATCAGAATATTCTTATATGACCTTGCAAATATCGACATGTTTTATAAGTTCATTGCAATTCTTTCTCTTGGTATAATCCTGATGATTTTATCATACCTATATAACAAAAAAATCAAATAGCTTTTTATTGACAAGTAAAATATTGACCTATATAATTTTAAATTATGATTAAATTAATATCCTGCCTTATTCCAATAAAATCCTTAAGAATTAAGTTTCGGCAGTTTTGTAACAGTATTCAGATTATATTTACCGCAAAATCGATCGGGAAAGATTTTGATTGCAGCAAATTTTCAACCGTTAACAGAAACACGATTATAAAAAATCATGTGAAATTGAACGGGCTTCATATCAGCGGTGGAGGTAACGTAACTTTAGGCAATTATTTTGTTGCCGGTTTTGATACTTTAATCATATCAAACAGCCATAATTATGAAGGGAATGACATTCCTTATGACAATACAGCATTGAATAAAGATGTTATAATAGGCGATTTTGTATGGATTGGCGCAAAGGTAATCGTTTTACCGGGAACCAAGATTGGAGAAGGTGCAATAATTCAGGCAGGTTCGGTTGTTCATGGAGAAATCCCGCCTTATGCAATAGCCGGCGGTAATCCTGCCAAGGTGTTCAAATACCGAAATATAGAACATTTTAAAAAACTGAAAGCTGCAAAACCCGATTTGATTTAACACTAAAACAAGTATAAAAAATTTAGAATAACAGTAGCAAAAAATATTTTTCAGGCGTTTAATAACAAATATGAAAATTCGAAATAACTATTCACAACAAACATTTCAGGCAAAATTCATAAAAAGCGCATCATTACAAATGATAGCTGAATATGCTTTAGAACACGGAAAATTTGATAAACTTAATGCAGCAAGAAAAAATATAGATAGCGCATATCTTTCAACACGTTTAAGAGTTGATATTTATAAAGAAAACGGCAAATGCGGAATAAGTTTTTCGCGATTTGTTCCTAAAAAGGATGTATTGATTGCAAAGAATAAGGATGATTTTGTTTTGTCAAAAGTTACCACTTATGAAACAGATAAGGAATCTAATCCTTTAAAATTCGCGTTAAGAAAAATAATAAAACTTAGCAATAATGCCCCGCACAATAAAATGTACAAAGAAGTAGTCGTTAAGAGAAATTAATTTAGAAGAAAATATATATTAAACTACAGTAACCAACACTTAAACACATAAAAAACGAGCAAAACTTTAAGTCTGCTCGCTTTATACAGAGGGGATGGGATTCGAACCCACGGTGGAATTGCTCCCACACAACCTTTCCAAGATTGCACCTTAAACCGCTCGGACACCCCTCTAAAGGTTTATATTATTTTGTATTCTTATATTATCACAAACATTTTCTTCATGCTAAAATTTTTTTATGAATAAAATTGTAACTAACGCAAACAACGGTTTACAAGGCTCAATTGAAATCCCGCCGGACAAATCAGTATCACATCGGGCTGTCATGTTTGCCTCAATTGCAAAAGGCAAATCTGTTATAAAAAATTTTTCTAAAGGACAGGATCCTCTGTCTTCTTTGAATGTCTGCAGAACTCTTGGAATTGAAGCCCATTTTAAAAACGATTTATTGATAATTAATTCAAATGCAAAGTTGTCTGCACCTTCCTTACCTCTTGATTGCGGAAATTCAGGAACTACAATGCGCCTGATGTCAGGAATTCTTGCAGGACAAAGTTTTGATTCTACTTTAACAGGTGACGAAAGCCTTTCTAAACGACCGATGAGGAGGGTTATTGAACCTTTGACTCTCATGGGGGCGGAAATTAAATCAAATGATTATAAAGCTCCGCTGACTATTTTGGGGAAAAGTTTACATGCAATTGATTATATTTCAAAACTCGCATCCGCACAGGTAAAATCTTGTGTTCTTCTTGCAGGCTTGAATGCGGAGGGAAAAACTTCTTTTACCGAACCTTACCTTTCAAGAAACCATACGGAAATTATGCTTAAATACATGGGCGCAAATATAAGCACGGATAAAAATAAGGTTACAATTCAAAAGTCAGAACTTGAACCGCGTACAATTGAAATTTGCGGAGATATTTCATCTGCAGCATATTTTATTACGGCAGGGCTTGTCGTGCCGAATTCTAAAATTATTCTGAAAAATGTTGGACTTAATCCAACAAGAACAGGTATTATAGAAGTTGTCCAAAAAATGGGCGGTAATATTAAAATTCTTGATAAAAAAACTGTTTCCGGAGAAGTTGTAGGCGATATTCAAATATCATATTCCGATTTGAAAGCTTGTACAATAGAAGGAGAAATTATACCGCGGCTAATTGATGAATTGCCGGTTATAGCAGTTCTTGCGACTCAAGCTTGCGGTACAACAATTATAAAAGATGCACAGGATTTACGCAATAAAGAATCCGACAGGATTAAGGCCGTAGTAACAGAATTGAAAAAAATCGGTGCAGATATCCAAGAAACCCCTGACGGCTTTATAATAACCGGCAAAACAAACCTTAAAGGCGGTGCTGAACTTGAAACTTACCATGATCACAGGCTGGCTATGAGTTTATATGTGGCAGGTTTAATTTGTGAAAAAGCTGTTTCAATAAACGGTTTTGAATGGGTTGATATATCTTTCCCGGAATTTGAAAAATTATTTAGTAAAATCGGGTGTCCGGAAGTTTAAATGTAACGAAATGTTAACCTGCTGACTTCAAAAAACGCAATTTTTATAACCAAAAATTGTTTATTTATATATACAAGGTTAGGTTATAAATTTTATGGAAAGGTAAAGGTGTTTTATGTCTACACAAGTTGGCAGCTTAGGATTGTATAATCAGTATAATCCCTATTCATCAGGTTTGATGAGCGATGATTTTTATGCCCAGCAAATGTATCAAAGTTATAATGAAACTAATGGGGAGGGGCAAAAATCAAAGCAGACTTCTTTCCAGGGTCACCAGCAACCTCAGACTGATACATTTGAAAAATCTTCCGGATTTACAACCGGTCTGGTAACAGGCGGCGGACTTGGTGGTGCAACCGCAGCAGGGATGTATTTCTTTGGCTCAAATCCGATGGATGACAAAGGATTGAAAGCCGGTTTCATTGAAAAATTTGGCGAAGAATATCAAAAATTTCAGACTGAAAAAATATTAAAAGATAACAATATAAAACCTGGTATTTTTAAAGAATTAATGGATTTTGAAGGTGATGATCTCTCCAAGCTATCACAAGAAACTCGGGAGTATTTAAGCTCAAATCGTATTACTGATGCTGAAGGTATAAAATCACACTTAAAACCTATTACTGATAAGATACTGGAAACAGATATAAATTTTCAGAATCAAAAACTAGCCGGTTATAAAAAACTTGAAGAAGCCTTCAAAGCATTACCGAATAAGAATAAAAAAACTGTCAAGCAATTCGTAGAAGAACATATTGAAGAATTAGGCCTTACAAAACCCGCTAAACAAAAGAAAAAAAGTGTTATAGATAGCTTGTTATCTCCCTTCAAGAAGAAAAAAACATTGTATGAACAAGTTGAAGCTTTAATAAATAAAAGAATTACTGAACAGCAGAAGGCCGTAACGAAGGCATCTAATGTGCTTGATGAAGTAGTTAATCTATGGGACAGTGATAAAAAAGCGTTCAAAGCAGGTACAACAACAGAAATTACAGAAGCTTGTACGAAAGCATTCAAAAATTTCAAATGGAAAACAGCGGGCAAATGGGGCGCGATAGCAGCAGCAGCCGGACTTGTTCTCGGTTGGATGTTTGGCGGCAGCAGCAATAAGTAATAAATCAAATAATTTAAACAGCAGGTAATTTATTACCTGCTGTTTTTGTAATTTTACCCCATGTCATGTTGAACTTGTTTGACAAAGCGAACCAGAATTTTTGTCATCCTGAACTTGTTTCAGGATCTTAAAAATTTTGTGTGAGCCTGTCCTTACGAAGTGCAAAATCTAACAAACTTACAGTTTCTGTTTCCAACTGGTAAGATCCCGAAAGGGGTAAATAAAACTTGTAGGTTTTATGCATAACTGTTCCGCCTGATATAAAAAATTCGGGATGACATTTATATTTTTGTCACCCTGAACTTGTTTCAGGGTCTTACCAAATTGATGTTATGACAATAAACTGGTAAGATTTTGAAATAAATTCAGAATGACAATATTTATTCCCAATCCATTGATAAATCTTTAAATTGAGGATTCATTTCTTTAATCAAATTTATTTTCCAATCTCTATGCCACCGTTTTAATTGTTTTTCACGATTGAGAGCAGTTTCTACAGAATCAGTTAATTCATAATATACTAATCTATCAATATTATATCTTTTAGTAAAACCTTCAACGAATTTATTTTTATGTTCCCAAACTCTTTTTTGCAAATTTCCGGTTACCCCGATATAAAAAGAAGTTTGTGAATAATTAGTCATTATATAGACAGCATAAGTTTTGTTCATAGACTAATTATAACACGCCACACCGGTAAGATATTGTTGTCATCCCGAATTTATTTCGAGATCTTACAAGCTAAAAGTTTAACTCTAAGTATGTAAGATGCTGCACTTCGTAAGGACAGGCTCACACAAAATTTTTAAGATCCTGAAACAAGTTCAGGATGACAAAAATTTTGGTTCGCTTTGTCTAACAAGTTCGGGATGACAGTAAGTTTATAGTTAACACGCAAATTTAAAAGGAGGTTTTATGAAAATTAGAAAAGAGATAAAAGTAATAATCACATTTGACGATAAAGAATATTCACAAGAAGAAACCGCAATTCTTTATCAAAAATTTTTTGTGAGTTTAGCAAAAATTAAAGGAATAAAATCTAGGTTTACAATGGGAAAATGTTGACCTTATACACAGACAGTTCAATTTTTTAAATACTAAAAATGGTGAAGATAGGGGAGTTGCTATTACTTCAGTTGTTTATAACGAACTAATAAAATTTAAAAAAGTGAGAAATATAAACTCAAACTATCTATTTACAACTAAAAAAGAATATAAAAACTGATTTGTCTGCATAATCTTAGCAGTGGAATTTAATGTCCACAAAATCTTACATAGCTTTCTTTTGCTCATTGTAGTTGAATGGAACAATATTTGAGAGGTCTGTTTTTCGTTCGGCCTCTAAAAGCTCAAAGTTGTTTTGCAGGCGAAGGAAATAACCCTTTGAAAGTCCGAAGTATTTTGTCAGCCTTAAGTCTGTGTCAGCGGTTATAGACCTTTGACCTCTAATAATAGCATTAATTCGGTTTGACGGCACATTAATAGCCAGTGCAAGCGCGTTTTGAGAAAGTCCCAAAGGTTCTAAAAACTCATCTTGCAAAACATGTCCTATATGAGGAATTTCTATATACTGTGCCATAGTAATATCTCCATAGTTTTTATACCTATACATATTATGTACTATGTACAACATAAAATCAACCCTGCTTGAGGATTATTTTTTCAAAACTTAATGATTATACTTTGTTTTACTTATGAAAATAAGCATAGGTTTAACTTAATATTTGTTTTTTATGTCTTATTTTCGGGTAATATGATTTTAATACGGAAAGCTTTAACTCCCCATAGAATATGGTATCTGGCGATTTAAGAAATTAATAAACTTAGTAATTATTTTAGATAGCCAAGTTCATATGCGATTGTCATAGAATTAGTTATATTTTTAGCATTAAGTTTACGGCATATTACGGCTTGCAAGTAGTTGTAAGAATTTATATTAAGTAATTTCAGCTCTTGAACAATTTCTTTTCTTGTCTTGCCTAGTGCTATAAGCTTTAAACATTTACGTTCCTGCTCGCTTAAAGGTTCTGTTGAATTGTTCGGGACACATATCGGGTAATCAACAGGTTTGCTGAAAAATCTTTTACGGAAATGCGGGGTAATATCAGAAAAATGGATAAAATTAGGTATTTCGCAGGCTGAACTCGCTGAGCTGGCCGATATTCATGATAAACAAATATATCGTATTGAAAGCGGAAAATGTTCCCCCTCTATTACAACAATATTGAAGATTATACAAGCATTAAAAATGGATATTCGGGTTATGCCCTTTTTCCCAAATCTTTTGCACATTCCCTAATACTTGATTTACGTAAAAGAGTATAATCATAATTGACAGTTTCATCATATATGCTATCAAGGCCGCTTAATTCTACAAAACCCTGATACCGCAATGCGAGCAGGATAAATAAAGTGTTATCATCAATGGGATATTCAAAATCATACGGCATGGTAAATCCTTATTCGTTAAATGTAAGCAGATTATATTACAAAATATTAAAGAAATAATTTAATTATTACAAAAAATTAAGTTAAAAATAAGTCGTTTTTCACCCGATTTACACTGTACCAAAATTGCACCAATGCATTAAAATATACAACTATGCTCAAACACATATAAACGTCAAAAGCCAAGCCTAATCACACATTAAAAAACTGGGACCGGAGGGATTGTCTTGCTCGGCGGCATTAAACGGGTCTACGGTTGCCGTCATCACATGCTTTCGCATTTTGCCGGCAAGCCTTCGCCCTCTGCCGCCTTGCGTTCGAACCGGACAAGGCTCCGCCTTGTGGTTCTCATCCCATCCAGAGTATTAAAATTTAGGAAGCATTAAAAAATTGGGACCGGAGGGATTCGAACCCACGACCAAGGGATTATGAGTCCCCTGCGCTACCGCTGCGCCACAGTCCCAGATTTATTGGTATAGTTCCGCCAATACTTTTTTGTCTTTGGCAGACAATATCTATAATCTACCATTAAAAACTTTAAAAATCAAGTATAAATTTTTACGGTTTCGCTTGCTATTAATTCATTAGCTCCGGTAATTTGAGAATATAAATCGGTTTTAATTGTACAATTTGATGCAACTATACTGTTTGAAATACGTACATTATCTTCAACTATAACGTTATCCCAGATTATGCTGTTTTCAATTATAACGTTCCGGCCGATTTTTGTATTATTGCCGATTGTAGAATTTCCTATAAATTTTACACTTTCATCTATTTTTGATTCTCCGCTTATATAGGCTCCTGTAGAGGTAGAGATTATATCTCCATGAGTAAAAGAACATTGCCCGTTGAATACGTCTTGTGTTGATTGTTTATATTGTTCAAGAGTGCCTATATCGCTCCAATATTCATCAATAATAAATGTATTTATGGCATGTTTTTTTAAAAGCTCGGGAAAAACATTTTTCGCAAAATCGCAAAATGTGTCAGCAGGAATATAGTTGAATATTTCATAATTAAATATGTATATTCCTGTATTTATAAAGTTACTTTTGGCTTCCGAAACTGATGGCTTTTCCTGAAATTTGGTAATATATCCGTTTTCATCTGTTACTACAACTCCGAAATGCGGAACTTCTTCCATATCAATTTGTTTTATTCCTATTGTTGCAATTGCATTTGATTTGTTATGAATTGATATTCCTTTTTCAATATCTGCATTTGTGAGCCCGTCAGCAGAAAGCACAATGAACGTTTGCCCTTTATCAAAGAAAAACTGGCATTTTTTTACACCGCCGGCTGTACCGGAAAGGCTTTCTTCTTTTATATAGTTAAAATTAATTCCTATACTGTTGTTAGTATATCTTTCAATAATTTGATCCGCAAGATAATATGTGTTGCAGATAACATCCTCAACCCCGATTGTTTTAAGTTTTTCAAATAAAATATCCATTACTGGCTTGTTAGCAATTGGTACCAGTGGTTTGGGGACAAATTTTGTCAGCGGATCAAGTCTTGATCCTACACCTGCTGACATAACCATTGCTTTAATCATCCCACTCATAAATGTTATGTTACTACAAACAAATTTAATTGCAAAAAGTAAAACAATATTACACAATGTAAAAAATTGTGCAATTTATTAAAGAAATTGGATATGGTTTCCGTATAGGATATTATCTAATGAACAGCAAGCATAGGAAGAAAGGTAAGTGTTTGTTCCATGAGTGAACTCAGTATCCAACAGCAGCGTCAGCTCGGCAATTATTTAG
>CASFPN010000042.1 GCA_949296425.1 uncultured bacterium
CAGAATTGGCCGAAGAAATAATCAATGCAGCATCATCTTATGGAATAACTACTCTCTCCGGCTTAGATTACACAGAAGCTGATGGATTTATAGATATTGCGACAGGTTTAGTTCTGGCTAGAATCTCGCATGTTAAAGGCGGAACGTCTCAGTCAGCAGATGTTGCTAGTACTGTTTCAGGCTCACAAGTAAATATTGAACAGATTTCTTCGTCAAGTGCAGCAGATGCAGCTGAACAAATACGTACAGATATTGCCTCAGGAAGACGTGTTCAGGTAAATCCGGACCCAACAGTCCTTACAACTCCTAAAGGACGACTAGAAGCACCTGTTTCTTCAGTTGGTCTTGCGGCTGTTGGAAAAGATCTTCCCAAGAATCAACTTGTAGAAATCGACGGAAGTGAAAAGTTGTTTTTAGGGTATTACATGGAAGTGGATTTAAATGCCCCTGATATTAAGTCAATATTACAAGTTATGGAAAATGGTGATGAGATAATCATTGGTTCAGGAAGAACATGTGGTATTAAAATTGAAGATTTTGGTAATATGGGAGCTGTTTCCAAAGAACATTTAAAGATAGCAAAAATAGATGGTAAGTATTACATAAAAGATATATCGAAGAATGGAACATTTGTTGCAGACCGTGCAGGTAGAGAGAATTCTTCTGTATCGGGTGATGTGATTCCTGATTCGGAAGTTCAGTTGATAGGTTATGAGCCGGATGGCCAGATAATGGATGTAAATAATTTTTCTTCAAATAATCTTGCCCCTGTTGGAGAAACTCTTCCGAAGAATAAGCTTGTAGAAATCGACGGAACTGAAATTTTGCGTTTAAGTGATCTTTATTCGTTGAATTTAAACACTCCTGAAATCCAGACAAAATTATCTACAATGCAGGATGGAGAACAGATTATTGCCGGCAGGAATCCCGGCGATAATGGAATTAAAATACATGATCCTTATAACAAAGTTTCGCGTCAACATTTAATTATTAGAAAATCCGGCGGGAGATATTATGTGCAAGATATATCAAGCCATGGATCATCGGTTGCAGGCCGTGCAGGTAGAGAGAATGCTGCGGTAATTGGTAAGCCTGAGATTTCTCCAAATAGAGCCGAAATCGGAAATTCTTTACCACAAATTAATGAAAACGAATTAGTCCGCTATGTCGGTAATGATGGTAAGCCTATTGATAAGGTATATATTAGAACTTCAAGAGAAGCAAGAGCATTCTTGAACGATGCAATTGATTCTGGTGCATATACTCAATCTCTCGACAGCTACATTAGTACAATGAACCAAATGCATGCAATTTCTGCTGTCGGGTACAAAGGTAATGGACGTCTTCCTGTAAACCCTGGTAAAATTCGTGGGGCTGGCGTACCAAGCAACTTGTATGAGAATGAATCTAAACAAATTGAAGAAATTGCACGAAGATATGGGGATCCATACAGATTTGATAAGGTATTACAAAAAGTTAATTTAAAAAGAATTCCTGACGAGTATAAACCTTATAATGAAAATTATAGACATTATTACCCTGATGGAACCGGCTTAGAACCGTATTACTATAGAGAAATGCACCGAACGGCACAGGAGGCTCTCAAACTTATAGACGGAGGAGCTTCAGAGGCTGCTATTTTAGACAAGCTGGCTGAGCACTATCAATATGCAGCAAATGCACGTCCTTACGGGCAAGTCAATAATTCTTTATTTATGAATGAACTAAATACATTATTAACACATGCAGGTATGAAACCAATGCCACATGGTATTTTGGATCATGCGGCAATGCGTTTACAGCCGGATACTTTCAAAAAATATTTCGCAGATGTTTATCACGAAACAGCTTTAGACCCCTCATCTGGCAATATCATTGCAGGAAGCGGATTTGATAATAATTCATCCTCAGGTGGAAGCTGGTTAAGCAGGCTTAAATCAAAAGTCGGTTTGACTTCAAAAATAGATTCTGCTACCAGGAAAAATTTGAAAGCAAATTATATGGGGGATCTTGTTGAAACTGTTGAAAGCAACCCGAATTATGTATTGTCAAAAAGAGTTACAGATGCAGTTAACGGCAAGCCGCTTGTTACAGATCTAGGACAGGGAATTAACTTAAAAGATATATCTCAGTATGTCGGAAACGGTGAAGTTTGTTCTGTTGGAACAGGCAGAAATCAAAAGCTTTATGTTAATGATAATGGTACAGCTGTTGAAATAAAACTTTCAAGAGAAAAATTTGAAGAGTTATTTCCTCCGTTAGGGACTGCATCATTTTCACAAGTAGCAGGTACACATACCTGTACAATAATGGCAAATTTAAATGCAATGCTTGATACACCTTCCGGAAAAGCAAAACTTTATACTATGTTTGAACAAAACGGCAATGACATTATAATCAACCTCAGAGGCAATCGTGAATCGGTTACTTTCCCGAATGGAAAACCGTTAAATATCAATATTAGTACTCATAATGCAAATTTGTTTAGCGGAGATGCACCGGGGATAGAAATGCTTCAGCAGGCAGTGCTTGTTGACAGAATCAGAGTAGCTGATAACGTTTCGGGTTCAAATATCAAAGATTTTAGTTTAGACCGAATTATAAAAGCAGGTCGAACAATGGCCGGTAATGAAACTGCAGCTATTCCTTTATTAGGGAAAAATGGACAAACTGGTTTATATCCCGGAAAAATTACTCAAATGCTGGAAAATGATTTTAAGCCCGGAGAAGATATTATGACAGCTATTATCGGTGGTCAGCAAGGACATGATATTTCTATTGTAAATTATGATCCTACAACAAAAACTGTCACCTATCATGATCCTATGCATCCGGGGTATGATGAACAAATATCATTGAATGATTTTCTCAAACAGACTTCTGCCGTATTTTTAAATAAGGCAAGTATTGGTTCGGCTTCTTCAGGAAGTAAGTTGACATCATCAGCTTCGACAAGATCAAATCCACAACCGGTATCAGCTCCCGTAACATCTAATGTGCCTAAAAATTCAGGACAATTTACTCCGAAAACAACTACAATTATTGCTAATTGGAGAGATGTTACTTATACTGCCGATGGTAATCCCGTAAGAGCAAGAATTTCTAATGGTAAAGTGCAGATTGAGAAAAACGGAAACATTGTTTTAAATATTGAATTTGAAGATGTCGCAAAAGGCATTTCTATCAAAGAATCAAGTACAGGTAATTTTTTAAATGTTAAAGCGGACAAATTCGGCAGAACAAGTATTACAACAAGTACAGAACCGGAATTCAATCAGATGGCTCCAACTCAGAGTAAACCTAAAATGCGTGTAACGTTACCTGGAAGTAATAATTCTTCAGCGTCGGCATCGCATTTAAATAACACAGGTGATACTGCCAATAAACCAGCTTCCAAACTTTCAATCCCGGAAGGATTTAAATTATACAACCGCAGCAGTATTGGCAGAACTCTTATAAGTACTGACGGAAATTACAGGATACTGGTTGAAAGAAAAGGCAAATGGTATGAACAAACTCCCAATGGCAGTTATATAGAATATCGGGAATAATTTTCCAAATTTTAAAATTTAAGTTATAATTAAATTGGAGAATTACATGAGTGAAAAATTAACGGATGAACAGGAGCTTGAACTCCTTGAACATAAAATTAAACAGGCACAAACTCAAGGCAAGCCTATAAACAAATATGTTATGCGTCAGATTGAAATTTTGCAAAATGCAATTGATGTTTTTATGAAGCAGATGATAAAAGAGAATCGTTTGGAAGATGTTCAGGTAGCAGAAATAGAAATTCGTCAGTATGCTATGATGAAAGAGCTTGCAAAAAAAATAAATGAACCTACCAAAAAGTATGATGATAAAATAAAAGAGATAAGAATACGACTTATCGGTGAAGATAATTATAATATTTTATTTAAAGAGTGAATTTAAAGTTAAGTTGACATCTTCAGGCACTTTTGTTAAAATTGGTTTGCAAAACTACTAAATATCAAGAAAAATCTTGGGCTTATAGCTCAGTTGGTAGAGCAGTTGACTCTTAATCAATTGGTCGAGGGTTCGAGCCCCTCTGAGCCCAAGTTAAAGGACAGGATATTATCCTGTCCTTTAATTTTTTTTGCTAATTTTATTTAAAAGTTATTTCTTTTTCTTCTTGTTAACCGCAATTTTTTTAGCAGCAATGTATAGTTTATAGATAAATTTATGGTATTTTTCAAGTTCATCCCATACATGTCTGTTTGTATCTACAGACAACTCCCCGCAGTCGATTATATCCATATGACGTTTTATTTCTTTGAAGGTAGCCTCAAGTTTCTTATATAACTCTTTTGGGATAGAATTTTTTGACATTAAAAATAAAGTTGAAAGCAAATCCATATATACATGGAACAGGATTTCTATGGTTAAAGAATCTTTCGTAATTTGCAAAGGGCAACCTGCTAATTCTTGATATTTAGTTAAAATGTATTCTGCAAGTTTTAGGGCTGAATTCCCTTTTTGATGATTCAAAAAATCAAAGAGATAATCATCACAAACTATTCTCGCCCATTTGTCGCTGAATCTGATAGAAATATTGTTAAAACCTTTGTCCAAAACTTCTGCCGTAATCATGATTTCTCCCTTTATTTATTAAACCCGTTTGGATGCTTTTTATGCCACAGCCATGCTGTTGATATTATTTCTTCGAGAGAGTTATGTTTTGGACTCCAGCCTAAGATTTTTTTTGCTTTTTCACTTGAAGCAATTAACCTAGCCGGATCTCCTGGCCGTCTTTGTGCCATTTTTGCGGGTATTGGATGTCCCGTAACTTTTCTGGAGGTTTCAATTACTTCTTTTACGGTAAATCCGACTCCGTTTCCTAGGTTAAAGATATCGCTTTCCCCGCTGTTTTGAAGATATTTAACGGCAAGAATATGTGCCTGAGCAAGATCTGTCACGTGAATGTAATCTCTTACACAGGTGCCGTCTTTTGTATCATAATCATTTCCGAATACTGATATAAACTCTCGTTTTCCGTTCGGAACCTGTAAAATCAACGGAATCAAATGTGATTCCGGACTATGATCTTCTCCGATTTCGCCAGAACTGTGTGCTCCGCAGGCATTAAAGTATCTTAGTGAAACATAACGAATGTTGTAAGCTTGTCCGACCCATTTGAACATTTTTTCCATGGATAGTTTTGTATCCCCGTAAGTGTTTGTCGGTTCTGTTCTGTCTGTTTCGAGTATCGGAATTCTTTCAGGTTCGCCGTAAACTGCTGCAGTGGATGAAAATACTATTTTATCTATTCCGTTTGATGTCATTGAATCAAGTAATATTTTTGTACCGCAAAAGTTATTATCATAGTATTTTAAAGGTTTTTCCATGCTTTCACCGACAAGTGAACTTGCTGCAAAATGAATTACCGCATCAATATTTTCTTTTTTGAATACCCCGTCCAGAAATTCTCTGTTTCTTATATCTCCTTTATAAAAACGAGCTTTCGGGTGAATAGCTTTTTCATGTCCTGTTTGAAGGTTGTCAATAACCGCAACGTCTTCTCCGTTGTCTATAAGTTCATAAACTGTATGAGATCCAATATAGCCGGCTCCGCCTAAAACAAGAATAGTCATTATTACCCTCCTTGTGTTTTATTATATCCCAAAATTTTTATGTTATCATTTTTTGTATGGATAAATTATTTTCTAACGAGATGAACGTATTAAAAGCTCTGGCGATTTTACTGGTGGTTTCAGGGCATTTGGAGTTTTCCCTTCTGGGAATTTTCCCGCCTTACTCTTTTCAGCTTGCTTTATTTTTCTTTATATCGGGTTGCTTGTTTAAGGATAAATATTTGACAGATGTATCAACATTTGTTGAACGCAGAATAAAAAGTTTATTAGTACCATATTTCTGGTATAACTTATTTTATATGCTTGTAACAATATTGATTGCAAAGCTGACCGGAAAATTTTGGGGAATGCCTTTGAGTTTCAAGAATTTTTTTATTACCCCGTTTTTAAACGGTCATCAGTTTGATCTGTCCTGTCCTTTGTGGTTTGTCACCCAGTTGTTTATGACAATGATAGCTTTTTTGTTTGTGTTCAGGGCTCTAAACGCGGTTACAAAAAATAAATTTGTACACCTTGGATTTTTTGTTCTGCTTGGAATACTGGCAATTCCGTTTTCTAAGATTTTTCCAGTAACACCTTTGATGCTTATTGTTATAAGAACAATGTTTTCATTGTTTTTTGTATATCTAGGGTATTTTTACAAACATTATATAAAAGATAATTATAATATTTTTACTCCTAAATGGTTTGGAATTGTCTTTGTACTACAGTCAATTTTGTGGATGTTTAACAGAGATTACGACCCTGAGCATGGTATAGGTTTAAGTTACGTCCTTGTGTGGGCAAGATTTGATGAACAGTTGATTGTCCCTGTTATTACGGCTTTGACGGGTATTTGGGCTTCATTATTTACCGTCAAAATTCTTTTCCCTTATGTTAAGGATATAAAATTTGTGCAGGATATGGGGAAGGTTACCTATCATATTATGGCTAATCATCTGCTTGTAATGTATATAATGACTGCAATATTTATGTATTTGAACGGTGTTCCTATATCTGAGCGTGCTAATCATGATATTTACTGGATTTATAATCCTGTTCAGACAACTTATTTGTATTTTGTTGTGACAATGGTTGTTACAACATACGTAGGTTTATGGCAGAAAAAATTTTATAATAAAATTCTTGAATTTTTTGGAGCAAAAGATAAAACGGTCAGCTAGAGATTGGTTAAATTTATAAGATAATCTGATAAATTAATTTGCGCACAGAACTTTCTGTTTTGCAACAATATGGTGTATGTTTTTTTGTATAGTAAATCTTTTATGATTTTTCTGGAAGGAAAGATATATGAGCTGGTTATATTTAATACTTGCAATTATTTTTGAAACATTAGCAACTACTTTTTTAAAAATGTCAAACGGGTTTTCTGTTTTAATGCCGTCAATCGGAACGGTTATTGGTTATGTATTATGTTTTTTGTTTTTATCTTATGCTTTGAAAACGATTGATATGAGCGTAGCTTATGCAATATGGGGATCTCTGGGAATTTTGTTGATAAGTGTAATCGGAATGGTATTTTTTCATGAGAGTGTAAGTGTTTTGAAAGTTACATCATTTGCTTTAATCATTTTGGGCATTGTAGGTCTGCGGCTTGCGAGCTGAGATCGGAGAACTTTCAAACTTTCCCTCCACGAACGGGGAGGGAGTTAAAAACTTATCCCTCTCCTCGGGAGAGGGATAAAGGGAGAGGGTTTATAAGTTATACAGTAAAAAATCCCCATATGTAACAAAATGTAAATACGAATTTAAAAAGGCTGAAACCCTTGATATAATCCTCATAGGATAGGATAGGATAGGATGTATTGCGCCCGTAGCAATTTTTTTGACCTGCAAAACTTTATAAAAATGTGTAGTTAATAACAAAAAAAGAAAGTAGGTAAAAATTATGTCAATGGAAACAAGATTATTTAGACATGGTGGTAGAACTTATTTATTTACAAAAGAAAGCCAAGCATATCATGGCTCTCCAAATGATTATGAGGCGAATTTACGGGTAGTTAATAGTGACGGATCAGTTTCAGAACCGTTGATGACAAAAAAGAGAAATGGTTCTTCTATTATAAGAAAGAATCCACATTTTGCTAGTGGGATTAATCCTTGGACTTTTGATATTACTGAAGGTGATAAATTAACGCTTTCCGGCGACTTAATCGAAGGAAAAGTTGAATATGTATCTAAGTTTGAAATCCCTGTTGATGAGTATGGAAGAATATCGAGTGATTCTTTAGAAGAACTTTCGCCTATTGCAAAAAGATATCTAAGAAAAGTCGGTGAATTTTTAGCAAAAATCAGGTAAATTTTAAGCTTAAAGGATTAGACACTGCCCGCATTGGGACATTTTGCACGAAATCATAGATTTCGGCAAAAGCAGTCAAACAGGTTCAGAGCCTGCCCTGAATTTATTTCAGTGGTGACTGTAAGTAAAATAGGTCGGGGTAAACCCCGACCTGTTTAAATTATTATCTTGTTACATAATTCAAAAGTGTTCTGACACCTGTGCCAGTAGCACCTGCTATAAATTCTTTCTGCGGTTTTTCAAGATACGCGGTTCCTGCAATATCTATGTGGCACCATTTTGTATCTTTTACAAATTCCTGCAGGAACAAGCCGGCAGTTGATGCTCCGCCGTAGCGCGATCCTGTGTTTTTCATATCAGCAATATCTGATTTCAAGCTGTCCATATATTCTTTGAACATCGGTAACTGCCAGTAAGTTTCGCCGGAATCTTTTGCGGTTTTGATTAACCTTGCAATCATTTCTTCATCGTTACCCATAATGCCTGAAGCAACTGTTCCGAGAGCTACCATGCAGGCGCCTGTAAGTGTTGCAATATCTATAACTTCATCAACTCCGAGTTCACACGCATAACAGAGTGCATCTGCAAGAGTTAATCTTCCTTCTGCATCTGTGTTATCTACTTCAATTGTTTTACCGTTTTTTGCTGTTAAGATATCGCCGGGTTTGTATGATGAGCCTGAGGGCATATTCTCACAAGCGGCAATAATACCGTGAACTTCAACATCCGGCTGTAATTTTGATAATGCTTTCATAACGCCTAATACACATGCGGCGCCTGACATATCATCTTTCATCGTAAGCATTGATGAAGGGGGTTTGATATCGAGTCCGCCAGAATCAAAGCATATACCTTTTCCGATAAGGGCGATTTTTTTCTTAACGTTTTTACCTGTATATTTCATGTGTATGAATTTCGGCGGCTGTACGCTTCCCTGCCCTACGGCTAAATAAGCGCCCATTCCCATTCTTTCAATTTCATCTTTATCAAATACTTTTGTTTCAATACCTTCCAAACCTTTAGCTATTTCAGCGAGTTTTGAAGGTGTGGCAATTTGAGCCGGAGTATTTGCAAGATCCCTTGTAAATTTCATTGCTTCGCCAAAAATAATCCCTTCTTGCACATCTGCTTCAGAAAATTTTGCGAATGTAATTTCATCAAGATGATGAGCTTTTTCTGATTTATATTTGTCATAAGCGTAATCGGCTATCATTGCGCCGATTGCGGATGATTTACCGTAATCAACATTAACGTCAAAATCAAATACGGCCTTTTTAGCTTTTATTTGATGCAGTTTTTTTATGGCCTTTGCAACTGCTTCTCTCATTTTATTGCGATCAAATTCTTCTTTGTTACCGAAACCTATAATTAAAATTTTATCGGCAGAAATTTTTCCTAATGTGTGCAGCAGGTAAGTCTGTCCGAATTTACCTTCAAAGTGGTCTTTATCTACTGCATAAGTATTAGCAAGTTCTTGCGAAGTTTTTTCACCTTCAAACTTGTTAATAACTAAAACTTCAGTGGATGTATTTTTTACGTCCTGTGAAACTTTAATTTCCATATTTTCTCTCTCCTTTTTCAGTCGTAGTATAGCACTTTTACTGTTTTTTGTAAATCACTATGTTATGCTACTTATATCGCAATTTGCACTAATTATGAGTAAAAACGTCATGCTGAACTTGTTTCAGCATCTCACAGTACTTAGACCCTGAAACGAGTTCAGGGTGACAATTTATATCCTGTTTAGTTTAAACTGCGATATAAGTACCTATGTTATATGTATCAATTTTTAAATTTATACTATACAAAAATATATAATCATGTTATTATATTGACAGATGTAGTAGGTAAATATTTTTTGGAAATATATGCAATAAAATTCACTTAAAATAAAATTTAATTGAGGCTCGATAGGATATATGTATCGGGCATTGCGTGTATTATTAAAAAATAGAAAAGGATAAGGTATAAAACTTTATGGACTTTTTATTGATTATTGCGGTTATTGCGGTAATAGCATTAATCGCTGTGCTTTTTGTCCAGCAAAGCAAAATGAAATCTGCATTTTTATCCGTTGAAAAAGACAAAAAAGCATTAGAAGAAAAAGAAAAACTTCTCCTGAAAGAAGCACGGATTAAAGCTATTGAGGAGCTTCAGGAGGACAGAGAAAAATTAAACGAAGAAGAAAGAGAGAGAAGACAGGAACTTACAAGACAAGAACAAAAACTCGCAAAACGTGAAGATATGCTTGAAGACAAAATTCAGGAGTATACTGACAAAGATCTTCAAGTGCAAAGGAAAATAGATGAACTCCTTGAAAAAGAAGATTATCTTGCAGAAATTGTTCAAAAGCAGACAACAGAGCTTGAAAGAATTTCCGGGATGTCTGCAGAAGACGCTAAAAATATGCTTCTTGAACAGCTAAAGCATGATTTGGCTCAGGAACAGATGCAGCTAATTAAAGAAAATGAAGCTAAAATAAAAGAAATTTCTCTCGAAAAATCAAAAGAAATTTTATCGACAACAATGCAAAGATGTATGATAGAACAGGTGGTTGAAACAACTGTTTCAGTTGTTGCTTTGCCTAATGACGAAATGAAAGGACGTATAATCGGACGCGAAGGCCGCAATATCAGAGCGCTTGAAACATTAACCGGAGTTGATTTAATTATTGATGATACCCCTGAAGCAGTTGTATTATCAAGCTTTGATCCGGTAAGACGTGAAATAGCAAAACTTGCACTCGAAAAACTTATTGTTGACGGCCGCATTCATCCTGTCCGCATTGAAGAAATGGTTGATAAAGCTCAGGAAGAAATTGATAGAAAAATCTGGGAAGAAGGTGAAAATGCAGCCCTGGAAATGGGAGTTATGGGCTTAAATAAAGAGCTTATAAAAACTCTCGGCCGCCTTTATTACAGAACAAGCTACGGGCAAAATGTCTTGAAACATTCGCTTGAAGTCGGACATATTGCAGGCATGCTTGCTGCCGAAATCGGTGCTAATGAAAAAATCGCAAAACGTGCAGGGCTTTTGCATGATATCGGTAAAGCTGTTGACCAAACTCAGGAAGGTACACATATTCAACTTGGTGTGGAACTTGCTGCACGCTACGGTGAAAGTCCTGAGGTTATTCATGCAATAGAAGCTCACCATGATGATGTAGTGGCAAACACTGTGGAAGCTGTACTTGTAAAAGTTGCAGATGCAATTTCAGCCGGCAGACCTGGTGCAAGACGGGATACTCTTGAAATTTATATCAAACGTCTGCAAAAGATTGAAGAAATAGTAAATAGCTATGACGGTATAAAACAATCTTTTGCGGTGCAAGCAGGACGTGAGGTTAGAATCATTGTCGAAGCGGAAAAATTCGATGATCTGGCTTCTCAAAAACTTGCCAGAGATGTTGCAAAACGTATAGAAGATGAACTTGATTATCCGGGACAAATAAGGGTTACGGTTGTAAGAGAGTTCAGAACAACTGAGATAGCAAAATAAGACAGAAAACTAGAAGTTCAGAAGACAGGAGGCCAAGCTGATTTCTTCTAAAAGCCTGACTTCCTGCTCTCCGGACATACATATAAATTATGATAAAGAGTGATGATGAAAATTTAAAAATCTTATTTTTTGGTGATCTGGTCGGAAAACCGGGCAGATTTGCCGTTAGGAATTTTTTGAGTGAAAATTTTAACGGTATTGAAAATACTTTATCAGTTCCGTCAACCCATTCTTTTATAATTGCAAACGTAGAAAATGCATCTCACGGTTTTGGATTAACAGAAAAAAATTATAATGATCTGTGTGAATATGGTGTTGATTGTATGACATCAGGCAATCATATCTGGGATAAAAAAGAAATTTTTAACTACATCGACAAAGCTGATAAATTGGTTAGACCATTTAATTATCCTGCAAATACCCCCGGATCGGGCAGCCGGATTTTTGAAATTGGTAACGGAATTAAAATAGGGATAATAAATCTGCTTGGGCGGGTCTTTATGTCACCTGTGGAATCTCAATGGGATAAGGCCGTCGAAGAAATAAAACGGTTAAAAGAAATAACACCTGTTGTGATTGTTGATTTTCATGCAGAAGCGACTGCTGAAAAAATTTGTTTCGGCCGTTTATGTTCTGAATTGGGAGTTAGTGCATTTTTCGGTACTCATACGCATGTTCAGACTGCTGATGAACAAGTTATGAATAATATGGGGTATATAACGGATGCCGGTTTTTGCGGTACTGCGGATAGTGTAATCGGCATGGATTATAAAACTTCTCTGAATCGTTTTACAACTGTAGTACCAGAGCGATATGATGTAGCAGACGGTAATGTCGTCCAAATTAATGCTGTTGAGGTTGAAGTAAACCCAACAAACGGGCATACTGTTGCTATAAAAAGAATTTTTTTGTTATCAGATAAAGAAAAGGAAGCGGCCAATGAAAAGTGATTTACACATTCATACCCTCTATTCGGACGGTGTTTTTTCGCCCGAAAAAATTGTAGACACGGCAATTGATGTCGGGCTGCAGGTAATCGCTTTGACAGATCATGACAATGTACTGTCATATCCTGTGGCAAAGGAATATTTAAAAAATTCAAACAGGGAAGACAAACTTGAAATTATTCAAGGTATAGAAGTTAATACTCTTTATAAAAACTATGAAGTTCATATTTTGGGATATTTTATGGATGTTAATAACAGTGATTTCCAAAATATGCTTAAACTTCAGCAGCAGGCGCGTGTAAAACAAACCAAAGAAATTATAAGTCTTCTTTCTAAAAAAGAAGGTATAAAAATAAAATTTGACGACATAAAAAAACAGGTGGCCGAAGGCGGCAGTATAGGCAGACCTCATATAGCAAAAGCGATTACAAATGCAGGGGGAACCACTAGTGTTATAGAAGCTTATTCAAAGTACATTCATGACGATTCTCCTGTTTATGTTCAAAGAAAAACAGTATCTCCGCAGGATGCCGTGGAAATTATATATGATGCTGGAGGTATTCCTGTTATTGCACATCCTCATGATATAGATATTGCAGAGGAATTAATTAAGGAACTTATGCAATACGGATTACGCGGAATTGAAGCCTACCACAGAAAACATTCACCGGCATGTGTTGAATATTTTTCTTCTATGGCTGAAGAACTTGGACTTATCGTGACAGGCGGGTCTGATTTTCACGCCCCCAATATTATGAACGGACAGATTATACTCGGTAAAAATTTTGTTCCGGAATGGGTATACGAAAAACTTGTTGAAGAAAAAAAACGAATTGATATGGCATAGGTAAGTTATATGGACGCAAAAAAGTATTGGAGACTTGAATATTCCATAGCACTATTTGTAATGTTGGGTATTTTATTGCTTATTATGCCTGTTTCAATAGAAAACAGCCGTCAGGCCAATTTTATTTCTAAATGGAATGAGAAGTTCAACCGGGTAGAATATATGTTTTCAGTTATAAATGCGCATGTAACTGATGATATGATAAAAAGTATGAATAAGGCAAAAACCCCGCAGCAGCGAGAAATGATTCTTCTTGCAATTGTAAAACCTTATTTACGTATTGGAACTTATAATATTCCAGTAAGACATTACAAACCACGTTATATGAACGGGGCAAAAGTATATGCTGGGCAGCGTTATTATTTTGAAGATTTTTATTTTGCGGAAAATAATACGATAGTCGGGTTGAAGGATATAAAAAGTGAAAAGTTTGATGATGCATTGTTCATAATGATGTTTGATATAAACGGTTTGCTGCCTCCTAACAGGTGGGGCAAGGATATTTTTGGTGTGAATATTTATGACGGCGGAAAGATAGAACCTTTCGGGTTTGACAGCAGTATGGATGAATTGAAAAAAGATTGTTCGGAAACAGGCACTGGCGTGAAATGTTCTTATTATTACAAAATCGGTGGAGGCTTTGATGAGTAAAAAATGTGTCTGTGTTTTTGCTTCTTCGTGTAATTTCCTAGATAAATCTTATTATAAAGCTGCTTGTGAATTCGGAGATTTGCTTGGCAAATCTGGTTTTGACATGGTTTATGGCGGAAGTTCACTGGGATTGATGTGGGCATGTGCTGAAAAAGTTAAAGAAAACGGTTCGCAAATAACAGGTGTAATGCCAGAAAAATTGCATAATATGGGCGTTCACACTGATGAATGTGTGGAACTTTTTGTAACTCCTTGTATGAGAAGCAGGAAAGCTAAAATGGATGAATTGTCAGATGCGGTTGTTGCTCTGCCGGGCGGGTTTGGAACATTAGAGGAACTTTCAGAAATGATTGTACAAAAACAATTAGGTTATAACAATAAGCCGATAGTTTTATTAAATATAAACGGATTTTATAATAAACTTGTCGACTTTTTTGATGAAATTATAGAGCAAAATTTTGCCCGTGATGAGGCGAAAAATCTTTATTATCTTGCAGATACTCCGCTAGAAGCAGTTGAATATTTAAAAAATTATGTCCCTGAAAATCTTGTCGTGACAAAAGAGCATATTTACAATCGTTAATTCAAAAAGCAATTTTTTCTCCTGAAAATTTTTATATTAATTATAATTATGCGGTCAAAAAAAAACAGGCATTATGCCTGTTTTTTAATATTTTAGCATTGAAACGGTTCTTGGTGAATCTGTGAGTTTTTCACGTCCATTTAAATCTGTAAGTTCAATTAAAAATGCTATACCAACTAAATTTGCTCCTGTTTTTTTGATGAGTTTGCAGGCTGCTTCTGCAGTTCCGCCTGTTGCAAGTAAGTCATCAACTATTAATACATTTGCGCCCTGTGGAAATGCGTCTTTGTGCACTTCAATTTTATCCGTACCGTATTCAAGTTCATATTCCTGAGAATAAGTTTCAGCCGGCAGTTTATTAGGTTTTCTGATAGGTACAAATCCGGCGTTAAGTTTATATGCCATTGGCATGCCGAATATAAAACCGCGGCTTTCAATTCCTGCAATATAATCTATTTTTATGTCTTTAAATTGATCGCAAAGATAATCTATCATTACTCTTAAAGTTTCAGGCTCTTTCAATGCGGTTGTAATGTCCCTGAAGATAATTCCGGGTTTGGGGAAATCTTTTACATCACGAATTTTATTTTTAACGTCTATAAGTGTTTCTGTAGTCATTTATTTTTCTCCTTTTTCGGCTTCATTTTCTACGGAGAGTGCATTTTCAGTTTTTTCAGAAATTATTTGTTTTAATTTCTCCGTATACTTTTCGGTGTATTCTAATGTATATTGTTTAGTTTTTTCAAGTTCTTTTTTAATAAATGCTTTAATGCTTGCTTCTTCTTCCATAACAAGTCCGTGAGCGGTTTTGCCCCAGTTCATGTCTTTTTTCATAAAAAGAATTTTAAAGCAAATAAACAGTACAAGCGGGAACCATATTATAAAAAGATAAACTGAAGTTTCAAGTGCTTCAAAAGTAGCATCTAGTCTCGGCATATAGTCATATCTTCTGAGCGCGTATCTTGCGGCAAAAAAGAATCCGAAACCGATTATGCATCCGATGAAAATTGATGAATAAAGCATGTGAGGCGGTGCCTGTTTTGCCAATACTTTAAACCCTCTGATAAGTATTTCCATCAAAAGCCACCCCGGCATTATAAACTCTGTAATATAGGCTGTCATATCAAGGCTTGCACGTAAAGACATGTCTTTTGAAAATAGTACATCTCCGGCATACTCAAGGTATCTGCGTATAGTCCCTTCCAGCCATCTTCTTCTTTGTCTGTAAAGAGGTCTTATATACATAATCCCTTCTTCATAAACTATGGCATCAGGGCAGAATCTTATATCCCAGCCTTTGATATGTAATCTTGTTGACATATCAAGATCATCAACAATTGTATAATTATTCCAGCCTCCTATATCATCAATTGCCTGCCGTTTTATAAGTTCACCGTTTCCTCTGAGTTCAACTGCACCTTTAATGGAATCCCTTCCTACTTGAAAATGTGTATCCATCGTGTATTCATTATTCTGGCATCTTGTTAGAAGGTTCTGATTCTTATTGCGTATAACTTTTCTTGCCTGAACAGCTCCGACATCTTTTGGTTCGAGGTTTGGAATAAGTTTGGAAAGAAAGTCCGTCTCGACTGTTGCATCGGCATCAAATACAAGTATGGCTTCTCCTTTTGCAATTTTATAAGCATCGTTTAAAACTGCGGATTTGCCCGGGAATGCATCTGAAGGTCTTATTAAGGCAGTTACTTTATCAAATTTGCTTTCTAAATCTTTAATAACCGAAGCCGTATTATCAGTACTTCTGTCGTCGATTACGATAAGTTCAAAGTTTTCGTAATCCATATTTAATATATTTTCAACAGTGCCTGCTATGACGGCTTCTTCATTGTGTGCCGGTATTAAAACAGAAACAAAAGGCTTGTAATCCGGATTAATAATTTGGGGATATTTTTGCAGTTTTCTCTTTTTTAGTTTGTATGAAAGGTTCATAAACAGCGCATAAATAAACATAAATGTACATAAAAGCGCCAGCCCCCATACTGTATTGAAGTAACTTTGAAAGATGTAAATAAAAATTCCGAGTCCGAAGACTATTGTGAATAATATAACTCTTTCTTTCATCTGTGAAAAACCTTTTTTGTACTCCCGTAATTCCTACAACATTATATCAAAAACGAATTATAATTGTTTAAATTTAGCATATTTCATTACTTTTTGTTAAATAATTTCATCTGTTTAAATGTTTTTCCGGTAAAAATTTGTAAAAAAACGTTAAAAAGCTTGCGTTCTGAAAAAATTCGGCTATAATGATTTATGTACAAAGAAGAAGGAGTTTTATCATGAACAAAGAAGAATTAGTACAAGAAATTGCAAAAAAATCAAGTGTTACACAAAAAGAAGCTTCAGAAGTTTTGAGCGCTTTAATTGAAACTATCCAAAAAACAGTTTCTAAAGGCAAAAAAGTTACTTTAGTAGGTTTTGGTACATTTGAATCAAGAAAAAGAGCAGCAAGAATCGGTCGTAACCCTCAAACAGGCAAGGAATTAAAAATCCCTGCAACTACAGTTCCGGCATTCTCAGCTGGTAAAAAATTCAAAGAAGCTGTTAACAAAAAATAAGCAGTTTTTTGAATCGAAAACTTTGAAAGACACTCTAATATGGGTGTCTTTTTTTATATATTATGTTATAATAAATAATATAGCTTAAAAGAATGGAGAGAATTATGGAAATATTAGAAATTATTAAGAACTTCGGGGGGGGGGCACATCTCGGCTAACCGGAGGTCAGGAAGGCAGGAGGACAAGTGGTCAAGCTTGTTTAAGAAATTTCATGCTGAACTTGTTTCAGCATCTCTTCATTAGATACAAAGATGTCAAGAGGCAAAGTTGCGAAGCTATTATCGAAAATCTTTTCCCTCTCTCGGGAGAGGGATTAAGGGAGAGGGTAAATTTAGAAGGTAGGAAGCTAAGAAAATATGAGGGTAAGCTATTAACGCTGCCGGATGTCAAGAGGTCAGTATGTCACGCTAGTATCGGTAATAAGTCTTTGAACAATTTGACCAAGCTATCTATAAATGAAAATCGCCTGCCTTCCTGCCCTCGGTGCTTGTGTTCCTCTGAACCGTCCTCACCCACCCCTCATCCTGAACTTCGTCCCACCTTCTCCCACACAGGTGCGAATGAAAAAATAGATGCTTTCCCCCTTTACTCTTCAATGAAAAAGAAAGCCGCGTTTACTCTTGCTGAAGTTCTCATTACCCTTGGCATCATCGGCGTGGTTGCTGCGATGACTTTATCTTCACTTATAAATAATGTTAAAAATAAAGGATACGTTGAAGGACTTAAAAAAGCTTATTCTATTTTGCAAAGCGCAACTAATGATATCGTAAATGATATGGGCGGGCCGCCATCTACTTGGATACCGGATGCATACAAGATAGCGCAAACAGATGGTTATGAAGCCGCCAAAGATGCACAGAAAACTGTTATTAATATGTACGTATCAAAAATGAAAGTTGTTCAAGTTTGTGACAGATATTTTTTTAACAAAACGGAAGCTTGTGTCCCTGAGATGTCTGCGTATAAAAAATTGAATAATAAAACAATAACTGAAACGTGGGATATTCCTTATCAATTTGCTTATCCTATTCAACTGGCAAATGGAATGAATATTGGATTTCGTTTTATGAGTAATGATAGCGGCGGAGTTTTATGGGGAGAACCTCCGATACGTTTTACGGTTGATGTCAATGGTAAAGCAAAACCCAATAAAGTTGGTCGTGATATATTTTATTTATATTTAAATAACGAAGGAAAAGTTTTACCTTACGGTGACGGAATCTACGGAAATGACCATAAAGATGACTGTAACACGTCAGATATGGGGGCAAGCTGTGCGTATAAAGTCCTTATGGAAGATGCTATGAATTATTAAAGACCGCTTAATCAACCGAGAATATTTCTTTAATATCGTCCATTGTAAGAGATTTAACGATATTTCTGTCAACGGATATTACGCTGTCAACAAGGTTGCGTTTGACAGTTTTAAGCTTCTGGATTTTTTCTTCAACAGTATTTTTTGTAATAAGTCTATAGACAAAAACTTTTTTAGTCTGGCCGATACGATAGGCTCTGTCTGTTGCCTGATCTTCAACAGCAGGGTTCCACCACGGATCGTAATGGATTACGTAATCCGCGCCTGTCAGGTTCAACCCTGTTCCGCCGGCTTTCAAACTTATCAGGAAGATAGGTATTGACGGCGTTGAATTAAATCTTTCAACAGCTCCCTGTCTGTCTTTTGTTTTCCCTGTCAAATATTCGTAAGGAATGCCTTCTCTTTCAAGCCATGCCTTAATAATATCAAGCATGTCGACAAACTGGCTGAATAATAGTATTCTGTGTCCCTCATCTATGATTTCTTCAAGCATAGATTTGAGTTTTTCAAATTTGCCTGATTTCATAATATTTTTTACGTTGTTTTTATCATAAAGTCTCGGGTGGCAGCAGATTTGACGCAATCTGAGAAGTGCCGAGAATATTGACAGTCTGCTCTTTTCAAGTCCGTTTTGTTCAATTGATTTGAATAATTCTTCTTTAGTACTGTCAAGAATCTGGAGGTAGAAATCTCTTTGTTCATCTGTAAGTTCGCAGTATGCAATGTTTTCAACTTTATCAGGAAGGTCTTTTGCAACGTCACGTTTCATACGACGCAGAATGAACGGATAAATTTGTAATTTTAAACGTTTTTCAACTGTTTTGTCCTGACGTTCCATAATCGGATTTACATATCTGTAATTAAATTCAGAAACGCTGAACAAAAATCCCGGCATAAGAAAATCAAATACAGACCATAATTCTTCAAGTTTGTTTTCAATCGGGGTACCGGATAGTGCAAGTTTATGAACTGCCTGCAATTTTTTTACGGCCTGTGCAGTTTGCGACATTGCATTTTTAATATTCTGCGATTCATCAAGAATTACGTATCTGAAATTGTATTCTTTGAGCTTGTTAATATCTCGTCTAACAAGTGCATAACTCGTTATGACAACATCGTAATTCGGGATTTCTTTAAACAAATGTTTTCTGTCCGCGCCGGAAATTTTTAGAGTTGTTAACGTAGGTGCAAACTTTTGAATTTCGGCTTCCCAGTTAAATACAACTGTTGTCGGGCATATTACAAGTGTCGGCATAGCCCCGTCTTCTTCTTTAGCTTTTTGAATTGCAGCCAGTGCTTGAAGTGTTTTACCAAGCCCCATATCATCGGCAAGTATTCCGTTTAAACCGTACTTATACATAAACCATAGCCAGCCAAAGCCCTTGATTTGATATTCACGGAATTCTGCGTTAATACCTTGAGGAAGTTCCAGATTTTCAGATGTTGAAAATGTTGACATCTGTTCCCAGAATTTCTGGAATTCATCACTTAAAACAAGTTCTACATCAAGATTTTTAAGTTCGTTAATTAGACCTGCACGGTAAGTTTTTACAATAAATTTGTTTTCCGTATTTCTGTATACATCAAACGAGTTAAAAGCACGCATCATTGCATAAATATTTTGCGCAGGATATTCTACAAAACCTAAACTTCTTATTCTGCTGTACTTTTCTCCATTTTGAATCGTATCATATATTTCATCAAAATTGATAATTTCTTCTCCAACCTGACCGTAGAGAAAGATTTCAAACGAGTCTTCTGATTCTTCGGTAAAATCTATTTTTGCACACAGTTTGAACGGGTCATCCAGAAGTTTGAAGAATGACATATCATCTTTTTCAACAAATTTCCAGCCCTCGCCTGCTTGTTTAATATAATAGTTATAAAAATCTATTGCATTTTCTTTTTCAAGAGCAAGGTTGTTTGTCTGCATTGGAACAAATTTGCAGGCTAGAAGCATCTGGTAGGCTTCCTGTTCATGCTTTAGATTCCGCTTAATCCAGTAGACCAAATCTTCACCGGGTTTTTTAATCGTAATATAGGGAGCTTTTTCCGCTGTAGTTTTTGAATACGGAACAACAACTCCGTCATATTCAAATTCCAGTGAAGCTTTCAGTGATTGATCATAATCAATCCCCATTGTAACAATGTTCAGCGGCGGACGTTCTTCAAGCATGAGTTTGCTGATATTATCCGCAATTTCAACGTCCATAATTTCTTGAAGTTTAGGCAGTTCTTCATAAATAAATTTGCCGCCGTCAGCATCTTTCAGGTCTGTGAAAGATGATTTGAGGATATTTTGCGGCAAAGAATTCATTGCAATATTGGTGGGGAATATTATATTTTTATATCTTCCCCATTTTAAGTGTCTTGAAAAATACCGTACTTCTTCAAGCGGGTAGGCATCATCTTTGTCAGGTCTTTTCCATTCAAGTGATAAAAGAATTGTGCCTTGAGCACCTGTATTAACGGTTAAAATAAGTTTCCATTCTTCATCGGTGAATTTAAGTCTTTCTTTTGTCTTTTCGTCTAAAACTTCATCAGCTTTAGAAAGAAGAGTAAACATCGGTCCGAATTTTGTAATTGGAATATCATACCATCCGGCTTTTTTATCCTGTCTTGATATTGTTAAAAGCTGCTGGAATATTGCGACTTCGACCTTTTGTGAATTATTAAGTTCAAAATTTTTGTCCTGTTTTTGTGCTTCAATAAGAGCGCGTAATATAGGTTCAATCTGTCTTACAACTTTTCCGGTTTCTCTTGAACGAACAAGAACCGAGAAGAAGTTTGCTTTTCTTTTTGAATTGAAGTGGAATATGAAATTTCCCTGCGGTTCTTCCGTTAATGCTGTATTTTCATCCGGAAAATCAAATTCCATGCCGTATTTAGTTTCGAGCCAATCTTCATAAGCGTGTTCATCAATCGCTTTTAAAGCGACAGCAACAGCATGTTTGCACCATTCTTCTTTCAGCGGGCAGTTACAGCGGGCTTCAACTTTGTTTTTTTTAAAGATTAAATCTGTATTATAATGATCCTGAAAATTCCCTTTTACTTTAGCCATATAGAAATTTTTTTCAGGATAATTGTCGAACACCATATCTTTAAGATGGTATTCATAACCTCTGCGCCAGCTTCCCGCACTCGCATTTTCTTTTATATACTTGTAGTTAAATTCCTGTGGTTTAACACTCATTGTGTATTAGAGTATCTCTTTCTTTCCCTAAGGGTACAAATTAGCTGATATAGAAGTATTTTCTATAAGCCCTTATACAATGATATTATACATGAATAATAAAAAAAGGCAAGATATTTATCCTAATAAAATATGAAAATGGAAGAAGTACGCAAACACAATTCCGAAAAGCGCGCCCATAATAACTTCAAAAGGTGTATGTCCCAGCAGTTCTTTCAGTTTTCCGCCTATAGCCTGAACGTCATGTTTGTAAAAATCATCCATCATTCGATTCAAGCATGCTGCGGTTTTACCTGCGGCACGTCTAACACCTGCTGCGTCATACATTGTTATTAGGGCGTATCCCAGTGCAACCGCAAACACAATTGAATCAAAACCTTCAATTATTCCGACAATAGTCGAAAGTGACATAACGCCGGCCGAATGTGAACTTGGCATTCCGCCTGTTGTTGTGAATATTTTAAAATTAATTTTTTTTGTCTTAATAGTAAATATAACAAATTTTATTAACTGAGCTATGAAAGCAGCCAGAATTCCTGCTGCTAAAGCTTCATAACCGGTATTTAAGATACTTTTTATCATATATATCCTTAATTATGTCTCTTACGGTATTTAATTGTAGCATAAGAATGTAATTTTTGTAAAATATGTGAACATAACAAATATTATGGGAAGTAAATAGTTGAATAAGATAATAAGTCATTACGGTGCGCTTTAGCGCTCGTAAAATTATAATAATCTGCACTTAATGAAACAGCAACAAAGCGGATGCTGTTTGAGTGGTAAAAAGATGCTGCGGAAAACCGGACATTTTGCACAAAATCAATAGATTTTGGCAAAAGCAGTCAAACAAGTTCAGCATGACGTGATAATATAGCGAGTTCATCCGCTAGGGTTGAATTTAGTGCAGATTAAACGGTCAGCGCGTTTTTCTTTCTTTGCTTAATTTCTTTCTCCTCTTACATTGTCGGCATTAAACGGGTCTGCCGGCAAGGCTCATCGCCTTGACCATTCGCCCTCTGCCGACAATGCGCTTTACGTCGCTTAAAAAGAAAGAAATTAAGTGCGGGGTGCGGGGACGCATAGTTCCCGCATAACAAAACCCTATCCATTAATCCCTCTCCCTGGGAGAGGGATTAATATAATTCCCATAATATTTGTTACGTAAATTAACAAGTTTTGATTTTATTGAGGATTTGTTCAAAAACTTCTGATTTAATATTATTTTTTTCTAAAATTTTAAAGCAATTGTTAATTAATTTATTTAAATCTTCTTTTGATTTTTCAAGTCCGTAAAGACTTGTGTATGTTAGTTTCCCTTCTGCCTTGTCTTTTCCTAAAGTCTTTCCCATCTGTTCAAATGTCGAGGTTTCATCTAAGATATCATCGGCAATCTGAAAAGCTATTCCAAGATTTTGTCCGAATTCTGTTATTGCTGTTATTTGTTCTTCTGATGCGTCTGCGATTACTGCCCCTGTTCTCAGTGCAAGTTTAAATAAATCGGAAGTTTTATGCGTATGTATATATTCAAGAGTTTTTTCAAGTTCATTTTTGTTAGTATCAATTTCGCCTGAAAATTCAAAAGACTGCATTAATTTTTCACTTTCAATATCTACAACTTGACCGGCTATTACCCCGTAAGCGCCTGCTGCATGAAAATATTCTTCCATAATTTTTATTAATTTTTCCGCCCCCAGTTTTTTTGAATATTGTAAAATAATTTGAGGGGCGAAAGTTAAAAGCGCATCTCCTGCCAGAACGGCATGAGCTTCTCCGAATACCATGTGATTGGTAAGCTGGCCTCGTCTGTACATATCATTGTCCATACACGGAAGGTCATCGTGAATAAGAGTTTGTGCGTGAAGCATTTCTATTGCGCAAGCTGTCGGAATCGCATCCTCATAATTTCCGCCAAACACACGGCAGCATTCAAGACACATTACCGGGCGCAGACGCTTGCCAGGCAATGTAACAGTGTATTTCATTGATTTAAAAATTTTTTGCGGGTAGTAAATCTGCATATATTCATCAAGTTTTTTATCAATAAGTTCTATATAATTATTCATCTTCATTTTCAATATCCTTATATATTTTTTGCTTACAGGTATTTCTTGCGCTCTGGCGTTTCTTTTCACTGATTTTGGCAATATGCTTGTTATTAACAATTTTTTTTGTTTGTTCTTGTTTGTGTCCTTCAAATTTTATTTTTTCTTTGTATTCTTTTGCCTCTTTTATAAATTCAAGATAGCTTTCATATCTTGTTTTATCAATTTTATCAATGTTGGAAAGCACATTACATTTATCTTCATGTATATGAAGACAGTCTGCATATTTGCATCCGTCACGGAATTTTGAAATATCATCAAAAAGTAAATCAACATCGGCCGGAAGAATAAAATCAAATTTTACATTACTGAACCCCGGTGTATCAACAATTCTTGAGGAGTCATTAAGTTTTATGATTTCGCAGTGTCTTGTTGTATGTGTGCCGCGTTGAGTTTTTTCACTTACTTGTTTAGTGCGTAAATTTAAATCCGGATTAATTGCGTTAATCAGACTTGATTTACCTACACCGGAATTTCCGCATAAAACGCTCGTTTTATCTGTTAGCTGTCTTTCAAAATTTTTGATTCCTTTATGTTCTGTTGCCGAGGTAAAAACTATTTTGTAGCGTAATGGTTCATATATATTTTTTATTTTTTCTTTCAGTTTTTTGTCCCATTCCAAATCTTCTTTATTAAAACAAAGGACTGCCGGAACATTATAATATTTTGAAAGCGCAATATATCTGTTGAGCTGATGCAGATCCAAATCAGGTTCTTTAAGTGCCGATACAATAATAATTTGGTCAACATTAGCGACACTTGGACGTTTAATAAAATTTTTCCGCGGAATGATTTTTGTAATTGCGCCGTTTTCAAATTCGACAAAATCACCGACGAGAATTTTTTCTTTCTGTTTTTTTAAAACCTCGCGAATTTTACATTCGTGCGTTTTTTGTCCGTCATCAACATAATAAAAATCAGAATGAATTTTATATATCTGTCCTTGTTCCATACGGATTTATAATATCATAAATAATCTGTAAGTTCAAAGTTTTAATTTGCCAAACCAGTGTTGACAAAGTCAGGTACCTTATTTTTAGCCATCCGCATTTGCATATATTGCTCTTTTAATTTTGCTTTTTCTTCTTTATCTGCATTTTTTGCTTTCTCGTTCATTTGAGTGTAAATTTCTTTTTCTGCTGAGTTTCCTTTAATGTAAACATCCATGTCTTTGCTTTTTTTAAAGGCATTTACATTCCCTTCATAGTTAATTTTCGGGGCTTTAAAAAGAGTGTAAAGCAATGCAAATCCGCCAATAAAAGCCATAACAAGTCCTGCCCAGGCTCCCAGTTTGAGCAGAAGTTTTTTGTTTTCTTGTACGTTTTTATGTTGCTTATCAACTATTTTACCGGCTTTATCACCTAACTTGTCAAAAACAAAGTCACAATCCATAATTTCAAATAACAGTTTTGTGCCTAATCCTAACCCTGTTACAAATGCTGCTTTAGCCAGATTGGCTTTTTCACCGGTTTTTGATATGGGATTTTGATCTTTTTTTGACGGGGATGTTGATGCTGTAAATGTGTAATTATTTATTGCACCGACTTTCATTTATGCTCCTTTTATAAGCAGCCCGTTTCCGTTATTTGCCATTTGAACAGAAGTGTAATGATTGATTTTATCATCAAGTGAAACATTTTCATCCTTAACTTCTTTATCTACTTCTTCCATTATATTGGATTTCAGTTCTCTGTCGCGGCTGAAAACATCCATTTCTTTTTCTCTTGTAAATGCTCTTACTTTTGTATTATAAAGTTTTGCAGGTAAAGTCAGGGCAAGTGTAATTAAACCTACTGCAGCACCTATGCCAGAAAGTTTGAGTGCACGATTTTTTGCTCCTTGTTTAATAAAACAGCTTCCGATTCCTGCTGCTGTTGCTCCCAGAAGTGAACTTGCACCTACAGAGCCTAAGACGGCCAAACCTGATTCAGTACTCCTGTTAATAGGATTTTCATATCCGTTTTTGTTAGATGTGAAATTTGGTTTTGATGAATAAGTATTAATTGCTGAAATTTTCATAATTTTAATTTACACTCCTTATATTTTTATATATATAATATCCAAATATAATATTTTTTGCTAATTTGTTACTAAATTTTTTTAATTTGTAACAAATATTTGAAGTTTTGAATGTTTGTGGTATTATCAACCTATAGATAAATTATAGTATTATAAGGGGAAAAATATGATTTCAGTAAACGATTTGAAAACAGGCTTGACACTTCAATTGGACAACGGTTTATGGTCTGTTGTTGAATTTTTACACGTAAAACCCGGTAAAGGTGCTGCGTTTGTAAGATCAAAACTTAAAAACGTAGAAACAGGACAGGTTGTTGAAAAGACATTCCGTGCCGGAGAAAAAGTAGCGAAAGCAATGCTTGACAGACGTGAAATGCAATATTTATATAAAGAAGGCAAAGAATATGTCATGATGGATAATGAAACCTATGAACAACTTCAATTAACTGAAGAACAAATAGGTGACGGCATTAAATATCTTAAAGAAAACATGATTGTTCAGGTTTTAATGCATGACGGAAGAATTATCGGTGTTGACCTTCCTGCGCATGTAATTCTGGAAGTTACTGATACTCCGCCTTCCGAAAAAGGTAATACGGCACAAGGAGGCACTAAACCTGCAACTCTTGAAACAGGAGCCGTTGTAAACGTTCCGTTCTTTATTTCAAACGGTGATAAAATAAGAGTTGATACAAGGACTAACGAATATCTGGATCGTGCATAATTAAAAATCTTTTTGAGTGTGAGGGGTGCAACAATCTTAATGCTCCTTTTATTCAAACCCCTCACTTTTACTCATTATTTAAAAGAAAGGCAAAAATATGAAATTTGATATTGAATATGTGGAAAAATTAGCCAAGGTTTTAGCTGATAATTCTTTAACTGAAATTTCTTTGGAAGACGGAGAACAGGCTATTACTTTGAGGAAAGAGGTTATGGGAGTTGCGGCTACTCCTGTTGTTGCAGCCGCACCAGCGCCACAGCCGGCTCAAACAGTTTCTGTTCCGGCAGAACAAAAAGAAGTAAAAAAAGGCAAACCGTTGACATCTCCAATGGTTGGAACTTTCTATTCTGCGCCTTCTCCTGATGCGGAACCGTTTGTAAAGGTTGGTCAGTCAGTTAAAGAAGGTGATGTTGTTTGTATAGTTGAAGCTATGAAACTTATGAATGAGATTGAAGCTGAATTTGCCGGTAAGATTACTGAAATTTGTGTTCAGGACGGACAGCCTGTAGAATTCGGACAGGTTTTGATGTATATAGAATAGCATTAAGGTAGGAAGTTAAGAAGTTTAGGAAATATGCAATTTAAAGCTTACCCTTTTAACTTCTTAACTTCTTACCCTCAAAAGAGGGAATATGTTTAGAAAAGTATTAATAGCAAACCGCGGTGAAATTGCGGTAAGAATTATAAGAGCATGCAGAGAAATCGGTATTCCGACAGTTGCAATTTATTCGCAGGCAGATGCAAATTCGCTTCATGTCAGACTGGCAACAGAAGCATATTGTATAGGACCTGCATCAAGTGCAAAGAGTTATCTTAGCATTCCGGCAATTATTTCAGCTGCAATTGTATCAGGTGCTGACGCTATTCACCCGGGTTATGGCTTTATGTCTGAAAGAGCTGATTTTGCTGAAATTTGCGCAAAACACGGAATTAAATTTATCGGACCTACCGCTGAAGCTATGCGAAAAATGGGAGATAAAGCGACTGCCCGTAAAACAATGATTGAAAATAATGTCCCTGTAACTCCCGGAACAGGAATTTTGAAAACTCCGGCAGAGGTTAAAGAATTTGCTCACAAAGTCGGTTATCCGATTATCTTGAAAGCAACAGCAGGCGGCGGCGGAAAAGGTATGAGAATTTGCCGCTCAGATGATGATGTTGAAACTAATATGAACTTGTGTCAGTCAGAAGCACAAAGCTTTTTCGGTAATCCTGATGTTTATGCAGAAAAATATCTTGAAAATCCCCGCCATATTGAGGTTCAAATTCTTGCAGATCAGTACGGAAATGTTGTTCACTTAGGCGAAAGGGACTGCTCTATTCAAAGACGCCATCAAAAGCTTCTTGAAGAAGCGCCATCACCTGCTATTGATGAAGCTACTCGTAAGGAAATGGGTGCTGCTGCTGTTCGTGCTGCTAAAGCAATAAATTATGAAAGCGCCGGAACTTGTGAATTCTTGCTTGACCATGACGGAAAATGGTATTTTATGGAAATGAATACAAGAATTCAGGTTGAACATTGTGTAACCGAAATGATTTCCAATGTTGATTTAGTCAGAGAGCAGATTATGATTGCCTCGGGCGAAAAACTTGATTTTACTCAGGATGAGATAGTACTTAGAGGTCATGCTATAGAATGCCGTATAAATGCTGAAAATCCTGAAAAAGATTTTATGCCAAATCCCGGAACAATTACAGGTTATGTAACACCTGGCGGATTTGGTGTCAGAGTTGATTCACATGCTTATCAGGATTATAAAATTCCGCCTTATTATGATTCTATGATAGGGAAATTAATCTGCTGGGGCAGAACTCGTAATGAAGCTCGCCGCAGAATGTACAGAGCTTTGAAAGAATATGTAATAACAGGTATTGAAACAACTCTTCCTTTCCATCAGGAGATAATTGAGGATCCTGTATTTATGAGTGGTAATTTTAATACCGGGTTCATTGAAGATTTTTATAAAAGAACAGGTAAAAAATAGTTAAAAAGCCGGAGGTTGCATATCTTCGGCTTTATTATTTAAAAATCAGAAAAATCTTTTACAGGTATATCTAATTTTTCTGCAATATCTATTAAAAGCCCTAAACTCACAAACCTTTTTGCTGTTTCAATTTTTGCAAGGTGTTCTCTTGAAATATCTAATGCTTCAGCAAGCTGATTTTGTAGAGTCCTTTTGCTTTGCGGATTTTTATAAAAAGTATGTAGTCTTAAAGAGAACAATAAGGAGGCTAATGAAAATTTTTGTAAATTTTTGTTTGTTGTACAATTTATATGTATGAATAATCAGTTTAAGTATTACGCAAAGGAACTTTTAAACATTGCCCTGCCCATAATTATGGGAAACCTCGGGTTTATCCTGATAGGTGCGGGAGATGTACTTGTTGCCGGGCATCATTCAACGGATACATTAGCTGCAATAAGTATTGCAACAGCTATTACAAATTGTATTCAAACTTTTGGTGTCGGATTAATTTCTAGTGTATCGCCTCTTTTATCAAATTTTAGAGGTGAAAAGAAAAGTGCAAAAAAATATTTTTATCCGACAATAAGATTTGCCATGCTGCTGGCTTTTATTATAATGCTTGCTGTACTTGCATTTATACCGTTGATTGATTATGTACACTTTGAACCGAAACTTGTTCCTATGATTAAGGAATATATGTTCATAACTGCTTTTGCAACCTTTGGAGCGTATTTACATTCTGCTTTAAAAGAATTTTTACAGGCATTTGAAATTGTTGTTGTCCCGAATTTAATTACTGCTATAGCTGTATTTTTAAATATTGCTCTTTGTTTTGCTATGGTATTCGGGTTTGGACCTATACCTTCAATGGGAGTAGTGGGTTTAGCTGTTGCAAGTTTTATCATAAGATATTTTATGGGATTTGCACTTTTAATATATTGTTTTACTTTGATGAACTTTAAAGATCATAAAGATTTTGAGTATTATAAGAGTTTGATAAAAATCGGAATACCGATATCATGCGCTGTAATGGTTGAATTTATAGCGTTTAATAGTATTGCAATACTTATGGGCAGAGTGGCAGGTGTTTATGCAGCGGCACAGAATTTGGTTTGTACCTTAACAACAATATCTTTCATGGTTCCGTTTGCTGTTTCTAATGCTATTGCCGTTAAGGTCGGGTTTGCCAACGGTGCAGGGAATATTAAAGATTTGAAACGTTATTCATTTGTCGGAATTGTTATGTGTGTAGGATTTATGATGTTGAGTGCACTGGTATTTTCAACGTTCCCTCATTTTCTTGTCGGTTTGTTTACACAGGATGACAATCTTGTCAAAATCTCAGTGCCTATTTTATATATTCTGGCGGTATTTCAAATCTTTGACGGGTTACAGGTGTCGCTTGCCGGAATTTTCAAAGGCATGAAGCGCACCGGAATTGTTTTGCTTTCCAATTTTATTGCATACTGGCTGATTTCTATTCCTGTCGGGTATACTCTCGCATTTCATTATCACCTGAATTTAAAAGGTTTCTGGATGGGTTTAGCTTCTGCTGCAGTCATTTTATGCGCAATAATGTCTGCTATGCTCATTAAAAGTATTAAAAAATTGGAAACTGTTAAATAGCTTATTTTTATGCTAGAATAAACTTGAATGGAGGAATTATGCATACAGAAGAAAGAACATTTGTGGCTATAAAGCCTGACGGAGTAAAAAGAGGTTGTGTCGGTGAAATTATCAGTCGTTTTGAGAAAAAAGGCTATAAACTAATCGGCATGAAGATGCTTCAGGTTACAGAAGATATTGCCGCAAAGCACTATGCCGAACATATCGGGAAACCGTTTTACCCCAATCTTGTAAAATATATTACAAGTGGTCCGATTATTGCTATGGTATTTCAAGGTTACAAAGCTGTCCAGGGTATACGCCACCTATTAGGTGCAACTGACCCATGTGAAGCCGATGTTGGTTCTATAAGAGCTGATTATGCACAATTAAAAGAATACAACACAATTCACGGTTCTGACAGTATAGAAAGTGCTGAAAGAGAGATAGCAATTTATTTCAAACCCGAAGAACTCTGTACAGATTACAAAAACATGATGGAATTAGTTACGGAAGATATTGATGAGCGCGAGTAAGCTGAGAGCGAGGTTTGTTATCATTATGGCAAAGAGCTGTATAAGGTAACAACCGCAGTCCCGTTAAACGCGAACGAGTAAGATAAAAATGGAAAACGAATATTTTAATTATGAATTAGTTCATGAATGTAAACAGACAGGCGCAAGAGCCGGGATTTTAACAACTCCGCATGGAATGATTAAAACTCCGATTTTTATGCCTGTCGGAACTAATTCTGCAGTTAAAACTCTTACATCTGACCAAATTGCAGATACAGGCGCACAGATTATGCTTTCAAATTCATATCATCTGTATTTGCGTGCCGGTACAAAGCTTATAAAGCAGTTTGGCGGAATTCATAGCTGGATGAACTGGCATAAACCTGTGCTGACTGATTCCGGCGGTTTTCAGGTGTTTTCTTTAGGTCATTTAAATAAAATAACTGAAGATGGTGTAGAATTCCGAGACCCCAAAGACGGCAAAAAACATTTTATAAATCCTGAGGTTTCAATGGAGATTCAACAAGATATCGGAGCCGATATAATTATGGCTTTTGATCAGTGTGCCCCGTTTCCGTGTGATTATGATACGGCCAAAAAAGCAATGGAGCGTACTCACCGTTGGCTTGAAAGATGTTTTAAAGCAAAAACTAACCCGCGTCAAGCGCTTTTCCCGATTGTTCAGGGAGCTTTTTATGACGATTTGAGGCGTGAAAGCGCAAATGTAATCTCATCTTATGATGCTGTCGGATATGCAATAGGCGGACTTAGTGTAGGTGAAACAAAAGATATTATGAATCATTTTGTTGAATTTACGGCCCCTCTGCTTCCGAAATATAAACCCCGTTACTTAATGGGGGTTGGTACTCCTGAAGATTTACTTGACGGAATAAAGCGCGGAATTGATATGTTTGATTGTGTGCTGCCGACTCGTAATGCTCGTCATGGATCATTTTTTACTTGGAACGGCAAATCAAATATTAAAACAAAACAGTATTACGATGATGAAAGACCGCTTGTTGAAGGTTGCAGCTGTTACGCATGCAAAAATCATTCAAGAGCATATATAAGACATTTGTGGAGATGCGGTGAAGCTACCGCTGCGACTCTTTTATCCATACATAATATTCAATTTCTTGTTGAGTTTTCTCAAAAATGCCGTGAGGCAATTTTGAACGACAGTTTCGGTGACTTTTACAACGAACATTACGCAGCTTTTTTATAGAATAATTTAAATTCATCAGAAATTGTCCGTCTGAAATTGTTTCAGAAGCTTTTTCTGTAGAATTTTATTATATTAGACCCTGAAATAAATTCAGACGGATAGGATTAAGTTAAACATATATAAAATTTTGATATCTTATTTGACTTTGATTAAAAAATCATTATTAACAAATTAGATAATGAGGATTTAGTTATGGACAAAATTGATGATAATTTATCTGAAACTCAAACTGTTATTAATAAACCTGTAGAACCGGTCACAGTACATAATACTGATTATGAAACATTTGATATTAAAGATCCGATTGTTTGGTTATATCTGGATGACAATGAAACTCAAGGTTTGATGAATGCCGATTTTCTTGAATTTTTTACAATTTAATTAAACAGATTTAATTGCGGAACTTCAACATTTGGCATATCATCAGAGCGTTTTCTTGTCGCAAGATTATTTGAATAATCCTTCTGCATTCTTGTCATTAAATCCTGTGACCGTTTAATAACGGCATTTGGCAAACCTGCCATTTTTGCAACTTGAATACCGTAACTTTTGCTTGCTCCGCCTTGAACAATTTTTCTTAAGAATTCAATTTCACCGTTTTCTTCACTGATTGTGATTCTGTAATTCTTTATTTGCGGATAAGTTTTTGTCATTACGTTTAATTCGTGATAATGAGTTGCGAATATGCATCGTGCTTTGATTTTTGTCGCAATATATTCCGCAACAGCCCATGCTATTGCAACACCATCATAAGTGCTTGTACCTCTGCCTATTTCATCAAGCAAAATAAAGCTTCTGTCAGTTGCAGAATTTAAAATACACGCGGTTTCAACCATTTCTACCATAAATGTAGACTGACCGAGTGTAAGATCATCAGATGCTCCGACACGTGTAAAGATTTTATCTATTACTCCTATTTTGGCAAAATCAGCCGGAACCCATGATCCTATCTGCGCTAAAATTGCAATCAGCGCATTTTGGCGCATATAAGTAGATTTACCTGCCATATTAGGACCTGTTAAAATCATAAATTGTGTTGTATCCGATGAATTACATCTTAATTCCAAATCATTCGCTACATATTCCCCGAGCGGAAGAATTTTTTCGAGAACAGGATGCCGTCCGTTTTTAACAATAAAATCATCTGAGTCATCTATAATAGGCTTGCAGTAATTGTTTTCTACAGCAGCCACAGAAAGCCCGGTGAAAACATCGCATAAGGCTATACAATCAGCAATTTCACGGATTTTTGATACAAATTCTTTTGAATATTCTCTGAAATCACAGAATAATTTATATTCCAATTCTGTTGATTTAAATTTAGCTGAAAGAACATCATCTTCATGTTTTTTTAGTTCTTCCGTTATAAATCTTTCACCGTTTGTCAGTGTTTGTTTCCTAATATATCCTTCCGGAATCTGGTCAAGATAAGAGTTTGAAATTTCTATAAAATAGCCAAATACCTTGTTGAATCCAACTTTAAGAAATTTTATTCCTGTTCTTTCCTTTTCATGTTCTTCAAATTCTTTAAGCCATTTTTCTCCGCCTGTTAAAAGCTCTCTGAAGTAATCAAGCTCTCCTGACACCCCTTCTTTTAAAATCCCGCCGTCTTTAATCAATGCGGAAGCGTCTTCAGCTATGGTTCTGTCAATAAGTGCAGTGTATTCGACAATTTCATCTTTGTATTTTTCCACCTGTTCCAAAGGGTTGTATTTTAAGTTTGATGCTGTTTCCAAAAGGTCAGGTAAAATGGAAAGAGAAGCTTTAAGACTTAGAAAATCCTTTGGATTAGCCGAATTATTGGTCATTCTCGTGGCTAATCTTTGAATGTCATATACTTTCTCCAGCAGATTGCTTAATTTAATTCTTTCATCACTTTTTTCAACCAGCTCGGAAATACAATTCTGGCGTTTAATTATGTCCATGGAATTTTTTAAAGGCTGGCATATCCAATTTTTTAAAAGCCTTGCGCCCATATTAGTTTTGGTTTTATCTACAGACCATAATAATGAACCGAAATTGTTTTTGTCACGCAGAGTTTCGGTAAGTTCAAGATTTTTTCTGGTGCTTCCGTCAAGAATCATAAATTCTGAGAGTTCATACGGTTCAATTCTCTCAAATTTTGGGACATTTTCCATCATGTTTTCCCAAACGTAAGCAAGCAATGCTCCTGCTGCCCGAAATCCGAGTTTATATCTGCTGTATCCGAAGGCTTCAAGACTTTCAGTTTTAAAAACCGCTTTCAGATTGTTGGCAGAAAAGTTTTCATCAAATACTGAGGTCGGAATTTTTGAACAGTTATAAACTTTGGTTATTTTTTCGGGAAGATTTATTTTTTCATCCGGAACTATTTGAAAAGGCATTATCTTTTCCCTGATAGAAGGTCCTATAACTTCTGTCGGAGCTATTCTCGCAAGCTCATCCATAATTAAATTCAAAGGAGCCTGTGTAACTTTAAATTCTCCGGTAGATATATCAGCGTATGAAAAACCATACAAATCGCTTTTTTCATCTTTAAAAAGTGCACAGATGTAATTGTTAGAATTTTGTTTTAAGAAGTTACTTTCCGTAATAGTTCCGGAAGTTATAATTCTTGTTACTCCGCGTTTTACAATGCCTTTGGCAAATTTGGGATCTTCAAGCTGATCGCATATAATAACTTTATAATTTTTTTGAACAAGTTTTTCAAGGTAATTATTGACTGCTTTTGCAGGAATTCCGGCAAGCGGAATTCTTCCGAATTTACCCTGTTCTCTGCCGGTTAAGGTAAGTTCCAGCTCTTTTGACATTGTAACAGCATCTTCAAAAAAAGTTTCATAAAAATCTCCCAGCCTGTAAAGAAGAATTTTGTCAGGGTGCTGGTGTTTAATTTTTAAATACTCCTGCATTGCAGGTGTTAGATCTTCTATTTTTATGTCAGCAGTATTGATATAATTGATTTCCGATTTTTTCATAGTTATAATAATAATATAACATGACAAGGATTTCAATATGGGATGTTTAAAAAATATTTTAAGAGCCGTGATTCTTACCCTGGCTGTTGTAGGTTTTATGTCGTTGGGCGGAAATGAACTTGTGGCAGGGTTAATTCATAATTATATAAATCCATCAAAAGATACCCTGCTTGAAAGGGCTCAAAAGGTCGGGGATTTTTCGGAAATAAATGAGGAATTTGATATAGAAAAAGCTGCCGGCATTATGGGGTATAATGCTGTTGTTGCGGAACATAAAGCCTCAGGTCAGAAAATGTTTGTAGTTGAATCAGGTGATAAAGCTATATTGACCCAGGATGATATTAAATCAGATAATGTTGAAGAGAAGTTAAAGAAAGCAATAAGCAAGGTTAAATATCAGGCATTATCAGTAGACGATATAAAAGTAACAAAGCATGGGACAATGAATTCGTACGGTAAAGAAGTTCCTTTTGTAAAATTTGAAGCAAAGATCAAAAAGCTTCCGATTGGTGATGTTGGCGGCATTATTTCTGTAGCTAAAACAAAAGAGGGAGAGCCAAGACTTTTGATTTCAGCAAACGAAAAAGATAAATATTCGCAATTGATTTCTGATGAATTTTTCAGGAAAATAAAATAATTGCGTGCCGCCTTGGCTATAAATATTAAAGTCAAGATATAGACAGATTGGATTTTTTGTGTTATTTTAATGTTACTGAAAATTTAATCATGTCGGAGTGGTGGAATGGTAGACACGTACGTTTCAGGTGCGTATGGAGAAATCTGTGTGGGTTCAAGTCCCATCTCCGACACCATAAAACAGACGATGACTTTTGTTATCGTCTGTTTTATTACCTTCTTACTAAAATTACAAAGTCTTATAATTAAACAATTTGCTAAAAATTTTAAATATTTATATTTTAATATGTTTGAGTGCCGTACATATAATTTTAGAGATATTTTGACTTCCCGGAGCAGTAGCTTTTACAACAGGTGTTTTATTAACTTTCTTTAAAGCAGCTGAGATAACGTCTTCTAAAACTGGAGTTGTTGGTTTAACCACTCTTGGTTGAGCTTCTCCATGAGTTAATGTTGAAAAGACTTTATCAATATCAACATTAGCAATTTGCGTATATCCAGTTGGCTTATTAAATCCAAGTATCTGCTGATGTGCAGAAGGTGTTTGCAATGATACAATACTAGATGTTGGATTTGGTGTTTTTATATTTGCTTTCCATTTTGCTACCACATCATCAATCCAAGATGTTGGGTTTTGAACAATAGGTTTAGCTTGTGGTTTTATTTGTTGGTTTAATTGCCCAAGCATTTTTGTATTATTAAGAACAGAAAATGCGGGAATTTTCCTTTGAATATCTGGCAACATTTGTTTAAACTGATTATAAACGTCCTCATCTGCCTCTTTTAAATATTTTAATGCATCATCTAATCTTTCAGGAGCTAATGTTGTTAGCCAAGGCTCTGCGCTACCTAGTAACAGGGAATTATTACCTTTTTTAACAATATCATTAAACATTCCAGCTACAAACTTACTCGTTCCTTTGTTTATTCTCTGCTCCAATGTACTAAGTAAATTTGGATTTCGTTCTAGAAATTCTTGTGGTAAACCATCTAATATATGCTGAGGTATTTTCCCATCTACAATCTTCCCAGTAAACATTTCACCAAAATCATCAATACATTGTAATGTTGATGTTCCATATAATAACTTTAAATCTGTTGAGCTCAAACTCTTTAAATCTATACCTGCAACATGTTTGAAATTTCCATTGCTTGTACGGAACATTGATGCTGTTGGAGCATTGGAAGGATTATGTCCTATATCATAATCAACATAACGAATACGAAAACCAGATGAACCAGGAGCCCATCTATCATAAACATTGTATCCACTAAATCGACTAGTAATGTGTTGTGTCATCAAAACATCACTATCTCTAAATGTTATATTATTCTTTTTCATACATTCTGCAATTTTATCACCAAATCTAGCTTCAAGTTCTTTCGCAATTTTTTCTAACTCATTGCGAGATCCCGTTTTACCATATACAGTAATACCACTTCCGTCTATAGTACAACCACCAGCTCCTACTTTATAAAGATTTCCAGTACCATTCGTGCTAACTCGACCTTGTCCATTTGTTCCATAGCTTGACGAAGTACCAAATTGTTCGTCTAAAAACTGTGTAATTTCTAATGTTAATTGATCCTTAATATCTGCAACAACTGGAATATGAAGTTTAAACCCATTATTCTTAAAGTCATAGTGCCTACCATTTAGTAATATTTCTTCTGACATGTTATACCCTTAATTTCCTTTAAAATTCCCCTATGCCTATATAAAGTATTTTTCAGTTTTAGAATTGCCTAATTTCAATATTCAGTGAAAAAAATCTTAACATTTCAAACCTAAAACACTTCTAATATTGTAATACTCTTGAGTTGATTGTTTCATTACATGAATAAGACTTGAATATAAGCTAATTTCTGTTACAATAGTCTTATCGAAGGGTTCCAGAGTCTGGAGCTTATCGACACCATTTTAAGTTGTTGGGCAAGTATGCCCAACCTACGAGCTCTGAGGTGATTAAATAATAACAATGAATAATAACTGTATTAAATTCTTACAGATATATGCTTTTGGGAGTTTGCTTAGTGTTGTAGTGTCATTTATGTTAAGTTATGCTTATGTATTCGTTGACGAAAATTGGGGAATAGCAGGTTGGGCTGTACCAATATTCGTTATGCTGGTTTCAATATTTGTTTTTGCAATACTACTAGCATATTATTTATTTGTTAAATACAACAAAAATAGGGTATTAACATTATATTTTCTTGAAAAAGAATATAAAATTTACGAAAATAAATTTATATGCTTATTAGGGAAAATAATACTTTGTTTAATGCTGATTTATTATGTGTTATATTTCTACCCTATTTTAATAACGATAGTTGCATATTTGATTCTACTCATAATTAATAATATTTTGAATAAAGAAAATACATAGCGAGTTGGTTAGACACTGTCTAATTCCAAAATAATTCTCATGTTATAGTATTCAAAAGTAGAGTCTTTCAATACATAAACCAAATTGGAATAAAGGATATTTTTTGATAAAATAATCTTATCGAAAGGTTCCATACTCGGGAGCTTATCGACATTAAAAAGAGAGTAACAGTTGTTACTCTCTTTTTAATATGCATGAATTGTGAGGGCTTTAATCCGTAAATTGTGGGTACAGCGCAAGCCGAGCAGAGGACAAACCTTTTTGTTTGCGGCATAAAGCCCGTAAAATGTTACAAATTTGTAATATCCATTTGTTTATTAATTATCTGAAAATTATAGGCTATTTTAATATTTTACACCTCTTTTTATATTTGTAGCCAAAAGCCTAGTATATCCTAAAAAATCATACTCATATTATAGTTGTATGGAGACGGAAGGACAAACATTATTTGTTCTCGACAGAGAAGCAGTTAAAACTATCCTGACCATGCGGGAGACTGAATATTTGTCGCTTGTTGCAATGGGGTTTCAAAATAATGAAATTGCAAAAATTTTGTTTGTCAGCCATAGTACAGTAAAAAAAGAATTGGAATCAATATTTGACAAATTGCTTGCCAGAAATCGTGCTAATGCTGTTACTATTGCTTTTTTACATCATATTTTAGATAATTATATTTTGACTGTTGTGTATGAAAAATATAATCTTAAAGAGCATAGAAGATTTAAAGATAAAGATTTTGTAAAACGGAAAAGTAAGATTAAACATTGCCTGTAGAGCTGTTTTTGTCATCTTCAAGCTGTTTAATGTCTATATTTTCGTTTTCGTAGTCATAGCTGTTTATAACCGGCAGGTCAATTTCAACATTTACGTCAGCATCAACCATTTCAATGTCTGACTTCAAAAATTCTTTTACTTTTCCGTCTTCCATTTTTACCGCGACTTTACCGCTTAAAAATTGTAAATAACATACCTTACCAAGTCCGTCAGGTGTCATAACAGAAGAACCTACAGGCGGCATACCTTTTGCGGCATCAATGTAGTGTGAATATTCATAAGTCAAGCAGCAAAGAAGACGTCCGCATGTGCCTGAAATTTTTCCGGGAGCAATCGGCATTCCCTGATCTTTAGCAAGTTTTACGTTGATTGTTGCAAATTTTCTTAAAAAACTTGAGCAGCAAAAAGGTCTTCCGCAAATCCCTGTTCCTTCAACAATAGAGGTTTCATCACGTACACCTATATGTCGCAGGTCAATTCTTACACGGGTAAATACCTGTGTTAAATCTTTTAGTAATGCTCTGAAATCAACTCTTTCAGGCGCTGTGTAATAAAATGTTATTTTCCTTCTGTCAAACGTAATCCGGCATTGTACGAGATTCATATTTAGTTTGTGCTGCTGTACAAGCGCTTGACATTTGAAAAAGGATTGTACCTCTTCTTTTTTTATATCATCAAGAGTTTGAAGATCGCGTTGTGAAAGCGTTCTTATAACCTGAAAAGGTTCCGGTTTATTTTTGTTGTTTTCCCAAATCTGAGATACCTGTGAATTTACAATAAAAGCTTTAAGTGCCTCCTCTCCCTTTTCAGTTCTGACCAGAACCATTTGGCCGTCTTCAAGTTTTATTGTTTCCGGAACGGAAAGCGGGTAAAAAGTATTTTTTAAATATTTTACGGCAAATTTCATTATACGTATCTTTCTTCTTCTTTCAATTTTCTGTTCATAAGTTTTTCCAAAAGCGCCTGGGGCGTAATATCAGTATAAACAGCCTCATAAATTGCATTTGAAACAGGAACTTCAATATTTAATTTTTGGGCAAGTTCACAAATTGCTTTTGAAGTTTTGACTCCTTCTGCGACAGAGCCGAGTTCTTTTAATATGTCATCAATTTTTTTGCCTTTAGCAAGCATTGAACCGACTGTGTAATTTCTTGACATAGGACTTGAGCAAGTAGCTATTAAATCTCCCATTCCGGAAAGTCCGTAAAGAGTAGACGGGTTTGCTCCGAGATTAATACTTACTCTGACTATTTCTGCCATACCTCTTGTTAAAAGTGTTCCGGAACAGTTGTCTCCAAGTCCCATTGTGTGAGCAAAACCTGAAGCAATTGCAATTACGTTTTTCAATGAGCCGCCGAGTTCGACCCCTATTACATCAGTGTTTGTATAAAGTCTGAATTTATTCGGAACATTCAAGGCTTTTTGAACATATTCTGCTGTTTTTATATCTTCACATGCAACGGTTGCAGCTGTCGGCAGTCCGGCTAAAACTTCTTTAGCAAGTGTAGGTCCTGACAATATGGCAAGCTTTTGTTCGGGCAAAACATCTTTGATAACTTCAGACATTCTCATTAATGAAGGAAGTTCAATACCTTTTGAAGCATTAACTAAAATTTGTCCTGATTTTATGCCGGCTTCTTTAAGGTGCTCACAAACATCACGCGTACCCGATGTCGCAACAACCGAAAGGATTATATCAGCTTCTGAAATTGCAGCGGAAAGATTTGATGTAATTTCTACTTTTTTATCTAACTGTACTTCCAGCGGTTTTGAACAGTGTTTATTTTGTATCAAATCTTCTGACAAATCCTGTTCTCTGCCCCAGACAGTTATTTTATCGAAATTATTTGTTAACAGCCAGCAAAGTGTTAGTCCCCAGCATCCTGCTCCCAATATTGTTAATTTCATATTTTATCTCTCCTTATACCGGCAGGCCTATGTTTAGCAATTTACGAAGCACTCCGCCGTGTTTTCTTAACTCCTGTCTTGCTTTTTCAACATCAATTTTCATCATTATTGAAACAATTGATGTTTTAATTTCCCAATCGGATTTTAAAAGTGTTGCAAGTGCTTCACTGTGTGTAACATTTGCAATTTGAGCAACAATTCGGATTGCACGGTCTTTTAATTTTTCATTAACCGGCTGAAGGTCAATCATAAAGTTTTCATAAGTTTTTCCGATTTTAATCATTGCACCTGTTGAAAGCATATTTAAAATCATTTTTTGTGCGGTTCCGGCTTTTAATCTTGAAGAGCCTGCAATAACTTCCGGACCGACTTCAGGGCAGATAACAAGACCTGCTTCTTCTGCTATTCTACCTTTGGGGTTGCATGTAATTCCGATTGTTTTGCAATTAACTTCTTCTGCACGTTTTAAAACTCCGAGCAAATATTTTGGGTTGCCGCTTGCGGAAATTACCACTGCCACATCGTTGTCATTTAAAATTTTGGCATCTTCATATCCGAGATCGGCATTGTCTTCGGCTCCTTCAATAGAATGCCTTATAGCTTTATCTCCTCCGCAGATAAAGCCTTGAACCATATCTGTTGATACGCTGAAAGTCGGAGGGCATTCCGAAGCATCAAGAATTCCGAGTCTGCCTGATGTCCCCGCGCCGAAGTAGATTAACCGTCCGCCTTTTAAAAATTGTTTTGCTATCAAATCAATTGCTGATGCAATATTTTCACTTTCTTCTTCAACAGCAAGTGCAACGAGTTTGTCTTCCTCATTCATTTTTTTTACGATTTCAATAGTCGGGAGAATATCAATGTTTTTTGTATTCTCATTTCGGTATTCTGTAATAATGTCGCTCATGTTTTACCCCTTTATAAATAATATAAACACTAAATCAATTTTAAAAGATTAGCCATTTCAATAGCTGATTTTGCTGCATCTGAGCCTTTATTTCCTGCTTTTGTACCGGCTCTTTCAATTGCCTGTTCTATATTATCAGTTGTTAAAACTCCAAATATAACAGGTACACCTGTCTGTAAGCTAACCTGAGAAATCCCTTTTGAAACTTCCGAACTTACATAATCAAAGTGTGCGGTAGCACCTCTGATTACTGCACCGAGTGTAATTATAGCATTATATTTACCTGTTTGTGCAAATTTTTGTGCTGTAACAGGTATTTCAAAGGCGCCAGGAACTTTTACAACATCAATATTGTCATCAGAAACTCCGTGGCGTTTGAGTTCATCTAATGCGCCTGACAAAAGTTTTGAACCGATAAAATCGTTAAATCTTGATAATATTATACAAAATTTTTCATTTCCTGCTACTAACTGTCCTTCGTATGTTTTCATTTTTGACTCTCCGTTGTCTATAGACACACTAATTTTAACTCATATATATCTATTTTACAATAAGAGGAGCAAAAATCTTATAAAAAATATATATTGCTGCTATTACAAGAAGTCCGCCGCTCATTTTTAAAAGCCAGTCAGAAAGTTTGTAAAACCATTTGCTGTTTTTTAGCTGGGATGTCAATGAACCTGCAATAATAAGTATTATACCCTGTCCTAGAGAGAATAAAAACAACATAATAATAGCATGTGATATACTGGCTGAGAGAGACGCAAATGCCATAATACCTGCTAAAATCGGGGTTGAGCAAGGTGTCCCGGCAAGTGCAAACACTCCTCCTAACAATACCGGATAAAGATAGGTGTTGGTATGCTCGTTTTTGGGCATTTCCTTAACTATTACAGGAAGTTCAAAGTCCAGAATCCCCAATAGTTTTAACCCCATAACCATTATTATTCCGGCTAAGAATATTCCGAAATATCCGCCGGCAAATGAAATAAATACTTTGCCGGTGATTGCACATATTATACCGATTATTGAAAATACAATTGCAGTTCCGAAAACAAAAAACAGCATTTGTATGAATGTTTTTAGCGGTTTGGCATCTGAATACCCGCCGACATAGCCTACAATTAGCGGAAGCATGGCAAGCGAGCAAGGAGATAATGATGCTATAAGCCCTCCTAAAAATGATAGTGCAAATAGTATAGGTAAACTTCCATGTTGTGAGAAAAGATTAATATATTGTTCCATTATTAGTTAAGTCCTTTTAGACAATTGTCCATTTCTTCTTCAGATACTGCTCCTTCTATTCTTTTAACCTGTTGACCTGCTGAATTTAAAAGAATAATGGTCGGAACAAGAGTTACATTGTATTTTTTTATTTGTTCATCATTGAAAGAGTTTTTATCTTGAACCTGAATTTCTGTCAAAACTATTTTACCTTCATATTTTGGAAAAATTTCTTTAAAGATATTATTCATAGTCTGACAATCCAAACACATTGCTGATGTAAATTTTATTACTTGCGGTTTGCCTGTTTGAGCTGTTTGTGCCGTTGATTTGTTTGATGCTGTAAGAAGCATATAAGCAAACAACGGAATTGCAAATATCAGGGTAATAATAATAGCATTTTTTTTCATAGATAACTCCTTTCCTTTTTGATTTTAGCATAAACCAAAAAGGAATTTTTCAAAACCACAGTCGGGCAGTTTTCTATAACTACATAAACTATGTTATAGGAAGTGAATAAGAGAATAAGTCTTTACGGTGCGCAAAGCGCACGAAAAATAGAAAATAAACCGGCACTCAACGTAGTGAACAATAACTGTAGGCGAAATAACTACAAAGCCGGCTATTGTTTGAGCGTAAAGTTAATTAGACCCTGAAACAAGTTCAGGGTGACATATGAGCGAGTTTAGCCGGCTCAGGTTGAGCCGTACAAGTTATTAGTGAATGAAGTGACTGCCGGGAGCTTCTTTGCGGTACTTTCTTGTCGGTACAAGAAAGTACCAACAAGCTATCTTTAGTAAATTGCTTCACTTCCTATAACATAGTTTATGTAGTTAAATATCCTCCGGAATATAAAAATCGGCTTTAGCTAAAAGTTCTCTTGTGTGTTCATAACAGCATGATTTTTGACAAATTGTTTGATATTCCCTTACTATATTTAAGATATCATCAACTGACATTTTGATAATACGTCTTTCACCTTCAATAATTCTAGCCATTTTAACCTCCGAATTTTATATCGGTTTATCAGCGATAAAACTTTTGCAAAATCAGGCGTAAGGTTTAGAAAAATTTATTCATATTTTAATAAATAAAAGACCTCTTATTTAAGAGGTCTTTTATCGTGTTTATAAAAGAAGTATATTATTCTTCGTCTTCGTTTTCGTTGCCTAATTGAAAGTCAGGAGCACCGAACATACCTTCGATTTCTTCCAAAATCGCAGACGGTTTTCTTGCCTGATTTCTCTGTGCAACTGCACGTTTTCTTTCTTCGCGTTCTTTTTCTTCATTTGCGTTAGAAAGATGGTGGAACCCTGTACCTGCAGGTATTAAACGACCGATGATAACGTTTTCTTTCAAACCTCTCAACATGTCTTTTTTACCTTCAACTGCGGCTTCTGTCAGGATTCTTGTTGTTTCCTGGAATGAAGCTGCTGAAATGAAGCTTTCAGTGTTCAAAGAAGCTTTTGTGATACCTAACAACATATATTCACAAGTTGCAGGAGTTCCGCCTTTTTCTTCAACTTCTTTGTTTTCTTTTTCGAATGTCTGCATTTCAATTAATTCACCCGGCAGCAATGTTGTATCACCTGCATCAACAACTTTAACTTTCTTAGTCATTTGTCTTACGATGATTTCAACGTGTTTATCTGCAATTTCAACGCCTTGTGAACGATATACACGTTGTACCTCGTCTACAAGATACTGCTGCGCAGCTTCAGGTCCGCAAAGTCTTATTACATCGTGCGGGTTCAAAGGACCGCTTGTTAAAGGCTGACCTTTTGTAATTTTCTGTTTGTTTTGGACAATGATATTTGCATCAATTGCGTATTTGATTTCTGTTCTTCCGTTGTCATTGACTATATAAAGTCTTGGAAGATCTTCATCCGTAACAATTTCAGCTATACCGTCTTCTTCTGCTAAAATAGCGCAGTCTTTCGGTTTACGCCCTTCAAGAAGTTCTTCAACCCTCGGAAGACCTTGAACGATGTCACCTGTTTTTTGTCTTTCAAATACCAGTGTTGCAATGTTATCGCCGCGTAATACAAGTGCACCGGCTTCAACCTGTAGCATTGTACCAGGGCTGATAAGGTAAGGACGACCGTTTCTGATTGAAATTTCGCCTTTGTTAACTGATGTTACCATACCTGAAACAGTTGATTTTTCACCGTTATCGGTAATTATTGAATCAAGTCTTACAAAGTCACCTTTTTTAACTGTTGCTTTGCCTTTTACGGAAATCACAGTTTCATAAGTGTTACTTGTCAACAACAATCTTCTTGCATCCTCCTTATCGGATTTGATAGATGCAACACCATCATTGATAGCCAATACCTGAGTTTTCGCAACAGGTGTTTTAGGTGCAATGACTTCTCCGTCTTGAACAAGCAATTCTGTCTGTAATGATGACATTACTTTAGCATTACCTTCAAATTCACGGCGGACGATTAAGTTTTCAAGAACAACTATTCTTAAATTATCTTTATCATCAAGTTCTACCATACCTTTAAGGTGTGATAAGTAGCCTTGCATTTGAAGTACCAAACTTGTTCTGGTAATTGTTGAGCCATCAAGATTTCTTACTCTTGCACCGTCTTTGTATTGTAATTGTGTTACCGGAACAATATCTATCAAGCTGTCTGAAGTGTTGAATTTGATAGATACGTTTTTCTGCTGGACATCTAATACCTGAACAGGTCTTACAAGGATTTGGATAGGTTGGTTTGATATACTGTCTTCATCAAGTGATAAAGAAGAATCAAGTTCTTCATCCAAATCATCAATATCAAGATCATCCAGAGAAGAATCCATAATTGTAACGATAGAGGTTTCTTTTGCTTTTATACCGTCCGCAATTACAGTTCCTTTTTTAACGACTTCTCCTTCGTCAACTTTCAGTTCAGAAACACTTGAAAGCTGATGTATTTCGCCGGGGCGGATTGTAATTTCGTGGATAGTGTCATTGTATTCTTTAAATTCAACAATACCGTCAATGTGGCAGTAAACATCTTTTACTACTTCAGTACCTGCTGTAACGTGTGTTCCGTTTTCAACCATTTTCAAAGAAGCATCTTTGTTAATCTGGTGGATTTCTTCAGGAATGAATACAACAGAACCTGGTTTTGTAATAATTTGATTTTCGTCAACTTCAACATCAACGTATCTGATTTCACCTGATGAAGTAACAGCGCATTCATCGTCAATAAGTTCGGCGATAATCATGCCATTTTCAACGGTTGTATCAACAGGAGCTTTCACAATGTATTTTTCTCCTGTTTTCTTAACTGTCCAGATTTGTTCTTTTTTAGTTTGTTCAAATGTCGCATTTTCAGGCATCAAAGATGCAATAACAATTGTTAATTCTTTACCTTGAACAATTTTTTTGATTTTTTTGCCTTCAAATTTAACATCTTCAATAACCAAATCGTCACCAAAACGAACTTCTCCGCCGTGTTCGCAAATTGTTAAAGTTTCAGCAAGTTTTTCGCCTTCTTGAATTTTCTGGCCGTCTTTTACTAGCACTTTAGAGCCGCCTGGAAGGTTATATACATCTCCGCCGAGAACCCAGATAATACCCTGTTTATTGGTAGTTCTCGAGATATTGCCCTGTCTGTCTTTCTTTTCATCGGCTACAAAATCTTCGTATAATACTTCACCTGAAAGATCGGATGTAATATCTTTTGTAGCTTTTTCTGTCAAACGGGAGCCTGAACCTTGTGCTGCAGGTTCAAACTGTGCGAGTTTAAATCCTTTCTTAACTTCCATTCCGTTTGTAAAGAAGATTGTAGAACCTGCGGGAATGTGGTATTTTTCAGTTCTTTTTGCACCTTTAATTTCAATATCTGTTTCATAGTTCGAAATATTAACAACATCACCGTGGCGTGTTCTTAATTCTCTTGTTTTAACATTTGAAACTACTTCACCGTCTTGTTTTGCAATAACTTCTTTGATTGCATCTTTAACGCCTACCGCACCGCCTGTGTGGAAAGTTCTCATTGTAAGCTGTGTACCGGGTTCACCGATTGACTGAGCTGCAATAATCCCGATTGCTTCTCCGATATCTACAAGTTTTTGGGTAGTCATTGCCCATCCGTAACATTTTTGACAGATACCGTATTCAAGACCGCAGGTTAAACCTGAACGAACTTTTAATTCCTGAAGGTTTAAGTGTTTAACTTTTTGGATATCATTTCTGTTCATTGTTGTACCTGCTTTAACAAGAACTGTACCGTCAGTATCAACGATATCTTCTGCAATTGTTCTTCCGAGCAGTCTGTCTATCAAAGGAACGATTACATTATCGCCGTCAGTGATTGGCTTCATATTAATTGATTTTGTTGTATGACAATCGTCTGCACGAATAATTACATCCTGTGCAACGTCTACAAGACGCCTTGTCAAATAACCTGAGTCAGCGGTTTTCAACGCAGTATCTACAAGCCCTTTTCTTGCACCGTATGATGAAATAATGTATTCTGTAACGGACAAGCCTTCTTTAAAGTTTGATTTAATTGGAAGGTCGATAATCTGCCCCTGCGCGTCAGCCATCAAACCTCTCATACCGACAAGCTGAGAAACCTGTGATAAGTTACCTCTGGCACCTGAGAAGGCCATCATATATACAGGGTTTAATTTATCAAAGTTTTCAACTACCTGAGATGTTAATTTTGCAGTTGTTTCAGACCAGGTGTCGATAACTTTTGTATATCTTTCTACTTCGGTGATTTCACCTTTAAGATATCTGTTTGTAGATTTTTCAATTTCTGTCTCGGCTTCTTTGAGCAGCTCTTTTTTCACTGCCGGAACCTGCAAGTCTGCTATAGAAATTGTTGTTCCGGATTTTGTAGCATACTTATAGCCAAGGTTTTTAAGGCTGTTAGCCAGTTCTGCGGTTTTAGCGCCGCCAAACTCAAGATACATTTGTGAAAGCAAATTGTTTAAACCTTTTTTGTCCATTTGCTTGTTAATGAAATCTATAGTTTTTTTACCATGTGTGTATGTTGTTTCCATTTATATCTATCCTTTTTAGTTTGTATTTTTTACTAAAGTAAATAGGTTAATAAGAGAATAGGTGAAAAAATGCTTATCTTCCTATCTTCTTATCCTCCGGCTTAAGCCAGAGCATTTCTGACAGCTTCGTTGAAGATAATTCTTCCGGCTGTTGTTTCAATTCTTCCGCCGTGTTCGTCTCTTACAACAATTTTGTCGTGAAGTTCAATAACACCGACTTCTAATGCTGAAATTGCATCCTGGAAATTGTAGAAATATCCTTTAGGTTCCATTTCAGGATTTTTCAGAATTGTCAGATAATACATACCCAATACCATGTCCTGTGTCGGAGTGATAATAGGTTTACCTGTTGCCGGAGCAAGAATATTGTTGGTTGCTAGCATCAACATTCTTGCTTCTGTTTGAGCTTCGATTGATAGAGGTACGTGAACAGCCATCTGGTCGCCGTCGAAGTCTGCGTTGAACGCCGTACATACAAGCGGGTGTAATTGAATTGCACGTCCTTCCACCAGTTTCGGTTCGAATGCCTGAATACCTAATCTGTGAAGAGTCGGAGCACGGTTCAATAATACAGGATGTCCGTCGATTACCTCTTCTAAGATATCCCATACAACAGCTTCCGAACGTTCAATTTTTTTCTTAGCTGATTTTATATTTTGTACGTATCCTCTTTCGATTAATTTGTTAACAACAAACGGTTTAAACAATTCAATAGCCATTTCTTTTGGCAAGCCGCACTGATTCAATTTCAATTGCGGACCTACAACGATTACTGAACGACCGGAGTAGTCAACACGTTTACCGAGTAAGTTTTGACGGAAACGTCCCTGTTTACCTTCAATAATGTTAGATAAGGATTTCAATGCTCTGTTGTTTGGTCCGACAACTGTTCTTCCGCGTCTGCCGTTATCAATCAGGGCATCAACAGCTTCCTGTAACATGCGTTTTTCGTTTCTTACGATGATTTCAGGAGCACCCATTTCCAAAAGTCTTTGTAAACGGTTGTTTCTGTTGATTACACGTCTGTATAAATCATTTAAGTCAGAAGTTGCAAAACGTCCGCCGTCTAATTGTACCATCGGTCTCAAATCCGGAGGTGTTACAGGCAACACGTCCATAATCATCCATGTCGGATCTGTTTCTGATGAAATCAATGAATCCAATAGTCTTAAACGTTTAATAAGTTTGCTTTTCTTTTGAACAGAATTTACAGAACCTGCAAGTTCTGTTCTGATTTCTTCTGCAAGTTCTTTTGTGTTGATTTCTGAAAGAAGTTCTTTAATAGCTTCAGCACCAATACCTACTTTGAGTTCGGAATCTTCATGTTCAGCCATATAATCTTCGTATTCTTCTTCTGAAAGTAATTGCAGTTTTCTAAATTCACTGTCTGCAGGATCAAGAACAACGTAATTATTGAAATAAATCACCTGTTCAAGATCTTTTAAAGTCATATCAAGAAGCAAGCCAAGGTATGAAGGAATACCTTTCAAAAACCAGATATGAGAAACTGGAGCGGCAAGCTTAATGTGTCCCATTCTCTGGCGTCTTACTTTACTGTCTGTAACTTCAACGCCGCAGCGTTCGCAGATAATACCTTTGTGTCTTACTCTTTTATATTTACCGCAATAGCATTCCCAGTCTTTAGAAGGTCCAAAAATTCTTTCACAGAACAGACCGTCTCTTTCTGGTTTTAATGTACGGTAGTTAATTGTTTCCGGTTTAGTAACTTCACCGTAAGACCATTTGAGTATTCTTTCCGGTGAAGCGATACTAATTCGTATATAGTCAAAATAATCTATGCTTGTTGACATTTATATCTCCTTTTTATACTACAGCTTACGATTATCGTAATGCCGCCTGTTTAGTAATTTTTATTTATGTTTTCCCGATAAATTTTTATTATCGGCCTTATTTTGTCAACGCACTCGGTGCATAGCACCTCGCACCTGTTTTGTTTGGCAGGGGATATGATATCCTCGCCTCCCAAATTATTAAATATCTCCGAATGTAGTCGGTGTTTCAAAGAAATTGATATTTAACAACTCTGAATCCATGTCCGAAAGAACACGTCTTGGAGCTGACTTTCTCAAATCATCCATATCAGTCATCAAATCAACTTCTGTACCGTCTTTTTTCGCTACCGTAATATCCAAACCTATACTTTGTAATTCTCTTACAAGTACTTTAAATGATTCGGGAATACCCGGTCTTGGAATATTGTCACCTTTTACGATTGCTTCGTAAGCTCTGTTACGTCCGTTAACATCATCTGATTTGATTGTTAACATTTCTTGCAGAGTATAAGCAGCACCGTAAGCTTCCAGTGCCCAAACTTCCATCTCACCGAATCTTTGACCGCCAAATTGAGCTTTACCACCAAGAGGCTGCTGAGTTACAAGTGAGTATGGTCCTGTAGAACGTGCATGAATTTTATCGTCTACAAGGTGGACAAGTTTAAGTATGTAAGAAAGACCTACTGCAACAGGTTCATCGAACGGTTCACCTGTTCTTCCGTCTATCAGTCTTACTTTACCGTCTTCATTGACCCAATCGCATCCTGATTCTTTAATACCTTTGATAAGTTCAGCTTTAGTTGCGATTTCTGATTGGTTATCACCGTATCTTTCATCGAATGACGGTGTTTCATAGTAATTTCCTGTCAAGTATGCTGCCAAACCTAACAATAATTCATAAGTCTGGCCAACGTTCATACGAGAAGGTACACCAAGCGGGTTCAGAACGATATCAACAGGTGTTCCATCAGGTAAGAAAGGCATATCTTCTTTCGGTAATATTCTTGATACAATACCTTTGTTTCCGTGACGTCCTGAAAGTTTGTCACCTACTGATACTTTACGTTTTTGAGCAATATAAACTCTTATAACGGTATTTGCTCCAGGAGGTAATTCATCACCTTTTTCTCTGTCAAATACCTTAACGTCGAGAACTCTACCGCCTTCACCGTGTGGAACTCTTAATGAGTTATCTTTAACATCTCTTGCTTTTTCTGCAAAGATTGCTCTTAAAAGTTTTTCTTCCGGCGGATGTTCTGATTCGCCTTTCGGGGTAACTTTACCTACTAATATATCGTCAGCATAAACTCTTGCACCGATTCTGACAATTCCGCGTTCATCGAGGTGTCTTAGGGCATCTTCTGAAACGTTCGGAATTTCACGGGTAATTTCTTCAGGTCCGAGTTTAGTCTGTCTTGCATCGATTTCTAATTTTTCAATGTGAACTGATGTGAAAATGTCATCGTGAACGCATCTTTCAGAAAGCAGGATAGCATCTTCGTAGTTGTAACCTTCCCACGGCATATAAGCAACGATTACGTTTTTACCGAGTGAAAGTTCTCCGCAGTTTGTAGAAGCACCATCAGCAATTACATCTCCTGCTTTAACCTTGTCGCCTTCATGTACAAGAGGCTTCTGGTTAATACAAGTATCCTGGTTACTTCTTACATATTTCATTAAAGTATATACATGCGGTTTGTTTTGGATGTCGCGGATCACAATTTCTTCACCAACTACTCTTTCAACAACACCGTCAACATCCGATACGATAACCATACCTGAATCTCTTGCTGCACGTTTTTCCATACCTGTTCCGACAACCGGTCTTTCGGTAATCAAAAGAGGTACTGATTGACGCTGCATGTTAGATCCCATCAGGGCACGGTTAGCATCGTCGTGTTCAATGAACGGAATTAAAGATGTTGCAACGGAGATGATTTGAATTGGTGATACACCTACAAAGTCAACTCTTTTAGATTGATCCATTGTAAATTCTGATCTGTAACGTACGGGGACATATTCATCTTTGAATGTTTTATCAGGATTTAACTGTACGTCAGCAGGTGCACATCTGAATTCTTCATCTTCATCCGCTGTCATATAAACTACTTCGTCAGTTACTTTTCCGTCTTTTACCACAAAGAACGGAGCTTCAATAAATCCGTAGTCGTTAACTTTTGCGTGTGTAGCCAAAGAGCCGATAAGACCTGCGTTCGGACCTTCAGGTGTTTCAATCGGGCAGATACGTCCGTAGTGTGAAGGGTGAATGTCACGAACTGCAAAACCTGCACGTTCTCTCATCAAGCCGCCCGGCCCTAATGCTGAAATACGTCTTTTGTGTGTTAATTCAGCCAGCGGATTAATCTGATCCATAAACTGTGATAACTGAGAACTTCCGAAGAATTCTTTTAATGAAGCAACTAAAGGTTTAGTGTTCAATAAGTTCAGAGGAGTCAAAGTTTCAGAATCCTGCAGAGTCATTCTTTCTTTAACGATTCTTTCAATTCTTGAAAGACCTACTCTGAACTGGTTTTGTAACAATTCGCCTACAGATCTGATTCTTCTGTTTCCTAAATGGTCGATATCATCAACCGTTCCTTCATCATAAGTTAAATTAATTAAGTATTCGATTGATGCAACAATATCTTGAACAGTTAATGTTCTCTGGTTTTTTGGAATGTTCAAGTTTAACTTTTTGTTTAATTTATAGCGACCAACGCGGCCTATATCATATTTCTTTTCATCAAAGAAGCGTGCTTCCAATATAGAGCGTCCGCCTGCTGCTGATGCAGGATCACCAGGTCTTAATTTTTTATAAACTTCAATTAAAGCATCATCAGTTGTTTCTGTTGTGTCTTTATCAAGAGTTTTCTTCAAGAATTCAAAGTGAGTAAATAAAGATTCCATTTCAGAAACTGTAATACCCATAGCTTTTAATAAAGTTGTGGCTAAAATTTTTCTGTTTTTATCAATTTTTACGTAAATGATGTCATTAGCATCAGTTTCAATTTTCAACCATGCTCCGCGGTTAGGGATCATTGTTGCATTGTATAATCTTTTTCCGGCAGGAGAAACTTCGCGTTTGAAGTAAACGCCAGGAGAACGGACAATCTGTGATACTATAACACGTTCTGCACCGTTTACAATGAATGTACCTTTGTCAGTCATTGTCGGGATATCTCCGATATAAACTTCCTGTTCTTTAATTTCACCGCTGTCACGGTTAACCAATCTTACCATTACGCGCAATTGTTTTGCATAAGTTGCGTCATGGATTCTTGCTTCTTCAATTGTATACTTTGCGTTATCAAAAGTATAGTTTGGTAAAAAGTGGAGTTCTAATCTTCCTGTATAGTCTTTAATCGGAGAGAATGAAAGTAATTCTTCCTTCAAACCTTCTTTTAAGAACCATTCAAAAGATTTTTTCTGCACTTCAATAAGGTCGGGTAAATCATCCAAACGAGTATGCGGTATACCCATTGGAGTTACTCTTTCTGCATATTTTGTGTTAGACATTAATTCACCTCGTCTATGTGTACGTACTATATAAAAAATTGTATTATTTTTTTATTTATCACTCTGAATTTAGTTCAGGTGTTAATGAAAATAATTGACAATAATAAAAATCTAACTTGAGGCTGTAAACCTTTCATTTTACTGAACTTCAGCTTAATGAATTTATATGTTTAAACTTAATTCAGGCACAATACACCTAACTTAAATTTTACATGTTCTTAAATCATAATACATCAATTTTTATCGTCAAGAAAAAATTGCTTAATTTAGAAAAATATGTTAATTTTTTGTTACAAACTGTTAGAGGCTTATATTTAAAGCGGAGAAAGCTTGAGTATGTCTGATTTATAGTGTCAAGTCTGTACAGCGAAAGTTTTCATTGTATGATAATGAAAACATATGGGGGTTATATGAAAAAAATTGCTGTTTTATTACTTATATTAATGTTAGGGAAAGCTGGAGTTTCAGCGGATGTTGAACCTGCTAAGACAATTGAAAGTATCCCGTCGGAAATTGTTTTGACCGGGAATCTTGTTTTTGACTGGCTTGATATTTCTCAGGTAGAAAGAGATGCGGTTATTGCAAAATATGAACAGGAGCTTTTTACGGAAGATACTGTCTATAAATATAAAAAGAAGGAGTTCCGAAAAGAATACAGCGAATATTTGAAAGATAAAGACTACAAGCGTCATTATATGCTAGTAAAAAACGGAGTTAAAGAAACAGATACTGAAAACCTTTGCGGTTTCTATTATAAAGACAATTTGCTTATAAGCTATGCTGTTCAATACAAAAATGACATGAAAACTGTTTATTACTATGATGCAATGGGAAAACTCCGGTATATTGATAAATTTTCCGAAAATTATCCGAATTTCCCTTATATGTCAAAGCAATACAGAGCAAATGGAACTTTAGTAAGTGCTATATATTTTATATCACATGATATGCAGTATATGTATGAAGCTGATAAAAAATTCAAAGGTGCATGGTACAAAGATAAAATGTATGATCGTCATGCAAAGCAAACTTTGACCAGAACAAACTGGTAAGTAACATAATAAATATTATTGGAAATGAATAAATAGGTGAATAAGCTAATAAGTCCTTAAGGTGAGGCTGAAGCGCACAAAATATTATCTTCCTCTCCCCTTGCGGGAGAGGGTTAGGGTGAGGGGTATAATAATCTGCACTTAATGAAACAGCAAAAAAGCGGATGCTGTTTGAGCGGTAAAGAGATACTGCGGAAAACCGGACATTTTGCACAAAATCAATAGATTTTGGCAAAAGAAGTCAAACGAGTTCAGCATGACGTGATAATATAGCGAGTTCATCCGCTCAGGTTGAATTTAGTGCAGATTAAGCGGTCAGCGTGTTTTTCTTTCTTTGCTTAATTTCTTTCTCCTCTCACATTGTCGGCATTAAACGGGTCTGCCGGCAAGGCTCATCGCCTTGACCGTTCGCCTTCTGCCGACAATGCGCTTTACGTCGCTTAAAAAGAAAGAAATTAAGTGCGGGGTGCGGGGACGCATAGTTCCCGCATAACAAAACCCTCTCCCTTAATCCCTCTCCCATGGAGAGGGAAAATTAACTCCCCATAATATTTATTATGTAAAGTATTGTAACAAAAATTGCAAGTGAAGCAATTTTAAGCTTTACGTGTTTTGTGGCTAATGCCTGTAGTTTACAATAAATGAAAGGAATTTAATATGAACGTAAGCCCTGTACAAAGCAACTCTCAATCATTCGATATGGCTTTTTATTTAAAAGGTGATGGTGCGAGAAAACTTGCAACTTTGCTTGAAGATAGTACTATTCCTGGTGAGAATTTTATCAAGAATGATGTAATTGATGTATTAAAGATTTAAGATGTAAGGTTACATATGATGGTACAAGAGTTACTATTGCCCCCCCCCAGAAGGACATAATTTCCTTATACTAAATTCAGCATCTTTATCAGATCCAGAAATGAATTCAGGATGAATTAACGAAATTATACTGTTTTTTATGGTTTTACTATTGATAAAACATAGTTATTATTAAAATATTTATTTGCAACTTCTATTATATCTGATTCAGTTACGGAATTTATTAATTTTATGTATTCCTCGTCAAATTCATAGCCTCTGCCGGTTGTTTCAAACCAGCCGATAGTTGTTGCTTTATCAAGGTTTGTTTCCTGAGAAATTATGAAGTTGCCAAGAAGTTTATCTTTAGCTTCCTGTAGTTCTTTTGAACCTACAAATTCCGTTTTTAGCCTAAAAACTTCTTCTTTGAGTCTTTTTGTCGCATAATCAAGATTTTGGGGATTTGTACCGATGTAAACAATAAATGAACCTTTCAAAATATTCGGTGCATACTGAGATCCAAGCTGGTATGCAAGTCCGTCTTTATCTCTGAGATTTTTAAACAGACGTGAACTCATTCCCGAACCCAGTAAGGAATCTATTACTTCAAGAGTAGCGTATTCTTTTTTGTCTAAAAGTCCTGGAGTCTGCCAACCCATAAAAATCCAATCGGTTTTAAGGTCTTTTATGGAAGTCGAAACTTTTTTCCCTTCTTTTAATGAAGGTATTGAATATTTTGAATAATCAAACTTTTCACCTTTTGTGGTATTAAAGATTTTTGTAAATTCGTTAATGGTTGTGTCTTTGTCTATGTTGCCGTTTATTGAGATTACAACATTTTTAGGGTAGAAGGCTTTTTGATAATAGCTTCTTACGTCATCAAACTGTATTTGCGGTAATGTTTTTTCAAGTTTTGAATTTGAGATTGAATACGGTGTATTTTCGAATATGTAGTTTTTATAATTGTCTATAGCAATATTAAGCGGTATATCTTTACTTTTTTTGATCGCATTAAGTTTATCTGTTCTTGATTTTTCTATTTCATAATCGTCAAGTGTTGCATTATTTATGACTTCGTTTAACAATTCAAGTGTTTTTCCGTATTCGTTTTTAGTTGTCAAAACTGTTATCATAAAGCTGTCAGCTTTCACTGAAGGTACGATTTTTATACCGTTGTCTTCAAGTGTTTTGGCAAAGTCAAGTGAGGAATATTTTTTTGTACCTTTAGTGAGTACGGAAGCGGTTAAATCTGCAGTCCCGGGAATTGTTTCAACAAATTCTCCTCCCTTTGAAAATATTGAAATTGCAATAATATCATTTGCCTGATTCGGAGTAATTAATAAGGTTGCGCCGTTTGCAAGTTCGTATTTTTGAGTCGTTTTATTTTCACTGATTAATTTTGCAGGATAATCTTTTACGGTTGTATTTGAGACTTTGACTTCTTTGCATGTGTTTGGCAGTAAAATTGAAACCGCGCTTTTATTTTTACCTAAATATTTATTTGCTGCATGTTTAACATCATCTGCTGTGACATTTTTAATATTGTTGACATAAGAGTCATAATACTTTATATCATCGGTCGTGACGTATGTGTAACCTATTTCACCAGCAATATTAGAGATTGATTCTCTTGCATAATATGTGTCTCTTTCTATAATGTTTTTTGCAAGTTTTAATTGTTCCTGAGTAACGCCGTTCTTTTGAATATTTTTTATCTCATCAAAAATAGTTTGTTCAAGTTTTGAACATTTATCAGGCAGAAACGTTGCAGATATATAGAAAATTCCGTCATCTTTAAAACCTGCATTTGAGGCGCTTATTGTTGATGCCAGTTGTTTTTGTTCTTTTATTGTACGGTAAAAAACCGATGAACGGCCGTCACCAAGAATTGTTGCAAGAACGTCAAGTGCGTATGAATCTTTGGCATCAACCTCCGTTCCGCGGAAGCCTATAAGCATATAGCCGGTCTGCGTATCGGAATATGCAATATTTCTGGCCTGTGAGGTCAAGATTTTTTCTTTCGGATAAGAATTTTTGGCAGTTTTTTTGTATTGACAATTAAAGTTTTGTTTTACTTTTTCAAGAGCTGATGCGGAATCAACATCTCCGACAATAACGGTAATCATATTTGAAGGTGAATAGTATTGATTGTAATAATCAAGTATTTGATCTCTGTGAATTGTGCTTATTATATCGGCTTTTCCTATAACTTTTCTTTTATAAGGATGCTGTGTGTAAAGCATATTGATAAGGTTGTCATAAACCATGGTGTTGGGTGAATTTGCATCCTTCATAATTTCTTCAATTACGACTTTTCTTTCTTTTTCAAGTTCTTTTCTTGGAATAAGGGGGTGAAGCAGCATATCTGCATGCATGTCCATAGCTAAATTAAAGTCTTTGGAGGGAATTGTGATGTAATAGTGAGTAAAATCTTTGCTTGTAGCGGCGTTTGTAACAGCTCCTTTGGTTTCAAGAATTCTGTCAAACTCTCCCGGTGCATGATTTGTTGTCCCTTTGAAAAATAAGTGTTCAAGAAAATGAGAAACACCGTTATTCCTGTCATTTTCATTTATCGAACCTGTTTTAATCCAGGTGTCTATTGTTACAATAGGATTTGTTTTTACCTCTTTTATCACAACAGTCTGTCCGTTATCGAGTTTGTAAACGTTTAAATCGACAGCAAAAGAGCAATTTGCAATTAAAAGCATTGCTAATGTAATTATAAATTTCTTCATATTATCCCCTTCTCATTAAACACATTAATTATAAAATCATATTACTATAAATTTTCAAATTAGAAAATAGTATAATTATTTAATATAAAGTTTGTGAAATTAGACTTCTCATGTTAAGAAATGTAAAAACTATTTACAAATGCCTGAAAGTGGCTTATACTCTCTGTATGGTATGGTATGGTATGGTTGGTGTGTCCATATATCAATAATTTCTCGCTTTTTGTTTTTATAAATATATAAGACATAAGGAGAGAAGAGATGGTTTCTAAAGCCGGGATGTTTAACCTGCGATACACTGTCAGACCAGGCGCACAGTTTGGTACAAAGATAAATTATTCAAATGTTAAGTTTGGTCAGTTGACACTTGATAGAGGAATTTATGCCCAAAGCCATCAGCGTTCCTCAGGAAATGTTAATGCGTCTGATATTGAAAGAAAATATGGCACTAACGTTTACAATTATTTAAACAATAATATGTCAGCAATGCAGCCGGTTATAGACAGTATTACAACTCCTGAACTGGAATCAAATGCCGGAGTTACTGCTAATACTTCAAAAACATCTGAAGAAGTTCTTGCATCAGTTCAAAATGCTTCCACTTACGGCGAGTTATCTGCCGCAAAAACTGAACTGGAAGTTGGCAAAGACAATTTAACAGCTTCGTATAATGATGAAGTTTCTACTTATGTTGACGAAAATGTTCAGGCAGTATTGTCTGAATTAGGAATTAAAATCCCTACTTTGGATACGATTTCCGGTGAATATGAAGATTATGATGATGATATGAAAAAATTTGATAATGGTCAAAATGTTTGCCAGGCATCTCAAGATGAATGCAACCAGAAATTACCTGAAATTTCTCAGAAAAAATGCGAAGCTAAATCAAGAGTTGACGCATTAAGCGCCTCTGCCTCAAATTTGAAAGAGCAGATAAAGGCTGCAAAAGCAAATAAACAGGATACATCAGCTCTTGAAGCAGAGCTTGCAAAGGTTGAGGCTGATTTGGAAGAGGCTCAAGCTGATTTAGATAAATATGAATCACAAGAAAAAGCTTTAAATGATGCTATTTCACAATTAGAAGATAAAAAGACATCTATTGAAAAAGATAAAAAAGATTTAACAAATTATCATGAAGCAGAATCTCAGGTTGTTGATAAAACTTATCAAATTGCAAAAGATGATGATCAAAAGTTAAATGAACAAATTAGAAAGTTGAAAAATAAACAACGTGAAATAAAGCAAGCAACAAACGATATAAACTCAACAACAACAAATGGAAGCGATGATATAAGAAATGAACGTCTTGAAAGATTACAAAAAGAATATGAAAAAATAGCTCTTGACGCTTCTGATATTTTTGTTGATTTAGACGCTCTTGTCGCAGATAATGATGGAAGCAAGAATGTCAAAAATTCATCAGGCCAGTTTTATAGCATAGAACATTATGATGAAGCCAAGAAAATTTTAGTCGAAGGTGAAACAGATATCTAATGTTTAAATAATTTTTTTATTATAGGAAAACAAATTGCTAAAGCTCCAAGCCCTAGTGCCACAAAAACGGATTTTGGAGTTTTTTTCTTTGTAATACTCTCGCTGTTTTTAACTGAAACATAAACATCTTGGTTTATTGCACCAAGCTCTCTTTCCGCTTGAACAGGTGAATAAAGCACAGGTTTGTAATGTCTGTCCGGCGGATTTATGATACCGACGTTCAACGGAGGATTTTTCATATTTTGATTTACACTTACACTTCCTGTCATAATTTTATTAAAACAAATCATTTCCATAAATTGCCTGATATGTATATTTATATTAAGAATAAATATTGACAAAATATAAAATATTTAATAAAATGAGAATTATTATTATTTTTGGAAAAGAATATGAATTATTCACGACAAAGAGAAATAATTTTAAAGACACTGAAATCAAATGTTGTTCATCCGACAGCTGAATATCTTTATGCTGTTTTGAAGGAAAGTGAACCTAATATAAGTTTGGCAACTTTGTACAGAAACTTGAACCAATTGGCAGATAATGATATAATAAAAAAAATTGATGGTCTGGAATTATCTTCGCATTATGATCATAATACTCATGAACACTATCATTTTATATGTGACAAATGCAAAAAAGTGTTTGATATAAGTGCGGATGTTGCACCTGATATTGTAAGAAAAACCGAACAAAAGACAGGTTTTTTAATAAAAAAACATGATATCGTTTTTAGCGGTTTGTGTGCAGAATGTTTAAAAAAAATAAAAGAAAGTAATTAATAAAAGTAAAGGAGAAATTAAATGGAAAAATTTGTTTGTACTGTTTGCGGTTATGTTTACGATCCGGATGAAAATGACGGAGTAAAATTTGAAGATCTGCCTGACGATTATGTTTGTCCTCTTTGCGGAGTAGGAAAAGATATGTTTGAAAAACAATAACGAATAAAATCAGAAAGGAAGTTTTATGCCCGATTTAAAAGGAACAAAAACAGAACAAAATTTATGGACAGCCTTTGCAGGAGAATCTCAGGCAAGGAATAAGTATACATATTATGCTTCTCAGGCAAAAAAAGAAGGGTTTGTTCAAATAAGCAAAATTTTTGAAGAAACCGCAAATAATGAAAAAGAGCATGCAAAAATTTGGTTTAAGGCTCTTCATGGTGATAAAATCCCAGAAACTTTGAAAAATCTGGAAGATGCTGCTGACGGAGAACGTTATGAATGGACTGATATGTATGCTCAGTTCGCTAAAGAAGCTAAAGAGGAAGGGTTTGATACACTAAGTGCTTTATTTGAACTTGTAGGCAAGATTGAAAAAGAACATGAAGAAAGATACAGAACACTTTTAGAAGCAGTTAAAAACAGTACTGTTTTTGCGAAAAATGAAGTTGTGGTGTGGGAATGCGCAAATTGCGGACATATTCATACAGGAGAAAAAGCTCCTGAGATTTGTCCTGTTTGCAAGCATCCGCAGGCTTATTTCTTTATGAAGGCTAAGAATTATTAAAAATATAGAGGCTTTGCCTATGGCAGAGCCTTTTTATTTTGTGTTAAACTATTTTTGTAAGGGAGAAGTGTATTGAATTTAAAAGGAACCGAAACTGAAAATAATTTAAAAAAAGCTTTTGAAATTAATGCTAAGCGCCGTATGGAATATGATATTTATGCATTAATCGCTGAAAAGCAGGGTTTTGCTGATGTAAGCCGGCTTCTTACCCGTTTCGCAAACCATGAAAAAGAACATTCAAAACTGTGGTATAAATGGTTAAAATGTGACAGCGGGTGTTTGCCGAGTTTGCTTGATAGTGCAAGAGATGCTTTGAAAAATGAAAAAGATGAAATAGAAGGCGTTTATGAACAATTTGCAAGAAAGGCTAAAGAAGAAGGGCTTGAACACATTGCAGGACTTTTGGAAAATATTGAGGCCATTGAAAAAATTCACTATGACAGAATGCATAAATTAATATTGAAACTTGAGGATAAAGCACAGCCAAATTCTGATGGAACTTATAACTGGGTTTGCTCAACCTGCGGTGCTGTTTTTGTCCAGAAAGAGGAACCCCAATACTGCCCGCTTTGTTTGAAAGAAGAAGTATTTTTTTATAAAAAGCCAAATTAAATAGTAAAGGAGAAACATAAATTATGAAATTTCAGGAAATTAAAAACAATATTTTTTATTGCGGTTTGAATGACTGTGACAGGAGGATTTTTGATGAGCTTATTCCTCTTGAACACGGTACAAGTTATAACTCTTACCTGGTTAAAGGTTCGGAAAAAACAGCAATTATTGATACAATGTATCCCCCGAAAACCAAAGAATATCTTAAAAGATTAACTGAAAATCAAATAGGTAAAATTGATTATATCGTAGCAAACCATGGTGAACAGGATCATTCTGGTTCTATTCCGGCTTTATTGGAAAAATATCCGAACGCAATTGTTTTGACAAATCCTAAATGTGCTGAAAATATTAAATCAATGCTTCATGTTCCGGATGAAAAAATCAGAGTTATAGCAGACGGCGAAGAAGTTTCTCTTGGCGATAAAACATTGAAATTTATTTTTGCTCCCGGAGTTCATTGGCCTGATACCATGTTTACATATATTAAGGAAGACAATGTAATTTGTACCTGCGACTTTTTAGGTGCTCATTATACATTTTCCGATGTATTTGCCGTTGAAAGTGTAGAACTTGAAAAGAGTGCAAAGCGTTATTATGCGGAAATTATGATGCCGTTTAGAATGATGTGTAAAAAATATACTCAAATGATTAAAGATATGAAAGTTGATATGGTTTTGCCAAGCCATGGCCCTGTTTATAAAAATCCTGATTATATTTTGGATTTGTATGCCGACTGGACTTCTGACCTTCCGAAAAATCTTGTTGTGCTCCCTTATGTTTCAATGTATGAAAGCACAAAAGATATGATAGATTATCTTTCAGACAGATTAAACGAAAAAGGTATTAAAACATTTAAGTTTGATATTGTTGATGATGATCTGGGTGATCTTGCAATGTCTTTAGTAGATGCGGCAACAATTGTTATGGGTACATCAATGGTTCTTGCAGGCCCTCATCCGATGGCTGTTAACGTTGCTTACCTTGCGGCAGTTTTAAGACCGAAAGCTAAATTCGCATCACTTGTCGGTTCTTATGGTTGGGGCGGTAAATTATTTGATTTAATTGCACAGATTCTTGCTCCGTTGAAGCTTGATTTGATTGAACCCTTACAGGTAAAAGGCAAACCGGTTGCAGATGATTTTAAAAAATTGGATGTTATGGCAGAAAGTATTTATGAAAAACATAAATCTATAGGCTTGGTATAACTCTAACTTTGCTCCTTTGGAGTGCTTGAAATGCTGTTATAAATTAGTATAACGATTTATTATAATAAAAAGCGGAATTTAATTCCGCTTTTTATTCTTGTTCTTTTGATTCGCCTACTGTATAATCTTCATAAACAAATTTGTCATTACCTGTCAATATATTTTTAAGACTTTCCCGTCCTTGATAAGGCTGTGCATTTGGTAAAACTCTTGTTTTAGTGATACCTATTCGGTAGGCATCTTGGCCGAATCTGTTGGGCTTTTTTACGCCGTTGACATCAATGTAAATATATCCGCACATTGTATTTTCACTTGTAATTACTACAGGATTTTTATCCCCATCATAAACAGGATCTCCATTTTCATCTGTTTGTTCATAAGAGTTCATTCCATAACAATCAGGGTTATTATACTGCTGAATATATAACATTGCACCGTTATTTAAAATAATAATTGGATAGCTGCCAAGGGTTGTTTCTGCACCTTGACCTGTTCCTAACGTATAATATTTTGCATATTTAAGTTTATGGTAGGCATTTTGGCATTGTCCGCTGTTTTTACAAACTTTTGAACCGTTAAAATATTTTGCGAAAGCCTGTGCTGTTTCATAATTCGTATTATCAGGATTGAAAACAGTCGAAAAATCAATATTGCCATCCGAGTCTTTTTGTGACATTAAAAGTGCATTGTTAATGTCTGAGTATATTTTCCTGACTCTTACAGCAAGTTCTTTTTCCTGATGTTTTTGAATTAATGTGGGTAAAGTCATAGCGGCAACCACGCCTATAATCCCGAGTGTGATTAAAACCTCCGCCAGAGTAAATGCGCACTTTTTCAAACGATATGATGTTAAGCGGTAATTATGATAATTTTGTTTCCTTGAAGCGTTGTGATAATGAATTTTTTCAGCTTCCGACGCTTTTGTGAAGAATAGAGAAGTGGAGGTATAATCCTCTGGCTTCGCATCTTCTAAATCAATTTTGAGAAGTTTCATATAACAATTATGACATATTTTTATAATTATGTCAAATAAATTGGTGCAAAAGTAAGTCCAGCCTACCTTTTCGGGGGGGGGGCCAGTTCTCAGCTTCTTAATCTTTTTCATAATAAAACTCCTCTTAATTCTTATAACATTTTTATTATTTATGATATTTTATTTTTTGTCAAGATTTAAAAAGGCAGGTATTAAGACCTGCCTTAACTTTTATTATGCTTTAACAAGAGATTTAGCAAATGATTCTGAGCTTCTGGAATTGATTTCATCTTTGACTTTTGAAATAAATTCGTCTACTCCCATTACACCTGCCTGCCCGATACCTCTTGCACGAACTGCAACCGCATTTGTGTCAATTTCCTTATCACCGATTACGCAAACGTAAGGGATTTTCTTATCCTGTAAGCTTTCTCTTATTTTATAATTCATGCTTTCTGAACGATCATCCAGATTTACCCTGAGGCCTGCATCACGCATTTTTTTGTAGACTTTTTCCGCAAAATCAATATGTTTTTCATTTGAAATCGGAACTATTGCGACCTGTGCAGGAGCAAGCCATGTCGGGAAAGCTCCTGCGTAGTGTTCAATTAAAATTCCGTGGAAGCGTTCCATAGATCCGAAAATTACTCGGTGAAGCATAACAGGAGTTTTCATTGAGCCGTCTTTATCCTGATATTTGATATCAAATCTTTCAGGAAGATTAAAGTCTAATTGGATTGTTGCACACTGCCATGTTCTGCCGATTGCATCTTTAACCTTAAAGTCAATTTTGGGGCCGTAGAATGCTCCGTCGCCTTCATTAATGTCATATTTCATTCCGCGTCTGTCCATTGCTTCTTTTAAGCCGGCTTCAGCTCTGTTCCAGTTTTCTATTTCACCAACATAACTTTCGGGACGTGTTGAAAGTTCTACTTCAAAAGACATATTGAAAATAGCCATTGTATCCGCGACAAAATCAATAATCTCATTGATTTCATCAACAAGCTGTTCAGGAGTACAGAAAATATGCGCATCATCCTGCGTAAATCCCTGAACACGTGTTAAGCCTGACAGTGCTCCTGATTTTTCTTTTCTGTAAACAGTCCCTAGTTCAGCCATTCTTAGAGGCAGTGAACGGTATGAATGTCTGTTTGCCTGATAAATCAGTATATGGAAAGGACAGTTCATAGGTTTTAAAATAAATTGATCTTCATTTTCCTGATCTTCATCTTTTTGAATGAAGAACATATTTTCGCGGTAATGATCTGCGTGTCCTGAGATTTCCCAGAGTTTAGATTTTGCAATATGAGGAGTGTTAACAATTACGTAACCGCGTTTTCTGTGTTCTGTTCTCCAGTAATTTTCTATTTCTTCTCTTACAACTGCTAAATTAGGATGCCATAAAACAAGCCCGCCGCCGAGTTCATCTCTTGTCGAGAACAAATCGAGTTTTGCGCCGAGTTTTCGATGGTCGCGTTTTTCAGCCTCTTCTAAGAAATGAAGATACTCTGCAAGATCTTCTTTGCTCCAGAATGCTGTTGCATAAATTCTCTGGAGCATTTTGTTTTTAGCATTACCTCTCCAGTATGCACCGGCAACTTTTAAAAGTTTAAAAGCATTTGCTTTAATATATGAAGTATTTGGAAGGTGAGGTCCAGCACATAAATCATTAAACAAAACATTTCCGTCTTTGTCTTTAGTTAAGTACAAAGTCGGGTTGTCATTTTTGTGTTCTTCAAGAAGTTCTGCTTTGTAAATCTCACCTTCAGCCTTAAATTCTGCAATTTGTTTTTCAACATCAGGAATTACATATTTTTCAAATGAAAGATTTTGCTTAACGATATTTTTCATTTCTTCTTCGATTTTTACAAGGTCTTCCTGCGTGAAGGCATGTCCGTCCGTTAAATCAAAATCATAATAAAAACCGTTTTCAATAGCAGGTCCGATAGCCAACTTTGCTGACGGAAACAGCTTTTGAACGGCTTGAGCCATAACGTGCGATGTTGAGTGTCTTAAAACACTTAAAGTTTCGTTGTTCTTTTCCATTTTTATCCTTATCTATCCTTTTACAGGCAAATTTTCTATACATAACAACACTTATATATACATTTGCCCCTGGGGCGGATCCCCCTAACTACTACAATTAAGGTTATACTACCAAAAGGATATAATTACAAGTTTATATTCTAACAGGATAATTATCAGGGATTTTCCAACCGTTGCGTCTTATAAGTTCAGTGCAGTATCTTCCGCTTTCGGGATTTTTACAACCATCGTAAAGAGTTTGTTCATCTATATATTGATTAGTTGCACAGCCTTTAGCTCCCCAGGGTTCAAATTTTTTCCCGTCGGAATGCATCCACCAGCTAGAACCGCATAATCTGAATTCAAACAAGTCTTTGCCGTATCTTCCTGTGACTTCATTTTCAAGCGGGGTATTTGAACATACAGGCTGGAAAGATTTATTTTTCGGGACTTTAGTGAAAAAATTTATACAAGAAGTGAAACCCATTGCAGCCATTGTTCCATCCGCAAAGAAAATTTTGAGAAATCTTTTATCTGAATCCTTTTCAACTTTTAGTGTTTTCAGGTATTTTGCAAGATATGTGTCATAAAAAGTTTGAGAATCAAGACTAAAGTCCCAAGTTACATAAGCACCATTTTCTTCTTCCGATTGCAATATTGCCTGATTCATTGCAGAATAGTATTTTGCAAGTTTTTTTTCAATAGATTGTTTACGGTAATTTGCTGTTATGCTTGGAATTGTCATAGCGGCAACCACGCCTATAATCCCGAGTGTGATTAAAACCTCCGCCAGAGTAAATGCGCACTTTTTCAAACGATATGATGTTAAGCGGTAATTATGATAATTTTGTTTCCTTGAAGCGTTGTGATGCTCAATTTTTTGAGCTTCCAATGTTTGTGTGAAGAATTGAGAAGTGGAGGTATAATCCTCTGGCTTCGCATCTTCTAAATCAATTTTGAGAAGTTTCATATCACAATTATGACATATTTTTAGAATTATGTCAAATAAATTGGTGCAAAAGTAAGTCCAGCCTACCTTTTCGGGGGGGGGGCAGTTCTCAGCTTCTTGTTTTTCAACATATTTACCTCCTGAAATCTTTTTTCTTTTAAAATAACATAAATTTTTTAATATTGAAATCTTGTAACAAAAAGTTACACTGTTTTGTTGTTATTAGATTATTTGTTGTAAAATATCATTATTGTATTGAAAAGAAAGAGGTTAAATTTATGAATACAGCAGTTTTGGTGGGCAGAGTCGGAAGGGATGCTGAAATAAGATATTTTGAATCCGGTAAGGTTAAGGCTAATTTTTCTATTGCTGTTAACCGTTGGGATCCCAAAACAAAATCAGAAGTCGCTGATTGGTTTAATATAGATGTGTGGGATAAACTTGCTGAATTTGCGGGAGAGTATATTAAAAAAGGCACTCAGGTTGTAGTCGACGGCAGAATAGGTCAGAATAAATGGACGGATAAGGCTACAGGTAACGAAAGAGAGAACTTTTTAATAATTGCGAACAGTATTAGATTATTAGGTTCTAAAAAAGATATTCAGGAAATATGATTATAAATTCTAATATAGTAGGGATAATTGCGGATGATTTGACAGGTGCAAATGATACAGCATTGCAGTTTCATTTGAAAGGTGCAAATACTCAAATTTTACTTTCGGATGAAATTGAGCCTTTAAATATAAAAGGTACACAAACCTGGGCTATTTCAACGGAATCACGTAATGTTGAACCGCAAATTGCTTATGAAAGAGTCACAAGAGCAGCAAATATGCTGCAAAACAAAATTAATCCGGATTACTTCTTTAAAAAAATTGATTCTACCGTGCGTGGTAATATTGCTGTAGAGGTTTTGGGATTAATGCATGCTCTTGATTATGATGCAGCTATTGTTGTGCCCGCATTCCCTGCGGAAATTAGAACCACTGTCGGAGGATATCATCTGCTCCGCGGTGTTCCTATTGAAAGAACAGAAATGGCAAGAGACCCTCATTCACCGATTTTTGAATCTCATCTGCCTACCCTTTTAAAATCTCAGATTTTGCCGGAATATCAGGATTTAATAAGCCAGATTGAGCTAAAAACTGTAATGAAAGGGGCCGGTCCGATTTTGCAAAAAATCAATGAACTTATAAAGGCCGGAAAGAAACTGATTGTTGCTGATGCTGTTTCTACTGTAGATATAGAACAAATAGCTCTGGCTATAAAAAAGTGTGAAAATAAAATTCTTCCTGCAGGCACATCGGCTTTTGCACAGGCATTGAGTGAGTTTTGGCTTGCAGATTTGGATAGTGAACATATTATAAAAACATTCCCTAGGCTCCCAAAATTTATAGTATCAGGCAGTGCAACACAAATTACTGCAAATCAGATAGATAAACTTGAAAAAAGCGATGAATTTGATAATATTCTTTCTATAAGTTTGGATTTAAAAACTGTTCTGAACGGGGTAACAGATGAACTTGTAAACAGAGTAATTTCAAATCTTCGTTTTGATAATACAGTAATTGTTCATACTTCAAATCTTATAAAAGAGTTTGACGGATTTTCTGAAGATTCTTTGAATGCGGATTTAACAAAGTCTAATTTAGCAAGTGTAATAACTGATTTTTTAGCGGAACTTACAAGATGTGTGGTGTCGCAAAAAGAAGCTATTCTTATAACTCTCGGCGGTGAAACTTCTTATAAATGCTGCAATGCAATAGATGCCTGTCAGCTTCAACTTGTAGATGAAGTCGCTCCGGCAATTGCACTTTGCCTTGATCATAATGCCCAGTGGATTGTTACTAAATCCGGCAACCTTGGCAATGCAAATACATTAATAGATATCTTAAAGTATTTCGATACGCACGGCGGTTTACAGGATGTCTAAAATTGCAATTACAACAGGTGATCCAAATGGTATAGGAGCGGAGATTACTATTAAAGCTTTAAAAAAGCTTAATTTGCCTCCTGATAGTGTTGTTTTAATTTCAAATAAAAAAATCTTGGATTTCTACGAGGAGCTAAGTCATTCAGAACTTGTTTCAGAATCTCTTTTAATAAGTAAAAAATATGAAATTATTGAAATTCCGTATAATTCAGATATTGTACCCGGGCAAGTTACTAAAGAAGCCGGAGAATTTTCTTTTCAATCGGTTAAAAAAGCTTGTGAAATAAGACCTAAAGCTTTAGTAACAGCGCCTGTTGCAAAAAATGCTCTATATCTTGCAGGGCATCAATTTAACGGGCAGACAGAAATTCTACAGAAATATCTTGCACATGATGGACAGCTTGCTGAAATGCTATTTGTTGCAGGACATTTCAGAGTTTTATTATTGACACGCCATGTTGCATTGAAAAATATTATGCTTACAAAAGATATGGTTGTTGAAAAAATTCTTAACTTAAAAGAGTTTTTTGTAAAACATTTCGGGATAATTTCCCCAAAATTTGCACTTTGCGGGTTTAATCCTCACGCAGGGGAGGATGGAATTCTGGGACGCGAAGAAATTGATATTTTAATACCTGCTGTTGAAGAACTGCGCTCAAGAGGAGTTAATGTTACAAACCCGCTTCCTGCTGATACTTTATTTATAAAAGCTTTGGATTATGACTGTTGTATCGCAAATTATCATGATCAAGGCCTAATCCCTATAAAAACTGTTGCAGGTGATAAAACCGTTAATATGACAATAGGCCTCGACATTATAAGGACATCTCCCGGACATGGAACTGCTTTTGATATTGCAGGTAAAAATATTGCGGATGAAACCGGTATGATTGAGGCGATAAAAGCAGTTTTATAAAACCAAAAAGACCTCTTATTAAAGAGATCTTTTTGCGATTTAATTTTTTGTAAAATATTATTTGGCAGGTACTGCAGTACGCTTATCGTTCCAGAAGTCAACAAGCATTGAGCAGAAGAATATACTTGAATATGTTCCAATAGCAATACCGAGTATCATACAAAGAACAAAATCTTTTGTTGTTACACCGCCGAAGAAATACAATGCAAGAAGTGTTATCAAAGTGGTTAGTGATGTATTGATACTTCTTGTCAATGTCTGGTTTACTGATGCATCTACAATTTCGCCGAATGACATTTTCTTTGAGTAGTAACGAAGATTTTCTCTTATTCTGTCAAATACAACGATTGTATCATGAACGGAGAATCCGATTACAGTTAAGATTGCTGTAATGAATAAACCGTCAATCTGTACGTTGTAAACAAGGCCGAGTATTGAAAATATACCGCAAACAAACAATACATCGTGCAGTACACCAAGTATTGCAGCAAGTGCATAATCAAATCTGAAGCGGAATGACAGATATGCTACAATCCCTAAAAATGCAAGAGTTACTGCAAGCAAAGAATTTTTGAATAACTCTTTACCCATTGTCGGTCCGACTGAACTTACTGAGATTAATTCCGGATTAGTGTAATCTTTTTGTAATTGTTCAGTAATCACTTCAGTTGTGTTTGAATTTTTGTCAATAAATTTTGTTCTTATTGAAATAATAGAACTTATATTTGATTTAGTATTTTTTTGCTGGTCGCTGTTTACGTTCAAAATTTGTATGTAAGGATTTTCAATCCCTGCTTTTTCAAGATTTTCACGTGTTTTTGCAATATCGCTGTTAGAAAGTTTTTGTTCTAACCCGTATTGCAAAATTGTTCCGCCGGTGTAGTCAATACCGACTTTCATTGGAGCATGGTTTGGGTAAGTTACGGATGAATAAATCATCGCGATAATCCCCGGAACCAGAAGAAGGCAGGTTAATGCCATCCACCACCATCTGAATTTAACTATATGAACTAAATGTTTTCTACCTGTATTTATCATTTTTTTTATCCTCTTTATTAATTTTCGTCAGATTTTTTATATCTGTGTCAGTCGCTTAGCTTTTCGTGAAATTTTTATAATCTATAAACTATTTCCACATCCGCTTGCTCCCGTTTTTTATCCTCTATATCAATTTTTTTAATCAAGAATACCGAAACGGGCTTTTTCACGTTTAGTTTCGGTTGCTTCATAGCTTTGTCCGATTTCATCTTGTCTTAATCCAAAGAGTGCAGGGTGTTTGAGTTCGCCTGTACCGAAGATTAAGTGCATGAAGTTTTTAGTTACCGTGATTGCACTGAACATTGAAACAAGAACACCGATTGCAAGTGTCAGAGCAAAACCTTTAACAACACTTGTTCCTAAAAGATACAGTATTGTACAGGTAATGATTGTTGTCATATTTGAATCGAAAATACTTGTAAATGCTCTGTCAAACCCTGAATTAATAGCTGTAAACAGGTTTCTTCCGGCTCTTAATTCTTCTTTGGTTCTTTCAAAGATAAGGATGTTTGCATCAACAGCCATGCCGATTGAAAGGATAAAACCTGCAATACCTGCAAGAGTTAAAGTTACAGGAATGGTTTTAAATAATGCAAACAAAATTATACTGTAAATTATTAAAGCAATATCTGCAATCAAACCGGGTACGTGATAAAAGACTATCATAAATATCATAACGGCTGATAATCCGATTATACCTGCTTTTTTGGATTTCGCGATACTGTCTGCGCCGAGTGTCGGACCTACTGTATTTTCTTCAACAATTTTTGCAGGAACAGGTAACGCACCGGCGTTTAAGAGGTTTACCATTCTTTCTGCTTCTTCGTAAGCAAAACCGCTTTCTCCGCCTGAAATTTGAGCTTTACCGCCGTATATTGCCTCATTTACTCTCGGAGCTGACTGAAGTTCTCCGTCAAAGAAAATAGCCATCTGTTGACCTACTAAAGCTTTTGTTAAATCTGCGAATTTTTTAGCGCCTTCTCCGTTAAATTCAAGAGATACAACCCATTGTCCCGTTGCGTCTGTACTTAATGTAGATTTAGCGAGGTCACGTCCTGTCAGACCGGTTGATATCCATATAGGTGTTCCGTCAGGTGCTTTCCCTTCTTTTTTAAATTCCAATTGAGCAGTTTCACCTATAAAAGCTTTTGCTTCTTTCAAGTCGGTTACGTTAGGAATTTCTACCATCAATCTTTTGTCGCCTACCTGTTGAACAACTGTTTCTGCAACACCGAGTTTGTTTACACGCTGTTCAATTGCGAACTGTAATCTGCTCATTACATCAGGTGTAATCTTTGCGATACTGTCGGTTGTTTCTGCTTCAAGAACAAGTCTTGAACCTCCGACAAGATCAAGTCCTAATTTTGTCGGTTTAACGAAGATAAGTACGGTTGAAACAATTACTACCGCTACGATAAACCAGAACATTAAAATTTTGTTTTTCATTTTTTCTATCCTTATATACTTATATTATTTTTTCTTATTCTATTTTAATAGAAATTAGAATTTTGTTATAACCCTTTCAGGCTAATCTTCATTAATTTCGTCAAGAACCATAAACAGTTCTTTTTTCTCAATTGAAGAAAGTTCGACAAGCGGACGTCTTACAAAATCTTCAATCAAACCTTTATGTGCAAGTGCTGTCTTAACCGGTACCGGATTCGGAGCCATAAATAGTTTTCTGAAAGCCGGATATAATTTTTTATGCATATTAACAGCAGCCAAAAATTCTCCTGTTTTATAATTTCTAATCATTGATTTAATTTCTGAACCGAAAAGGTGGGAAGCAACAGAAACAACGCCTCTTGCACCGAGTGACATCATAGGAAGGGTTAAGCTGTCATCTCCTGAATATATGGAAAAGTCTGAAGGACAGCATATTTTCATTTCCGTAATTGCATCCATATCCCCGCAGCTTTGTTTTATACCTACGATGTTTGAATATTTTTCGGCAAGTGCAGCAACTGTTTCTGGCAGCATATTAACCCCTGTTCTTCCCGGGATATTATAAATAATTACAGGTATGTTGACATTTTCAGCCACGGCAGAAAAATGTTCAATCATTCCCTGCTGGGACGGCTTATTGTAGTATGGCACAACAGAAAGAATTGCGTCAACGTTTTCTTTTTGCGCCCATTTCGCAGCCATAATTGCAGTTTCTGTACAATTTGAACCTGCATTCATAATAACTTTTGCTTTGTTGACCGCTGCTCTTTTAACCGTGCTTAAAAGTTCAAATTCTTCTTCATGTGTTAATGTCGGACCTTCGCCTGTTGTTCCTGCGACAAGAACCGCGTCGCTTCCATGAGTTATAAGATATTTAGTAAGTTGTTCGGCTTTGTCATAATCAATTTCTCTTTTGCTGTTGAATGGTGTAACCATTGCTGTAATGACTTCGCCTGCATCGTATCTTAGTGCCATAAGAACCTCTTTCCCTTGTCTGTCTATCCCTATAAAAAAAATTATAAAACAAACTAAAATAAAATCTATAATATATTAAGTTTATTTATTGTAGTCTTTCAAAATTTGTGTTATAATTAATATACGGAAATAAGAAAGGAGCAAAGTATGAATATATTAAGAAATATTAAGAATTTCGGGGGGGGGGGCACTCATAGCTTTGGTTCAAGCTTATTGTCTTGTAAAAAACAAATAATATGCTATAATAGTGATATGAAACATCACTATTGTGAAAAATTTGCTTTTACACTTGCTGAGGTTTTAATTACATTAGGTATTATAGGTGTTGTTGCGGCAATGACTTTACCATCTTTGATTTCAAATCATCAAAAAAATGTTGTTGAAACTTCACTTAAAAAATCTTATTCAATATTATCTCAAATGTTACAACGCTCTGAACTTGAAAACGGTGATGCTGAAAGTTGGACTTTGCCTGATGCATCAGGAGCATCTGCTAATGAATTCTTTATGATGTATTTTTATCCGTATTTAAATATAGTTGAAACACAAGAGCAAGTAAGGGATTATAATAGGATTTTTACATCAGTTGATGCAGCATCAGGCACCCAAAGTTGGTATTATGCAAATAATCATAACTCTTCATGGTATAATCTTGCAGATGGTACTTCTCTTTCGCTGAGACCTATGAACAGTTTTTCAACAGGAATAAATGTTGTATTACCTTGTGCAAAGAATAAGGAAAGATTAATAGTTGGTAAAGATGTTTTTAATTTTACTTTGCGCAACTATGGGAATAAGAGGATAATTTCGGCATTTGACTATCCCCAAATTTGGTCATGTGATATGGTTAATAACACAAATAGAACAGCTTTTCTAAACGGATGTAAGGGGGTTGAAAGCGGCGGTGCCGGAGTTTCTACCGGAAGTTATTGTTCCGCATTAATTTACTGTAACGGCTGGAAAATTCCTGATGATTACCCAATAAAATTTTAAGTTTGTGTATTCATATAAATTAAACTTTCTACTTACTGACATGTTTTCATGCTAAAATTTTTATATATGGATTTTATAAACAGATTACAAAATCTAAATAATAAACAAAAGGCATATATAGGAGCTTTAGCGGCAATAATAGGATTATTGGTATGGGCTTTTATTTCTGCAGGTGTTATTACGCATAATTTCAACAGAAGCCAGTTGCAGACCGACCAAGACAGGCAGGAAGCGTTAATTCACGGTATAATTCTTACAGAAACTAAAGATGAGAAGAAATACTGGGAAATTTACGGTGAAACCGGCAACTATGACAGCAAAAACGGGGTTGCCATGCTTGATAATGTTGTCGGTAATTTTTATGATGAGGACAACCAGGTTTCAATGAGCTTTGAATCTTCAAAGGGGACGTATAATGAGAATAAAAAACAAATAATTCTTTATGAAGATACATTTATTGTACTGAAAGATTTAACCACATTGCGCGCCAACAGGCTTGTTTGGTCAGGGAGAGACGTGCCGATTATCGCGCAGGGAAATGTAAGAATAACTCGTCAGGATCAATTTCTTGCAACGGCTGCCAAAGTTGAAATAAGTCCGGATTATGACAAGTTTAAGATTATGGGAAATACGGTTTCAAAAATTTATGATAATAAGGAGAAAAAGTGAAAAAGAGTTTTATAGCTTTAATGATATTTTTATTGACGGCTGGACTTGTTGTTCAAGCCTCAGATCTGGTTATCGAGTCTAAAACCCAGAGTTATGAAGAAAAAGAAAATAAAATAAAATTTGAAGGCGATGTAAAAGTTTCAGTTGATGACCTTCGTGTTGTTGGAGATAAGGCCGATGTAAGTATGGATGAAAATCAGAAACTCGATACCGCAACTTTTTACGATAAACCTTATGCTTATGAGATTAAAAAGAATAAGAAACGTGAAGTTAAAGCTAATATCCTTAAACTTTCTCTTATTACAAAAATCGTAAAAGCTCAGGGGGACACACAGTCGATTGTTTTTGACGGAAAAGTTCCTGTGGTTGTTATTAATGCGGATGAACAGGAGTATAACACCGAAACAGGAGTAATGACCGCTAACGGAGCTGTTACAATAAAATATAAAGACTTGGACACCTTCTCAAACAAGGCAAAAATAAAGACTGATAAAAACGGGGATTTAAAAGATATTGAACTTATCGGAAATGCACGAATAAAACAACAGGGCAGTGAGTCACTGGCTGATAATTTTTATTACAATGCAGATTCTAAAATTTTGACTGCTGTCGGAAACACAACCACAAATGCCTTGATGGAAGACGGTACAAAGCTTGTTTTAAAATCCAACCGACAAGAATATGTACAGGATAAAAATATATTTAATGCTTCGGGCAATGTGCGTGTATGGTATCAGGATTATTATGCAGCAGGCCCGAAAATCGCGATTTATCCGGATAAAGACGGAAAACCTAATGATGTTTATTTTGTCGGACGTTCAAGTATTACACAAGGGGTAAGAACAATTTATGCTGACAGAATTAAGATGACAATGAATCCGAAAGATTTCCATGCAGACGGAAATACAAGAACGGTTATTAAAAACATAGGTTCCGGCGACAATGGCGGGAATTCAGAAAACGGTATAGGATTAGGGTTATAATATTATGAGTGAAAAAGAAAAAGTTGATAAGGCTATAGAATTATATAAAAAAGGTAATTATAAAGAGGCAATAGATGTTTTCAGCTCTGTACTTGAAACCTGTCAGGATAATGCGGAGCTTTATAACAATATAGCATTGTGTTATGCTAATCTTTCGGATTATGATAAGGCTGAAAAACATTATTTAAAGGCCTTGCATTTAAATCCGAAACTCCCTCAGGTTTATATAAATCTGGCGGATATTTATTACCGTAAAAAAGATATGGGAAGCGGTATTGAACTTGTTACACGAGGAATATATGAAATTCCTGACAATCTGGTTTTACGGCATTATCTTGCGAGATTTTATATGGAGGATGCAAAGCTTGATCTTGCAATAGATGAACTTGAACATATTCTGGAAAAACAGCCTGATAATTATGATGTTTATTATGATCTTGGCAAAGTTCACTTTGAGCTGGGTAATTATGAGTGTGCTATTGAAAATTTCGAGAATGTTTTGCAATACAAATCGGAAAATTCCTGGATTTATTATTACCTCGGTGAGGCTTATGAAGCTAATGACGAAATTGACAAAGCTCTTTCAAACTACCTGAAAGCAATAGCGCATAACGATTCGTTTTCTCCGGCATATAAAAAAGCGGGAATACTATTTCTTGCCCGTGGGGATTACGATGATGCAATCGAATATTTTGAGGATTACATAAATCTTGATATCCCGGAAGAAGAAGCCGGAAAAATAAGAGAGTTGATAGAGAGAATAAATAAGAAAAAATGAATTCGGATAAATACTGGATAGCTTTATCGTCAATAGAAGAAATTGACAGCCGTTTTATACAACGGTTGTACAACTACTTCGGCGACATTGAAAAAGCATTTAATGCAAATGACCTGTCCTCAATAGACGGTTTAAGCGTTAAAAAGGCGGAAAATTTTCTGCGTTTGAGGGATAAAGTTGATATCGATAAAGCCGTAAAAGAAGTTGAAGAACGCGGAATAAATTATCTTGTATTTCAAGATGAAAAATATCCATATATGCTTAAAAACATTGATAATCCTCCTTCTGTATTGTATTACAAAGGAGATTTATTCTCTTGTAATCTTGAAAGGACACTTGGTGTTGTCGGTTCGCGGCGTGCAACTTCTTACGCTAAAGATGCATTGCAAAAAATTATATCTGAACTTATAAATACAGATATATGTATAGTTTCAGGTCTTGCATCCGGAATTGATACAACAGCTCATGTCGCAGCACTTGATAATAACTTAAAAACAATAGGAGTTATCGCAAGCGGATTTGATTATACATATCCTGCTGCTAATAAAGAGTTGTATAAGAAAATTGAGGAAGGCGCAGGGGCTGTTGTTACGGAATACTACCCGACATTTCAGCCGATAAAATTCAGATTCCCGCAAAGAAACAGGATAGTGTCAGGATTATCTTACGGAACACTGGTTGCGGAAGCTTCTTTAAAAAGCGGTGCATTAATTACCGCAAATTTGACACTTGAACAGGGACGTGAATTAATGTGTATTCCGGGGCTTATCACAAATCCGAATACCGAAGGAATTTATAAACTGTTGAAAAATGGAGCAACACTTGTTACGTGTGCTGATGATATTCTGGAAGCTCTCGGCTGGGAAGTAAAAACAGAACAGCAAAAGTTGTTTAATTTGCCAGAATTGAGCGAGGATGAAAAAATTATTTATGCAGCTCTTGAGATAGAAGAAAAAAGTGTAGATGAGCTTCAGGCATTTACAAAATTGAGTATAGATAATCTTCTGATGTACTTGACAACTATGGAGCTTAAAGGCATAATTAAACAGGTCGACGGGGATAGGTATAAGAGGATTGCTCCGGTTAATTATTCGTAGAGACGGAATAAACAAATGGCAAAAACATCTGAAAAAAAAGAAAAAGCGTTAGTAATAGTTGAGTCTCCAGCAAAATCAAAGACAATTAGAAAGATTTTGGGAGACGGATACCAGATTGAAGCAAGTTACGGGCATGTAAGAAATTTGCCGACAAAAGACCCTTCAACGGAAAATTTAGGATTTGATATCCAGAATCATTTTCTTCCAAAGTTTGAAATTATACCGGGGAAACAGGCTGTTGTAAAAAAATTAAACGATATGGCCAAAAAAGCCGATAAAGTTTACCTTGCCTCCGACCCTGACCGTGAAGGAGAAGCTATAGCATGGCATGTAAGACAGATTTTAAAGGTTCCCGATGACAAAATCTGCCGTATTGTATTTAACGAAATTACCCCGAAAGCCGTAAAGCATTCTGTCGAGAACCCGCGCGGAATTGATATGGATATGGTTCAGGCGCAGCAGACAAGACAGATTCTGGACAAACTTGTAGGCTACAAGTTAAGTCCGGTTCTATGGAAACAAATAGGTAACAGAAACCTATCGGCTGGCCGTGTTCAATCGGTTGCTCTCAGAATGATTTGTGAAAGAGAAGAAGAAATTGAAGCATTTGTTCCGCAGGAATACTGGTCAATACACGCAAATCTCGATAAAGACGGTAAAACTTTTGAAGCTGAGCTTTCAAAAATAAAAGGTAAAGCAGTTGAAAAAACTGTTAAAAATAAAGACGAAGCGCAAAAAATTGTTGATTTCCTAACGTCCTATCCATCAGAATTTGATGTTACAAAGGTGACAAAAAAATCTACAAAGAGAAAACCCACAGCACCATTTATTACATCAACAATGCAAAGGGCAGCAAGTTCAAAACTCGGTTTTGGTGTTCAAAAAACAATGCAGGTCGCGCAGAAACTTTATGAAGGTATTGAAATTGACGGAACTCCTGTCGGTTTAATTACTTATATGAGAACTGACAGCGTAAGAGTTTCGGATGATGCTCAAGGCATGGCAAAAGACTTTATTCTCGACAACTACGGGGAGAAATATTATCCCGAAAAACCTAATATTTATGTTAAAGGCAAACAAAATGTTCAGGATGCGCACGAAGCTATAAGACCTTCTTATCCAGAAAGAACTCCGGACAGCATAAAAAAATACCTTGATAATGACCAGTATAAGCTTTATAAACTTATCTGGGAAAAATTCATGTCATCGCAGATGACTCCTGCCGATATTGCTAACAAAACCGTTGAAATTACTGCCGGTGACTATACATTGAAAGCAGGCACAAGCAAGGTTACTTTTGACGGATTTTTGAAGGTTTATAATGACGCTGATGAGGAAGAACAGGAGGCTGAAGCTAAAATTCCAGATTTAAACGAGGGCGACAAGGTTAAATGCCTGAAAGTTGAACCGAAACAACACTTTACTCAGCCGCCGCCCAGATACAACGAAGCTTCTCTTGTAAAAGCTCTTGAAGAATACGGTATTGGACGTCCTTCTACTTATGCAACAATTATTACGGTTATTCAAACACGCAAATACGTTGAAAAGAAAGATAAAGCTCTTCATCCTACACTTTTAGGAAGAACTGTCTGCAAACAGCTTGTCGGGCAGTTTGCGGATATTATGGATTACAAATTCACCGCAGGCATGGAAACCAAGTTAGATAAAATTGCAGAGAAAAAAGCTGTCTGGAATGATGTTTTGCAAGAATTTTACACTCCGTTTATAGATGAAGTTAATAAGGCACTTCAAACAGGTGAACGCGTAAAAATTGAAAGTAAAATTAAATGTCCGAACTGCGGAAAACCTATGGTTTTAAGAATAGGCAAAAACGGCTCGCAGTTTTTAGGATGCTCAGGCTATCCAGAATGTAAAACAATGATGTCATTGAACGCATTATCCGAGCAATCAGGAGATGAACTGCAAAATGAACCTGAAGTATGCGAAGAAAAATGCGAGAAATGCGGGTCTGATATGATATTTAAAACAGGCCCTTACGGCAAATATATGGAATGCACAAATGCAGAATGCAAACACAGAAAACCTTATCGCAAGTCAACCGGTGTAAAATGTCCGAAATGCGGACAGGGTACAATAGTTGAGAGAAAATCTAAGCGCGGAACAATATTTTACGGATGTGATAAGTATCCTGACTGTGATTTTGTGCTCTGGAACGAACCGACAGGCGAAACTTGCCCCGAATGCGGCTCGCTTCTTGTGAAAAAAGTTTTGAAAAAAGGTACGGTAATTGTATGTTCAAGCATGAAATGTCATTATAAAAAAGAAGTAACAGGAGAAAATGCTGATGAATCCGGAACTCTATGAACGTTATCTGGCTAAAAAAGCAAAAAAATTAGGAATTACGGTTGAGGAATTGAAAGCTCAAGGGACATCTTCGCCTGTTAAAGAAGAAGAGCCTGTACAAACACCGCCTCAGCCTGCTGCCGAACCGCAGTATGTTCAGCGTACAATTCAGGAAGAATTAAGCAACGGGCAAACTCAAGAAAACATTTATCAACCTTTTAACGGAATGCAGCCGGAAACTGTTATAACTGAAGTTCCTTCGTATATTTTCGGACCTTCAAAAATGGAAGAACCTCCAAAATACAATAACAGTCCTCTAAGTGAGCCTGTAAAGCCCGAAATTAAGGATACAAGAGAGAATAAATTCGGCCTTATCGGTTATCCTTTAGGACATTCTCTTTCAAAAGTTATTCATGAAGCAGGGTTTAAGAGTCTTGGCATAAATGCAACATACGACATTTTAGAAACCCCGCAAGATTCTCTTGTTGATAGAATAAAATGGCTTAAATCAAACGGATATAGAGGTTTTAATGTAACTATACCTTTGAAACTGCCAATTTCTTTGTTTGTAAATGAGGTTGACCATTATGCTGATCTTGCACGTGCGGTGAATACTGTCTATATTGATGCTGATAAATCTCTCAAAGCTTATAACACAGATGTTATTGGTTTTAAACGGGCAATTCCCCCAGATATTGTTTTAAAAGGTAAAAAAGTTGCTATTTTAGGAACAGGCGGAGCCGCGCATGCAGCTTGCGTTGCATTAACTGAATGCGGTGTTGAAGAAATCGCATTTTTTACAAGAAATATCCCCAATTCTATTGAATTAATGAATTATGTAAGACGTAAATTCCCTGCAGTTAATTTCAATGTTTACCAGATAGAAAATATAAGGCATTTAGGCGAGTACGCAATGCTTGTTAATACAACACCGATTGGAATGCTTGGCAAAGCAGGTGATATGATGCCTGTTGAAGAATATGCATTAAAAACTCTGAATCAAGATGCCGTTGTATATGATGTGATTTATAATCCTAAAAAAACAGTATTGATAAAAGCTGCCGAACAATTAAATTTGAGAACCATAACAGGGCTTGATATGCTTATTTTTCAGGCAGTTGCCGCGCAGGAATTGTGGTTCGGGCAAAGACCAGACTGGAAAGATATGAAAATCGCTGCGCTGGAAGCTCTCTAAGTTGAAATATTTGAAATTATAGTTTATACTATAATTATAATAAGAAAGGAGCAAAGTATGAATATATTAAGAAATATTAAGAATTTCGGGGGGGGGG
>CASFPN010000043.1 GCA_949296425.1 uncultured bacterium
AGTGGATTACGAAAACACACTTCGCGAAATAGAAAATGATGATAAGAAGCTGGATCAGGACTTGAAAAAACTGGATACCGAGCACAGTGCTTTACAAACTGAATACGAATCCATAAAAAGTGTTATAGATAAAAACGTAGAGCGATCCTTTAAAGCATTCTCATAAAAAACAGCCGGATAAAGAAAATCCGGCTGTTTTTTTTATTATATCAGTTCTAAACAAGAGCAAGTTCTTTGGATTCCAAAAATTCAACATTATTGTTGTCATTGAAGTGATCAACGTCAGGCAGAACTGTGTCTTTGATATTTTTAAGGTCAATTTGCATAAGTCTTCTCGGAGAACCTTCTTCCATAGAACGGTTTCTTAAAAGATATGAAGGATGGAAAATAGTTATAGCTTTATAATCTTTTCCGTCAACGTTTATTGTCATCCATTGGCCTCTTACTTTAGAGATTGTCTGTTTTTTATCAAGCTGCACAAATGTTTTTAAGGCTGTAGCTCCGCAAAGTACGATAGCTCTCGGGTTAATAATATCAATTTGTGCGTTTAAAAATTTACGGCAAGCTGATTGTTCTTCTTCTGTAGGAACTCTGTTTTCAGGAGGTCTGCATTTTACAGTGTTAATTATGTAAATATCTTCTTCTCTTGAAATACCTGCTTCAGCGAGAAATTCGTTTAATAGCTGCCCTGCTCGCCCTACAAAAGGTCTGCCTGTTTCATCTTCCATTTCTCCCGGGGCTTCGCCTATGAATACAATTTTGGCAGTTGAAGCGTTGCCGTCAGAAAAAACAATGTTTTTACGGCTTTTTGCAAGTGCACAGCCAGTGCAGTTTTCACACTTTGATTTTACTATCTCCAGACAATCTTTTTTCATTTTCGTCTCTCTCCTCTTTAAATAATCCTACATTATATTTTTTACAGTATCTTTTTAATTCTTTCATGATTATATCAGATAACATGAATACTGCTATTAAGTTTGGCACAGCCAGAAATAAAGTAAATGCATCAGATAGATTAATTATACTTTTAAAGTTCATGGCAGAACCTACAATAATGAATATACAATATATAACCTGAAAAGCCCGTGTTGTCAATTTTGTATCACCAAATAAATAATTCCAGGCTTTAATTCCGTAATATGACCCGCAAAGCATTGTGGAAAGCACAAAACAGCTTGCCATAATTGTTAATAAAACAGGGAAAAAAGGACAAACTGTTCCGAAAGCTTTCGAAGTTAGTTCTATTCCGGCAATACCTGTTGTATTAAGGTATTCTCCGGATACTACTATAACAAAAGCCGTTGCGGAACCAACAATTACCGTATCAACAAACGGTTGGAGCATGGCAATAAAGGCTTGTGCTACCGGATTATTTGTTTTAACTGCTGAAAATGCAATCGGCGCAGTTCCAAGCCCTGCCTCGTTCGCGAACATTGCACGGCGAAAACCCCATAACATACACATCATCCACCCGCCGGCTAATGCTTTTGGATGAAATGCTTCTTTTAAAATTACACTGAATGTATGAGGAACATGTCCGATGTTGTAAAGACATACCGCAAAAGCTGTTAAAACATATAATGTGCACATAACCGGCGTAACTTTTGAAGTAAACTTACCTATGGCTTTAATCCCGCCAATAATTGTAAAATAAGTAATCACAGCCACAATAAGTCCCAGAAGCCAGCTTTGATCTGCAAAAAAACTGTTTTCTCCGCCTGTCACTTCTGTAATTTGTGTCGTCATTGCATTAATCTGGAATAAATTCCATCCACCAATCATTGCAAAGACACAACATACAGCATAAATTTTAGAAAGGTAAGGTGCAAATTTGCCAATATACTTGTTATTTTTCAATGCACCTTCAATGTAATACATAGGTCCTCCGGCTATAGTGCCGTCAGGATGAACTTTACGGAATTTTATCCCGAGAAGCACTTCTGCAAATTTTAAAGCCATTGAAAAGAATCCTGCCATAATCATCCAGAAAATTACCCCGGGCCCTCCGATAGATACGGCTGCTGCAGAGCCGGCAACATTGCCGATTCCGGCAGAGGCTGAAATTGTTGCTGTCAAAGCCTGGAATGATGAAACTTCTCCTCTTTTCTTTTTGTGGCGAATTTCTTTATGTTCGTAATTTTTTGTGATAAGTTTTATTGCATGTTTAAAGCCCCAAATACCTATAAAACGGGTTCGAATTGTAAAATAAAATGCCGCAAACATTAAAAGCGCAACAAGAAATTCAATTTTTACTCCGTGGATAGTAATTGAACTGAATATAATCCCTGAAATTTTATCTGCAATCGGCGATAAAAAACTATCTATAGCTGTGTCTAAATTCATCAATTTAATTATACAACAAAAATAAATTAATTTTATAGCATAAGTCCTTGTATAAAATTAAGTTCCAAGTACAACCCACATAGTTCCTAATACATTTTATGACACTTTTGACAGCGGGTTGTTGTTAACATGATTTACAAGTGCTTTGAATATAAAAGGATGAAGTTTCCCTTCTTTTACGTCCTGATAGATAATTGTCAATGCTTCTTTAGGTGTTAAAGCTTCTTTATATACGCGGGATTCTGTTAAGGCCGAATATTTATCAGATACGGATACTATTTGAAGGTTTAAATCGGCATTAAAATCTTTTCCAACCCATGGATAACCGGTCTTTTTAGCGTTTTGATGATGATTGCGGATTAGATTAAGAGTGACAGGATTTATGCCGGTTGTTTTAAGAAGCTCATAGCCAAGTTGTGAATGTTTGTGCATGATTTTGATTTCATTGTCATCAAGCTTTCCTGCTTTGTTCAAAATGTTTTCAGGTATCAGAACTTTTCCGATATCATGAAGATATGCTGCATCTTCAATGGCTTTTATGTTAACTTTATTTTTAAGTGAAAACGGTAGATTTTGGGATAGTGCTATTGCAATTTTTTGAGTGTCTGAAGCATGGTTATTTAATAATTCTTTAAGTTCAGCCAGATTAAGGTGCATTTCAGGATTAAATTTTTTGACTATTTTTCTAATTTCGGGATTAGCATTTATCATTCGTTTTATAGCGGCTTCTGTTGTGTATTGTTCAATTGACTGCCTTTCAAATGTATCGCTGGCAGAATTTGACCCGAAACCCACATTAAAGCGGTTTCGATTTGTATAAATATTTGCACTAACTATGCCTGCACCAATAGGCCTTGATATTTCCAATCCCATTAATTTTCACACTAAAATTTTCTACACTATATTTATAAAGTATTTTTTTGTATTTAAAATTGCGTGAAAAATAGGTAATGTGTACAATATTTTACATATTTATAATATTTTTTTATATGTTAAACTTGAGATATGAATATTATAAAAAATGTTTTAATATGCGGTTTAGGAGCTATAGGCAGTATTTATGCCGATAAAATACAAAATTATGATCCGAATTATCTTCGTGTTCTTGTTGATAAGGAAAGGTTGCAAAGATATAAAACAAATCCAACGATTTTCAATGGCAGAGAGTTGAATTGTAATTATATCTTGCCGGAGGATAATACCTTTAAAGCTGACTTGGTTATTATTGCGACAAAGTTTGAGGGGTTGGCGGATGCATTAAATAATATCAAAAATTTTGTTAAACAGGATACGGTTATTTTATCCCTTTTAAACGGAGTAACCAGCGAGTGGCTTATTGCTGATAAATATGGAAGGGAAAAAGTTTTATATTCATATTTTATCGGACACAGTGCAGTAAGAGAAGGCAGGACAATTGTTCATGACGATGTTAATACAATAGTTTACGGATCTGAAAATTCTGCGGATAATGAAAATGTAGAAAGAGTCAGAGAGTATTTTGAACGTGTCAATATAAATTACTCAATACCTCATGATATAATTCATTCACTATGGCTGAAATTTATGCTGAATGTTGCGGCAAACCAGACAACGGCAATTTTGGGCTTAACTTTCGGAGAGCTGCTTGAAAACCATAAGGCTATGAATTTTGTTCGTAATATTTTAAAAGAGGTTCAAGCAGTTGCAAAAGCAGAAGGTGTAAAAAATTCGGATATAATGATAGATGAAACCGTAGAACATTTACATACAATGATTCCCGAAGGAAAAACTTCCATGCTTCAGGATGTTGAAGCCGGAAGGAAAACAGAAGTTGATATGTTTGCGGGAACTGTTATAGAGCTAGGATTGAAACACTGTATTGTAACTCCTTATAATAAGGTGTTAAAGGAACTTATTGATATAATTTATGAGAAGCAGAAGCTTGAAAAAGAAAATCTGCTTGTCAGATTTTAAATATTTATTTTATTCAAGCAGATACTTAGCCGAACAACCTGCACCTGCAGCTTCCGCAAAAGTTGCCGATTGTGACTTACCTATATCTTTAGAGCAACCTGACGCTCCGGCTGAAGGATCATCATATCCTTGAGTACCTTCAGCACCTGCAGGCAGCATCTTGTTCTCCCATAACTGTGCTCCAAAAAGGTCTTTCCCGACCATATTAGGTCCTTTTTTATATCCGTTAACATCTACTATAATCCAGGCGCCAAACACTCCACCCATATAAATGACAGAGCCGTCAGCCATTAAGATCATCTGTGTGGAAAGATTGTAAAGAGCAAGTTTGCCTGCTTTATAATAAATTTTATGTCCATTAACATGCGCAACAGAGGTTTTTGTCGGGTAGCCCAAAGGGTCATACCCCTGGTTATGTCCCCAAATATAAGTATCCTCATAAGCAACACATGAGGGAGGATAAGTATTACCATGACCAGGAGAACAATGATCTAAAACTTTTAGTTTTGAAATAAATGCCGAAACAAATTCAGGATTATAGTATCCTCTGTCAAGATCATAGTTTGGGTTACCATTACTACAGATATTTGGATTATACCTGTTATGAGTTGCACAAACATCAATACCATCAGCTTTAACAGCATTAAAAGCAGCATTAACAACAGCATAAGATTTTTTCCATCTTGCAATATTTTCTCTGTCTTCTATTTTTGAAATTATAACAGGCATAGTTATCGCTGCAACAACACCAATTATGCCCAGAGTGATTAAAACCTCTGCTAAAGTGAACGCACATTTGCGTTGACAGTTCAACAGGGCTATGTGCGTAGCCCGCTCGGGTAAACTAAATCGTTCACTAGTCAGGCTTTCGGGGGGGGGGCAATTCTCAGCTTCTTAATTTTTTTCATAATAAAACTCCTCTTAATTTTTACACAACATATTTATTATTTACTATATTTCATTTTTTGTCAATTCATTTCAGCTGGCAAGTTTATTCAAGTATTCCTGATTCGCCTTTAAAGTGTTTTCCGTAGCAAGGATTGAATATACTGGTTTGCCTGAAAATACGTAGTCAGCGGTGTTATAAATATCATCAACCGTGATGCTGTCTATCATTTTTAATGCTTCATTATCTATTGAGAGGCCGTAGGGGCTGTCAAGCGAACAAGCCAAACTGATGTTTTGGTTGCTGGAGGTATTGTAGGAATTTAAAATATAGTTTTTCAGATAAAGTTTTGCGTTATTTAGTTCTTCATCAGTAACTTTTTCCGTTTTAATTTTTTCAATATGTTTATTAAATCCGTCAATTGATTTTTTAACATTATCGTAACTGATTTCATTAGTTTCTTTGTTTTCGGTTGTTGTTCCTATTTTTAGATAAAACAGTCCTATATTGTCCCTTATGTTAAAATCTGAACTGACATGATATGCTAATTTTTGTTGTTCACGCAAATCATTGAACAGTCTTGAAGATGAATTTCCGCCTAGTATTATATTTAAAAGATCTAGGCAAAGTTTATCTTTTAAATTAGCACCTGTTCTGAACTTGAAAGCTTCAACAATTTCTGCCTGATTCTTGTTGTCAATATCGGTTAAGACTTTTGGCTTGTCAACCGGAATATACTTGTCCAAAATTTCATTTTGTTTATATACATTGAATTTTTTGTATTCTGAAATATTTTTGAAGATGGTATCATTTAATTCCGGTTTTTTATCAAATGGTGCGGTAACTGTAACTGCTGCTTTTGAATTTGTCATAATTGTATTGTATAAATTCTTAACATCATCAAGAGTCAGCGTTTCAAGTTGTTTTAGAAGTTCTTCTTTTGTTTTTCCGTACGGAAGGTTTTTGTAAATTTCAGAATCAAGTTTATCAAATGCTGATTTCGGAGAAATTTTTATATCATCAATAATTCTTGATTTTACATCATTAAATGTTTCTTCCGTAAATCTCGGATTGTCAAGCAGTTCTTTAACAGCTATCATAGCTTTTTCCGTATCATCTGATGAAAATTTTGAATATACGGTTATTTTTTTGTTTGTAGCGGAAAAATATGCTGTTATTCCTGATTTTTGAAGATCTTTTTTAAATTCTTCTTCATTTTTATTTAATGTCCCTTCATTTAAAAGATCTGAAAGAACAAGTACTGCTCCGAATTTATCGGTATTATATCCTTCTGTGGAAAAACACATATCCATGTAGCAGTTATCGGTTTTAGTGTTGTTGGTTACGATTTTGAAATTATTATTTGGCATGTTGTATTCTTTTACATTGTTTAAATTTATTGCCTGATTTCTGCCTGTAAAAGATATATTTTTTGTTTCGTTGAAGTTTTTATTAATGCTTTCCGTACTGGCTGATGAAGGATGAACAACCGTTAGGGATGCTTTGTTAACATTCAGATATTTTTTTGCGGTATTAACAAGATCATCGGCAGTCATTGTTTTAACTATTTGTTGATAATTGTTAAGATAATCTTCGTTATTTTCCAAAAAAGCCGTGCCTGCTGCGTTGTTGGTTCTGAAAGAATGTTCAAAAATATCAGAAAAATCATTTAGCATTCTTTTTTTGATAATTTGCATTTCATCATCTGATGGCGGGTTGTTTGCTATGTTTGCAATTTCATTAAAAATAACTTTTAAAACCTTTTCGGAGTTTTCATCTGATGATTCTCCTATAAACATTACGGCTCTGCCGTCTTTTGGATTTGTGCTGATTTTTTCTTCTTGTCTGTAAATTGAGGAGTTAAATTTTTTGAGTTTTTTATTTATCCGTGAAGTTGAATTGGCGCAAAGTAAGCCGGTAATCGCTTCTAAATAAATTCTGTCTTTGTTATTTTTACCTTCAGCACCGTTAAACCCAAGAACTATATGCGCTGCAGATGCTTTGTCTGATATAAAATCTTCTCTTACCGTTTTTTTGATAGGGGTAAGTTTTTCAAAATTTCGCTGTCCTGAAGGCTGTTTTTTAGACGTAAAGTATTTTGCCATCAGTTTTATTGTTTCTTCAGGTTTTACATCACCTGTTATTACGGTAACCATATTGGCCGGATAATAGTTATTATTGTAGTAATTTACAACGTCATCGCGTGTCAGATGTGTTATATTATCAGTTGTGCCGCCAATCATGTCTGTTGATGTTGTGTTAATTCCGTATAAATTTTTGAGCATTTTATTTACAGCAAGATTTTCAGGGTCTGATGTTATCATATTTATTTCGGAATTTACTATTCCTTTTTCTTTTTCAAGTTTATCGACTGCAAATAAAGGTGTTTCAAGCATAGATGCATGCAGTTTTATTTTGTTTTCAAGATCTCCGTCATTCAAGAGGTTAGAACTTATATAATAATTAGTTTCAGCAAAACCTGTTGATGCGTTTGTTGAAGCCCCCATTTTGTCAACCTGTTTAAAAAAGTCACCTTGCTCCAGACCTTTAGAACCGTTAAAAAGATTGTGTTCAATATAGTGGCTTATCCCCCGAAGCTTGTCAGGTTCATTCATAGAACCAGTATTAACGTATGTACGTAAAACAGTTTCACCTTCCTGCGGAATAACAATGACTTTTTGTCCGTTAGAAAGCTTATAGCAGTGCGCCTTTGTATTGTACGGAAAATCTATTTCTCCTGTTTTAACATAAGACACAGGAGTTTTAACCGCAAAATCAGGCTGAACGTAAGGTAACTGTTCAATTTGAGGGGACGTTTGAACTTTATCGCCCTTAAAAGACGTTTGGTTACTGTTATACTGATAATTATTTACACTGTTAATTGAGTTTATTCTAACCACATTAATATAAAAACATGAACAACAAAAAAATTGCTATTTTTTATCATACTCTTTTTAATTCGTAAACTCTGAACTCACTAGGTTCAAGTTTGTCAAAATGAAGTGTGGAAGTTTCTTTGTCAAATGGTTCTGATGCGAATTTCCCGTTTTCAATGTAGTGTTCTTTTTGTATTGTAAAGTCTGATGGCAGGTTGATTGTTTTGTCAAGTACTGCCTTGCCGTTCATAACTTCCGAGTAGCTTTTGTTGTTTTCATCAAACATTGTAACAAGTTCGGTTGTATAGTTATAATTGGAAACAACAAGGTAAGCTGTTTTTAAAGGCGCTTTTGATATAATCCATGCGGCAAATCCGTCTTCATCCTGCACAATTATTTGAGCTTCACCTTCTGTTATTATTGTGTTATTTTTAACAAACACATCAATAGCATTGAATTTTTTATAAAATTCATAATTATTTTCTCTGGCCATAGATGATTCTTCACCTATTGCGCCTTCAATACCGCGTTTAGTAAAGCTTTCATCTCCGTCAACATAAAGCATAGGACGCTTGGCAAATTTCCCTCCCGGCAGGAATTTATATTTAAACCACTTATATAAAGCTCCGTTTTCGCTCAACTGACCGGGATACTGGTTTATACATCTGAATTCACCGTCCTGATTATTGTATGTTTTCAAAATGGAAAGTTTTTCGCCTTTTTTGAAATTTACGTTGTAATTTGAAAGATGCTGGTTATCTTCCGTAATTTTTTCAGGTGTTTTTTCATTCTGCGACACAATATCATTTCCCCACAGAAGGTCAAAATTCATATCTTTATGGTATTCTTTAAGATAATCGTCCCACAGCATGTATTCTGCAAGGGTGCCGAAATACGGAATTTTTGTTTTTATTGTTTTATTAAGTTTGCCTAAAACTATTCGCGGAGCTCTGTAGCTGATTGGCTTGCCGTTTCTTTCGGAAACCTTGTCGACTATATGATCTATATGATCTACTCTGAATCCGTCAAAGTTATATTTTTTTTGCAAACCGAGCATGTAATTTATAAAATAATCAATAACCGGTTTATTAAGACTCCCGTTTTCAAGAAAACAGAAGTAATAAGGTGTTTGGCAGTCAAGATTGGCAAAGCTTGTGACATCTTCTCCTTTGTAATCGTAATGTTTGAAAGTGGGATATCCGCCGCATTCGCTCATTTTGTCATAAACAGGAGTGCCGGCTGAACACCATGCTCCACCCGGTGCCGGCCACAAACCTTCTTTTATAAGTTCCTGTATTGCATCTATTTGTTTTGTAATATCATCTTCTGTAAGTTTCTGATTGTTTTTAAAGTTATGAATTTTGGCAATAATTTCTTTTGCGCGTTTTTGAATTTTTTCTTGCGAATCTTTTTTCATCATGGAATTTGAAAGATTTTTTTTAGCTTCTGTCATAAGACTGTCAAATGTATCATAGATATTTTTGTAGTGTGAAGTTAAATCTCCGCAGGAACCGTTTTGCGAATCTTTATAAATATTTTTGATAAGTTCAACATCTTCATCGTCAAAAGATTGCGGCATGTTCTTTGCTATTCTGTTTATATTGGCATCAAGGTCTTTTTTTAATGTATTTATATCAAACCATCTTGCTATTTCGGGGTTTGCAAGTACAGCTTTAGAAAATCTTCCGGTCTGAGGAAGGATATCGTAAATGACTGGATGTCCGGCAAGTTGTGAAAGCATTATAAACATTTTTACCTGTTCCTTAGCATCCAGACCTGTTTCCTTTTCAAGCTCTTTATCAAGCAAATTCTCGCTGACCTCGGAGCTTTTAGGGAGATAGGCGCATCCGAATTCTCTCGGATGGAATGGAATCAAATATATTGTTGTATTAAATATACCGTTTTCAAGATTTCCTGTAGGGAGAATTAAAAGCTGTCTTAACCAGTCCATAAATTTACCGGGTTCTTTTGTTTTGTTCCCGTTACCAAGACCAGCGAGGTTAATTAGTTTAATATCATGACCTTCCTGTTGAATCCAGGCAGAATTTTTTATATTGTTTCTGGATAGCACACTGATTTTGTCATCTGTAAAAGAAAATTTTCCGTTATCAAAAATTTTGTTTGCCGTCCACTTTATTTCAAGTCCGAAAAGAATTTCTTCAAATGAGAGTTCTTCCAGTGCTTTTATATACGGATAAGGCAAATAACCGTACTCTTTAATAAGTTTTTTCAGTTCTTTTTTTCTTTCCCCGGAAATATTTTCCGAAGGGTATTTTTTCTTCAGGCATGTATAAAAATTATTAAGTTTTTCTGATTTTTCGGTTGTTAAGTTGTTCTTTTTTTTGAAAAGAAAGTCAAGCATATCTATACTCCCCTTATAAATAATTCCGTATTGATATTATAGCATAATAAAAATAATTTTTATAATTTTATGAATAATTGTATTTTTTACAATAAAATTAGCCTATCGGGTAATGGATTAATACTTGTAGATATTATTAAATAATCTTGGTTAGTAAATAGATGCACATGCATTTAGGAAAAGTGGGGTAGATATGGCTCAAAAAACAGATGAAACAAAAACAAAACCGATTAGTGTGATTATTGTCGAAGATTTTAAACTTACCCGTGTGGGTTTAAGATGTGCGCTTAATGCTAATGACGATATTAACGTTGTGGCTGAGGCAGAAGATGCGGTTGAGGGCTTGAAACTTATAGAAAAGCATAAACCGGATGTAATTTTAATGGATTTAGGGCTTCCGGGCATGAACGGTATTGAGGCTATGATTAAATGTAAAGAGATGATGTTTGATTCGAAAATAATTGCGCTGACATCGCATGACAGATGCGAAGAAGTTATTGCAGCATTAAGTTCCGGAGCCAGTGCATATTGCTTAAAAGATATAGATCCGCAAAAGCTTGCCGATGTCGTCAGGGATGTTTCAACCGGTGTATGCTGGATTGACCCTATGGTTGCCCAGATGACATTAAATGCATTACCTAAGATTGATAATATAGGCTTTTTACCAAACAAATCAAATACTGAAGGGCGTGTACCTTTAACCGAAAGAGAGTTTGAGGTCTTGAAGCATCTTGTGTCAGGCAAAAGTAACACGGAAATTGCAAAAGAACTTATTGTGAGTGTCCATACAGCCAAAGCTCATGTTTGTTCAATATTGCAAAAGATGTGTGTAAATGACCGTGTACAGGCGGCTGTTAAAGCCGTTAAAGAAGGCATGGTATAGTTAATTCCCATGTATTTGCTTGCAAAGAGGATTTTTTAATCCTCTTTTATTTTTGCAATGATTTTCATTACCTGTGATTTTAAAGATTCATAATCAAAATTGTTATCTATAATATAATCCCAATTTTTGATATTATCTAAGCCCGTTTCTGTAATATCCTTCTCGCCTATTAATTCTCCTCTTGAGGCTCTTGTATCTCTAGAAGCTTCAACACGGATTGCAATAGCTCCAGCTTTTTTAAATACTTCATATTCATGAGGAACTCTGACGTCTGTCACTATGATATTCCCATCCTGTTCTATTATTTTTTTCAGCCAGTAATCCTCATCCTGTGCCCTGCCCCAATTACCTAAATCAATTAAATCCTGTCTGTAAATAGGTTTATTTTTTTCTATTTCTTCATAAGTCAAACCTTTTTCTTTTCCGTAGGTAAGTTTTATAATATCCCCCATTGCACATCGTCTGAAATCCGGCATTTCGTTCAACATGATTTTTGCGGCCGTGTCTTTACCCGAATATTGCTTACCTGAAAAAATTATAATTTTATCTGCCATTTCTGTCTCCCTGTTTCATAAATTATTAAATCATATCAAAATCTTTTTTATAGATTTATTTAACTTTCAGCTTAATATTTTTAAACATAAAATTTGCAATTTTGCTATGTTGGTCGTAGCATAAGAAAAGCACGTGTGAGCTGTTGTTGCTCTGCCTGCATAAACGAGTGTAAATAGTACAATATATTGGAAAAATTGGATATGGCTTTAAACTTTCAAGAATTGGTTTTTAATTTACAAAAATTTTGGTCTGATTACGGATGTATTATTCAACAGCCTTATGATATAGAAAAAGGCGCATCAACTATGAACCCTGCTACATTTTTAAGAGCCTTGGGGCCGGAACCTTGGAATACTGCAATGATTGAACCATGCAGACGTCCGACTGATGCAAGATATGGCGAAAATCCGAATCGTTTGGGACATTACTTTCAGTTTCAGGTTATTCTAAAACCTTCTCCTGATAACGCTCAGGAACTTTATCTCAGAAGTTTGGAAGCTATGGGGATTGACCTTAAAGAACATGATGTAAGATTTGTGGAAGACAATTGGGAATCTCCGACGTTAGGCGCGGCCGGTGTGGGCTGGGAAGTTTGGCTTGACGGTATGGAAATTACGCAATTTACTTATTTTCAACAAGTCGGCGGTGTAGAGGTTAAACCTGTGGCTCTTGAATTGACTTACGGGCTTGAAAGAATTGCCATGTATCTTCAAAATAAAGAATCAGTCTATGATATTATGTGGAATGATACATTAAAATACGGTGACATTTATCTTCAAAACGAAATTGAACAGTCTAAATATAACTTTGAAGTCAGTGATGCAAAGGCTTTATTTACAATGTTTGATTTATATCAAAAAGAAGTTGATAATTGTGTTAATGCAAAACTTGTTTTGCCGGCTTATGATTATGTGTTGAAATGCTCCCATACATTTAACCTTTTGGATGCAAGAGGAGTAATCAGCAAAGATGAAAGAATTAACTTTATTAACAGGGTCAGAACAATGGCTTCTGCTGTTGCAAGACTGTATGTAGCACAAAGAGAAGAACTGGGATTCCCTCTTTGTAAATAACTACCGGGGACTAACACCTCACCCCGACTCTCTCCTTCGGGAGAGGGAGAAATGGAGAAAATAAATGGCTGAAAAATTTCACCGCGCGACATTTACTCGCAATTTTTTGAAAACTATAACAAGGATTAAAAATCCTGATGAAATGTTGGCTGAAGCAAAAGCTGAAGGTTTGGAAAAAACTCTCGGCGTGTGGGATTTAATTATACTTGGTGTAGGTGCAATTATAGGTTCAGGAATTTTTGCGGTTGTCGGTATAGCTGCGGCAGGAAGTTCTGACGGTTCAATAATCGGGGCAGGACCCGGACTTATTGTATCAATGGTAATTGCTGCTATAGCTTGTATATTTTCGGCTTTATGTTATTCCGAATTCGCAACTATGATACCTGTTGCGGGTGGTGCTTATACTTATACCTTTGCAACGTTGGGTGAATTTGCCGCCTGGATGGTAGGCTGGGTTTTGATGCTCGAATATGCAATTGGTTTTATTGCTGTTGCCTGCGCCTGGTCAAACCATTTTGTGCAGTTTATGAGCGGGTTTGAAAAAGTTTTACCGGCTTGGCTCGCAAATCCTCCTGTCTGGCTTGTTAATGATGTGTTTTCAGCTACTAAAGTTGCCGCTGATGATCCTAATATTCATTTGCCTATGTTATTTGGCATGCCTATTAGTATAAATTTACCTGCTATTGTAATTGTTCTGTTAATAACAATGATACTTGTCAGGGGTACAAAAGATTCGGCTAAAATGGCGGGATTAATGGTATTTATAAAACTTGCAGTAATTGCACTGTTTGTATTTGCCGGAATATTTTTTGTAAAACCCGAAAATTGGACACCATTTGCCCCGAACGGAGCTGCAGGAATTTTTGCCGGTGCATTTTTGATATTTTTTGCATATATCGGCTTTGATGCTCTTGCAACTGCTGCGGAAGAATGCAAAAATCCACAAAAAGATTTGCCCGTTGGTATAATAGGTTCATTAATTATAACAACAATTGTCTATGTTTCTGTTGCACTAGTTTTAACCGGTCTGCAGGATACAAGTTCTGCTGTGCCTCTTGCTTTTTTGAAAGCTCCTATGGCATATTGTATGTCGATGCTGAATATGAACTGGGCTGCAGGATTAATTTCAATAGGTTCGCTTGCGGGATTGACGTCAGTTTTGCTTGTATTGGAAATGGCTGCAACTAGAATTTTATATGCAATGAGCAGAGATCATTTTATATCACAGAGATTCCAAAAGCTTCATCCGAAGTTTAAAACTCCGGCGCTTTTGACCTGGACTGTCGGAATTTTGGCTGTTGTAGGAATTTTAACTCTTAATCTGGATGTGGCAGCAGAACTTTGCAATTACGGAACATTTACGTCTTTCATAATTGTTTGTGTTGCCGTTTTAATTTTAAGAAAGACCGATCCAGAAAGACCAAGACCGTTCAAGGTGCCGTTTTCTCCAGTCACACCTGCCCTTGGTATAATTATATGCGGCGGTTTAATGGTGTATAAATCAATGCAGCCTTCCGGTTCTGCTTTACTTTTCCCTGTATGGCTCGGGGTGGGTGCGATAATTTATTTGTTATATGGCTTTGTAAGAAACAGACAAAATGAAAACAGAATTCATAACCAAAAAGTAGAACTTAAAAAACAAGAAATGATGAAATAATGGAATTAAAATCAATAATAAATAATGCATTAAAGAAAAAAAGCCCCGATGAATTAATAGCTGTAAGTAAAAAATCAGAGCTTAAAAAAACGCTGAATGTTTTTGATTTGATAGTTCTGGGAATTGGTGCCGTTGTCGGAACTGGAATTTTTACTATTATCGGTTCGGCAATTCAGGGAGGCCCTGAAAGCGTTGGTGCAGGCCCGGCAATTGTAATTTCTATGATTTTGGCAGTTGTAGCATGCGTTTTTTCTGCATTATGTTACAGTGAAATTGCTGCTATGATACCTGTTGCCGGAAGTGCTTATACATATACTTACGCAACAATGGGTGAATTTATGGCCTGGATGGTAGGCTGGATTTTAATGCTTGAGTATGCAATAGGAAATATTACGGTTGCTTGTGCTTGGACCGGTTATTTTGTCCAGTTCTTAAAAGGATTTAAGCATATTCTGCCTGATTTTGTCGTGAATTTTCCTTTGTGGCTCAGAGCGGATTATCGTTATATGTTTACATACTGTGATAAATACGGGCTTGATCCGCATACACAAATGCCGTTTATTTTTGATAAAATTCCATTTGCCATAAATCTTCCGGCTATGGTTATTGTTTTGCTTCTAACTATTTTGCTTGTAAAAGGTGTAAAAGAATCTACAAGATTTGCAAGTATTATGGTCGGTGTAAATATGTTTATGATAATTTCGTTTATTGTAGTCGGAGCTTTTTATGTTAAGCCTGAAAACTGGACTCCGTTTGCGCCTAATGGTTTTGAAGGTATTTTTATGGGCGCGTTTTTGATATTTTTTGCATATATCGGATTTGATGCTATTTCTACCACTGCAGAGGAAACTGAAAATCCGCAGAGAGATTTGCCTATTGCGATTTTAGGAACTCTTGTTATTTGTACAATTTTATATATATGTGTTGCACTTGTTCTGACAGGAAATGTTCCTCTGGGGCAAATTGATATTCAGGCGCCTATCGCTCATGCTATGCGAGCTATGGGAAAAGACTGGTTTGCAGGATTAATTTCTATCGGCGCTTTATGTGCTTTAACATCTGTAATTTTGATATATCAACTTGGAACAACAAGAATTTTATACGCAATGAGCCGTGACAGATTTTTGCCGAAATCTTTGCGTTTAATTCACAAAAAATACAGAACTCCGCATGTCCTGACATGGATTTCCGGTATAATTGTAATTTTGTGTACATTTTTTATGGATTTGAGCATATCTGCAGAACTTTGTAATTTCGGAACGTTTACATCTTTTATTATAATTTGTATTGCGGTTTTGATTTTACGTAAAACAGATCCTGAAAGACCAAGACCTTTTAAAGTCCCGTTTTCTCCGTTGTTCCCTGTTTTGGGTATATTAACATGCGGCGGTTTGATGGTTTATTCTATGAAGTTTTTAACAACTTCATCATTATATTTCCCTTTGTGGTTGTTGATTGGGCTGGCAATTTATGCAGGTTACGGATATAAACAAAAAAGACTTGAAGAAAAATTAAAAAAGCAAAGACGAATAAAGCAGAAAGTTGAATTTCAAGCAAAATAATGTTAAAATAAGTTTGGAAATATTTGATAAGGAGTTGAATTTATGGAAAAGTTTATTAAGAATCGGAGCTTCGGGGGGGGGGCACTCCTGAGCTAGGTAGAAGTCAAGAGGTCAAGAAGTCAAGCTATTTAAATCTCGTAAGATACTATGTCACTAAGGCACTAAGAAGTATCGTAACAATTTTTCCTCTCTCGGGAGAGGAACTAAGGAAGAGGGGTGCTACGCACGTAGCTTTGCCGAACTTTCAATGTAAATACGGGTTCACCCTTGCTGAAGTCTTAATCACCCTCGGTATAATAGGTGTTGTTGCGGCTATGACGTTATCGACAGTAATATCTAAAATACAGGATAAGCAAAATATTGCCAAATGGAAAAAGGAATACTCTGTAGTAAGCAACGCATTTAATGAAGTCGTGGCTGACGGAGTGCAGATATGCGAAGCATATAGCACTAATGGCAAATGCATTAGTGTAGATAATAAGTATATTGGCGTCCCAACTGTAGAATTTTACCGTGCTATGATGTCAAAGTTAAAAGTAATAGACTATTGCGGCTTAAAAGTTTCGGATAGTAATAAACGTTGTGACTATTATAATTCAGATTGGTACAATAAATATGCAAAATACAAATGGTCCGGAGTTGCAAATATATATAGCCGTTATAAAGCTTTGGGAGTAAGAGAAGAATCTAATCCTGGTTCTTATTCTCCTTATGGAATAAGCGCGTATAATTTCGGAAATCTTGCCTTACTTTTGTCAGACGGAGCAGTTGTCTATTTTGGTGATTTTCATGGGGGTCCCTGGATAGTTGTAGATGTGAATAATTTTCAAACAGGTCCTAATGAATTCGGACGTGATGTGTTTGTAATAAAACTGTTTTCTAATATAAAAACAGACAAGCATTATCTTAGTCCAATGGGTGCAGAAGGAACATTTAACAAAGAGAAAAACGGAGATGTTTGTGAATGTTCTCCTGATAAAGGTGTGAAAGGAGATTCTTCTTTAGCGGGGAATAATGGGGAAGGAGAAGTTGTTTCGGGTATCTGTTGTTCCGCTAAATATTTACTGAAGTAGCAGCTGTGGTAAATAATTATTAAAAAATCAACATGGCTCTTGTTTTAATTCATTGAGCCCGTATAATAAGTGTATAAAGTGTACTTATTAAGGTTATTTTGAAAAGGAGTCCGGATGATAACTTTAGACTACCGAAATATTGAGCAAAGTGTTATTGGGTGTGAGAACGGTTTAGATATTCAACAAGAGTTTGCAAATTACAAAGACAGAATTACCTCCATAATTGCAGACTTGAACAAACGCAAAGATAAGCCAGGACAATGGCTTCAGTGGATGAATTTGGGTTATAGCGAAGAAACCCTCTGGTATGTTAAAGAATATGCATCTATGGTGGAAGGTCGTTTTGATAATATTTTGGTTTTGGGTATCGGCGGGTCAGCTCTGGGCGGATTGGCTGTTACCGAAGCTCTGTTAAAACCATACTGGAATTTACTTACTCCAGAGCAAAGAAATGAACTGCCAAGAATTTTCTTTTTAGATAACATTGATCCTGATTCAATAAGCGGTTTATTGGATATTCTTGATTTGAAAAAAACTCTTGTAAATGTAATCACCAAATCAGGTTCAACTGCAGAAACAATGTCACAGTTTATGATAGTTAAAGATCGTTTGGAAAAAGAATTAGGAGACAATTACCGCTACAATGTTGTGGCTACAACCGATAAAAAGACTGGTATTTTACGGCAAATTGCAGAACAGGAAGGTTATAAAACTTTTGTAGTTCCGGATGATGTCGGCGGAAGATTTTCTGTATTTTCTGCTGTCGGTCTTTTGCCGTTTGCGCTTGTGGGTATTGATATTGATGAAATTACAAACGGTATTAAAGATATGGATTTGGCACTGAAAAATACTGATATCAATGAAAATATTGCAGCCCAAAATGCACTAATTCATTATCTTATGGATACTCAAAAAGGTAAAAATATTTCCGTTATGATGCCTTATTCAAGCAGGCTGAAATATGTTTCCGACTGGTACGCACAACTTTGGGCTGAGTCCTTAGGAAAAAATAAAGATAAACACGGAAACGATGTGTGTGTGGGGCCTACGCCTGTTAAAGCTCTTGGAGCTACGGATCAACACTCTCAAATTCAATTATATAACGAAGGGCCTAATAACAAGATTATAAATTTTATACGTGTAAAAGAATTTGATAATAACCTTGAAATTCCTGCTATTTTTGAGTATACTGGTATCGGTTATTTAGGAGGAAAAACAATTAATCAGCTTATTAATGCTGAAGCTGATTCCACAAAAGTTGTGCTATCTGATTTTCAACGTCCGAATGTAACTATTACCCTTGAAAAAGTTGACGGTTATAATGTAGCTCAGCTTCTTTATATGCTTGAGGTTCAAACAGCTATAGCAGGGGAGCTGTATAACATAGATGCGTTTAACCAGCCGGGTGTTGAACAGGCGAAAAATTATACTTACGCTTTAATGGGCAGAGCAGGTTATGAAGAATCCGCTCAGACTATTAAAGAAAAAATGGCTTTGGCCTAAGGGTTTTTATGAAATTTTTATTAAAGCTAGCTGTAATAATTTTACTTCTTTCTGTTTCTTGTGTTTTTGCAAAGACTCTGAAAGCCGGTGTTTCAATTGATAATGTGCCAAAAACTTTTTACGGCACATGGCGTGTTGCCGCAAAAATTGATAAGCAAACAGGAAACAGCGTGAATTTTAAACCAAATACAGTTGATGTTTGGAACTTATCAAGGCAAGGTGACGTCATAAATTTAAACAATCCGTTTACCGGTGCAAATGCTTCTGTTAAATTGGATTATGTTGAAGGAAATCTTATAAGATTTACCAAAACAGGAAATTATGACAATAAAAAATTAACCGATACTGTTGATTTAAAACTGGACGGTGATACATTTACAGGTATAAATACATTAGTTCTTGAAACTTTTTCGGTTTATGATAATAAGTTGATTCATAAAGATACGGCTTTGTATATTCTAAAGGGCGAAAAGATTTCAGGAACAAGCATTACAGGAAAATGAGGAAGGATATGGAGCAATTAAATTTTGATACAATAATATTAGGCGGCGGGCCGGCCGGCCTGTCAGCCGCAATTTATGCAGCAAGAGGTGCTGTTTCAACCGCAATAGTTGACATAAATATGCTGGGCGGTCAGCCTTCAAACTATCTTGAACTTGAAAATTATCCCGGTTTTCAAATAGTCGGCGGATATGATTTAATGGAAAAGTTTGAAGAACATGCGGATAAATTCGGTGTTCAAAAATTTCCGATGCAGGAAATTGAAAATGTTGATTTAAAAAATAAAATAATTAAAACAAAAGAATACGAATTTAGAGGAAAAGTAATAATAATTGCAACCGGTGCTCAGCCTATGAAGCTCGGAGTCCCAGGAGAAACAGAATTTGTCGGACGCGGAGTTAGTTACTGTGCCGTTTGTGACGGAGCTTTTTATAAAAATAAAATCGTTGCGGTTGTCGGCGGCGGAAATGCCGCTGTTGAAGAAGCAATGTATCTTACAAAATTTGCTGATAAAGTTTATCTGATACACAGACGTGATGAACTTAGAGCTGACAAAATTGTTCAGGAACGCGCATTTAAAAATGAAAAAATAGAATTTGTCTGGAACTCGATAGTCAAGGAGATAAAAGGCGATAAGCAGGTTACGGCCGCCGTATTGGAAAATGTGAAGACAAAAGATATTTCTAATCTTTCGGTTAACGGAGTTTTTCCTTATATAGGTATGGCCCCTAATATTGAGCTATTTTCAGGACAATTGCAGCAGGATGCAAGAGGTTTTATAATTACTGATGAAACAATGGCTACATCTGTTGAGGGTGTCTTTGCTGCCGGAGATGTAAGAACAACACCTTTAAGACAGGTTGTAACAGCTGCAGCTGACGGTGCAGTCGGTGCTGTGTATGCTGTTAAATATCTTGAAACAATTAAAGAAAAGGAAGCTGTTTAATCAAATAAGTACGGATAATAACTATATTTATCCGTACTTTTTATTTTTCTCTACTGCGTCATTTTATAAATTTGCTATAATCTTTTTTTCTTGTTGCATGCTTAATATTCAATAATATCAAGCAAAAAAAAGTTGCCTGAAATGAGGCAACATTAAATAAACACGAGGATATTAAGAGAGAGAGTATAAAAATAAACCTTTTTCTTTTTCATCTCATTCAAACTAACTGATGAATTTGATTACTTATTTAATATCCAATTTTTTTATTAATTTTAAATTTCCCTTACATTTATATAAAGTATTTTTGATTATAAAAATTTACTGTTTTCTATTTATTGTTACATTATTGTTACATTAAACAGATTATTGTCATATAATAGAAAAAATGGTATAATTTTTCTATTGAGAGGATATTTATGGCAGAGAATTCTTTAAACAGCAAGTTTAATATTATAGCATTTTTAAAGAAAGCCGTTGCAATCGGCGCTTCGGATATTCATCTTCAGGTTGATGAACATCCTGCAATACGTATTGACGGCAGAATTACAAAAGTTGACATGCCGCTTTTGACCGAAAATGATATTGCAATTGCGTATGATATTTTGCTTCCGACACATTTTAAAGGTAAAGTTAATGCTGTATTTGACTTGGATTTTGCTTATGAAATTCGTGGGGTGTCCCGTTTTAGGGTTAATTTAAGCCGTCAACTCGGTAAAAGTGCTCTTGTTATCAGAACAATACCTTATAATATCAAACGTATATCGGATTTGATGCTGCCTGAATCTATTGAACAATTTGCGACACTAAATAACGGTCTTGTACTTATAACAGGTCCGACAGGCTCCGGTAAATCTACAACAATTGCATCTTTAATTGATTATGTTAATATAAATTACCCTAAACACATAATTACAATTGAGGATCCTGTTGAATTTATTTTTTCCAATAAAAAATCAATTGTTTCACAAAGACAAGTTTTGATTGATACACCTTCTTTTCCGGACGGTATTAAATACGCTTTAAGACAAGACCCTGATGTTATATTTATCGGTGAAATAAGGGATAAAGAAACTGTTGTTGCAGCATTGAAAGCCGCTGAAACTGGGCACCTTGTTTTTGCAACAATACACACAAATGATGCAATTCAGACTGTCAACAGAATTGTTAATATGTATGAACCGTCTGACAGAGATTTTGTAAGATCCCAACTGGCTCAGGTATTGCGCGGAACAGTTTCTCAAAAATTAATTCCTGTTTCAAACGGTACCGGTAGACGTCCAGCTTGTGAAGTTCTTGTTGTAACGCCTACGGTAAAAGATTTTATCGAAAAAGACAAGCTGAGCGATATTTATGAACTTGTTAAAAAAGGTTCTTTCAACAATATGATTACTATGAATGCTTCTTTATACAGATTGTATGAACAGGACTTAATATCTGAAGATGTTGCAATGTCTTATTCAGATAACAAAAATGAATTGCAGCAGATGTTTAGAGGAGTATTCCACGGTACATTCGGGCCTTCCGGGAAATAACAATTAAATTTAAAACAGAGATAGTTGTATGAACAATTTTGTAACGGATGCAATTAATCTTAAGGCTTATAACTTGAGTGAAGCTGATAAGATTATAGTTATGTATTCAAGAGATAAAGGTTTGATAAGAGGAGTAGCTAAAGGTGTTAAAAAACCTAAGAGTAAGCTTGGCGCAAGGATGGATTTGCTTGTAGCAAATAAACTTATGCTCTATAAAGGTAAAAACCTTGACAGGATATGTCAGGCAGAAGCTTTAAACACATTTCATAAGACCAGAGAAAACATGGATAAGATTTTTTATTCTATGTATATAACAGAAGTAGTTAACAATTTCGGGGTAGAAGATGATCCGTGTTCAAAGGAAGTTTATGATCTTCTATACAAGGCTCTTGATAAAATATCAAATGCTTCCGGCTCAGTCGAAATATTGATTGCAGTTATAAAATTTCAATTAAAAATGATGCAGATATCTGGGTTTGCGATTGAACTTGATACTTGCTTATGTTGCGGAGAGCCCGTTAAAGATACAAATATGTATTTTTCATCTAATATGGGTGGAATAATTTGTAGTGAATGCAATGAAACATTTAAACTGCATACAATTATGCATCATAAGTTAAGAGATTTTTTAAATGCCTGCTTGCAGCATGATTTTGATTACAAATCAGAGTATGATGAGAAGGCTAATGATAAGGTATGCAGTGTATGTTTTGAACTTTTGAAAGAGTATATTAATATTCATTCATCAAAAAGATTTAAATCAACTGACATTTTACAGGAAATTAAGCAGGTAAAAAATGTTTAAAAATTTATTTGATTTGTCAATTAAGCGTACCGGTCTTGAAATATTTGGATTTTATCTGTTTTATTCAATCGCAGGTTCAATTGCCGCAGGTTTTGTGTGCGGTATTTTAATTTTTTTAACTCATCCGCAACCGATTGCAGTAAGTGATATTCAGCGTCTGGCGGTATTATACGGCTCTGTAGCCTCTATTTTATATGGGGTTGGGCTTTCACTGGCAATCATTGCATCAAAAAAGATATTTAATTCATTTAAGGCTGTTTTGCTTACAATAATATCTGTTGTTCTTTTATTTTTTTTCGGAGCTCTTGTCGGAATGATTCCTGTGGCTTATCTGACAGCTTTTGATAAGAACGCTATTTGATTATAACTGTTTATTACCATGGATAGTCTTTACTAATGACCCATCCGTCTTTTTGAATCAGTGCTCCGCAGCTTTGATAAATTGTAGCGGCACTGCCATCTTTTTTACATAATTCAAGCAAATCATCCCTGCTTTTTTCCACTCCGGGCATTACCAGCTTGCCTGAAGTATTAATATGAAGTAAAAATACATCTTTACCTATTATATTGGGTCCTTTTTTGCCGTTGACATCAACATATATGGAAGGGGAGGCTCCGGTGCCGTCATTGTTGTAGTCAATTTTATAAAAAATAAAACTTCCGTTTGCCAAAAGCATAGTATAATAATCTGTTCCTGTTAAGCTGGTTGGAGCAGTCTGTTCTCCGCTCATTGTTTTATATGTTGGGAAATATCCGGTGCTTACCGGATATATGTAGCCGAAGACTTTTGTTTTCTTTAAATTGCCTGTAACATATTTTTCAGCATCGGCAATTTTTTGTTCGTTCGTATAATTAACCATAGCTTTGTTGTCAATATTTTTAGCCCACTCAGGATCTTCAATCATTCCCTGTGACATTTCAATAGATTGAAAAATAAGGTTGAAAGTTGTTTTTAATTGATTAGCAAGTACGATTTTTTGATGTTTCGCAATAAGTGCCGGCATAGTCATTGCCGCTGCAACCCCTATAATTCCGAGAGTGATTAAGACTTCCGCAATGGTAAACGCACATTTGATTTGCTGCCTAAACTCATTTTTATCTTCTAAAAAGTAAGCCCTATCTACCTTTTCGGGGGGGGGGCAATTCTCAGCTTCTTAATCTTTTTCATAATAAAACTCCTCTTAATTCTTACTGCATGTTTATTATTTACTATTTTGTCCAATTTGTCAATTATAACTAGTAATTTTCATGCAGTATCTGTTTATTATAGTCAACTGTTTGGCGGCGCATAGTTTCTATTTCATTTACTGTTTCATCTACATGTTGCTGTACACTTTGTTTATTTGCAGGGGAATCATTAATTTTTAAAGAAGAAACACCTTTAAATGTATTCACACTGATTAAAAATATGAATGATACAATTACCAAACCTATTAGTAAATCTATTGCGCCAAATGCTTTTTTCATTATTATCCTTTTGATTATGTCAGTTTGTTTTTATGTATAAAAAATTGTATGGCTTCTTCTGTTGTTTTTGGTGTTTTTAAAATTCCTGAAGTTGTTGAATTTAATTTGTTGTTCCGGTTGAATAATTTGTTATATATGGTTAATACAAGAAAAATAATTAAAGAGGAGAGTAAAACTCCGCACATTGCAAGAGCGAATTTTCCCATAGGAGAATGAAAAACAGCTGTGCGGGTTTGTTCGCACATCCCCGCATTAGCTGTTAATAATATAAAAGTAAGCAATGTATGAAAAGTCTTATTCTTCAATTTTTTCCTCTTTAGATTTTTTAGTTCTTGTTTTTCTTGTTTTGGAAGTCCCGCGATTTGGTCTGCGAGTTTTTTTAGGTTTTTCTTCCGTCGAAGTTTCTTGTGCCTGTTCCTGCGTATTTTGAGCAGCTTCTACCTCAAATACAGGTTGAATTTCTTCATTAGGTTTTAAAACAGTTTCTGCGGTTTCTATTGAGGGTTCATGAATTTCAGGTTCAGTTTTCTTTTCAAACTTATTTTTTCTTCCGCCGCGTTTTCTTTTGCTCTCTCGTTTTTCAGTTTCTTGAATTGCTGTAGTTGACGGATTTTCCGTTTCTATTTCAACTGGCTGTTGCTGGATTTCTTCAACAACCGGAGTTTCCAAAACGGGCTGGTTTAGATTTTTATCTTTTTTATTGTTCTTTTTAAAATTGTTGTTTACAGGTAGTTTCATTTTTGCAGCTTTAGCTCTGTACTCTCCTTCTGCTGTTGGAGTTGCAAAGTTAAACTCATTCATAAAATAGCCTGTTCCCTGACAGTGAGGACATTTTTTAGTAAAGATTTCAGATAAAGACTGTCCCTGTCTGTGTCTTGTAAGTTCAACAAGCCCTAAATCCGATAATTGACCGACTTGCGGTTTTGCTTTATCCGGTTCAAGTGCAATTTCAAGTTCTTCCATAATTGCGAGTTTATCAGCGCGTGAGAGCATATCAATAAAGTCTATAATAATCATACCGCCGATATTTCTTAAACGGAGCTGTCTTGCAATTTCGTGAACGGCTTCAATATTTGTTTTTAGAATTGTTTCGTCCTGAGTGGAGGAGCTTGTAAATTTGCCGCTGTTAACATCTATTACAGTTAATGCTTCCGTTGTTTGAATAAACAGATAACCGCCTGACGGCATATTAACTTTCACGTTCAAAGCTGCTTTGATTTCTTTGTGAACATCAGTTGCGATAAGCAAAGGTTCTGTTCCTTTGTATAAAGTTACCTGAACGTTTTTGTTCATGTGCCAGTTTTGTAGAATATTTTGAACCCTTTGTAGCGCAAAAGCGGTATCTACAACGATTTCTTTAACATCTTCCGTGCAGGCTTCTCTTATTGTTCTATATAGTAAATCCTGATCTCTGTATAAAAGGTTCGGCGGAGTTACGGTTTCAGCTGACGTTATAATGTTATTCCATTTTTCAAGAAGGATTTCCAAATCTTCCTGAATATCAGCTTCTGTCTGTCCTTCTGCTTCTGTCCTTATGATTACACCGACTCCGACAGGTTTTATAAGGCTTACAATAGCTTTTAATCTTGCTCTTTCTTTTGAATTTTCAATTTTTTTACTGATATTAATTCCTGGTTCATTTGGCATTAATACCAAAAATCTTCCGGGAAGGCTTATTTCTGTAGTTACTCTTGGACCTTTATGTCCTGTTGGTTCTTTTACAACCTGAACAATAAGCTTTTGTTTCGGTGAAAGTTTGTCTTTCAGAGCACCTTTACCCATAACATCCTGAGCGTGTAAGAATCCCATTTTATCAGTGCCGACATTTACAAATGCTGCATCAATACTGGGTAAAATGTTATCAACGGTAGCCAGATAAACATCGCCTAAAATTACATCTCCTCTTGAGATAAAAAAGTCTGTTACTTTACCGTTTTCCATAACAGCAGCGATATTATCGCGTTCTGCAATAATGATTTTTTTGTCAGCGTGCAAATTTTGCTGAGAATTTTTGTTGTGTTTGTCGTTTGCCATAAAAAATCCTTTACTTATAATTCTTTGAATTCTCGGTCAAAAAACCTCGTTCTTGTAATATTAAAAGTAACTTCGGGCGCAATTAAATTCATTAAAGTATCTGCTCTCAAGGCGGGAATTCCTGCCGTTACGGTACCGTCTTTGTTGTTAATTGCACATTGACCGGTTTTGAGTACTATAAACATATTCTCATCTTCAAATCTGTATGATTTAATTGATGGTTTGATGTCTGTTTTTTTTATTAAACCTTTTTTGTTTTTCTTCTCAATAAAAATTTCGTGAGAAGACAAAACTTTGTCTGTATTATAGCGTAAAGATTCAAAATCGTAAAGTGATTTATTTAAAATATCAATTTTATATTCTGCCCATTGAGCTGTTATATCAATGGCCGGAACGCTTTTTTCGGTTTTTACAATACTTATAATTTGAGATTGTTCCGGCAAAACTTTTTCCAATTTCATTTTTAATTCATCGGGTGAAATATTGTCAAAAAGATCAATATCGACGAGTTCGCATAGACTTTCGGCAAACAAAGGCAATGCAATACCCATTGAAATTTTCATCATAGGGCTGTATCCCAGTGAATAGGCTATATTTAAATCCGTTCTTGCAAGAGCCTTTAAAAAAGTATTTTGCCAGTCAAGATGTGACAGGTATTTTAAAATTCCTGTTTTAGTAAGTTTAATTCTGTATTTATAAATTTCTTTGTTATAGCCCTGACAGTTTTTCGGGTCTTTTATTTCAATTTTTATATTTTGGGCTTTTTCGCTTGCTTTAAAAGGTTTTGCAAGAACTTTACGGGTGTTTAAATTTTTGCAGACTCCGCAATTAACGCATTTTGTTTCACAGGTCGGGACAAAGGAGGACAGGAAGGCAGTAGGACAGGAAGGTAGGCTGCTTTTTTCTGAAATTTGCTTGCCCTCTTGACCTCTTGTCTTCTGGTCTTCTTTGACTGCTGTATTATATTCATTAACAAGCCAAGTCTTGTCCAATCCGACATTTATAAAGTCCCACGGCAGTGTCTCTTCTGTGGAATATTCATGCTGTGCAAGTTCTGCAAGGTTAATACCGAGGTCTTTAGCTGTTTCGTGCCAGATATCTTTATTAAAATATTCACCCCACGCATCTAAATAACATCCTTTTTTATAAAGATTTTCTATATATCTGCATAAATCTCTGTCACCTCTTGTCAAAACAGCTTCAATTTGTGAGGTCACGTCTTCATGATAATTTATTTTTAATCCTTTAATATGTTTTGTTTTATCTTTCAGATAATGTATATGTTCTCTGACTTTTTCTAAATCCATTTGCCCGCACCACTGGAAAGGTGTAAACGGTTTAGGTACAAAAATTGACAGGGTGCATGTTATATCAAGCCCGTGATTAAGCCCTTTCTCCCTCTTAATCTGTCTGCATTGGTATTTAATTTTACTGAGAAGATCAGCCATTTCATCCATATCTTCAATGGTTTCTGTCGGAAGCCCGCAGATAAAGTAGAATTTAACTTTAGACCAGCCGTTTTCGTATAAAGTCAACACGGCATTTAGAATTTGTTCTTCTGTTATATTTTTCTTTATAACATTTCTGAGCCGTTGGCTTCCTGCCTCAGGGGCAAGTGTCATTGTGGATTTTCTAACACTTTGAACAAGGTTTGCAAGTTCAAGGTTAAAACCGTCAATACGCTGGCTCGGAAGTGATACTGATATTTTTTTCTCGTTAAAATCAAGTGCAAGTTCTTTTATAACTTCATTAATATTTTTATAATCGTTTGAAGAAAGCGACAAAAGAGAATATTCATCATATCCTGTATTTTTAACAAGTTCTTTTGCAATTTTTATAATATCTTCAGCTTCTCTTTCCCTTATGGGTAATGTAACATGACCAGGCTGGCAGAAACGGCACATCCTTCCGCAGCCTCTTCTTATTTCCACAACAGCCCTGTCTTGAACGGAAGTTGAAAAAGGAATGGGATAAGCTTTTAAAGCTGTGTCATATTTCAACTGTGCAATACGTCTAGTTACTGTGCCGCCGGTAAGTGCTGACCAACGACCGCAGGCAGAGGGCAGGATGTCAGCAGAACAGGAGGACAAACTCTTTTGATTTGAAATTAGCTCGTCTTGCGGCCTTCTTACCATCTGAACTTTCGTATCATAGCCGCACAATGCTTTTATTCTTTCATTTCTTGGCAGCCCTTTTGTTTTTTTTAAAATTTCACATACTTCAACAATACTATCTTCTCCGTCGCCTATCATGAAAACGTCTATAAAATCAGCAAGAGGCAATGGATTAAATGCGCAGGGACCTCCGGCAATTATAATAGGGTCATTGTTGTTTCGCATATCATTACGATACGGAATACCTGCCATTTCAAGCATTTTTAAAACAGTAGGGTATGCCATTTCATATTGGAGAGAAAATCCAACGGCATCAAAATCTTTAATCGGACGTTTGCTTTCAAGTCCGTAAAGTAAATCAGGATTAAAGTCCGGTTCGGGAGCATAAACTCTGTCGCACATACACCCTTGCTGACTGTTAATAAGAGCATATAAAATTCGGACTCCTAAATTGCTTATACCTATTTCATACTTATCAGGAAATGCAAATGCAAATCGCATTTCAGCTTCATCAAAATTTTTGTTATATGAAAGAAATTCCCCTCCGACGTATTGATAGGGTTTGTTGCATTTATATAAGGCTTCGCGGTTTTCTCTGAAAAAACAGTTCATTAAGCCAAATCCTCCGGGAAGTATTTTTCGATTTCGATAATAGTCCCGTCAAGAGTATTCTCTTCAAAAGATTTAATAAACCTGAAAAGTTCAGAGTTCGGCACATCGTAATTATAAAGTACGGTATCCCCTTTATATTCACGCATTACACGAACTATATAATGACATTTTTGTGCGTATTTCTTTAAATGTTCAGGATTAAATTTGTTGCCGTTATGGTCTTTATCTATCCTAACATAGCTAAAACCTGCATAATATTTTATTTTTTCTTTTACTTCCGGTGAAAAATCATTATTATGCTTTGAAAAAATATCAATGACTTTCTTGTTTATTTCATCGCTCATATTTTTATTAAACTATATTTTGAAAGTCATGTCTAAATATTAAGAAAAATTATAATTTTATTTGTTTTTTTTAGCGTAATCAGTATATTCTTTTATAAAATCAATAATTTCCAGCGCGAGTTGTTTTCTTATATCTAACGGGGCATTTTTAAGATATTCCATAGCATGCGAAACTTTAATATTTTTATCGTACCACCTGCGCATAATATAGTTGTACTGATCGTCAAGAGACATTTCAATATTGAAATCAATATCTTTTAATCTGTCAATAATAAAGTCAGCACAACGAACCTGAATGTATTCTTCAGCTTTTTCAAGTTTATCAACTGCCCTGCTTACAACAGGGTCAATATCATACCAACGCTTTTTCATACATTCATAATACAAATTTTTTTACGTTCTGTCAATATATCAGACTAAGGCTTCTTTTTGGTTTTTATAAGCTAGAACTTCTAAAGAAACCTCTTTTTGTATATCCTTTGATGTTTCTTTCAAGTAAGAAAAAGCTCTTGAAATGATTTCGTTTTCATCATACCATCTTGTATGCTTGTTAATAAGATTATTTATTGCGGAATTTTTAATATACTCCATATTAACATCTTTCTCTTTAATTGCCTTTATAATGTAGTCAGCATAATCAAGTTGTGCGTCAGGGGCTGCACACTCAATCATACTAATGGCCATGCAAACATCAGGCTCAATATCATACCAGCGCATTTCAGCTTCCTCCATATCAATGTACAAATTTATTATGCCCAAATTTGAATAAAATAAAACAATACATTTTGAAAATTTTTACATTTTTTGTACTTTATTCTATAAATGTTGTATAATTTTGGTATGAAAAAAATAGTTGCTTTATTAATGTTAACGGCTTTTCTTTGTTCAAATACCGCTGTTTATTCTGAGGTATTGGAAGGTCATGCTGAAAAAAATGATACTTATGAACAGCGACTTCAAAAAGAATTATTCACAGGTGAGGTTGAACACCTTGAAAGAAAAGATATAATTAATATGACTGTATCACAGGTTCTTGATAGTAACTTGAATATTGAAGGCGATGAATTTTTTGCGGAAGTAACAGATGAGGTCAAAGGCGACAAGGGTGTGATTATTCCTAAAGGTACAATTGCACACGGAAGAATAACACAAACAGGAGATCCGCAAAGGCTGGGACGTCAAGGGTGGATTGCACTTGATTTTGATTATCTGGTAACACCTGACGGCCGTGAAATCCCTATTGAAGGTAAAATGTCCACGAAACTTCATCCGGTTGCTGAGGCTTCAAAAATAGTTGCCCAGGATATCGGATATACCCTTGCTGGCGGAGCTGTGGGAGGCTTTTTAGCTTTAAACTGGCTAGGGTTAGAAGCTGCTATTGCATCTCAAGGGTATACTTTAGCCGGTGGTGCCGCAATCGGCGGAGCCGTTGGACTTGGTATGGCGTTAATTCGTAAAGGCAATGATGTATTGATCGCCCCCGGCGATCAAATAAGAGTTAAAATAAATACGTCAGTACCCCTTCCTGTTTACAAAGAAACTGCACTTATGCAGCATGAATTATTTTACCCGGGGCTTGACATTCATATAAGTGATATCAGGCATGAAAAAGATCCTTTTGGTGAAGTTAATACCATTACTTTGACTGTTATGATTTCTAATATGTCAGATAAAACTTTTTCAGGGCTTGATATGGGGCTGGTGAATGATTATAATGCAGTGTTCCGTCCGTCTATTTTTGGCGATACGAAACTTATGTTCAAGCAGATAAAACCCGGTGACAAATTTGTCGGCAATGTTTCTTTTGCGGTTGACAATATTGATAGAAAATTCTGGTTGACATTTTATGATCGCAGAACAGGGACTGCTTTAACGAAAATTTCTGTTGACAATGCTTATAGAAAAGTTTCTGACAGAACCAAAAAGAAAAATTTAAGGTTGAGAAAGAAAAAGACAAATTTTAAGAAAGAGGAAGATTTGCTCAATATTCAGTGATTGTAACGTTTTTGTTATCAGTATGTTGAATTCTGAAATTTTTATGTTACAATGTTAGTAATTAGTAGAAGTAAAGAAAGTAGAGGAACTTATGGTGTGCGGTAAACTTGAAATAGATATATTAAACTCCTTCTGGCAGATGACAGAAGATGATGAAGACAGAGATATTTCTATTCAGGATATAGTTGATGATTTATCTTCAAATGGTATTCAAAGAGCTTATACCACAATAAAAACCGTTATGGACAGATTAACCACAAAATCAATTCTGGTTCGTTACAAGGTCGGAAAAAAATTCTTTTATAAAGCTGCCATGAGTAAAAAAGAAATGGCATCAGAAGCTGTAAAAACTGTTGCTGCACAGTTTTTTGACGGTGATTATGTTAAACTTATTAAGTTTGCGGAAAGTGAAATTGAAGACTTGTTAGTATAATATGAGTGGTTTTGAAGATAGGGTTTTAGTCGCAAACCTGATAAGACAGGTTTTAATTTCTCGTATGTGTGTAAGAGAAGCTATTTTGAAATTTCCGCGTGATACCGAAGATAAAAGTATTCATGCGGCTTATCATGCTCTTGTGCATTACGAAGCAGATGAAGATTTGAGAAATCGTGATAATTTATATAGAGAAGAACAGGATGATTACCTTGAATTTCTTTCAAATCTTCTTGAAAACGGAGAGGACTTGCCTGAAAATATTATTCAAAACTACGAAAAATATTATGAATGTGCTAATATTCCTCATGAGAAAAATGCAAGAGGTTTTTTTAAAGGATTTTTTAAATTTTTGAATATCAAGGATAATTAGAAGGAGAGTATATGAAAAAATTATTTGCATTATTTACAATACTTATGTTAGCAGGTGGATGCGCCTTCGCCAGAACCGCGGAAACGCTTGATGTTTTGCCGTTATTTAATTCAAAATCGGTGCAGCAAAACAGGTTATGGGTAGGAACTTTTCAGCTTGTTTGGAATGATTTAATGGACGGAATTGTTAAAGGTTCCGTAAAATTTGTTGATTACAAATCACCCCTTGCCAAAGAGCTGAACAAACAAACATTTAAGGCTGATGATTTGTCGGAAGATTCTTATTATAAAACCTTTGGAGAAACATCTCCCGAACTTAAAGCTGAAATTGAAAAGGCGCTTAAAGAAAAATTCGGAGAGACAAGTGATATTCTGAACTCATTTGATTGGACTCCCGCCAAAGGTAAGTTCTTTATTTATGCAATGCTGAAAAAAGATTTTAAATTTCTGACAGCATTTGATAAACTAAAACCTGCAAGATTTGCCCGTTCTTTCAAAAAGGTTGACTATTTCGGAATAGATAAAAACAGTGACAAAATCCTTGATAAAATGGTTCACGTTATGTTTTATAACTCCTCAAACGATTTTGCAATTTCCGTAACAACTCAGGGAAAAGATATATTGTATCTTTACAGGACAGATGATAATAAGAACTTTGAAAGATTGTATGCTGATATGTTTATGAAAAAAGCAAAATATGACGGTACACGAGAATTTCAGGCAAAGGATGAACTAAAAGTGCCTGACATAAACCTTTACAGTGAAAAATCTTTTGATGAATTATGTAATCATCCTATAAAAGATACAGATATAACTATTGATAAAGCATTAGAAACTGTTGAATTTAAAATGAGTAATGAAGGTGTTAAACTAAAATCGGAAGCTGCTATTGCAACAACAATGTCAATGCCTATTCCGGTTAAGAAGATTAAACCTCGCAAATTTTACTTTGATGACACATTTGTTTTATTCCTTCAGGAATCTGATAAAGATATGCCATATTTTGCATTAAGAGTAAATGATGTTTCATTAATAAATAAAACAGGAAGAAATTAACATAAGAGATGTTATCGGAAGCGAACCAATCTGCTAAAGACACCTTGTTGGTACTTTCTTGTACCGACAAGCGGATTGCGAGCAGAGGCTGGAGTGGCGGATGCGTTGAGCATTCGGCACGCAATGCCGTTAATAGCGAGCAACCAAGTGAAAGTACCGCAAAGAAACTCCCGGCAGTCACTCCGTTCACTAATCAATTGTAATTGCTCAACTCAAGCCGGCTAAACTCGCTTATACGTCACCATGAATTTGTTTCAAGGTCTAATTAATTTTACGCTCAAACAATAGCCGGCTTTGTTGTTGTTTCGCAAACATTGATTGTTCACTACGTTAAATGCCGGATTATTTTTCTATTTTTCGTGCGCTTCGCGCACTGTAATGACTTATTCTCCTATTTACTTATTATCTTCAAATAACATCTCTTATGTTGCAAATATAAAATTATTTTTGTCGTATAATCAATATATGGCAAAAGTTAAATCAAAATGGGTTTGTACGGAATGCGGCTATGAAACAGCCGGTTATTTAGGGAAATGTCCTGAATGCGGAGCATGGGGAAGTTTGGTTGAAGAAGTTCAATTCGCATCAAAACTTCAGCCGCAGGTTCAGGACGAGTTTATTAATAAAGAAAAGCCGGAACTTTTAAAAGATATTCATATAGGAGAAGAAGTCAGAGTTTCAACAAATATTTCTGAGTTTGACAGAATTTTAGGCGGCGGGTTGGTTCAAGGTTCTTTGGTTTTAATTGCAGGAGATCCGGGAATCGGTAAATCAACAATTCTTTTACAAACAAGCGGTGAACTCTGTAAAAATAATAAAAAGGTTCTGTATGTTTCCGCGGAGGAAAGCGCAAGCCAGTTAAAATTGCGTGCTCAAAGACTTTCAATAACTTCTGATAATCTTTATGTTTACCCGCAGACTTTGATGGAAAATATTAAAAATCAGATAGAAGATCTTACCCCTGATGTTGTTGTTATAGACAGTATTCAGGCAATTTATTCCCAAAATGTTGCAAGCTCTGCCGGAAGCGTTTCGCAAATAAGAGAATGCACAAACCTTTTAATGCATATCGCAAAATCAAAGAATATAACAATTGTTGTAATCGGTCATGTTACCAAAGAAGGTAATATCGCAGGGCCGAAAGTCCTTGAACACATGGTTGATACCGTAATTTATTTTGAAGGAGATAAATATAAATCTTACAGAATGTTGAGGGCAATGAAAAACCGTTTTGGAAATACATCTGAGGTTGGAATTTTCGAAATGAATTCTGACGGACTTAAATGTGTGACAAATCCTAATGAATTATTTTTAAATGAGCGTTCTCAAGTATCTGTTCCTGGAAGCGCTATAGTTGTTACAAATGAAGGTACACGTCCTCTTTTGGTTGAGATTCAGGCGCTTGTTGGGACAACTCCTTACCCTACGCCAAGACGTGTTACAAATGGTGTTGATACAAGCAGAGTTTTACAGATTTTGGCTGTACTTGAAAAGCGTGTAGGGTTAAACCTTTCCAAACAGGATGTTTATGTAAATGTAATGGGCGGGATTGATGTGTCGGAGCCGTCTGCTGATTTAGGGATTGCTCTTGCTGTCGCAACGTGTGCACGCGATGTTGTTGTAGATCCGCAAACAGTCATAATAGGTGAAATTGGTTTGTCCGGAGAAATTCATCCTGTTAATAATATTGAAAAACGTTTAAATGAAGCTGTAATGACGGGATTTAAAAAGGCAATAATCCCTTATGCAAACAGGATAGAAGATGAACGCATTGAAATAGTTCCTGTAAAACGTCTAATAGATGCAATTACAGCATGTGTTTCTGCTCAGTAGTTTGTGCGAATTTAAAAATTAAACATAACCTTCCTAGCAAAGGGAGGGAGAACGCGTAAGCGGTGGAGATAATTCCAAACAAAAAAGAATAAACATAACCTCCCTTGTAAAGGGAGGAGGACCGCGTAAGCGGTGGAGGAATTTATGTATAATCATAACAAAAGTCTTACACCTTATGCAAAAGCTTTAAGAAAGAACATGACACCAGAAGAGCGCTGTTTGTGGTATAATTTTTTACGTCAATATAAAATTCGTTTTCTCCGTCAAAAAGTTATTAAAAATTATATTGTTGATTTTTATTGTTCAAAGGCATCATTGATTATTGAAATTGATGGCAGTCAGCATTATGAAGATAACGCAATATTAAATGACAGATTTCGAGATGAAGAATTGAGCAAGCTCGGATATAAGGTTTTAAGATTTACTAATATGGATATAAAAAATAATTTTGAGGGAGTTTGTTTTGTAATTGATAAAAATGTACAGGAAAGAATCCCCCTTTAATTCCCCCTTTACAAGGGGGATAATATTTATACCTTCCTAGCAAAGGGAGGGAGATCGCGTAAGCGGTGGAGGAATTAATTATTTTTATTTTTCGCAACGCCTGGTGCATCTTTTATAATAAACGGTCTTACAAATGCCCAGGTGCCGTATAGTGATGTTAAAAGTCCTGCCCCCATTGTGGTTTTAAAAAGTTTAGGATGCTTCATTTTATTGACGAGTCCGCCTAAAGTTACAAGAGTTGTTCCTGCCATAATCCCGAGATAACCTTTAAATATAGTTCTCGGCACAACAATTGTATCTGTCATGTCTGATGAATTTCTTGTCTTTTCTTGAATTCTGTCAAGCCAGCTTTGCCTGCTTGATGAAGTGCCTGCAAATCCTAAATTGGTTATCATCTGAATTTTCATAATGTCCCTAATCTATTCAGGAATGTATTTAAAAATGGCCTGAATTTACAGTTAAGAGCATAGCACACTTAATATAAACTTTCAAGCAACAGACTAAGTTGCAAATGTTGTTAAAATACGTTATTATTATTAAAGCTAAATTGTTAATTAAATAAGGAGGGAAATATGAAAAAATTATTTGCTAATGCTTTTCGGGGGGGGGGCATTCTCAGCTCCCTGTAAGGTTTTTAAATGGATTTACCCTTGCCGAGGTATTGATTACTCTTGGTGTTATCGGTGTTGTTGCGGCCATGACTTTGCCTGTATTGATTAGTAAATACCGTGACAGACAGTATGTGACAGGATTGAAAAAAGCAGTTGCAATTTTAGATAATGCGTACAGGCTTGCGATTTTTGAAAACGGCGGTAGTAATGATTTTGGTTATCTGGAAGCAGAATATGTTCCGCTCCCGCCAGAGGAAGGCTCAGGGGTTTATAATAAAAACGGTAATTACAATTCAGACATGTTGTTCAAGGCAATGAAAAGCCATCTCAATGTTATAAAAGATTGTGGAAAAAACAGTGAGGACGGATGTTTCCCTGAAACATTGAAGTCTCCGTTCCGTGATAAAACTTGGAGTATTGTCCATAATCAAGGGAATTCAAGACGTTTTTTTATATTGAGTGACGGCATGAGTATCGGAATTACTCCGGCTCTTGCTTATATTGATGTAAACGGATTAAAAGGACCGAATACTTTAGGTATTGATGTATTTCAGATTGCTTTAAATGAAAATGGTATCGGGTGGTATGATGACGGCAGTAATGGAACTCTGGAATGTTATACAAATGAGTTTACCTGCTCGTCCTGGGTAATGGTTAATGACAACATTGATTATATTCATTGTGATGATTTGAATTGGAAAACTAAAACAAAGTGCAAATAATTAACTATTTCTTAATATTTGAAAGGCAGTAACCACTTGATTAGTTTTTTTGTTAATGATATAAAAACCATGTGAGAGTTTTTATAAAAGAAAGGAAACACTTATGGTAAATGTAGCAATTAACGGTTTTGGTAGAATCGGCCGTAACACTTTACGTGCCGCTATCAGAGAAGGTATTTTTGACAAAATTAATTATGTAGCAATCAACGACCCCGGTTTGAAACCTGCTGAAGCTGCTTTGTTATTCAAACACGATTCAGTTATGGGTAAATTCGACGGTACTGTTGAAGCTTATGAAGAAGGTATTATCGTAAATGGTAAAAAAATCAAATTCTTCGCAGAAAAAGATCCTGCTCAATTACCTTGGAAAGATTTAGGTGTAGAAGTTGTTGTTGAATCAACAGGTTTCTTCACAGATGCAACAAAAGCTCATGCTCATATTGATGCCGGTGCTAAAAAAGTTATCATTTCAGCTCCTGCTACAAATGAAGATATTACAATTGTTTTGGGTGTAAATGATAAAGAATACGACCCTGCAAAACACAATGTAATTTCTATGGCATCTTGTACAACTAACTGTTTGGCTCCTGTAGCTAAAGTTATTGATGAAAAATTCGGTATCGTTAAAGGTTTGATGACAACTGTTCACTCATACACAGGCGACCAGAGAATTTTAGACGCAGGTCACAAAGATCCGAGAAGAGCCAGAGCCGGTGCTTTGAATATCGTTCCTACAAAAACAGGTGCAGCAAAAGCAGTTGCTCTTGTATTACCTCAATTGAAAGGTAAATTGGACGGTTTCGCTATGAGAGTTCCTACTCCGGACGTATCTTTAGTTGACGTTGTATTTGAACTTTCTAAAGATGTTACTGTAGAAGAAGTTAATGCAGCATTAAAAGCAGGTGCTGACGGACACGTTCTTTGCTATACTGAAGAACCGTTAGTATCTTCTGACTACATCGGAACATCTCAATCATCAACTGTTGACGCTTTGTTAACTCGTGTAATGGGCGGAAACCAGGTTAAAATCATTTCTTGGTACGATAACGAAATGGGTTATTCTACAAGATTGGCTGAAACCACATTGATGGTTGCTTCAAAATTATAATTTTTTGAAGTCACATATTATTAAACAAAAGAGTTCGTCTGTTTGACGGACTCTTTTGTTATACAGTTGTGTGATTGTATATTTTTTCCCTCTATTAATAATTAGTTTATAAAGGAGGAAAATTTATGCATATTTTAAAACTAATTACGTTTATTCTTGTTATTATAGGAGCTTTAAATTGGGGATTGGTAGGCTTTTTCAATATTGATCTGGTTGCAATGATATTTGGAGAAATGACAGTCCTGTCAAGAATAGTTTATTCTCTTGTCGGTATCAGTGCTGTAATTTATGCCGCATTAGCCTATAAAGATTTGTAATATGTTTAGTTCTTGAAAATTGTCTGTTCTCTGTCAGGGCCTACGCTGATAATTGAAATCGGAATTTCCAGCAGTTCTTCGATACGTGCAAGATATTTTTTGCAGTTATCAGGTAATTCGTTGTATTCTTTAATATCAGATATATTTTTCCACCATCCTTTATGGATTTCATAGACAGGCTCCATATATTTATGGATAAAAACGTCAGTGGGATAACTTTTATACACATTTCCGTTTCTGGTATCTTTATACCCTGTACAGATTTTTATTTCATCAAACGTATCAAATACATCAATTTTTGTTAATGCAATAGATGTTAAGCCGCCAACCAACACGGCATATTTCATTGTTACTGCATCAAACCAGCCGCAGCGTCTTGGTCTGCCTGTTGTAACACCGTATTCGTGTCCTATTTCCCGGATTTTGTCGCCGGTTTCGTCTTTTAGTTCTGTAACAAAAGGCCCTTCGCCTACTCTTGTTACATAGGCTTTTGCAACACCTATAACTTCATCAATCATTGTCGGACCGTATCCAGAGCCTGTTGCAGCACCGCCGCCTATAGGGTTAGATGAAGTTACAAACGGATATGTTCCGTAATCAACATCAAGCATTACCCCTTGTGCACCTTCGAAAAGTATTGCTTTACCGCTTCGTTTGGCATCTTCAAGTTCTTTTTGCCAGGTTTCGCATACGTAAGGTCTGAAAATTTCGGCATATTTTTCACAAAGAGCGAGAATGCAATCTTTTGTATAAGGTTGAAGTCCGTAAACTTTTTCCAGAATTTTGTTTTTTAAAGGAAGTATTATATCAAGTTTTTCATTAAGAGCTTCTTGTGAATACAAATCTTGAATTTTTAGACCGATTCTTGCCATTTTGTCGGTGTAGGTAGGACCTATGCCTTTTTTTGTTGTTCCTATTTTGCCCTTAGTGGCAGTACTTTCGGCATATCCGTCCACTTCCGTGTGATAAGGCATTGTGATAGAAGCAAGCGGATTAATTTTAAGATTTGAAACATCAATACCTTCATTTATTAGTCCCTGTACTTCCTGTTCAAAATATTCGGGCAAAATAACTGTTCCTGCGCCGATGAAGCATTTTTTCCCTTTATATAAAATACCTGATGGTATTAAATGAAATTTAAAAGTTTTGTTATGAGCGACAACAGTGTGTCCTGCGTTGCATCCGCCCTGATATCTTATAATCAAATCAGCATCCTGCGCTAATATATCAGTAATTTTAGCTTTGCCTTCATCGCCCCACTGAGCGCCTACTACAACCTTATTCATATCCCTTATCCTTTCATAAAGCTTTTTCCTGATTTATTTTAGCACAAAAAGTTTATTTAATCCAAGGGTAATCTTCAGGTATTTTCCATCCATTTTTAATTATTGATACTTCGGGCAAGGTAAACCGTTTAGTAATCAGCCTTTCTAGGGGCAATTCCCAGCTTGCTACTCTTTATTGTTTAATATTTCTGTTGTTAATTTTGGCAGAATTTCAAAAGCATCCCCGACAATTCCGCAGTCGCTTATTTCAAATATAGGAGCTTTTTCATCTGTATTAATTGCAATAATTTTGTCACTATCCTGCATCCCTACAATGTGTTGAATAGCACCTGAAATCCCGCAGGCTATATAGAGTTTTGGCGTAACTGTTTTTCCTGTCTGTCCTATTTGAATATCGACAGGAGCAAGTCCCATTTCAACTGCCCCGCGGCTAGCTGCTATGCAGGCTCCAATGCTTTCTGCAAAATTTTTCAATAACTCAAATCCCGCTTCATTTTTCATCCCTTTGCCGCCCGCAACAATAATATCAGCACTGTCAAGTTCATTTATTGCAGTATTTAAGCCTTTTACAAATTCTACAAATTTTACTTTTGTATCAACGTTGTCAATATCAGGTTTAATATAAATAAATTTTGTATCTTTTACTATATTTTCAGGCGCGGGTTTAAATACTTTTGGTCTTACGGTTGCCATTTGCGGCAGAGTTTTGCACAAAATTGTTGCCATCAACTTGCCGCCAAATGTCGGACGTGTTGCAGCAAGCTGTCCTTTTTCATTAATATCAAGCCCTGTGCAGTCAGCCGTTAAGCCGGTATGAAGCGAGGATGAAATTTTCGGAGCAAGATCCCTTCCCTGTGTTGTTGCACCAATAAGGACAATTTCAGGCTTAACTTCATTGATAACATCTACTGCTATTTTAGAGTATAGTTCTGTTGAATAGTTCGCAAACCTATCATGTTCAGCGATATAAACATAGTCAAAACCTGAGTTTATAAAAGCTTCTTTAAATTCTTCAGCTAATCCGGTTTTGCATATTAAAAGCGCCGAAACATCAGCGTTGTTTAATTTTTTCGCAAGTTCCTGAGCTTTATAAGCGAGTTCAAAAAGTACTGTATGAATATAATTCTCTTTTGTAACTTCTGCATATAATAGTATATTACTCAATGTTCAGCCCTCCGAATTCTTTTATTTTTTCCGCAAGAGCTATACAATTTTCGCAGATTTCACATTTTTCTCTGTTATGTACAGGACGGAAAGCTTTGCTTACATAAGTGGGAGACCCTTTAATCCCGGTGTCCTCTGGAGTTAATCCTATATCATCCATTGAATAAGTTGTAATGCAAGCATTTTTTGCTTTTATAAATCCATTTATCAGAGGGCGTGTTGTTTCTTCAATCCCTTTTAGCACACAAACAAGAGCTGGAAATTCTACTTTAAGTGTTTCAAAACCTTCTTCAATTTGCCTTACAGCACAAATTGAGCTGCTGTCGCATTGTTTTAATTCTTTTACAAATGTAATCTGAGGAATGCCAAGCTGATTTGCAATACTCGGCCCTGTTTGTGCGGTATCACCATCTATTGCAAATTGACCGCAAATTATTAAATCATAATCCTGTAGTTTTGATTTAATTGCTGAAGCTATTGTTTTGCCTGTAGCATAAGTATCTGCGCCGGCAAATTTTTTATCGGAAATTAACACACCTTTATCACATCCGAGTGCTATTGCCTGACGTAATATAGATTCAGCCTGCTTGGGTCCCATTGTCAAAACGGTTATTTCAACATTTTCAAGATTTTGCTTTAGCTTTAAAGCTTCTTCTATCGCATAAACATCATAAGGGTTTATTATACTTTCGACCCCTTCCCGTTGAATCGTGTTATTTTCAGTCCACTTGATGTCTGTTGTGTCAGGAACCTGTTTTATACAGACTATAATTTTCATATTAAAACCTTATCTGTGAATTTTAGATGCTTTTTGTCTGGCTGTTGTTTCAAGCAAAGCATTATATGCAAGCATGTATACCGAACATTTTCTTACGCTCGGTACAAACCAGGCGCAGCTTTCGAGTGTACAAACTTTATCAATATCCGACCCTGCACTCATCAGCGGGCAATATGGAATGTCTTTAGCCATAATTCTCTCCTATTTATTGACTGACTGTTTTAGTAAATTACAGTTTTCGTCACGTTTCCTTTCCTGATCTTTATAAATTTTAGTTCTGTTTATAACTTCGTCAAAATCAATTTTATGTGCATCAAAGTCAGGTCCGTCAACGCAGGCAAATTTTGTTTCCCCGCCGACAGTAAGACGGCATGCTCCGCACATTCCTGTACCGTCAACCATAATCGGATTCATGCTTGCTTCAGTATAAATCCCTTTATCGCGGGTTAAATCCGCCACTGCTCTCATCATGGGCATTGGTCCGACGGCTATTGCGTAATCTATTTTCTCGCGTTCCATTAGCCTTTGCAAAACCTGTGTAACAAATCCTTTTTCGCCTAATGTTCCGTCATCCGTTGTTATAAAAAGTTCTGAACAGGCATCTTTCATTTTATCCTGCCAGAAAATTAAATCTTTTGTTCTGGCTCCCATAATCATGTAAACCTTGTTGCCTGCTTCTTTAAAAGCTTTAGCAATCAAATAACAAGGAGCTGCACCATAACCGCCGGCAAGACAGACAACCGTTCCGTATTTTTTTATGTGTGTGGGTTGTCCGAGCGGGCCTGCAATATCATGAATCTCTTCGCCTTCATTTAAGGCCGCAAGTTGTTTTGTTGAATACCCTACAGCCATGAATACAAGTGTCAGTTCGCCTTTTTCTTTGTTTACATCGGCAATGGTAAGCGGAACACGTTCACTGTTTTCGTTTGCTCTGAAAATTATAAACTGTCCTGCCTTTGCATTTCTTACTACATAGGGTGCTTCAACCGTAATCTCAAACTGATTCGGGCACAATTCTTTTTTTGATAATATTTTGTATCCCATATTCATCTCTTTCTTATATACCAAATTATACACTAAAAATCGAAAGAGGACAATAGATGTTTTTAAGGTAAGCATTCAAAATATGTTTTTGTGCTGTCATACGGGCATTCATTTTTCAAAGCATAATAAGAACAGCCAATGCCGTTTGCTTTCTGGCTTGAGGTCAAATTACACGGGTTTCCGGCTCTTTCTTTAACGTGTTCTTTGCCTTCATCGTATTCTATATTATCAAGTTCTTCATCGGACAATATTTCCGGCTTATTAGTTGCAGCTGCCAGAGCATCATTTTTAGAATTTATCTTAAAAACAAATATGTCATGTCCTAATTTATTAGGTTTTTTGGAACCGTTTGTATCTATACCTACATACACTTTTAATTCGATTATACTAAAGTTAATATAACTTCCATCCGGCATAGCGTAAGTATTAAATATAGGATCACCAATTCCTGCAAGATCATTAACAGTTACAACTTGCTTATTATTATATGTTCTTATTGTTTCATTATTCCTTCTATCAATAAAATTATCCGTCACTTTCCAGGGGGCGTTTATTCGTTTATTTATCAAACTCTTAAACAAAATCTCATAACATTCGTCAGCGTGATCATACGGCATACCGCTGCCGACATCATACGGATAGTATGCACAATACTGTGCAAAATTGTCAATTCCTGAATCAGCCTTTGCTTTTAAAATAGCCTGAGAAACAACAGATATTGATTTTTTGTATTGAGTTTCAAGTGCTTTGTTTTGGAATTTATGAATTAATGACGGCATTGTCATAGCAGCAACAACACCTATTATGCCGAGCGTGATTAACACCTCTGCTAAAGTGAACGCACATTTGTGTTGACAGTTCAACAGGGCTATGTGTGTAGTCCGCTCTGGTAAACTAAATCGTTCACTAGTCAGGCTTTCGGGGGGGGGGCAATTCTCAGCTTCTTAATCTTTTTCATAATAAAACTCCTCTTAATTTTTACAACTTTTCTATTATTTACGATTTTTTAATGTTTGTCAAGCTTTTTGATATGTATAGGACTGATTTAACTTTAATTTTTCTTCTATCTGTTCAAATGTCAGCAAACCTTGTGTAGCTCCAAATTCGGATACTACTCCGGCTGAGTTAACTGAAGCATACATTAAAGCTTTTCCTATATCTTTATTTGTTCTTCCGAGTGCTGCACAAAAAGTTGATGCAAATGCATCGCCTGCACCCAGTGTTGAAACGACAGGCCCTTCAAATACAGGGCAATAGTAGTAATCTTCCCCGTCATAGGCATAAGCACCTTTACCGCCATCTGTAATTACTATAATTTGAGACTCGCCGACTTTTAATTTATTAAACATCTCTTTGATGTCAGGATGGATAAGTTCTTCTGAAAATTTTTCTTCTCTTGTATCAGGTCTAACTTGAATTTGAGTGGCAAGGGAGGCTTCTTCTTTATTCATTACAACTATATTTGCATTCTCAAGAATTTCTTTCAGGTAGTTGAACCCTTTTTTCAAACTTGATGAACCTGCATTAAAGCAAACAAAAACATTGTTTTCTCTCGCAAAATTTGCAATATCATCAAGAACTTTGGTGCTGTCGCCGTTAAGCGGGGCAATATATAAAAGTTTTGCATTTTTTATTGCGTCAAAATTAATATCTGATTTTTTCAACTGAGCATTGGCGCCCCTGTGTGCAAGAACTGTTCTGTCTCCTTGAAAGCTTACAAGAATTATTGAAAATCCGGTACTGAGATTGCTGTCTTGAACAATATTTGATAAATCAACTTTTTTGTTTTTAAATGATTCTAAAATCCCGTCAGAATAAATATCATCCCCTATTTTAAATATTGCACTTGTGTTATATCCGAGATTAGCGAAGTTTACTGCTGTGTTAATTCCTCCTCCTCCGACTTTAGATGTAAAATCCGTAATTTCAACTTTAGCTCCGTAGGGGTAACTCATAAATTCCGATTTTTTATTCTTTGTATAAACTGAAACAATATTTGCATCATCGCTTTCAACAAATACATCCATTGTTGCGCTTCCGATAGTTATTACGTCACACATGTTGTTTATCCTCCAGTTAATTTTAACGTAACACAAAATAAAATAAAAAACACCATTTTGTCTGTTGAATTCATGGAAGTTCCACGCTAGATTCTGAAACAAGTTCAGAATGGCTATTTATACAAAATGGTGTTTAATAATTTCTTGTTTCTAGTTAAATTGAGCTTTTTCTTCGTCTGAAACCCCTTTGATTGTGAGGTTTACTCTGCCTTTATCGTCGATTTTAATTACTTTAACGATAACTTCGTCGCCGATATGAAGGTGCGGTTCAATTGTATCTATTCTCTCATTGCAAACCTGAGAAATGTGAACCATGCCGTCTTTGCCGGGAGCAAGTTCTACAAAGGCGCCGATTGGAATAATTCTTACAACTTTACCTTTTACAACCATTCCAGGTTCAGGTTTGAAAGTTAATTCTTTAATCATTCTTTGAGCAATTTCTGCACCTTCCTGATCGTTAGAGGTAATTGTTACAACGCCTGAATCCTGAATATCAATTTCTGCACCTGATGCGTCGATGATTGCTCTGATCTGTTTTCCGCCGGGTCCGATTACTGTTCCGATATCTTCAACAGGAATTGTCATTGTTGTAATACTTGGAGCATACGGTGACAGATGATCTGCCGGTGCTGAAATTACTTCTCTCATCTTGCCTAAGATATGAAGTCTGCCTTCTTTTGCCTGTGCAAGGGCTTTACGTAATGTTTCGTTTGCAATGCCTTTAGCTTTCATATCCATTTGAAGGGCTGTAATTCCTGTATCGTTCCCTGTAACTTTAAAGTCCATATCGCCCAAAAAGTCTTCAATACCTTGAATGTCAGTTAATACAACGGGTTCTTTACCTTCTTCCGTTATCATACCCATTGCAACACCGCCAATCATACATTTAACCGGAACACCGGCATTCATCAAAGCCATTGAAGATCCGCAGGTTGATGCCATTGATGTTGAACCGTTTGATTCAAGAACATCTGATGTAACGCGGATAGTGTAGCCAAATTCTTCCTGAGAAGGAAGTGCTGGTATATTTGCTCTTTCAGCTAAATTGCCGTGTCCTACTTCACGTCTGCCGGGGCCTCTTAGAGGCTTTACTTCTCCCACTGAGAATCCGGGGAAGATGTATTTGTGCATATAAGTTTTTTCAGTCTGCGGATCAACTCCGTCAAGTTCCTGCTTCATACCGGGACCTGCAAGAGTCGCAACGGAAAGAACCTGAGTCTGTCCTCTTGTAAATACGGCAGAACCGTGTGCTCTCGGCAATACACCTACTTCACACCAGATAGGACGAACTTCATGAGGCTTTCTTCCGTCAGCTCTAACACCTTCGTCAAGAATCATTGTTCGCATAATATGTTTTTCTGCATTTTTGAATTCTTCTGCCACAAAGTCGATGCCTGTTTCTTCCATAATTTTTTTGATGTAATCATCTTCAGGAAGCGCATCAATTTTTTCTTTGACAAGTTTTTTAGCTTCTTCAAGCTTATTCTGTCTGTATTCTCTGTCAAAGTTGTGATAAGCATCAAAAATCATATCGTGAGCTGTTTCGTCAATAATCTTTTTGATTTCGGAAGTATCGTAAGGATTTACAAATTCTTCTTTTTCCACTCCGCATTCTTTCATAAATGCAACCTGTGCGTCACATTGTTTTCTGATTTCAGCCTGAGCAAATTCAACAGCATTCATAATATCGTCTTCTGTTACGAATTTGCAGCCTGCTTCAACCATAATTACAGAATCGTGTGTACCTGCAACTACAATATCCAAATCTGATTTGTCAGCCTGCTGGTGAGTCGGATTTGCAATCATGTTGCCGTTTTCATCTCGAGATACCCTGACAGCTCCGATAGGCCCTTCAAAAGGAGCGCCTGAAAGCATTAAGGCACAAGATGCTCCTAACATTGCAAGAGTATCCGGCTGGTTAACCTGATCGTAGCTGAATAATTGGGCTACAATTTGTATATCATTTCTGTATCCTTTAGGGAACAGCGGTCTTATAGGTCTGTCAATAAGTCTTGAAATAAGTATAGCTTTATCACCGGCCTTACCTTCTGAGCGGTTATAACCGCCTGGAATACGACCTATTGATGACATTCTTTCTTCATAATCAATTAGCAAAGGGAAGAAATCTATCCCTACTCTCGGTTCTTTTGAAACACAGCAGTGAACAAACAACATTGTGTCGCCGCATCTTACCGTAACAGAACCGTTTGCAGATTGAGCGTATTTACCTGTTTCAACAGTAACGGTTTTTCCGCCAATCTCAATTTCAAATTTTTTTGTTTCCGGTACCATAATTACCTGTTCTTTCTCGCACTTCCCGTGCGTTCTTAGTTATACACTTCTAATGTTCGTTTTTATTATACCTTAAAAACAAAAATTTTGAAATTAATATTACTCACCGACTTTATAATCTTCATAAATAAACTCGTCATTTCCGGAGAGTATATTTTTGAAGCTTTCTGAACCTAAATAAGGTTGTATTGCTGGTGTTACTTTATCTTTTTTTATTATAATCTGCTGTGCATCTTGTCCTAAGCGGTTTGGCATACTATTGCCATTTACATCCATAATGATTGTTGCACAATAATCTAAGGGGCTGGTATGAGTGATTGGATTCTTGTTTTCATCAAGAACAGGTCGGCCGTTTTCATCCATTTCTGACCAGGTATCCATTGTATAGCAATTAGGATTATTGTATTGGTATATAAATAAAATAGCTCCGTTATTTAAGATTATTGCCGGTTCATAGCGGGAAGAAACAGTAGCTTTATCTGTGCCTTGAGTATAATATTTGCTATATTTCATATCATAATAATATTCTTTGCATTTTTCATCTAAATGAGATGTACAAACTTTAGATCCCTTAAAGTATTTTGAAAAATTTAGAGCTGTTTGATAACTCGAATTACTTGGGTTGAATAAAGCAGAATTGTCACCTAACGCATTCGAATTGTTTTGGGCAAGCAATATTGCATTGTTTATATCAGAGTAAATCTTTCTTACACGTGTGGCTATTTCTTTATTTCGATGTTCCGTAATTAATGTTGGTAAAGTCATCGCTGCAACCACACCTATAATTCCGAGCGTGATTAAAACTTCCGCAAGTGTGAACCCAAATTTTCGGTCTATTAAGTGATGTTTCATGTTACAATTATGACATATTTTAGAATTAATGTCAATAAAACTGGGTAAAAAGTTAGTCCAGTCTACCTTTTCGGGGGGGGGGCAATTCTCAGCTTCTTATCTTTTTCCATATAAAAATCCTTTCTTGTTTATTTTTGTTTGTTAAATTTCAAATAACTTATGCAGTCGATTTTTGATGTCTTCTTCATCAAGCTCTTGTGTTATTTTATTTAGATCAATTGCCATCTGATAATAATTTGCTGCGTCATTTATAAAGCCCATTGCCTGTGAGGCTCTTGCAGCATTAAAGTATGCAAGGGTATAATTCGGATTCAGCTCAACCGCCGTTTCAAAATATTCAAGTGCTTCTTCAGCATCACCCAAGCCGTCTAAGTAAAGTATTCCCAGATTATTTTGAGCGTATTCGTTTTCCGGGTTGAGGTCAATTGATTTATGGAAGGAAACAAGTGCTTCTTCAAGATAATCTTTTTCCCAGAGTGCAATTCCTGCTTTTGAATATCCGCGATAATCCTCAGGATTAAGTGTTATTGCATCACAATATGCTCTTATTGCGTTATCTAAATCGTATGCAGCCATATGTACATCTCCGAGTGATAAATACAATTCGTAATTATTCGGATCAAGAATTATTCCTGCCTGATACGTTGAAACTGCAGCATCAATATTACCTTTAACTTCGGCATAAATAGACCCTAATGCCTGACATACAATTGATGTCCATTCTTTATCAGGATTAATTGCGATTGCTTTCTGGTAATGTTCTATTGCCTCGTCATATAATTCTGCTTTGGAATATGCGTATGCCAGTGAATTATTGTAAAACGGGTTTTCGGAATCTCTTTCAACTGCAAGTTTAAATGCGCTTATAGAATTTATTTTATCTTCTTTTTTTAGATAAAGGTGCCCTAGTTCATAATAAATTTGGGGAGTGTCAATATCAAATTCAAGAAGCTTTTCATAGCAATCTATTGCTTCATCGGTGTTATCAGGAAAATAAGTTTGTAAGACGGTTGCAAGTTTTAAAAGAACTTCCCGGTTAAGAGGATTAGCTTCTAAAACTTTTCTGTAGCAGTCGACGGTCAAGTCCATTTCTTTATTTTTGAGTGCAAGATCTCCCATCTTGTTATAAAAAATTTCTCCGTGATTAGTTTTTGAAATAGCCTGCCTGTAAATATTTTCCGCTGTCGGATAAAGTTTAAATTTTTCTAAGAATTTCCCTACTGTATTATAGGTAAATACTGAAAAATCATCTGACATGTTTTTGTAAAACATTTTCATGGATGGTCTGTCCCAGGCAAGCATTAAACTTCCCGATAGAAAATAATAAAGAAAACTTAAATAATCTCCGGCATTCCCGTTTTTTGAATTAATTTTTTGGAGGATTGACTGTGAAAGAATCAAGCGCGGCCTTGCGGAATTTAGTTTTCCCATTTTTATGGCTGATTTGAATTCTGTTTCTGCAGAATTAAAATCCTGGGCCATTTTCATGAAAAAGCCGGTATAGAGATGTGCATTAATATTCTTTGGAGCCAGTGAAATTGCGGTTTTACATTGCTCTATGGCCGTATCTATGCTTATTTGCCCCTGCTCCCACATTAAAGCCGCAAGCCTGTAATACGCCTCAGGCATTGTCGGATCATATTTTACCGCATCAATATAGTGTTCTATGGCTTCCTGTAAATCTTGATTTTGCTGCCGGATAAGGTATTTTTCGTGTGCTATTCTTGCTTTTTCAAGTGATTCTTTTGCTTTATCCGTATTAGCCGCTACGGGCTGTAGTAGTAATTGTTCTGACATCAATGAGCTCCAATAAGATGTGTATTCTGTATATATTTTATTACGTCGATATAAATAATATTAATCTTTAGTAATTTGAATTAATATCATCCGTTTGGAGTAGATGAAAGATTAATCTATTTTAATTTTTTGATTAAAACAACTTTCTTTGTAATATAATATTTTCATAGCCGATTAGGAATATGAATATGGATTATCTAAATAACAAATATGATGTAATAGTTGTAGGAGCCGGCCATGCAGGGTGCGAAGCCGCTGTTTCTTGTGCAAGGCTTGGGGCAAAAGTTCTTCTTTCAACTCTTGATGTTGATCATATAGCTTTAATGCCTTGTAATCCCGCTATCGGCGGACCTGCAAAATCTACTCTTGTCCGTGAAATTGATGCTCTGGGCGGTATTATGGGGGAAGCTGCAGATGCTACTTATATTCAGATGAAAATGCTCAATTCTTCAAAGGGCCCTGCAGTCAGAGCTTTGCGTGCCCAATCTGACAAAAAGCAATATATGGATTATATGCGCAATATTATTGAAAATAACGAAAATATTTACCTGCGCCAGGCTTGTATTACAGATTTGCTGGTTAAAGACGGTGAAATTACGGGAGCTATAGATGAATACGGAATTGAGTATTCTGCACGTACGGTTATTTTAACAACCGGCACATCATTAAACGGAAAAATTTTTGTCGGACTTCGTTCCTACAGTGCCGGAAGATTAGGCGAAAAAGCTGCTTACGGGTTATCAGAATCGTTAATAAAACACGGTATAGTGGTAAAAAAACTTAAAACCGGTACTCCACCCCGTGTTGACAAGCGTACAATTGATTATTCAAAAATGACAATTCAACCCGGTGATGAAGTATTACATTTTTATTCCTTTAAGCCTGACAGACCTGTCAGAAAACAGTATCCCTGCTATCTGACAAGAACAAATGAAAAAACGCATGAAATAATAAAGGCTAATCTTGATAAATCCCCGATGTTTCAGGGATTAATTCAGGGGGTAGGTCCGCGTTACTGTCCGTCTATTGAGGATAAGGTAGTAAGATTTAGCGAAAATCCTTCTCATCATATTTTTATTGAGCCTGAAGGTTTAGGGACTTATGAAGTTTATATTCAGGGATTTTCAAGCAGTCTGCCGGCTGATATTCAGTTACAGATGCTCAGAACTCTTCCAGGACTTGAGAAAGCTCATGTTATAAAACCGGCCTATGCTGTTGAATACGATTATGTTCCTGCAGTCCAGACATCACATTCTCTTATGTCAAAGAAAATAAAGGGATTATTTTTAGGCGGACAGATTAACGGCACAAGCGGTTATGAAGAAGCTGCTGCACAAGGGTTAATTGCAGGTATTAACGCATTTAATTATCTTAACGGTTCTGAAATGCTGGAACTTTCAAGAAGTTCATCATATATCGGTACATTGATTGATGATTTGGTTACAAAAGATATTCAAGACCCTTATAGAATGCTTACTTCTCGTTCAGAATACAGACTTTTACTCCGTCAGGATAATGCTGATGCCAGACTTACTCCTCTCGGACGGAAGTGTGGTCTTATTGATGACTCTCAGTTTAAAATTTTTACGGATAAGCAGGAAGCTATTGAGAAAGAATTATCAAGGATTAAAGATGCTAAAATTTCTGCAACTGAGCAAATAAACTCAGTTCTTTCAAAGTACGGGGAGCACATGGAACGCGGAATGAAAATAGCTGAACTTTTGAAGCGTCCTAATATAGATTACAATGTGGTAAAAGAAATTGACGCATTTACAAATGAATTAAATATACCGTTTGATGTATCAGAACAGGTTGAAATCCTTGTTAAATATGACGGATATTTGAAACGTCAGGAATTTCAGGTAGAGCAGGCCTCTAAGTTAGAAAAATTTAAAATCCCTGATGACATAGATTATTCAACATTAGATCATATTTCATCAGAAACCCGTGATAAACTATCAAAAATCAGACCAAAAACTCTTGCTCAGGCGTCCCGTATCGGCGGTGTTAAACCTGCTGACATTTCTATTTTAATGGTACTGCTTGAACGGCATCAATATTCAAAGCTTTAACTAAACTATATAATTAAAACTATTGTCATTTTTCTTTTTGTAAGAAATACTGTTATTTTTTAATATGGATTCAAAAGCGTTGTCCCTGTAATCTTTTACATAAATGTCGACTTTACCGTAAACTCCTGTATTTCTGATTTTGTTAAAGGTAGTGCTGGCATTATTTAACCAAAAGTTGTTCATTAAAGCTCCTAGTATAAAAATTTGGCGTTTAGATGTGGCAGAGCTTGTGTCCACGGTATATGTACTTTTAAAGGCCGGGGAGTTGGTATAATTTATTTTCATATTTATCAGAAAACCCGTAAAAAAATTTTTTTGCTAATAAAAAATAATTATTTAATAAGTTAGCTCAAAAAATTTTTTATGCTGTTAACGCACGCCTTTATTTCTTTTTACGCATTAAAAACCGGTATTAGCGGGTTCATATCCGTCTATTAAAATTTTAGAAAGAATTGCTGCGGTTTTAAATGTTGAATGTAAAAGAACACATGGTTTGATTTCTTGTTACAGATGGTTTGAGTATTTCGGGTAATAAAGTTGCGGCAGTCGTCACCAAATCCTTAGATCAATAATGTCGAATTATTAAATTATATCTATGGAGTGTTAATATTGACTTATACATTAAATAGCAAGAAATATAAAGAAATGTTAAGAAATTTTAAAATAGCTGAAATACAGTTATAATGTCAGTATGGTATGGTATGGTAGAAGTGTGCCGTAGCAATTTTTTTTTTTCATTTGTTTTTATATATATGTAGGTAAAATCATATGAAAGGAAATGTATATGGCAAATTTAATTCAATTTAAACACCCTATTTCTCAACTTCTTACACAAAGTGGTACAAAAGTTCAAAAAACAATTGCAAATGCCTGTCCTAAGAGCCCTAGAACTGTAATTCCTTGTGAGGGGACACTATTAATGGCAAAAACAGGAACTGTTGCTAAATTAATTACTTTTGGACCAAATTCAAAATCTAAATTTGCACAAGCAGGCTATGATCAAATTTTGATTACAAAACAACCCCATGATAGTGGTCTTGTAACAAATTTAATATCTTTATTTAAAAAGGGTAAGTGGGTAAGAGATTTATGGATGGAACCTAATAGGAAGTTCAGTACTTGTGAAAATACTATAAATGCAGCAAAAGAGATTGGTTTGTCAGTAAAATAGCAAGAAGTGTGCTATTTTTTGTACCTAATAATAACCTCAGCCCAATTGTATTTTTAATCAAAGTATTAATTGATATTCAGTAGCAGTAGGGTGTGTCGTTTTGATGCACCTTTTACTTTATTAATTAATTTTCCATTCTTTTTAAAATTATGACGGGACTAAAATATCAAGAATAAAAACAGCACTTGCTTGCCAAATTACAGAAAATTACATTTTTAAAATTATGAAAATGTATAAATATAAAAAAGCTATTTAGATATCTGAATTCTAAGGTTCCGCAAAATTGGTTCCGCAGATTTGTAAAATTAATATTCTCTACAATAAATTCTAAAATTTGATGTTATTTTAGAAATTTACATTGTAATTGTCACCAGTATTAGATTTTACCAATTTTTATACTTAACGATTTTATTGAATTTGAGGTGTAAAAGTTCCGCATATTCAAGTTCCGAAAAAATTCAAACATATATAATCTCTACTTCCGGCTTATCCTGCCTAAAGTTCCGACCTGTATGTTTGTATTCATTTTATATGTTATTTTACAAAAAAACTTCCGGCTAAAATTTCAAATGTCCTTGCCGAAAATAATCAAACCATTCGTACAAGTTTAAATATGTCCTAAACTTTCGCCACATAAGGGTTACAACCAAAAGTCGAGGGAGCGGATTTCAACGGACACCTCGTGGACTTTTCAAGTAATTTGGTTTGATTATTTTCGGACACTTCCGGCAGGTTAAAACCTAAACACAAAGCCACTTTACGGGGTAAAATCATTTTAACCGTACAGGATTGAAATGTCTGGTTTAATACATTGAAAATAAGCATTAAAAAATTCCCGGAGATGGATTCGAACCACCGTTGGAAGAGCCAGAATCTTCAGTCCTGCCACTAGACGATCCGGGAATAAAATAAAAACTCCCCAGGTTGGACTCGAACCAACAGCCTACCGGTTAACAGCCGGTTGCTCCGCCATTGAGCTACTGAGGAATAAATTCTTCCGCAACTTAAATCAGTTGGGGCTTACGTATTTATTATATAATAAAAATTTTTTATTGTAAAGTACTTTTTTTATTTTTTTATTTTATTGAAGATAATTGTACAAGAGTCGCAAAATCAGGGTATTTACAGCTTAATTCATTAAATGAGCCGATATCAATTAACTGTCCGTTTTTTATATAAATCAATTTATTGCATGCTTTTAGTGTTGACAGACGATGGGCTATTGCTATTATTGTTTTTGATTTACTTATATCCTTTAACATTTCGGTTATTTCATGTTCAACCTGTACGTCAAGAGCAGATGTCGCTTCATCCAGTATTATAATCTCCGGATCTCTGTAAAGTGCACGGGCTATTGCTAAACGCTGTTTTTGCCCTTGTGAAAGCCCGTTTGCTCCTGATACTGCAGGAGCATTTATGCCTTCTGGAAACTCGGAAACTATATTATAGATTTGTGCGGCTTTTAATGCTTTTATCACTCCGTTATCATCAATTTTTTCGCAACCCCATGCTACATTTTCTTTAAATGTTTTGTTTAAAATATTTATTTGCTGAGGAACATAGCCGATTATATGTCTGAATTTGGGATAATTTTCATTTGTCAGTACAGTATTATCTACGATAATTTGGCCTGAGTCGGCGGGCAGCAGACCGGTTATTATGTCGGCAAGAGTGCTTTTGCCGGCTCCGGAAAGCCCAATTATACCTACAAAGTCGCCTTTGTTTATCTGGAATGATATATTTTTTATTACTTGTTTTTCGCCGTTATAAGAAAAATTTATATTTTTTAATTGAATTTTATCTTTAAAGTTTAATCTTTCATTTAACGGGCAGTCATGTTTCTCAAAATGTTCAAAGTCATATTGTTCATAGGTTTCATTGATTTTTTTTACAAAATCCCGTGATGAATTAATATTAATAATTGCTGTTTGAATCCTGTTTAAAGCTGGCGCAATTCTGAAAAGTGCTGCCACGACTATTGCAAATGAAGCTATAAGTGCGGGGTTATTGCCGGTGTTTTGTATTGATAAAATGCTGGCCATTACAAGAAGTGCTGATACTACCAGTATTTCTATTATGTAAGGCGGAATCGCTGCGTAAAATCCTTGTTTTATTTGAATTTGTTTTAATTTTGAGGCTGTTTTTACGAAGTTATTATAGAACAAGTTTTCAGATGAGAGTATTTTCAAATCTTTAAGATTAGTAATATTATCAAGTAAGGCTGCTTTATATTCATGCGATATTTTAGTTAATACGGCAGATATTTCAGAGGTTTTAGATTTAAAATATTTGTTTTGTATAAATAGTGTAATACATACAAATACAATTGTTATTATTGCAGGTATAAGATATTTAATCAAAAGTAAAGATATTACCATAATTATTATAATTGTATTTGTAAGAAGATTTAGTGCCCTGCAAACAAAACTGTCTATAACTTGTCCGGTAACTGTTTCAATTGTATAAAGTTTATTTGTTTGTGAAATTTTCATAGTGTCTTTGTACGGAGCAAAGATATAGTAACTCATAAATTTATTCACAATATACTGTTTCCAGTTTGCAACAAATTTTGCCTGAACATATTGGGTAAATATAATAAAAGCATTTTTTATTATAAAAATCAGCAGAACCGAAAGTCCTATTAAAAGTCCGCTCCGCAATGAATTATCAATTTTTATGATTTTGAATGTGTCTGAAATAGCTTCCGGCTGGATAATTAAAAATATAAACGGATATATAAGTGCAATCCCGACAAATTCAAGACAGCCTGCTATAAACGAAAGCATTGTAAATCCGCATAATTTTAGATATCTGCCTTTGCCGTAATATTTTAAAAATTGTGTAAAGTTCTCAAGAAACATTCTAAACCTTATTACATTATTAAGATATGGTATTTTTTTATGATATATTATATAATCATGGTAAAGGAAGGAGTTAATTATGTCAAATCCTATATTAAATGAAGACAGGTTTTCTGCCGGAGAGAGAATTCTCGAGGGAGAACCTATGACAATTGCAGGTACTGTTAATAAAATTTTCATGCTTTTTGTATGCCTGCTTGCAGGAGCAGCCATTAGTGTGTATTCATTGTTTACAACACCGGCTATGGTTCCTGCTATGCTTGTTGTTAGCGCAATTGTATCTTTTATTCTTGTGCTTGCAACATGTTTTAATATCAAAATAGCAAAATATACTGCTGCACCTTATGCGTTATTTGAAGGTCTTATGCTCGGTGCTGTGTCTATGCTTTTTGAGGCTCAATGGCATGGTATAATATTGCAGGCTGTATTTGCTACATTTGCTACAATGTTTGTCATGCTAATGCTTTATAAAGCCCGTATAATTAAATATACTGCAAAATTTCAGGCTGTTTTGATGACTGCAATGTTCTCTGTTTTGGCCATTTATCTTATTCAATTTATTGCATCATTTTTTGGCCGCAGTATTCCTTTAATTTGGGAAGCGGGCCCTGTAGGAATTATATTTAGTCTTATAGTTGTCGGGATTGCAGCATTTTCATTGATCCAAGATTTCTTTTTTATTGAAAATGCTTCGCAGAATATGCTTAGCAAGGATTACGAATGGTATGGTGCCATGGGGTTGATGATTACCCTAGTATGGCTGTATATGGAAATATTGAGATTGTTTGCAAAGTTAAACAGCAGAAATTAAAGATAAAAAGCTCCTGAATAAGGAGCTTTTTATTTGGATAATTTTCCATTTATTATTTAATCCAATGATAATCCGCACGCTTTCGGGGCGAGGGCAATTCTGAGCTTCTTAATCTTTTTTATAATAAAACTTCTCTTAATATTTATGCAGCATGTTTATTATGATGATTTTTCAGTGTTTGTCAATATTAATTCGCCGAATATTTTTCCGTTTTTTAATTCTTTAATTCTTACATTTTGTATGGTGTTTAAAAATTTTTTGTCATCGGAATTTTTTATAAGTACTGTCAAGTAGTTTCGTGTCACCCCTTTTAATAAGCCTGTTCGTTTATCCGGATGCTTTTCTATCAGAGTTTCGCGTTCAGTACCTATATTTTTGTTTATAAATTCAATGTGCTTAAACATAGAAAGCGCTTTAACAATATCGCAGCGCCACTGTCTTGTCTTTTCATCAACCTGATTTGATGCAAGTGCTCCAATTGTCCCTTTTCTTATAGAGTAAGGAAAGGTATGAATTTGCGAAAGCCCGGAAACTCTCAAATTTTCAAGTGTTGTGTTAAAATCTTCTTCTGTTTCTCCTGCAAAACCCGTTATAATGTCGCTTCCGAGAAAAGGCATGTCAAACATTGAGTTAATTTTATCAATTTGTTTAAGATAATCTTCAACTTTATAAAATCTGTTCATTGATTTAAGGGTTTTGTTGCATGCTGATTGTAATGAAAGATGAAAATGAGGACAGAATTTTTTAGACTTCGACAAGAATTTAAGCAGCTCATCAGTAATTTCATGAGGATTTAATGAGCCGAGCCTGTAACGTTCTATAGTTGTACGATTTTCAATTTCTTTTAAAAGATCAAGAAGTGTCAAACCGAATTCTTTTCCCCACAATCCAATATGAATACCTGTCAGCACAACTTCCTTAAATCCGTGCTGCGATAAATTGTTAATCTGCCTTATTATAAAATCAACATCGGCACTTCTGCTTTTACCGCGCGCAAAAGGAATAATACAATAAGAACATCTGTTATCGCATCCGTCCTGAATTTTCAGGCTTGCTCTGGTTTTGGTTATGTCATGCAAAATAACTTTGTTAAATTCTGTCTGCTGCATTATATCTGCTACAATGCAATGTTGTTTTTCATGTGCTTGTATAATTTCATAAAGGGTAAATTTTTCATTATTTCCGATTACATAGTCAACGAATTCGTTCTCAAGAAGTTTTTCTTTTTCTATCTGTGCAAGGCATCCGGTAATTATATTGATTAATTTCGAATTTTTATGCTTTGCCGCCCGCAGAAGATACAAGGCCTCATTATCACTTTTGTGTGTTACTGTGCAGGAATTAAGTATATAATAATCAGCATCTTCAATATTTTTTGTTTGAATAATTCCGTTTTTTGCTAAATTTTCAGCTATAACTGAGCTTTCAAACTGGTTAGCTTTACAGCCCATTGTGTGAATATAAAACTTTTTCATAATTATAATATATATGAAAAATAAAATAACTTGTAAATAATCTTTACAAATTTAGTATTTTTTAGCAAAAAATTTTACTTTTGGTTTTTAATAGAGTATAATTATTTTGTGAAAGTGTAGGTGTGTGTATGCAAATTTCTTCTATCAGCCCTAATTTTACCGGCAGACGCGATAATATTGATGCATTAATCTCTCTTGATGACAGGTCTATACAACAGCTGGCATATTTAAAAACTAATAAAAAAGCAAATGAAAAGAAACATCGCAGAATTACAAATACACTTATTGCGGCTGCTCCTGTCGCAGCAGGTTTGAGCGCTGCAGTATTTTCTAAAGGAAAAACTAAAATATTTTCAAAAGAAGTTTCAGGTTTGGCTGCAAAACTTGCAAACGGTTTAAAAGTCGGCGGTTTATGGGCAGCTGCATTAGGCGCAGTTGGACTTGTGGGAGTCGTAAATAACGAACTGGTAAATTCATCGGATAAAGTAAGAAAATTCGAAAAAGACCATCCGATACTCTCAATTATAGGTCTGTTAGCTGCAGGGTTTGGTGCAATCTCGTTAACAGGAAAACTTGCCGGGAAATTGGCATCTGTTGAAGCTCCTAAATTCCTTCAAAAAGGGACTGAACAATTCGCAAGATTTTTAAATACAAATAAATCAATAGCATCAGTAAAACAGGGAACGAAAAATTTAATTTCTAAAGTTCCGTCAGCATTGAAAGAAGCCGGTGAAACAGCTTTAGACTGGGCTCCGCAGGTATTGTTACTCGGCGGTTTGTTCCATTCTCTAGGGCATCGTACGGCTGTTAACAGAGAATTCGGTAAAAATTATTCAGAATTAAAAGAAAAACAGTTGATGTTGTCAAAAGCACGTCAAAGAGAACTCCAAATAGAAAATGATTTCTTAAGACAAAATGCTCAGAACTGTGAGGAGCTCGCATTAGTAAAAGATCCTTTGAAGAATTTGCCTGATGAAGTGATTGACAAGATAAACGTCCTTAATGAAGACGCAATTGAAGAAGAAGTTTAATTTGATTATTTGTTCATAAATACAAAAGCACAGCATTCTATTTCACGGGTGCCGTGTTTTTGTAGATAATTATATTTTTATAAAAATTCATTGTTTTTGTGATATATTTTTTGTATGACAGAACTTTTGATTTTATATGTTTTGTTAAAACGGGACTTAACTATGTATGCTGTGCAAAAGCATATTGAAGATATTTTTGCCCCGTTTACAAAACCGAGTTTCGGAGCTTTGAATCCTGCTTTAAAACGACTTGGTGCAAACGGTTTTTTAACATCCAGAAAAATGATGTCTGACGGTGGAAAGTTATCGGTATATTATTCAATTACTACTCAGGGAAAAAATGAACTTAAACGTTTAATTTTGGAAGATTTAAGCGAAAATCCGCTTCAATTTTATTCAAATTCAAGAATAAAAATTTCATGCGCAGATGTTTTGTCCGTAGAGGAAAAACAAAGACTTTTTTTCTCTGTAAAATCGCGCGCAATGCGTTTCAAAACTCAGGCTCAAAATATTTTGAATGATGAGTATAAGCACACAAATTTTTATCAAAAAATCATTTTGGACAACACCGTTTGTGATATGTCAAATTTTATAACTATTGTGGAAGGTTTGGAGAAGGATAATGCCGGCAATAGTTAGTGAGGTATTAAAAAACTCAATCGCTGAAGAACTTGGTATTCAGCCAAAAGACGAAATAGTGTCTGTTGATGATACTAAAATGTCTGATATGATTGACTATAATTTTCTTTGTAAATCTGAATTACTTACAATAGAAATAAGAAAGGCTGACGGTAATACCGAAATAATTGAAATAGAAAAGGATTTTGATGAGGATTTGGGTATTGTTTTTGAAAGCGCTGTGTTCGACAGAATTAAACCGTGTCTGAATAAATGTATTTTTTGTTTTGTAGACCAGCAGCCGGAGGGTTTACGTGATACATTGTATGTTAAAGATGATGATTACAGGCTTTCTTATCTTCAAGGAACATATATTACTTTAACTAATTTGACGGAAAAGGACAAAGAACGAATAAAACAAATGCACCTCGGTCCTTTTTATGTTTCTGTCCATACAACAAATCCCGAATTGCGCGTAAAAATGTTAAGAAACCCGAAAGCCGGCAAGGCTCTGGAAAATTTAAACTGGTTTAGAAAAAACAAAATACCTTTTCATGCTCAAATTGTTTTATGCCCCGGTTATAATGACGGTGTAGAACTTGAAAGAACTCTCTCAGATCTTTCCAAATTAAAAAATACTGTTCTTTCAACCGCTATTGTTCCTGTAGGGGTTACACAATTCAGAAAAGACAACTTGGAGCGTGTTGATAAAGCATGTGCGCGTCAAACAATAGATATTGCCTCAAAATACAGGCGTGTATGTTGTTCGGATGAGTTTTTTTTACTTGCTGAATATGATATTCCGCCTGCAAAATACTACGGCAGCTTTTCTCAGCTTGAAGATGGTGTAGGGGCATTAAGACTTCTTCTTGATGATTTTAAATCAAGAAGATTACCTAAAAAATTGATTAAGCCATTAAAAATTTCTTTTGCAACGAGTTTCGCGGCTAAATATGCAATTGAAAAAATAGCTGATAAATTGAATAAAATTAAAAATCTTACTGTTACTGTAAATCCTGTTAAATCGAAATACTGGGGGGATGACATTACTGTTGCAGGCTTGATAACAACAGAGGATTTGATAAAGACTGTCAAGGAAATTGATACTGATCTTGTCATAATCCCTTCTGTTATGTTGAAACCATATTCAGAAGATTTTCTTGACGGAAGAAATCTTAGTTATGTAAAAAAATGTACCCGAAAAGAATTTTTTGTGGTAAAGAATATATATTCAATGGAAGAAATTATAACCTATCTAAATGAAATGAGCTTTTAATGGAGATAAAAGTATCATTTTCCCCCCTGTTTTATGGCGGGGAAGGATTCCTTGAGCGGATTGATTTGGGATGACAGAATGGTCTGATGGCTGTTTATATTAAAATATAAAAAAGCGGAGTTTTATTAAACTCCGCTTTTCAGTTTTATTATGAAATCAATTTTATTTCATAAGTTCGCCGACAGCTTTGTAAACTGCCATACGTTTTGCAGCATCTTCTTCTGCCTGTGCATAAAGAGCTTCTGCAGCTTCCGGATTTGTTTTCATCAGAGATTTATAACGTCCTTCTGATCTGATGAATTCTTGATAGCTGCCTTTCGGATCTTTAGCATCCCAGCTGAACGGAGCTTCCGGATGATCCGGATTGTATCTGTAAAGCGGGAAGTAGCCTGCTTCAACAGCACGTTTTTGTTCTGTCTGGGTTTTACTCATATCAATACCGTGAGCGATACAAGGAGCATAAGCAAAGATGATAGAAGGTCCTTTGTAAGCTTCAGCTTCTTTGAATGCTTTAAGAGTTTGAGCTCTGTCAGCACCAAGAGCAACTGATGCTACATATACATAACCGTAAGACATACTCATCAAGCCCATGTTTTTCTTGTAAGTTCTCTTACCGCCTGTTGCAAATTTTGCAACTGCACCTGTAGGAGTAGATTTAGAAGCCTGACCGCCGGTATTTGAGTAAACTTCGGTATCAAGGACAAGGATATTAACATCTTTGTCTTGAGCTAATACGTGGTCAATACCGCCGTATCCGATATCATTTGCCCAGCCGTCACCGCCGATAATCCATACGGATTTGTCAGTGAAGTAATCTTGAAGTTCTCTGACTTTTGCTAAATCAGTACATTGAACATCTTTGTATTTAGCAAGAACTTCTTTTGCTTTATCCTGTGCTTTAACAGCTTCTTCAGTTTTTGAATTTTCGAAGTGAGCCATAGCGCCTTCAAGAGCTTCTTTCAAATCAGCAGGAGTTTTTTCGTTAGAAAGAACTTTTTCTACATAAGATTTTAAAGTTGCTCTGTTCTGATCAACCGCCAATCTCATACCGAAGCCGAATTCAGCATTGTCTTCAAACAATGAGTTAGCCCATGCAGGTCCTCTACCGTCTTTATTCTTAGTATAAGGAATAGTCGGGAAAGTCCCTGAATAAATTGAAGAACAGCCTGTTGCGTTTGCAACGATAACATTTTCACCGAACAATTGAGAAACAAGTTTAACGTAAGGAGTTTCGCCGCAGCCTGCACATGCGCCTGAGAATTCAAACAACGGTTTTCTAAGCATTGCGCCTTTAATTGTGTTAGTGTTGTTTTTACCCATAACGTTGTCAGGAAGTGCATCGAAGAATTCTTCGTTAACCATTTCTCCAGCTGCTTCTTCTTTTTCAATAGAAGACCAGGTTAAAGCTTCTTTGCCTGCAACTTTAGCCATCGGACATTGATCTATACAAACACCGCAGCCGGTACAATCTTTGCAGTAAACCTGAACTTTGAATTTTTCTCCGTGATCGTTCGGTTTTGCATCAACTGTATTGAATGATGCAGGAGCATCTTTCAAATCATCTGCTTCAACAAGTTTGGTTCTGATAGCAGCATGCGGGCAAGCAGAAGCACAAATGCCGCACTGAATACAAAATTCTGAGTTCCAGTGAGGTACACGAGGGGCAATTCCGCGTTTTTCAAGGCAGGCTGTTCCGGTCGGGATTACGCCGTCATTTGACATTGCTGATACAGGAATATCATCACCTTTTTGTCTCATTGAAGGTTCAATGATTTTTTTAGCAAAGTCTGATGCGTTATCAGGAATTAATTTAACATCATCTGCACATCCCACTCCGTCAAGCGATGCTGGAATAGGTACTTCTTCTGTTGCGTTAACAGCAGCATCAATCAATGCTAAGTTCATGTTAACAACATCGTCGCCTTTTTTCTTGAAGGTTTTCTTAGTCATTTCTCTCATGCCTTCAAGAGCCTGTTCAAACGGAATAATGCCTGATACTTTGAAGTATGCAACCATCATAACGGTGTTTGCACCTTTGCCTCTTAAGCCCGGCTGTTGTTCGATAAGTTTTTCAGCATCTACGTTGTAGAATTTGATTTTCTTATCAATAATAGTTTTTTGCATATCGCGTGTAAGATGAGCAAATGCTTCATCTTTAGTGTACGGGCTGTTAAGTAAGAAAGTACCGCCTTCTTTAATACCTTTTAACAGGTCATATCTGCCTACGTAAGCATGAGCTGAGCAAGATACAAAATCAGGTGCTGTGATAAGGTAAGTTGATTTAATCGGTTTGTCGCCGAATCTTAAGTGAGAAACGGTTACACCGAAAGATTTTTTAGAGTCATAAGCAAAGTAAGCTTGTGCGTCTTTGTTAGTGTACTGACCGATAATCTTAATTGAGTTTTTGTTAGCACCAACTGTACCGTCAGAACCTAAGCCCCAGAACATGCAGTTTGTAGTACCTTCGGGTTCTGTAACGATGTGTTCTTCAACTTTTAATGATTTGTGAGTAACATCATCTTCAATACCAACTGTAAATCCGTGGAAACCGTTATTTTCAGCGTGTTTGTAAACTGCAAGCACCATAGACGGAGTGAATTCTTTAGAAGCCAAACCGTAACGGCCGCCGATAATTCTAACGTCTTTGCCTTCCATAGCTGCTACAACATCTAAATACAACGGTTCACCGATTGAACCCGGTTCTTTAGTTCTGTCTAAAACAGTAACACGTTTAGCAGTTGCAGGTACTGCAGCTAAGAAACGTTTAACATCAAACGGTCTGTATAATCTAACCTTAACCAAGCCGTATTTAGTACCGCGTTTAGCGTTCAGGTATTCAATTGTTTCTTCGATTGTTTCGCAGCCAGAACCCATTGCAACAATAACATCTGTAGCATCAGGAGCACCTACGTAATCAAACGGATGATACTGTCTGCCTGTTACTGCTGCAACTTTGTCCATATATTCCTGAACGATATCGGGAACTGCATCATAATATTTATTAACTGTTTCACGGCCTTGGAAGTAAACGTCTGTGTTTTGTGCACCGACTTTGCAGACGGGTGCTTCAGGTCTTAATGCTCTTTGTCTGAACTCTTCAATATATTTCGGTTCAACAAGTTTTGCAATATCTTCGTAAGAAATTTCTTCAATTTTGTGAACTTCGTGTGATGTTCTGAAACCGTCAAAGAACTGTAAGAAAGGAACTTTAGCTTTGTAAGTTGATAAATGAGCAACTAAAGCTAAATCCATTTCTTCTTGAACTGAATTTGCAGCTAACATTGCATAACCTGTGTTACGGCATCCCATAACGTCTGAATGATCGCCGAAAATCGCTAATGATTGAGCAGCGATAGCACGTGCAGCAACGTGAATTACGTGCGGAAGCATTTCACCAGCCATTTTGTGCATTACAGGGATCATTAATAATAAACCTTGTGATGCTGTGTAAGTTGAAGTTAAAGAACCTGCTGCCAATGAACCGTGAACGGCACCTGCTGCTCCGGCTTCTGATTGCATTTCAGCTACTCTTACTTCTTCTCCCCAGATATTCTTTTTGTGCTGGGAAGCCCATTCATCAATCCATTCACCCATTGTAGATGAAGGAGTGATAGGATAAATTGCGGAAACTTCGCTCAAGGCATAAGCAATATGCGCTGCGGCGTAGTTACCGTCAACTGTTATAGTTTTTCCTGGCATAATTAGCAAACCTCCTTATTTAATTGCTATTACTTAACTATACTTTTACCCCTATATTTTAATACAAACAAAATTGTTTGACAAAAGAGTATTTGTGTAAATTTATGTAAAATTTTGTATTTTTTTTATGCTGTGATGTAAACTTTTGAAGTTCACAGGCTTTATATATAAAGTGTAGAAAGGAAAATTATGCAAATTAACTTATTTACCCCGAAATTCAACTCGTTTTATCAAGAAAAAGTTAGTAATAATTATAATAATGCTTCATATCCGAAACTTTGCGGATTGCAAAAAGATACCGTATCTTTTTCTGGTAATTCAAAAACTGTAAAAAAGGCAACCCAGCATATAGGAGATGCTCTTAGGGCCGGTTATGAAGCAAACATTCCTTTTTATAGAGTTTTGGCGGCAAGGCTAATGGATACTCTTGAAGCAACTGCTCGTGAGCTGGAGGGTGTCGGCTTAATTTTTGACAGAGAATATTGCTCGGAAGAACATATGGTAAAAGGAGTTAAGTCCTTTATATCAAAATTAAAACGCAGCGGCGAATCTCCGTCAGATCGTGTGCGCGGAACCTTGTATCTTGAAAATTTGCATGATTTGTCTATATTTACCGAGCATATTTTGCCTGCATTAGAAAGGCGAGGCTATAAAATTGCTGAAATTCCGGATAAAGTTAACGGCAGACGTATTCTTTCTTATAAACCAGATTTTGATGTAAGACTGAATAATGTAACAGAAGAAAGTAAAGATGCTCTACCGCAAGCTTTACGGGATGTTGCTTCTTTTAAAGAACAGTCTTCCGGTTATGCTGATATTCAATTCAGATTAATCGATACTTTATCTACTTTTAAAGAAAAGACACCGCTAGAAGTAATAATTGTTCCCGGTAAAAATACTGCTTATGCAAAGCGTGATGAATCTTATTTTGTCTATGATATTGTTAGAGCTCTGAAAAAAGAACTTCATATTTCACAGATTGAAAATCCTGGCCTGAGAACACCGGAACAACGTGTTCAAAATAATGTAAGAATTATACAACAGCAGCTAAATGACCATATTTCAAAACCATTATATGCTAATGCGAAAAGTTTGGATATCTATCATGAAGATTTACATCTTCCTGTTGAATTAAGCAGCGATACCTGTTCTGCTCTCAAGGGACTGGTTGAAGGTATGATTCAGAAAACGAAACTATATTATAATGGAATGTTAAGACTGGTTGCATCAGATGAGTATGAAAAGACACTGGAAAAGTTGATTAAGGCTTCTCCAGATTATAAAGAACGTAAAGATAAAATAATTTATGTTGAAGATATTATAGAAAAACGTAATGAAATTTTAAAAGAATTAAAAATACATAAGCGTGAAGATTTGGAACTTTTGAAAAAAGTCCTGGAAAGATTAAACGAAACAATTGCAAAATACGGAAAGCAGGACTAGATATTTATAATCGCAACATTTTCAACATGGAATGTGTGGCAAAACAAGTCAAAGGGTTGTATACTTTCAAGTGTGCAGCCTTTTTCGATTAAAAATTTTAAATCTCTTGCGAGTGTAGCGGGGTTGCAGCTTATATAAATTATTTTTTCTTTAGTGTGTTTAAGTGTTTCTTCAAGCGATTCTTCTGTGCAGCCTTTTCTTGGCGGATCAAGTATTGTTATGTCAAATTTTTTCTTAATAGATTTAAGATATTTTGTTGTATCATTTGCGTGTAATTCAACATTTTTTATATTGTTGATTTCAAGTGCTTCATAAGCTTTGTTTATAGAGTTTTTATTTTCTTCAACACTTACCACTTTTCTGCAAACATCACAAACTGCTATTCCGAATGCGGCGATTCCTGCATAAGCGTCTAACACGGTCGGGTTATTGTGTTTTGATATTTCATCTTTTACGTATTTAAAAATATTTTCTGCGCTTTTCGGGTTAATCTGAAAAAATGTGTCAGCCCCAATTTTAAATGTTTTATCAAGAATTTTTTCTTCAATAAAATCTTTTCCGCAGACACATTCTGTTTCTCTGCCTAAAATAACGTTTGTTTTTTTATTGTTCAAATTAATACATACGCCGGCAACATTTTCAAACTCATTGAATATGCTCATGGCAAATGTTTTATATTTATCAAGTAGCTTTGAAGAATTAAAAACAAGTGTAACGAGATTTTTTTCATTCTGCGAGGAATATCTTATTACAATGTGGCGTAAATCTCCGGAATGTTTTTTTTCTTTGTATCCTGATATATTATATTTTGAGGCATTTTGCCTTATGAAATCAATAATTTTGTCACATATTTCAGGTTGAATAGGGCAGTATTTGATATTAACGATTTCATGCGACTGAGGTTTGTAATATCCTGCAAGAAGTCTGCCTGAAACTTTTGTTTGAGAAACCGGGCATTGCACTTTATGTCTGAAAGCTTTTATATGCGGACTCGGGATAGGATTGTTAACGGGAATATCTATCTTTCCTATTGTTTTGAGTGCATCTTCCACAATTTGTTTTTTCAATACAAGCTGGTAATCGTAATCTATAAATTGCATCTGGCATGAGCCGCAAACGTTATGCAACGGACAAAAAGGTTTTACTCTGTGTACAGAAGGAGTAATAATTTCAATTGATTGAGCCTTTGCATAATTTTTGTTTACCTTTGTTATTTTGATTTTTAAGATATCTTCGGGGCAGGCATTTTCTACAAATACAATTTGCCCCTCGACTCTTGTAATTCCTGTCCCGAGATTTGATAACTTTTCAATTTTGACAATAAATTCATCATTTATGTTCATAATAATATAATACTAAAAACATGTTACACAGAAGATAAATTTGTTTGAGCTTATGGTAAAAAAAGGTTGTACCCCTTGCCTAGCCTTTTTTCAGCTTTTGAAAATAAAAATAAATGGACATAATTTGCATTCTGTCCATGTGGGCGTTAGAAGATTGTCTTGGATTTGCTCCACGCTCACAGAGTTTCGCATTTGGGGCTCTGCCACAGTATACTCAATCTGTTCGCTATCCGGACTAGCACATTGTGCGTCGTCCGTACGCAAATCCGCTCGAACTTAAAGCAAGGTTCTCGCAATCAAAACACTCAAAATAAAAAGAGGATTTGGAAAAATCCAATCCTCTTTTTATGGTGGGGGTAAAGCGGCGAAGTTCGAACTTTTTGAGATACATAAAAGAGCTGATTGAAGAACTCAAAAAGTCAGATACAGTCTTACTTTTAGAACGTTATCTTGTATTTAAGCAGTCAGTTAGCTGTCATGCTGAACTTGTTTCAGCATCTAACCAACTTAAAGTTTCTGTTTCCAACTGGTAAGATCCCGAAATAAATTCGGGATGACATTTTATTTTTTTCTTTACTTTGGGAAATTTATTCTTAAAAAAGTAATATGCCCAAAAAACAAAAAGATATAAAAGTAATAATCACATTTGACGATAAAGAATATTCGGAAGAAGAAACCGCAATTCTTTATCAACAATTTTTTGAGAGTTTAGCAAAAATCAAAGGAGTAAAAATTCCGGAATATGCCGGAAAGGCTTTTGCTAAGGCACTTAGAGCCAAAGAAAAAATATCTAAAGAGACTCGAACTTCTGAAACCCCAGATGATTAAAGGCTTTAGCCTGTTTTTAAAAATTTTGGGTTTTATTCTTTTTTTGTCGCAAACAGTGTAAACATGCATTAAGAGAGCCTATTTGGCTCTCTTTTAGAAAAAATGGGCGTTAGAAGACTCGAACTTCTGACATCCTCCTTGTAAGGGAGGCGCTCTACCAACTGAGCTAAACGCCCTTTTGTCTTTGCAAAATTTATATTAACCGAAACAAATTTTGATGTCAACTATTTTTTTAGGGATTTATATGTCTTGATTATTTTGGTTTTCGTCAGCTTTTTCAGACTGCTGTTTTTCGTATTCCATACGGGCTTTAATCTTTATTTCATGTTTTTCGCCGTGGTGCGGTTCTTCTCTTTTGTAGCGTTGATCTACCCACCATTTTGCCATATGATATATTATCCCTTTTTTTACTGGTTTCGGGGTTGTATAATCGTAATTTTCTGTTTTTGCTTTCCGTGGTCTGCTTTTTAATTTTGTTTTCAGCGGTTTATCTAAATCATCAATGTTTAATTTAGGAGATGGAGCAACATCCATGTAATCATTCAAATCAGCTTCATTAACGGCATAACTTTCAGGACTTACATATCCGGATTCTGCAGCTGTATACGGAGCAAGCAATATCATCAAGGCAAACAGCAAAAATATTTTTAAATCTTTCTCACTGAAAACTTTCATAATTCTATTTTACATAAAAATATTTAAGAAACAAAATTCTTTTATTTTCGTCAAGAATATAAAAAGTGTGACAATTTGCAGAAGATGAGGAATGTATATGGCTGTTATAAAATTTCAGGAAGAAGATTTATATAAAGATTTAAAATCCGACTATAGAGAAGAAGAAATGGAATTTATTGATATTGATGATGATGAACCCAGGACATTTAATTCCATATCAAATGATGATGATATCCTTCAAATGTATTTGAAAGATATAGGAAAAGTTAAACTGTTAAATTCAAAAGAAGAAAAGGCACTGGGTAAAGAAATTAAGGAGGGTAAAAAGTCCGATGCCGAAATTGCCAAACGAAAACTTGTTCAGGCGAATTTGCGTTTGGTTGTGAGTATCGCCAAAAAGTATATCGGTCAGGGTGTATTATTTATGGACCTTGTGCAGGAAGGATCTTTAGGCTTGATTAAGGCTGCTGAAAAATTTGATTATTCAAGAAATTTTAAATTTTCTACTTATGCAACCTGGTGGATAAAACAGACAATAATAAGAGCGATTTCAAATAACTCAAGGACAATAAGAATTCCCGTGCACATGACGGATAAAATCAGGAAATACAAAAAGATGTATACAACTCTGTCTTTTGAATTAGGCAGGGAACCTACAGATACAGAGGTTGCGCAACGTTTGGGGATTACCTTAAAGCAACTTATGGCTGTGAAAAAGTCTATAATAAAGGAGCCGATAAGTCTTGAAACTCCTGTAACTGATGATCTAAATATCGGAGATTATATTGAAGATAAGTCTTATAGATCTCCAGAGATTCAAACAAAGAATAATGTTTTGAAAGGCAGTATTGAAGATCTGTTATCTACATTGCCGGAGCGCGAGAAAAAAATTATAAGCTGTCGTTTCGGGATAAACGGAGAAGCTCCGAGAACTCTGGAGCAGTTGGGAGAAATAATGGGATATTCAAAAGAGAGGATACGCCAACTTGAAGATTCCGCATTAACAAGAATTCGTGAAAAGAAAGAATTACAGCACTTCAGAGATTTTATTGAGGATTGATTATATGTGAAGGATGCGAAAGCATCCTTTTATTCTGCATAATAAGTATTATCGGAAACTAAAAACAAACTAATCGTACTTTATATGCCTCCGGCGGGTCTTCCAGACAGGGGCACTTTTGATGGCAAAAGTGCCTCAAAACCATCGGCACACTTCATTCACTAATAATTGCAACGGCTCAGCCTAAGGCGTGTAAACTCGCTATATAATCCGTCATGCTGAACTCGTTTCAGCATCTTTTTACCGCTCAAACAATACACGCCTTTGATATCTGCTTCGCCTGCAATTATTGTTCATTCCGCTATCGCCGCATTATGAATAATGAAAAATAAAAATAATTCGACCATTAATGGAGCGAATAATTAATGTTAGCGAAACAACAACAAAACGAGTGCTGTTTGAGCGGTAATGAGATTGCGGATCAAGTCCGCAATGACGGGAATATAGCGAGTTCACTCGTTTTCGGTTGAGCGTTACAATTAATTAATGAGCGGAATGTTGGTCGAGAGCTTCTTTGCGGTACTTTCTTGTCGGTACAAGAAAGTACCAACAAGGTATCTTTAGTAGATTGTTTTACTTCCGATAATACTTATTATGCAGAAATGAGTGATTTTGCAAATTCAATGGATTGTTCGTTAATCTCGCCGCCGGCAAGCTCTGCTAATGCCTTAATCCTGTTTTCCCCGGTAAGAACATATACTTCCACTTTTGTTTCGTCACTTTGAGATTTTCGAACATAAAAATGTTTATTTGCACGCGATGCTATGATTGGTTGATGTGTGATAAGGATTATTTGATGATATTGCGCAAGTTCAGAAATCTCATCTGCAACACTTTGGGAGGCTTTACCGGAAATCCCCGTATCTATTTCATCAAAAATTACGGTGTTTATATCGTCACTCTGGGCAAATATTGATTTAATTGCAAGCATTACACGGGAAATTTCACCTCCGGAGGCAACTTTTGCAAGCGGTTTCAAATCTTCCGATACGTTTGTGGAAATTAAAAATTCTACATTGTCACACCCGTCACAACTCAATTCTTTAGGTTCAACCGATATTTTAAACTTCGCTTTTGGCAGTTCCAATTTTTCAAGCTTCTCTTCTATAAGTACTGACAGAACCTGAGCATAATTTTTTCTGTTTTCGCTGATTTCTGCGGCTGATTTTTCAAGTTCTGAGTGAATAGATGTGATTTTGTTTTGAAGTTCTTCAATATTCTGTGTTGAAAATTCTATTGCATTCAGCTCGCCCGACAGATTTTCAAACGTATCAATTACAGATTGCAGTGTTCCGCCGTATTTACGTTTAAGTTTATCAAGCACAAACAGCCTTTCCTGAATTTGATTTAATCTTTCAGTATCATTGTCAAGATTCTGGCTGTAATTTCTTAGTTCACTTCCTATATCTCTGAGATTTTCAAGTGTTTCTATTAAATTTTGTTCAATTTGCTCGAGTTTCGAATCGTAAGATGCAGCTTTGGATACATTTTGTTTGATTTTCCCGAATGCTTCTAAAATAGAGCCTTCATCTCCGTTGATTGCCCAGTATGATGTTCCTGTGAGTTCTTTTAGTTTTTCTGCATTTTCTAAAATTTCAAGTTCTTTATTCAATTCTTCATCTTCATCGGGAGATGTTATATTTGCACTTTCAATTTCATTAACCTGGAACTGTAAAAATTCAATCTGGTTTTCTGTAGCATTTGATGCTGTTTTTAAATTTTCTAACTGTGCTTGAAGATTCTGGTATTCTTTGAATTTTTCTCTGTACAAATTAAGCTTATCACCATAGGACTCTTTTGCATAGTTATCCAATAAATTAATATGATATTTAGGCTGCATAAAAGCGTAAGTTTGATGCTGTGAATGGATATCAAGAAAATGATTTTTGAGCTGTTTAATAAATTCTTGATTTACAAGTGTCCCGTTTACGCGTGAACGCACGGCATTTTGAGTAATTTCTTTTGATAAAACGATTTCCGTGCCGAAATTATCAACTCCGTTCTCGTCAAACAGTTGCGTAAGGTCATGTTTTGTATTTTCTATGACAAGTTCTATCATGGCTTTTTCTTTTCCATGCTTTATCACATCTTTTGAGACTCTAGGTGCAAAAGCTATATCAATTGCGTTAATTAGAATACTTTTACCGGCGCCTGTTTCTCCGGTAATTACATTTAATCCCTTGTCGAAATTCGCAGTTAATTCATCAATCAGTATATAGTCTTTTATCCTAAGCTGTTTAATCATATTTATAGCATAGAACAAGATTAAAATTTGGGCAATAGTTTAAAAAGGGTAATCATCTTTTATCTGCCATCCGTCTCGCATAATTTTAGCAGCACATGTGTATCCGCCGGACAGTGCCTCTGCTCTGCAAGCATGAGATCTTGCAGCATTAATAGATATCTCCAACCAATCGTATCCGTAAGGTTTTACTGTTTTGTCAGCAAGAATAAAGAAAAACAAATCCTTTCCTGCAACATTTGGTCCTTTATCAGAGCCGTTTATATCAATAAAAAAAGCTGCATTTTTTATTGATGTTGAATAGAACCCTATGCATATTCCATCTGCAGTTTTAAAAGATGCAGTCCCGGGATTTATAGGGGAGGAGATCCATACTCCTGTCAACCAGTTATACTGTGTTTTTCCATAAAACTTTTTCCCGTTATAACACATATTTTCAGCATATTCTCCTGGCGGATATGTTTTATCAATTTTAAATTCAGGAGCCAAATAATTATTCACTATTTTTTCAGGTGAATCCCAATCCTGCCAGATTTCCATATCACCATGTTTAATTTGAGCCATTATAATAGCCTGATTCAGCAGTGTGTACGCCCGTTTTAATTTTGTAACAGTTTCATCCTTTTGATGTTCCGTAATTAATGTTGGTAAAGTCATCGCTGCAACCACACCTATAATTCCGAGCGTGATTAAAACTTCCGCAAGTGTGAACCCAAATTTTCGGTCTATTAAGTGATGTTTTATGTCATAATTATGGCATATTTTAAAATTAATGTCAATAAAACTGGGTAAAAAGCTAGACCAGTCTACCTTTTCGGGGGGGGGGCAATTCTCAGCTTCTTAATCATTTTCATAATAAAACTCCTCTTAATTCTTACAACATATTTATTATTTATTATTTTTCTTTTTTTGTCAATATAAATCATTAATTAAACATTAATTTCAATGACTTTTTAAAAAATAACGTTAAAATAAATATATAAGATATTTTTATTAAAGGAGTTAAAGTGTATGCCAGATTTTGAAAAATTCACGAATTATTCTCAGGAAATCCTTAATTCAGCCGGTACATTAATGCAGTCGCATAAAAATTCCGAAATGCAGCCGGAACATATAATGCTTGCAATGATTAAATCCGACGGGATTATAAAAGATTACCTGACTGAATTAAAATTATTAAATCAGGGTTTTATTGACAAAATTGTAGGTGTTATTAATTCTTTTCCGACTATTTCGACTCCGCCTTCAGGGCAGATTTTTCTTTCAACTCAGACCTACAGATTGCTTGATTTAGCCGGGCAGCAGGCAGAAGAATTTAAGGATCAATTTATAGGCGCTGAATCTATTTTGCTTGCAATGACAAAATTAGATAACAGTCCTATACAGCTTTTGTTAAAAAATTACAATGTTGACACTAACAAAGTTTTAAGTGTAATGAAAAAAATAAGAGGTAACAAAAAAGTGGACAATAAAAATGCAGAAGAAAATATGAAAGCTCTGGAAAAATTCTCAACTGATTTGACTTCGCTTGCCAGAAAAGGGAAATTAGACCCTGTAATTGGTAGAGATGAAGAAGTAAGACGAATTATTCAAGTGCTAAACAGAAGAACCAAAAACAACCCTGTTTTAATCGGTGAACCGGGTGTCGGTAAAACCGCGATTGTGGAAGGTCTCGCGCAGCGTATTGTAAGAGGCGATGTCCCGGAAAGTCTTAAAGATGTTAAGCTGGTTTCTCTTGATATGGGGGCACTTGTTGCCGGAGCTAAATACAGAGGGGAATTTGAGGAACGTTTGAAAGCTGTTTTAAAAGAAGTTGAAGATTCAAACGGTGAGATTGTAATGTTTATTGATGAACTCCATACGGTAGTCGGTGCAGGTGCAACAGAAGGTTCAATGGATGCTGGAAACCTCTTAAAACCGATGCTTGCAAGAGGTATTTTGAGAACAATTGGCGCTACTACAATTAATGAATACCGTAAATATATTGAAAAGGATCCTGCTTTAGAAAGACGTTTTCAGCCTGTTATGGTAGGTGAGCCATCTGTGGAAGATACTATTTCAATTCTAAGAGGGCTGAAAGAAAAATATGAAGTTCATCATGGAATTAGAATTCTTGACAGCGCCTTGATTGCTGCTGCGAAATTATCTGACAGATATATAACCGATAGATTTCTCCCTGATAAAGCAATAGATTTGATTGATGAGGCAGCTTCCTCTTTGCGTATTGAAATCGATTCAATGCCTGAGGAAATTGATAAAATGATGCGTCAGAAAATTCAGCTTGAAATTGAACGAGAAGCCCTCAAAAAAGAAGATGACGATGATGCAAAAGCAAAAGTTGAAGATTTGACAAAGCAAATTAATGATTTAGAAGGAAAAATTTCAAAATTAAAAGCTCAATGGGAACAGGAAAAGGCTTCAATCACAGGAGAAGCAGGCATTAAAGAAGAAATAGAAAAAGTTAAAAATAAAATTGAAGAAGCCGAACGTAATACTGATTTGCAAACAGCAGCAGAATTAAAGTACGGGAAGCTTCTTGAACTTGAAAAGCAGTTGAAAGCTGTTCAAAATAAGGAAAAAACTGATAACAAACTTTTGAAAGAAGAAATAGATGATGAAGATATTGCAAATGTTGTAAGCAAGTGGACTGGAATTCCTGTTAACAAGCTTGTGGAAAGTGAAAAACAAAAACTTCTAAATATGGAAGAAATTCTTCATAAACGTCTTGTCGGTCAGGAAGAGGCCGTTGATACGGTTGCTGATGCAATCCGCCGTGCACGATCAGGTTTGAAAGATCCGAAACGTCCGATAGGTACATTCTTATTCTTAGGGCCGACAGGTGTCGGTAAAACTGAGCTTGCGAAATCGCTTGCGGAATTTATGTTTAACGATGAAGATGCTCTTATCCGTATTGATATGTCTGAATATATGGAAAAACATAATGTTTCAAGGTTGGTCGGAGCTCCTCCGGGATATGTAGGCTACGATGAAGGCGGTCAGTTAACAGAAGCTGTCAGACGCAAACCGTATTCTGTTGTGCTTTTTGATGAAATTGAAAAGGCACATCCGGATGTGTTTAATATAATGCTACAAATCTTTGATGACGGACGTTTGACTGATTCTAAAGGAAGGACAGTTGATTTCAAAAATACATTAATTATTATGACTTCAAATATAGGAAGCGACATAATTCTTGAAAACACTTTGAATTCTCTTGGCTCTCAACAAAACTTTGAGGATACTAAGGAAAAAGTTCTTGAGGTTTTGAGAAGCAGATTCAAACCTGAATTTTTAAACAGAATTGATGAAACAATATTCTTTAGAGCGCTGAATATGAGAGATTTAACACAAATAGTCGATATTCAGATGAATTATTTGAGAAAATTGTTAAAGGATCAGGAAATTGATTTTGAAATAACTGCTGATGCTAAAGAATTTCTTGCAACACGCGGTTTTAATCCTGTGTACGGGGCAAGACCTCTTAAACGTGTTATAAGACAGTTAATCGAGAACCCTCTGTCAAAACAAATTCTTGCCCAGAAGTTCCTGCGCGGAGACAAGGTTCTAATTGATGTCGATAACGACGAAATAGTTTTCAAAAAATAAGAGTGAGATGTCAAGCAAGCTTATTATATAGCGAATAAGTTTGTTTCAAAAAAATATTTATATTATCCTGAACTTGTTTCAGGCTCTTAAAAAAGTGAGAGAGAAAATGCACTTCTCTCTCACTAAACAGGGACTAAGGGAGAGGGTTAATTTAGAGGATGGAGAGGTATATAGGCTATTACTGTTTATTACAAATTTACTTTTTGCTTACTTAAGCATTAATACTTCTTCATATTTTTTTATGCTTGTTTTTTTTAGTTTTTTTATTTGATGTAAAATTATTGTATGAAAGTTACAACCCCCGCTGATAACCAAATAAATTTCGGATTTAATTATAATACGCACAGAAAAGTTGCAGAAAAGCTTATAAAAGAAGAATTTCCTGTGTTGCAAAAATATTCAACACTTATAGAAAGAGCAGTAGTCGCTCCTGACTTTGATGAACTTGGTTTTCATTCAAATACTCATTTCTATTATCCTTTTGCCAATTTTATCAAACCGCGCGAAAGTTTTTTAGATTTTTACGGAGTTCATAATGCAAGAAACAGATATAATTTCCATTTAAGTAACTTTTTTGAGCTGTTGTCCTGTAAACAATATAATTTAATGGCAAGTGAAGCGGGCAGAGCAAAGCATTTTTTAGATGATATGTGTATGGGATTGCATGTAAAAGGCGGAAATTTTATGCAGAAATGGAATGAATATCCGGTTCATTGTGCTTTTGAAAATTTTATTTACAGAAATGAGGACAGTTTTTTAGCACAAACTGCTCCTACAAAAGCTCCTGTAAACAGGTGTGATACATTTGAGGATATTTTTATGTCAGTTGCAGAATATAGTGCAAACATGGAAATGCCTGATAAAAAAAATATTCATAGATGGCCGCTTATTGCTCAAAATTCAGTGAATCTTCTTATTGAAGCTTCCAGAGAATTTTTTGCAAGGATATCCGGTTTTATTAAGTGAAATTTCTATGATAATTTTTTTATTTAACCCATATATTAAACTTGATATTGTCTTTTGACGGTATTATTTCCACTTCTTTGCCTCTGAATGCAACGCCGCAATAATTGAAAAATTGTGCAAATTTGTTCCCTTTGTATTGCAATATATCAAATCCGTTTATTACTACAGGACTATAAATTGTAATTTTCCGTCCGTTTATATCTTTTGTATAAAAAGTTTTAAAATCTATCTGCGCATTATCATAAGCCCAGCCGTTTTCACTCACATAATCAACAAGCCCGTATACAGGCGTCCCCTTTTTTATATAAAGTCGACCGTTTTTGGAAATATCTTTAATTGTTTCAAAACGTATTTTATCTCCGACTTCTATTTCATCATGACAGGTTGCAATTTTTTGAGCAGGCCTGATTTTAACCGGAGTGTCTTCGGAATTTATAATATCACTAAAAAATACAACCAACTCTGTTTTCCCGGGTTTTAAAATAACTTCTCCGCCCCTTATAAAATAAGTAGCGGGAACAAGCCCGTTATTTGCCAGTTCCTGATATTTAGCGTGTTCTCCGCCTTTAATATATATTTGACCGTTGAGTTTTTTGCCTGAAGTTTTGTATTTGAAGTTATTTATAAAAAGTGAAGCCTGTTCTCCGGCAAAACCGTTCGGAGTTAATTCTTTTATAACTCCTGTAATAATATCCCCGGTTTTAATATCTTTAAAATCAATATAATCGCCTTCATGTAAATTTTTATCTGCTGTCGATACTTTTTGAAGCGGTGTAATTGTAACAGGAACTTCTTCCGCAAGAGAAGAAAGTCCTGTTAACAATACACAAATTAGTAATAATTTTTTTAGCATTACAACTCATCCTGCTGTTTCATTTTACGTCTTTTTTGTTTTTGCTGGAATTCTGTTATATCTTTTTTCATACTGTATTCAAAGTTTTTGTATGAAGGTGTATTGGTCAGATATGAGTTTAAATATTGAGGATATTTTACATAAATATACTTATACATATCAATTAATCTTTTTGATCCTTTCGGATGCAGGTAAGTAAATCCCCAGTCCCAAACGGGTTCGCCAAATATTTTATTTCCCATTGTTATAGCTGCTACAGGGTTGTAACCAGCTTTTACCATATAGTCGATTGCATTAAGATCGGCTTTTTGTTCATATTTTTTAGAATTTGCATTTATTGCCATGTATTTAATCATACCGCCGTAGGCTTCGACCGAATGCGCAATTTCGTGCGCTAAGACATATGCCAGTTCGTCATCATTATCTATGTATAAAAACATTCCTGAATAAATGTTGACTGTTTTGTCATAAGAGTTGGAACTTGCGTTGACTACTTTATTATTAGTGTTTACAAAAATTGGAACTCTTTTGGGAATTCGGTTGTCAATCATAATTTTTTGTCCGACTTTAAGAACTTTTTCTTCATCAATACCCTTTTTCTTCCAAAAATTATTAACATTTACACCATGGATAACCATAATCTCTTCTGCAAACGAGCATGTTCCAATTAAAAGAACTCCTAACAAAATTAAAATCTTTTTCATAATAACTCCTATTATCTTGTTCACGAAATTATAATACTATATTATTTTTCATTTTGCAAGCTTTATGTAAAAGTTTTGTAAGGATATTTAAATTTCGGAGTTTCAATGATATAATACTTTTATATTAATAAGATAATTATTGAGAGGAAATATATGTGCGGAATAGTAGGATATGTCGGTAATAAATCTGTTGTTGATATTTTACTTGACGGTTTGGAACAGCTTGAATACAGAGGATATGATTCCTCGGGGATTGCCGTTATGTGTGATGATGAAATTAAGGTCTATAAAGCCATCGGCAAACTTCAAAATTTACGTGATGAACTAAGAGGACATGAACAAGAATATAACAGTTCAACCATGGGTATAGGCCACATAAGATGGGCAACACATGGTGCTCCTACACTTTTGAATGCTCATCCGCATACCTGCAATTGCGGCAATCTTGTTGTTGTTCATAACGGGATTATCGAAAATTATAAAGAATTAAGGGAAGAATTATCAAAAAACGGGTGTATATTCAGATCGCAGACAGATACAGAGGCTGTTGCCCATCTTGTTGCACGTAAATATGCGGAATGCAAAGATTTAACCGAGGCGGTAAGACTGGCTTCAGATGAGATTGAAGGAGCTTATGCGCTTTGTGTAATGCATAATGATTGTAAAAATAAACTTGTGATAACAAAGAGAAATGCTCCACTGCTTGTCGGCATTGGTGAGGGAGAATTCTTTGCAGCATCTGATGTTCCGGCGATTATTAAACATACTAAAAAAGCAGTGTATTTATCTGATAACCAGATTGCGACATTAACACCGGATTCCATGACTATTGTTGATGCGCAGGGAAATAAAGTTGAGCCGAAAGTTGAACTTTTGCCCTGGGAGCCTGTAGCTTTAAGTAAAATGGGCTATAAGCATTTTATGTTAAAAGAGATTCATGAACAGCCTGATGTGATACGAAATATTCTGGTGGGCAGGCTTCATGCTCCTGATGAACATATAATTTTAAACGAAGTTAAATTAAATAAAGAAACTCTGAAAAATTTAAACAGGATTCAAATTATTGCCTGCGGAACATCATTGCATGCGGCAATGGTCGGTAAATATATAATTGAAAGTTTCTGCGGTATAGCTGTAGATGTTGAAGCATCCAGTGAATATATTTACAGAAAAACAGTAACTGATGAACATACACTTGTTATCGGTGTTTCACAGTCCGGTGAAACTGCTGATACTTTAACTGCAATAAAGCAGGCTAAAGCAAAAGGTTCTCATATTTTAATTATTACAAACAGACCTGACAGTGCTATGGCACGTGAGGCTGACAGTTTGATACCTGTAAATGCGGGAATTGAAGTTTCTGTTGCCGCGACAAAATCGTATATTGCACAGTTAATGGCATTTTACCTGCTTTCATTGTATATGTCGGAAATCAAAGACAGCGTTGCGCCTTCTACGCTTACATCTTTAAAGACTGAATTGATGGTTCTGCCGCAAAAAATTGAACAAATTCTAGCAAACAAAGAAAATATTCAGAAAGTAGCTAAAATTTATGCAAATACAAAAGATTTTATCTATATTGCCAGAGGAATAAATTTCCCAACGGCTCTTGAAGGTGCTTTAAAGCTTAAAGAAATAAGCTATATAAATGCTACGGGTTACCCAGCGGGAGAATTAAAACACGGCCCTATAGCAATGCTTGATGAAACCATGCCTGTTTTATCTATCTTGATGAACGGTTCAGTTTATGAAAAACTTCTTTCTAATAGTGAGGAAGCAAAAGCACGTAATGCAAGAATGATTGCTCTTACAAATTCAAAAGATGAAAAATTGAATGATTTGTTTGAAAATATAATAAGAGTTCCGGAGGTTCAAGAGCTGTTTTCACCGATTATTGCGATAATCCCTTTGCAGCTTATGGCTTATTATATTGCGGAATTTTTAGGTAAGGATGTTGATCAGCCGAGAAATCTTGCAAAATCTGTTACTGTAGAGTAAAATATAAATAAGCCGATATAGCTCAGTTGGTAGAGCAACTCATTCGTAATGAGTAGGTCTGGAGTTCGAGCCTCCATATCGGCTTATTTGTTTTATTTTTAAGAATGTAAGGTTTTACTTATTTCAATAAATACTCAGCAGAACAGCAACCACCAGAAACCACTTCTTCCCATCCCTGTTGTCCGGCAAAATATGTCATAGTTTCGGTTCCGGCATCCTTTGAACATTCACATTTTCCGTTGTTTGCGTCTTTATTATAAGTCCCCTCAGCTCCAAGAGGTAAAATTTTGTTGTTAAATACCGATATAATAAAAAAGTCGCGTCCGATTTGATTTGGCCCTTGTGCTGCTCCGTTTACATCAACAGATATCCACGGACCGCCATGGAGCCCGCCAAGATATACAACACTTCCGTCTTTTAATAAAAATGCCATGCTATTCAAATTATACCCGGCGACAGGGTTCTGTTTAGAGCGTATGTATGGTTGCTTTAATGTACCATAAATAGTACCGGCAGATCCCGCTCCGATTCCATACCATTTCCCGCTTTGATCCTCATATCCGTAGTTATCACATTTTGGCTCTATTGTATTAAAACATTCATCAGCAGGATCTAAGATTTCTCTAAATTTGTCTACAAATTGTTCGGAAAAATGAGCATTAACTCCAAGATCGTATTTATCGGGAGTTCCTCCCATACATTTACCTCTACTGTTTATCTCGCTTAAGCATACCGGAATATCCTCTGCCATGATTAAATTAAAAGCATTACTTACAGTTGAATAAGCTTTTTTCCACTTTGCAATATTTTGCCTGTCCTGTATTTTTGAAATTATAACAGGCATTGTTATTGCCGCAACCACACCTATGATGCCGAGGGTGATTAACACCTCTGGTAAAGTGAACGCACATTTGCGTTGACAGTTCGGCAGCGCTATGTGTGTAGCCCGCTCGGACAAACTACATCGATTAGCAGTCAGGCATTCGGGGGGGGGGCAATTCTGAGCTTCTTAATCTTTTTCATAATAAAACTCCTCTTAATTCTTACAACATGTTTATTATTTATAATTATTTATTTTTTGTCAAGTTTGTATTATTATTTCTAATTATGATTCGTTCATCAGTTGTAAAAATAAAAAAAATAAATAATTTTGATAACATATATATAGAATCAGAGTTGAATAAATTTTGTAAAGATATTGTACGCTGGGCTGTTGTTGATATTAAACAAGACGCTTTATCAGTAAGTGTTTCTTATATTATTTAGATTTTGTAATATATCTTTTAAATTCTCAAAGTTTTTCGACACTATAACCGATATAAAAACTATATAATCTTAGGTTATTGTAGGAACAAATATGTCAGGTGATATAAATAGTAATACTTCGAAAAAGATTGATAACTACGCAAAGTCGCATATTGATGAACTGCGTAGTCAAGAGTTTATCAGCAAACGCGATATAACTAAATATGATATTGCAAAAGAGATGCTCTCAAAAGGTTTGTTGAACGAGGAGGAATTTTATTTATGGAATGATACTCAGGAAGGCAGAGATTCTTTTTCAATATCATCGCAATCAATATTTACCTGTACAAGTAATACATTTGATAACGGTTCATATTTGGATAATCTTGCGATGACTATTAATAAAGGAGATGTTTTTGAATCGTCCAAGCCTAAAACACGCCGGCAAGGTGACAGGGGAAAAGATACAAGAGTATATTCTGCAGATATTCTTTCTCAATTAGCAGAAAAAGCTCAGGAAATGCTGAAACAATATCATAACAGTATCGGTTATGTTTCTTTTGACTCTGTAGATCCAGGGATTAAGGTTATAGGTGATTTAACTTGGGATGCGCTAACAGACCGAAACGATTATGTAACAGTTTTTGAGAATGAAGAAGCTATTGAAAACGAGTTAATAACGTTAGCTCAGTTAAAAAATTTAGCTGGTAATCCTGAAAAATTCAATACAAAATTTAAAGAATTTTACGGAATAGATTATGATGAGGCCGCATTTGAACGATTAACAAATGCTGATGCAAAATTAAAAATTTTAAATTCATACGAATATTTATCAAATCAGCTCTCAGACCAAATAAACAGATTGGATGATATTGACCCGCAAGCATTGCAAACAGCTGCAATTGCTTTTGTTTCTCCGTTGTTTGGAAATGACATGAATATGGCTGGCCGGTTCGTTAAAAATTTAAAAACACAATCAAAAAACGATATTGAATTTAAACAAAAATTAAAAGATACATTAAGCAGTGCTTCGGCAAATATTACAATTGCTATGAGTTCAATGAACAGAGAAGAAATAGAAGCTGACTACAAATCTGCCTATAAGGATGCAATGGGAGATTATAAGTCAGATGATGTTTGTGAAAATTATATTGCCAATTCAAAAATGTCTGCTTCAGTTATAGAAATAGGAACAATAATTGCAGGTACTTTTATTTTCGGGACTTCCGGCACTGTGGCTAATTTGACAAATCGTGCAGTGGCTGCTTTCGGCCCTAAATTAGGACCTCAAATAATGAAAGCCGGAATGACTCTTACGACTGCGAGCTTGCCTGCTGTTGAAACTACGGTCGGGGAACTCACACGTCCAACGATAATTACAGAGGGGTTTACAGAAGGTTGGAGTGATAAGGCTTGGGAAGAACTTAAAAACGGTATGATGTATGGTGCTTTTGGCGCTTATGTTTCCGGGCCTCTAGGCAACTTGGTCTCAAAAGTTCTGTCCAAGAATCCTCAGTTATTTACGCAAATATTAGCTAACTCGAAATTTTCGATAGCAGGGACAGCTGTTGAGACGTCTGCTGATGTTTTATTTGACAGAATAACAAGTGATTTGAGCTTTAAAGAATCTTTGGCGCAAAACGGAATAATGAATTTCGGTATGATGTTTGCCGGAGCGCGAATTCATTCTTCTGCAGGTAAGGGCGGGCAAATACCGGATGTTGATATCTCCGATGTTAAAATTGAAAAGATGCGTGACGGCAGTTATAATTTAAAAGCAAACGGACAGGTTTTTTATAAGGCAAAAAATGACAATGAACTGGCTGTAGCTGTTTTGGCTCTCGGCGGTCGTCAGGAAGCAAAATTGAATGGCGAAGAAAACACCGGCATAGATGTTTATTCCGCTATCTCAACTAATCCTGCGGAAAATATTACACCAAGACTTGTGGAACAAGTATACATGAATGAATATAAAGACGAAGGCATGCGCCTGAATACACCCGAAAAACTTGAGGCAGAATTAAAAGATGCGGATCCTCATGCTGAAAATGTTGAAGCATTATCTATTGTAGCAAGCGGAAAGTCAAAAGAGATTATGTCTCAAAGATACAGTGAAATGGCTAAAATTTTGGATGAAATTCATGTAAATTATGCAAATGAGATTAAACAGCTTGAAAAACAATACGGGAGAAAACCGCAGCAGTTTGCAGAACATTTTATGAGTTTTCTGGCTGATAAAATGGGGGTCAGCGGATGTGAACCGGATATTGTTTTTAAGGAAATTAAAGAAGGTGATGGAAATTACAACTGGTCGACCGGACAACTTTGTATTTCAGATAAGATAAGGGATTGTAATGGTATTAAGACAATGATTGCACATGAGTTTATACATACTTTGCAATTTGAGAATATTTTATCTGCTTACGGAAAACAAGGTGTTGTTGAAATATATATGAAACATAATAACGGTAAGTTGATAGAAAGTTTGACTAAAAAATATGTAAAAGATGAATATGGTTTTAATATTGAAGAATTAGGACTTACAAACGATGAACTGTCAATACTTCAGCAACAGGTCGCAGAAGCACATGCGGATAACTGTCTTTCAAGTGATGCTAATCTAAGACTGCTAAATTATGCTCAGGAGCATCCCGCACAACAAGGCAGTTTGAATTCTTATATGGCAAGACTGCAGCTTGATAATTTAATTAAGCTTGAGGAATTTGATACTGAAGCTTATTTCAGATCTACAATCGAATCGGAAGCGTATTTCCTCGGCAACGGTCAGATTAACGGCAGAAAGCGGAATATAGGTCGTTTTGAACAGAATGTATCAGGTCATAATGAAGTTGAATCCAATATAACAATTCCCATGGGAAAATTGGAAAATGATAGTCCGGGGCTTGCCGTAAAATTGAAAAATGCATTCAAAAAACAAAAATTTTTACTTAATCATATAACAAAAGGTGATACGTGTAATAAAGTTCAACGAAAATTTATTGATGATGTGCTTGCAGAAAATCCGGATATTAATTTAAATTATGTAAATAAGCTTTTATCCTTATTAGATAGTGATGTAATCTTGGGTAAAAAATTCGCTATGTCTCCTGAGTTATATAATGCAGCTGTGTCTTTAGCTGCAAAATCTTCTAATAATTGTTCTGAATACATGTTTAATGAGCTTTTGAATACGGCTAAATTTTCAGAAAATATGGATGAGTTTAAATTGTTTATTTCAAAACTTGCTGACTCAAATCTTTCAGATATACAGATTTCTGCACTTATATGTAAGCAGGAAATGTCCCCGGAAAAATACCCGGTTCACTTTGTAAATGACTTTATTGATAAATTTGAACAAATGCATTTGTGGAATACAATTTCTGATATAATTCCGGAATTATCCAAGCTAAAACCCGAACAGCTTTATAATATTGCAGATATTATTATCTCCTCTAAAAAGCCTTTTTATCTTAATGAACAGCTTATTGATGTCAAGAAAAATATGTTAACAACGATAGAATCACTTCCGCAAGATATAAGGGAAACCTTTATAAAACACGGTATCAAACTTGATGATTTAGAAGCAAAGTTAAAAGTTCAGACAAAAGTAAAAGGTTATGATATTAAAACGGAGCGTGAATCTCAAAGCCGCTTTTTAAAAAGTATAATAGCAAACAACAACAGCAAAGCGGAAGATATATTGTCCGGAGATTTAATGGCAGATTTTATAAAGCAAAATCAAAAAGGCCTTCCGTTAGAATACTCAAGAAAGGAATTTGTACAGGATTTAAATAATCTTATTGAACAGCTTCCGGCACAGGAAAGACAGAAAGTCTTAAGCGATTTAAACATAACTTTGTCAGCAGACGATTTTAACGGTTTTATAAATCCAATTAATTTGAACGAAAATAATTTCAGTAGTAATTCAAAAGATATTATAAACGGAATTAAGAATACGGCAGTGAAATTTGTATTTAAAAACGGTGTACAAACTTCAAATCCCGAATTCAAGGCAGTTTTAGATGATTTAATTCAAGGCTTTCCTGAATTTATGTCAATAGTCGGAAAACAAAACGGGGATCAAAGTAATACTCTTGATATTCATACACTGGAAGTATTGCATGATGTTATTTTAAATCCCGAATATAAAGGTCTTTCCGATAAAGATAAAACAGTGTTAAAATTTGCGGTTCTTATGCATGATTTTGGAAAGCGTGCAGGTATACATGACAACGGGGCTCATGCTTCTAATTCTGCCGTATTTGCCAATAGTATTCTCGATAAATTTAAATTACCTGCAGACATAAAAGAACGTATTGTTAACTTAGTCAGACATCATCACTTTAGTCAATTTTCCCCGGAGGATTTTAATAGATTTTTCCGGACAAAAGAAGATGAGGTAATTGCAAAAATTATGGCGCAGGCTGATTATAAGTCATCAGTCGGAGGAGAACTCGACGTGTCAAAATTCCAAACAACGTGGCAGCAGTGGGGAACACCGGTTGTAAATCCTGTAAACCCTCAAAAATATTTTCCTAAAGCCAAATTTAATATTGACGGTAAAATTGTTGAAGTGCCTGTTCTCAACTTAAATGATTTAAAAGCGGGTGCGGATATGGGTATATACGGCTATGAAAAAGGTACAAAAGTAGATGATATAGTTGTGCAGGTTCATAATACCAAGTCAGCAAGTAATTTGGAAAATATTTTTCAAATGTATGAAGACCCAAATAATGACTACGTTTTATCTACATCTATAAAAGCAATAAACCGTACAAATAATGGATATGGCAAATATGGTGTAACATTACGGACTCAGCCAATGAACAGAGGCGGCGGAGGACTGAATGACCTTTCGAATGTAAGATGGTTTCGCAAAACAATAGGAGATTTTTTTGCAGAACAGGAGCAGCATAGCGTTTCTTTTGAACGAGGACGGTTTTACGATAACTATTTTAATACTATACAATATCCTTCGCAAATAAAAGATCCTGCTCTCCGTGAAAAATTCCATAAATACCAGCAAGAGTTCAAACCAAATGGCTCTGGAATTAATGAATTATTTGCATTAAGACCCCGGGTAGGGGAAATACTTGTACATATGGATATAAGCACTCAAGAAATTCCTGTTGAGATTGTAAAACTTGCAGAGAAATATGGAGTTCCGATAATTGTAACAGGTTCTGAGAGATAAAACGCAAAATTTCGGATGTTTTTTATTAATATATATTCACACATTATTTGCTTTTGAAAGTTTTTGGTTGTACACTGTTGCTTAATGGATTTGCCGGGTCGGAATTAAAAACCTTACCGGCAGGATTGACGGTGATATGGTTCGCCGGATCCGAAATACAAATTAAGGAGATAAAAAATGACACCAAGAAACTTTTTATTTACTTCCGAATCAGTTACGGAAGGACACCCCGACAAAGTATGCGACCAGATTTCGGATGCGATTTTGGACGAGTTTTTGACAAAGTACCCCCGGGCGCGTGTAGCAGCTGAAACTACAGTAACTACAGGCATGGCGCTTGTTTGCGGCGAAATTACTGCTGATTGTTACGTTGATATCCCGTCAGTAGTTCGTAATACTATCAAAAATATAGGTTATTCCGGCGCTTCCGGCGGTGGATTTGATGCTGATACATGCGCAGTTTTAACAAGTATTGATGAACAGTCTTGTGATATCGCAGGCGGTGTAAACAAAGCTTTTGAAACAAGAAATGATAATGCTGATACTTCAGTTTCAGAAACTGAAAATATCGGAGCCGGCGATCAGGGAATTATGTTCGGTTACGCTTGTAACGAAACCCCGGAATTGATGCCTTTGCCTATCAGTTTAGCTCATAAATTATCCCACAGACTTGCTCAGGTGAGAAAACAGGGTATTTTAAATTATCTTAGACCTGACGGCAAATCTCAGGTTACTGTTGAATATGTTGACGGCAAACCTGCAAGAATTCACACAATATTAATTTCTACGCAGCACGATCCTGAAATTAACGGTGTTTGCGATAATGCAAAAGTTCAGGAAATTATCAAAAGAGATATTACAGCTTATGTAATTGATGAGGTTTTTGCTCACGAAGCAATTAAAATTGACAGTGAAACCAAAATCCTTGTTAACCCGTCAGGTAGATTTGTTGTGGGCGGGCCTCAAGGCGATGCCGGTTTGACAGGCCGTAAAATTATTGTTGATACATACGGCGGTTATTCAAGACACGGCGGCGGAGCTTTTTCGGGGAAAGATCCCACAAAAGTAGACAGATCTGCTGCTTATGCCGCAAGATGGGTTGCTAAAAATATTGTTGCTTCCGGTTTGGCTGAAAAATGTGAAATTGAACTTGCTTATGCAATCGGTGTTGCAGAACCTGTTTCAATTATGGTTGATACATTCGGTACAGGTAAAATTTCTGATGATGAAATTTCAAAATTAGTATATAAATATTTTGATTTAAGACCTGCCGCAATCATCAATCAGTTTGATCTCCGTGGTTTGCCGGCTAAAAACGGCGGTAAATTCTATCAATTATTGGCTGCTTACGGTCATATGGGCAGAACTGATATTGATGTTCCGTGGGAAAAAACAGAAAAGGCAGATATTTTGAAATCTGCAGTTTACGGCTGCTGTTCCTGCTCTAAATAAGATTATTATATTAAAAAAGATACCGGCTGACTTAAATAGTTTGCCGGTATTTTTTATCCGCAAAAAAATTTTTGTTTGTTTTTTATAATCATGTATAAATTTAACAAGGAGAAAATTCATGCTACCAGTTTTACCTCAAATTACCCCGAAAAATGTTATGGCTAATCCTCAGACAAGTTTTGTGCCTAACAGGTATATACCTGTTCTTATGTCTAATGTTGCTCTTCATCCGCAGGCAAGCGTGATTGGAAATGTCATAATCGGACGGGATGTTAATATTGCACCTTTTGCTTCTGTCAGAGGGGATGAAGGTACTCCTATTTATATCGGTTCCGGATCAAATATTCAGGACGGAGTTGTAATCCACGGGCTTAAACAGGGGCGTGTAAAACAAGACGGACAGGAATATTCAGTGTATGTCGGCAAAGACGTTAGTCTGGCTCATCAATCACAGGTTCACGGACCTGCCAAAATCGGCGATAATGTATTTGTCGGAATGCAGGCTTTTGTTTATAAATCGGAAATCGGAAATAATGTTGTAATTGAACCGGCAGCGAAAGTTATTGGCGTTAAAGTAGCCGATAACAGGTATATTCCTGCAGGGGAAATTGTTAAAACTCAGGAACAGGCTGACAAATTGCCTGTAATTACTCCGGAATACGCCAACAAAGATATGAACCATGAAGTTGTTGAAGTTAATAAAGAATTGGCTTATTCTTATCCGGCAAATTATTACATGTCAAATTTTGTTTAGAAAAATAAAAATTTTAAGAATTTTTGGCAAAATTTTTTATTTTTAATATTTTATAAATTCGCAATATATTATATATTTTAAGGAGGCAAAATGATTAATAAATTAAATTCTGATTTAGCTTTTACATCAAAAGTTAACATTATCTATAATGCTGATAAGCATTTTAAAGATTTATATACATCTAAGGCGGCTGCAGAAGCTGTTAAAGAATTGGAAAATAATGGTATAGATGATGTGGTAACAATAATTCCTGAATTTGTACATGATATGTGTTCAAGAATTCCTGCATTTTTACTAAGAGTTGTGGACAAGCACAACGGTTATTCAAGTATAAAAGAAGCAAGCAGTCTGGGTGCTCATCCTTCACAAATTGTAAATACTTATAAACAGGCAAAGTATAACAATTCTTTTGCGTATCGTTTGGACGATAATACACCTGTTTTGGATAATATAATATAAATTTCTAATTAATTTCAATTTTATCAAAATGGAAACCGCCATCTTGTTTGTCTTTACTTTTTTTGATTAAAAAAGCGGCAATGATTGCTGTTATCGGTACGCAAACAAGGATTGCTATGCTGCCAGTCAGTGCAGATAAAATTTCTGTTGCAACCTGATTGAGGTTAAAAAATTTATTCATGTCAATATTACTGGATAAAAGAACTAGCGGCAATGAACTCCCTAGATATACAAGGATTAAAGTATTTGACATTGTGCCTATTATGTCGCGTCCGACATTCATTCCCGATTTAAAAAGCTGTTTTATTGAAAGATTTTTGTCTGTTTCGTAAATTTCGTTAATAGTACTTGCAATTGAAACAGAAGTATCCATCAAAGCTCCGAGCGCAGCTATTACCATTGATGCTGAGAGGATTCCTGTAAAATTTAAGTCAGGTCTTGCTGTATATAAAAACATTGGTTCTTCGCCGGCAAAGCCAGTTAAATGTGCTAAATATATTGCAAGCATTGATATTGCACCGGCGAAAATAAGGCTGCTGCTTGTGCCGATAATTGCCGAGGAACTTTTTGGGTTAAATCCGCCGACAAGATATATTGTTATTATTGTTGATAAAATTCCGACAAGAACTGATGATGCAATCGGACAAAAACCGTTCAATACCATCGGCATGAGCATAAAAAATATTAAAGCAACGGTTGAAACTATTGAGATAATACTTGTAATTCCTTTTTTATGCCCTATTAAAAGAAGCATTGCAAAAAATATTGCACCAAATATTAATAATTGATTATCTCTTTTTACATCGGCGATAAAAAAATCTACATCATCAGGCGTGGAAATTGTATCAGAAACCGGTTCCACATGCAGAACAACTTTGTCACCTTTATTGAGATTAATATCATAGGCCGGATTCCCGGTGAGCATATTTTCAACAATTCTTTCTGTTCCTTTAAAATTTCCGGTCAGCACCTTTATTGTCACAAGCTGTTTAGTTGCTGTTTGTTCTTCTTGATTAAGTTCTATTGTATCTTCGTATTTTATATTTTCGACAATACCTGTTACAGATGGCAGAACAAGGCTGTTGTCATCCGCAAATACCGGAAATAAAATTCCCGTGAGTAAAAAGAAAACAGTGAGTAATTTTTTCATTTATATCTCCTAACCAAATCCACTTTATCACAAAAACGGGATTAATATCGCATTTTACACTAAAAAATGCTAAAATTGTCACTCCTGAAATAAATTTAGGGCAGGTTCTGAACTTGTTTCAGTGTCTTACCACCGGCAAGATTCCGAAACACCAGGTAGGGGCATAAAATCACGTTTCCCCTCCGGCTCAACGGGTTTTGCAGCCAGTTCGGAATGACATAATGACTGATTTTCAGAATATCTGGTGTAAACTGCGATATAAATCCCTGAATGATTTGATTGAAAAATTATGAATCATATGCTATAATAAATATGTTGCA
>CASFPN010000044.1 GCA_949296425.1 uncultured bacterium
ATAGTTGTGGATGTAAACAATTTTAATAATGGACCGAATCAATTCGGGCGCGATGTTTTTGTAATTCACGTATCATCAGATATTAAGAAGAATAAACATTATTTAGCCCCTGCCGGTTCAGAAAGTTTGTTTGACGAAATTCCGGGCCTTAATAACGCTGATTACGGTATCACAGGCTGTTCCAAAGATATTGGCAAACCATCATCAAACACCGTATACGAAGTTGCAGGCTCAGGTTGTTCGGCTAAGTATCTTTTGGAATAGCACTTAATTAGTTAAAAAACTTGTTACTTTTTTAATGATATGCTAAAATACTTTTATGAATCATAATATTCCGACAATTGTAATTTCAGAACAGCAAAGTACATCAGAACTTTTGAAATTATATTTGCAAGAATTTGAAAAATTTAATTTTCTTGCTGCTGTTTTTGACTTTTCAAAAGCTTATAATGCTGTAAAAGAACTGGACAAATGCCTTGTTATTGTTGATATTTCTTATTATCAGGAGCAGGCTTTGAATTTTGTTTCAAAAATAACGTCCGAATTCGGAAATTGCAGGGTTATTGCTCTGTCTGACAAACCTCAAGTTGATCTTGTTGTGCGTGCTATGCGTATCGGTGCTTCGGATTTTCTGGCCTTGCCTTTGATTAAGGGGGAATTCTTTGATGTTTTAAATAAACATTATCTTGACATGTCAGGGGTAAAGCCTAAAAAATCCAAATGCAGGGTAATAACTGTGTATTCAAATAAAGGCGGTGTTGGCAAAACTTCAATCGCAACAAATTTGGCACTTGAACTTTCTAAAGTTACCAAAGAAAATGTTGCCCTGATTGATTTAAATTTTCAACTCGGAGATGTTACAACTTTTCTTGATTTAAAGCCGTCTTTTAATATTTCCTATATGCTGCAAAATCTTGATAAGATTAATGAAGATTTTTTGCTTTCAACTTTAGAAAAATATAAAGATACATCTTTATATGTCTTGGCTGATCCACCATATTTCAAGCAGGCTGAAAATGTTTCATCAAAAGATATAACTAAACTCTTTGATATTTTGAGGGACACTTTTTCTTACGTAATTGTAGACACATCTGGCGGCTTTGACAGTAAGGCAATAAATGCACTGGAAAATTCAGACTTAATTTTTCTCGTGACAATTGTTAACTTGCCGGCTTTGCGTAACTGCCAGCGATGCATGGAATTGTTTGACAAACTCGGTTTGCAAGACGATAAAATACAAATTCTTATTAACCGATATATGGAAAATGATGAAATCAGTGCAAATGATGTTGAAGAAGTCCTCGGAAAAAATATTTACTGGAAAATTCCGAATAATTATTTTACAATGATGTCAGCAATAAATAAAGGAGTTCCGGTTTCGGCAATAAATCCTGATTCAAATGTGGCATTGAGTTATAAAAATCTTGCTTTGTTGGTTGCAGACAGTATTTACAGACGCAGTTTGACTCAAAAACTCGGAAAGGTATAGTGTTAAATTGTTAAAAAGCAGTAAATTAGGCGACAGATTTAAAAAGAATTATGTTATCAGCCCTGATAATAATATTAATTCTGCTGAATTAAAGAATAAAGAAAACAATCATAATACAGGTTCGGATGTTGAATTCGAAATGCAAGATTCCCTGTTGTCTAAAATAAATTCAACTCCTGTGTGGTTTGAATATTCTGATTTAAAACAAAAAGAACTCATTAAAAATTTTGTTGAAAAGACTTTAGATACCAAAAATGTATCTTTTTCTGATTCTGAAAAAACAGATTTGATTGAAAAAATGTATAATTTAATATCAGGTTTTGGTCCTCTTGATTATCTTCTTTCACAGCAAAATGTTTCTTCTGTTTTTGTCAATAGTGAGAAAAATGTACATATTGAAATTAACGGTAAAGTTTTAAATACGGAAATAAAACTTGATGACAACCAAATAAATTTAATAACCCACAATATTTTTAAGTCCTGCAATGCAAAATATGATGCATCAAAAACGATTTATAATTTAAAAAATGATAAATATTTTATAACATTGATTACTCCTCCTGCAAGTGTAGGCGGTATAAATATAATGATTAACAAGATTATTCCCGCTGATATTAATACTTTATTTGAAAAAAATATTACATCAAAAGAAATATTTGATTTTTTAATTTCTGCAATCTCCGAACATAAAAATATTGTTATTTCCGGTGATATAAATTCAGGAAAGACTTTCTTTTTAAATGTTCTTATTAATTCAATGAACAGTGATATGCGTTCTGCACTTATTGAACAATTCCCGCGTTTATCTATAAATGCTGCAAATATGATGAAGTTTTCCCTGACTGATACAGCGATAGAAAAAGAACAGTTGTTATTAACAATATTAAAGATTTGTCCGGAATATATATTTACGGATTTAAATGAACCAGTTTGCAATTTTTCTGATAAAAACGGATATATTTCAACATTGAATTCCCCGTCTGTTGATGCTGCCATTACAAAGCTTACGACTGCATTTATGGCACAAAATACCTTGCCTGAAAAATATGCAAAAGCTAAAGTTTTGACAGATTTTGACTATATTATCCAGATAAATAAAATGTCTGATGGAGCTTCAAGAATAACATCGGTAGTTGAATTAAAACCGGCGAGGACTATGGCTTTATCATTAAAAGTGATTGCCAAACTTGTTGACGGGCAATATATTACGCAGATTCCGCAGCCTTTGACGTCAATTCGGGCTGACTCGTTAATTTCTCAGGGCGGTTCAATGTATTCACGTTTCCGGCGTTAATGTTTAGATGATTATTTTTCATATCATTAAATATTTTCTTGAGCCTTGAATCATTTACTGAGGCATTTACTATTTGATCTATACCGGGGCCTATAACTTTTTTCATTATCTGTTTATCAACAAAATCATTAATAGGTTTTGACAATAAAAATAATACAATACTGCCGCTCAGTGTTTTAAGAAGTTTGTTTTTAAATATAAGGGATGTTTGATATTCCATGAGCGCATTTCTTGTAGCCTGATATGAATAGTCGGCTTCATTATACATCTCTTTCATTTTAGGAAGGATTTTGTTGTATTGATTAAGTATTTTTTTAGGAACTTTTTTGGTGTCATTGTTTTTTAGAGCAAGAAAAACTTCATATGTCTGTTTTGCATTTTGTTCTGCAAATTTCATGATTTTTTCTTCGTCGTTGCTCAGCAGCTGATATTTGTCAGTAAAAATTATTTTATAAATCCTTGAAAAAATATTTGCGGTATTTTTTTCGTTTTTTCTGCTGTTAATAGTATTTTGCAAACTTGTTAAAATCGCTCTTTTAAAGTTGTCATAACTTTCAAAAGCATACCCGTGTGCTTGAAGTATAATATTTTTCGTGTGCCGGTATATAGCATCTTTTGTATTGCCTGATACACCGGTTTTATCAAGTTTACCAAGCGGTGAGATAATATATTTACCTAAAATAATTGCAGCCGGCATTGCAACCAGAGATGTAAGCGCCTGAAATATTGCCCGTTTAAATGCACGTTTGCCGCTCGGATTGTAGCAGTCTTTGTCATTTTTGTATTTGTCATAAATATCTGCGCCTAGATACATAAAAGTAGGAGCCCAAAGAGCTGTCCCAAGTCTGGGAGCTATGTCTGAAATAATTGTTCCTACTTCGTTTGAATAAGATAATGCAAGAAGTACTCCTCTGTTTAAGGGGTCCCGATATTTGCTTTTCTCTTGCGTATTATTCGTATTTTGTGTTACAGAATTAATCAATATTTTTACCTTGTGCTTAATTTTCGCAAATATATATACGTTTGTCAAAAATATTTTTTGCTACTATTTTTATATTAGGTTATAATTTTTTTATGGAAAAAAAGTTTAAAATATCATCTAAATATAAACCTGCAGGAGATCAGCCAAAAGCTATTGAAGAACTTGTAGAAGGGCTTGAAAAAGGCGATGACGCACAGACTTTGCTCGGAATTACCGGTTCAGGTAAAACTTTTACAATAGCAAATGTAATAGAGCGGATTCAAAAACCTACACTTATTATTGCTCACAACAAAACTCTTGCGGCACAACTTTATAATGAATTTAAAGAGCTTTTTCCTGATAATGCGGTTGAATATTTTATAAGTTATTATGACTATTATCAGCCGGAGGCCTATATTCCGCGCACTGACACTTTTATTGAAAAATCCGCTTCAATAAATGAAGAAATTGACAGACTGAGACACAATTCAACAAGAAGCCTTTATGAAAGGAATGATGTTATTATTGTTGCTTCTGTCAGTTGTATTTACGGTTTGGGGCTGCCCGAAAATTATTTTAAAGGTTCTGTTGAATTAAATGTTGGAGATGAAATTTCTCGTGATGATCTTTTAAAACATCTTGTAAGCGTACAATATACAAGGAATGATCTTGTTCTGGAACGCTCAACTTTCAGGGCACGGGGTGATATTGTGGAAATCATGCCTGCCTATGAAAAAATTGTTACGAGAATTTATTTTTTCGGCGATGAAATAGAAAAAATTGTCAGAATAGATAATTTAACCGGAGAAATATTGGAAACACCTTCCAAAGTCGTGATTTATCCTGCTGTACATTATCTTTCCTATGATGAGAACGTAGAGGAAACAATATCTTTAATTCGTAAAGAATTACAGCAGCGGCTAGCTGAATTGAACAGCGAAAACAAAATTATAGAAGCGCAAAGGCTTGAACAGCGGGTAAAATATGATATTGAAATGATTAAAGAAATGGGTTATTGTTCAGGTATAGAAAATTATTCGCGTATTATTGAAAGACGACCGCCTGGCTCTGCGCCAGCAACACTTCTTGACTATTTTCAGGGAGATTTTTTAACGGTTGTTGATGAATCACATGTTACTCTTCCCCAGCTTAAAGGCATGTATCACGGTGATGCTTCCCGAAAAGATACTTTGATACAATATGGCTTCAGGCTTCCTTGTGCAAGAGATAACAGACCTTTAAAAAATGCTGAATTTTTCAAAAAAGTTCACCAAAAAATATATATTTCGGCAACTCCCGGGGAATTTGAAAGAAAAACTTCCGCACAGATTGTTGAACAAATTATTCGTCCGACAGGGCTTGTTGACCCGAAAATTTCCGTACGCCCAATTGAATCACAGATAGAAGATCTGAAAAAGGAGATTCAAAAAAGAACTGATAAAAACGAACGTGTACTGATAACAACACTTACCAAGCGGATGGCAGAAGATTTAACTGATTATTTTATTCAAGAAGGAATTAAAGTGCGTTACCTTCACAGTGAAATTCAGTCGCTGGAACGAGTTGAAATTCTCAGGGATTTAAGACTCGGTGAATTTGACGTACTTATTGGTGTTAACCTTCTAAGAGAAGGTCTTGATATTCCGGAAGTGTCTCTTGTTGCAATTATGGATGCTGATAAAGAAGGTTTCCTGCGCTCTGAAACAAGCCTGATTCAAACAATCGGTCGTGCAGCGCGTAACGCGTGTGGTGAAGTTATTATGTACGCTGACAGAATAACAGAATCTATGGAAAAAGCAATTTCTGAAACGGAAAGACGTCGTAAAATACAGCTTGATTATAATAAAAAATACGGAATTATCCCCCAAACTATTAAAAAACCGATAGAAAATAACCTGTTATCTTTAGTTGCAAGTTATAGGGATTTGGAAGATATAGTTGCGGAGGAAATGGTCGAATTGAATATTGAAAAGAAAGATCTGCCAAAACTTATTGACAAACTTGAAAAAGATATGCATAAAGCTGCAAAAATCCTTGATTTTGAGCGTGCTGCAGAAATTCGTGATAAACTTAAAAAATTGCGTGAAATGGTTAAATAAAATTGTCTTTTTCTTTTTCATGGATGGAAATAGTTTCATAATCAATTTGTGCAAGATAATGTCCTACCATTGAAAGATTGAATATAAGACACATGCTCCAGAAAAATACTGCTATGGGATGCGGAATTCCAAAAAATAGCCAGATAATGTATGTTATCGGCCCTGCAATTATAGCATTAGCAATCAATACCTGCGGTATCATAAAAATAATCCCGATGAACACATCAACACTTGCATTAGCCAGTATTTTAATATTATATACATCTGATATTTTTAAATTTCTTGAATAGCAGAGATATCCTGTCATCATAAATGAAACAAACAGTCCCCAAACAATAAAATACCATACGGTCATAGAACCGGGTTCGGTAAAGTAACTGCTTAAAAAGTTACATATTATGGCTGCAAGCCAGGTACATAAGGCTATTATCGGACCTATAGCTATAAGTCCTTTCAACCCGGACCAAAATATCGAAAAAATATTAAATGTAGGTAAAACGTAATTTTTACCATTACGAACATTGGTTGTGCACTTTATCATAATACCGAAAAGCAAAACAAAAACAACAGCGCTTACAGCCCAGAATAAAATATCATTTTTACTGTACAAATCAACACAATAATATACCGGTATTGCAAATATAATATACTTTATTAACGAATTATGATCTTGTAATGATTCTTGAAAAGCGTCTTTTATTGATGCCATATTTTAACCCCTCTTTTTTACTATACCATATAGTTTATACATAAATCAATATTTACTCCAAAGGCAGAGTAACCAAAAATTCGCTTCCTTTATCGGGTTCACTATTCAAAGAAATTGTTCCTTTATGAAGTTTTACAAGTTGTTTTGTAATTGCAAGACCGAGTCCGGTAGAATTTTCAGTCGAAACAGCCTGCTCAAAAGGTTTAAATATTTTTTGGTGAAATTTTTTATCAATTCCGATACCGTTATCTTTTACTGATAGTAATAGATTATTCTTTATTTTAGTTGCATTTATTGCAATTTCACCGTTTTCAGGGGTAAATTTTACGGCATTGCCGAGTAAATTAAATAATATTTGCTGGAATTTTTGCAAATCAGCACGAATCTCTACATCGTCCAAAGATTTTGTTAATATAATATTTTTTTTTGTAATTAGGGGTGAGATTATATTCACAACTTCTTCAACAGCTGATTTTACATGAAATTTTCGTGGATTTAGTTTCATTGCATTTGCTTCAATTTTTGACATATCAAGGATTTCATTAATCATTCCGAGTAAATTTACCCCGGATATCTTAATGTCATTTATATATTCTTTTTGTTTATTATTCAATTTCCCGATGTGTTCACTGCTAAGAAGTTCGGTAAAACCAAGAATTGATGAAAGCGGAGTTCTTAATTCATGAGTTATATTTGAGAAAAACTTTGTTTTTATTTCGTCCGTTTCTTTAATTTTATCCGAGTATCTGCGGGTTTCAATGTAGCCTTGCTGAAGGGCATCTATTTGCATTTTAATAACTTTTGTAAGTTCAATATCCTTAATAATATTTGATATCAACGCACAGCAGGATTTGAAGATAATTTTGTCCTCAATCGAAAAATTTCCGTTTTCAAGTACAATAACCCCGAAAATTGAATTTTTAAAAACTAAATTTTCTTTGAGAGAATCTTTTTTTATTTTTTTTAGAGAATTTGCTTGCGGACTGTACGAATGCACAAGTCTTTCCGGATTTAAAAAAAATATATACCCTGATTTGAAATCAATAATTTTTTTTAATATTCTAAAGATTTCCGTGCCAAAATTATCATCAGTTTTGACAAGACATATATCTTTAACCAATTTTGTAAATTGTTCATACTTATCCAATATATTTACTCCAGGTCAAACTTATCTGCATATCCTATATATTTCAGATTTCTATAGTAGCCGTCATAGTCAAGCCCGTAGCCTACAAGAAATTTGTCATCAACTTCAAAGCCGTAATAATCAGGCTCAACTTTTGTTACGCGTTTTATTTTTTTGTCAAGGAGCGAACAAAATTTTGTGGATTTTGTATGGAAGTTGCAATTCATAAAATCAAGCAAAAATTTTGCTGTAAGTCCTGTATCAACAATATCTTCTATAATAAGAACATTTTTCCCGTTTAGATCAGGCAATGAAATATCAACAGCATTAACTTTTCCGCTGGTGCTGGTTCCGCCGTTATAACTGGAAAGTCTGATAAATTCCATTTTTAAAGGCATATTAAGATTTTTTACAAGATCCGTTGCAAACATAACAGCTCCTTTCAGAACGCATATTGCATAGACCTCTTCGCCTTTGTAAAATTCGTTCATTTCAGTTGCAAGAGCTTTTATTCTTGTTTGAATTTGTTCTTCACTAAATAAAACTTTTAAATTTTTAATGTTCATCATGAATAACCTGCCTCTTTTTTAATGTTAACACATGTGTCGGTTTATTTACAACCTTTATTCTGTCGCTGATACCAAGTCCGGCAGCCCACAAGATTTCATTTTTATTACAAAGTAAAACTATATCGTCTTTTTCATGGGCAGGAATTTTTTTTTCATTAAGGTACTTTTTTAACTTTTGTGACCCTGATGAGCCCAGCGGCAAAATTTTATCCCCGTTTTTTCTGTATCTGAGAGTAAAATTTATGTTTTTAATTTCAATGTAGGCTTTAAATTCACTGTCTTTAGGGTAAGCAGCCGGAAATTCAGATACCGGTTCTATTGAAAATTTATAGCCGTCAAAATTATAATTTCCTGTATCTGTTATTTGTATTTCATAATGTTTTTTTTCTTTCTTTTTAATTATTTCGACTTTTTTATTATTTACAAATAACCATAAATCACTTGTAAGAGAATATTTTTTACCTGATTTTGAATTTTTGTTTTCTTCTATAAATTTTTGAATATTGTCAATTTTCTTTTTATCATAATCAATATTATTCTCAACTAAAATCTTGTATATTATACGTTTTTGTTCAAGCCCCTCTGCTTCAAGTATATTCTTCGTCAAATAATTTTGAATTAAGGTATTTTCCTCTGCCGCAATTTCTGAAAGAGTATTTAAAGCATCGGCTACCTTAGGATTAATTTCTCTCATTAAGGGAAGAATTTTGTGTCTTATAAAATTCCTTTTAAAATTTGTATTGTAATTTGAAGTGTCAACATTGACTGTGAGCTTATTTTTATGGCAGTATTTTTCTATTTCCTCTCTTTTGGTGGTTAAAAGCGGTCTGTAAAAAATCCCGCGGTGTTCAGCTATTCCCTGAAGGCCGATTGTACCTGTACCTTTGATAATTCTATATAATACTGTTTCTGCGTTGTCATCAAAATTATGGGCCGTAAATACAACATTGGAATTATACTTTTTTGCACAACGGTTAAAAAAGTCATATCTTGCGCTTCTGGCTGCAGTTTCTGTTTTTTCGACAGAGTTATCAAGTGTTTCCGTATAAAATTTTATATTGTTTTTTTGGGTAAAATTATAGCAATTTTGTGCCTCATTTAAACTTTCCTGCCCGCGCCAGTTGTGGTTTAAATGAACTGCAACTATATCATAGGCAGATTTATTTAAAATATCTAAAAGGCACATTGAGTCGTATCCTCCTGAAAAAGCTACTATAAATGTGCCTGATAGGTTATATTTATTTATAAAATCTTTAACTTGTTGCTCAATCACTTAAGCCTCTTTAAATTTTTTCACTCCCTCTTTAATTTCTACTGCGTCAACTCCAAGCTGCTCAAGAGCTTTCATTGCAAGCGAATCAGGTTCAGTCGTCAGAGCAAGCAGCATATGGGCTGATTCAATTTTATCCTTCTGGTCTTTTTTGGCAAGTTCCCAGGCTGTTTCCAGAACACGTTTTGCTCTTTCCGTAAAAACAATTTCAGAATCATAGTATTCATCCCCGAAACCTATAAGGTTTTCTACAACAGCTCTTGCATCTTTAATGTTTATTTCAAGTTCTGCAAGCACACGTGCTCCTATACCTGTAGCTTCCCCGATAATTCCGAGAAGAAACATTTCCGTGCCTACTATATTTCTTCCCAAACGTCTTGCTTCTTCTTTTGCAAGACGAAGAATAGTTAAAGTCTCCGGCATCTGCTTTTCGATTGGCTTTATAATACTGTGGGCAAGATCATCATCCGGAATTTTTAATTCTTTCAAAATATCGTATGCAATTCCTCGTTTTGTCTTTAAAAGTCCAAGAACTATATGTTCCGGAAGAACAACTGACGAGCCAAGCTCTTTTGCAGTCTGAAGTGCCATATTCATAGTCGTAAAGGCATTTGGGGTGAAAATAATTTGTCTGCCTTCGTATTCAGCCTGTCTTGACTGAATTTTTTCAAGTTTTTTTTCAAAATTTTCGCTCGTTACACCGTATTTTGCAAATATTTTAGTTAGTTCCGAATCCTTATCTTCCAGTATTGAGGAAAGAATCTGTTCTGTGCCCAGGATTTCGTAATTAGATGCGGATAGTTTTGCAACAGCACGCTCAAAAACTTTTGCAGATTCTTTGCTGTCAAAGATGTTATCTGTTTCTTTTGCTTTATTTTCAATGGATTCTTGTTTTTCATCAACCTCTGGATGATAAAGACGTTTGGTTTTCTTTTGTACGAGTTTTTCAAGTAAAGATTTTGATTTGTATATATCAAATCCTAAATTTTCAAGGATTTTAACGTTATTTGATTTTTTGTCTGAAATTACCGAAAGGAATAAATGTTCGTAAAGTATTGTCGGGTTACCTGATTTGTTCGCAAGATCAAGAGATTTTTTAAGTATTTCTTTAAATTCATCATCAAAAGGAAGCGTACGGTTTACTTCAGTTGATGCATGCTTAAAATCGACAGTTTCCTTAATGTATTCAGCCAATTTTTCATGTGTTATATCATAAGATTTGAATATTTTTAAAGAAATTCCTTTTGCCTCATCGAATAGGGCAAGCAGAAGGTGCTCCGGATATACTTTATCAGTTTTCATTCCTTTTGCTATATTTTGTGAGGTACTTACGACATTTATTGCTTTTTCGGTAAATTTTTCAAACAAAATCTATTCCTCGTCTTCTTCATCATCCATATTTTCAACATAAGCTGCAACTTTTTCAAATTCAGCATCATCATCAATTGTTTCAAACAGGTAATCTTCACCGTCTTTTGTAAGGCGCATCAGAATGACTTCATTTCCTTCTTCTTCCTCTACCGGTAAAAGAAGTGCATATTCCTGCTCGTCAACTTCGACTATATCGTACAGTTCAAATTTGATAACATTGCCGTTTTCATCAAGAGTTTCAATGATTTGATCTTCATCTGCCATAATTTTTTATCCTTTCTTTTTATTTTCTGCTAAGGTACTGTTCCAGTATAATACAAGCACTTTCAATATCAACCAGTCCTTTGTTATTTCTGAAGTCTATTTTTTTTTCTTTTAAATTCTCTTCTGCTGTTTCCGAGGTAAGTCTTTCATCCTCATAAATAATTTCATATTCAGTGATATTTGATGCAAAATTTTTACAATCATCTGCCTGCGCACCTTGGGTGCCGTCCATATTCAAAGGCACGCCGACAACTATTTTTTGCACATTGTTTTCTTTTGCAATTTTTAAAATTTCTTCAATAGCTTTATTTTCAGGCTGGCGGGAAATACATGAATGACCGTTTGCAAGCACAAGTAAATAGTCGCTTAATGCAACTCCTATTCTTTTTGTTCCGATATCAAGCGCCATTACTTTGTACATTATTTTACCCACATTTCTTCGATAGCTTGTATTTTTTCTTTTTCGTTTTTTGCAAAATAATATTCATATATACTTTTTCGCAAAATATTTTTGAAAAATTCGCGTACAAGTATTCTATCATTATACAGCGAATATAAATTTTTTGCAGCCTTATTATCATCTGAAAAATATTTCAGAACTGCAGTATGTAAAATACGTTCATGCCAGATGCGATATTCTTCTTTGAAAAAAACTTTTTCAAGATTTAAGTCGATAAATTTGTCATAGTCTATAGGTGAAACTTGTTCCAGTTCTTTTAAAAATTCTTCAAATTCATCACTGTAATTGCTGTTTAAAAACCAGTAGTCTGTAAAATCATATCTTAATATTTCTTCAAATTCTTTTTGAGAAAGTTTTTTATTCTCAAAATTTAATTCAATAGATTCAGGCTCAATGTCTGCAAGAAGATTTTTCCAGCAGACATATTCGTAAGGCATATTGTTTGCCGAAAGCTGTTCAGCATTAAAAAGAATGGATTTTAAAATACCCGGAGCAAGTTCAATAGCTCTTTGTCCTCTGTAGAAGCGTTCTATTATCGCGTTACATTCAAATTTGGAAATTTCATTAAATCCGAAACAGTCGCGGATGCCTTTGTAATCATCAATTACTATTGCTACAAATTGTACTTGTCCTGTTTTTTTTATTCTTGATACTATAACAGCTTGATTGCCATGGCCGTCAGGATAAGTAATACAGAACTTGTATGGCTTTGAATCTTTCAAAATATTTTTGTAAAATTCTGTTGAATTGTCCTGTCTGATACCTGCAAGCTTTAGTATTGAAAGATTTTTATTTATAGCCGGTTTAAGCCGTTCATCCGCATATTTTACAGCAGTATTTAATGCGTGATAAGCAAGCTGCGATTTTGAATTTCCGAGAATTTCCAATGCTGTTTTGCCGGTTTCAGTATCGGGCATAGACAAAAATACCGGTATAAGCAAATTAGCAAGTTCATCGCTGGAATAATCATCTGACAGTGACTTTAAAAGAATAATTTTATCCTGATCCGACAGTGAACTTAGAAAATCCAAAAAATCTATTTGAACTTCAGGATTTACTATTGCGTTATCAAGTATTTTTTTAGTGTCAGCGTTGACCAGTTCATCCGGATTGTCAATATATGCATCACACTCTTCATAGGTCCAATTTGAATCAATATCTCTCAGTAAATCGAGTGCAAAAATCTTTGCATTGTTGGATGACATGTTATTTTTTATAATATTCCAGAGGCGTTCAACAAGCTCATTTTTCGGGCTATACCTGATAAGCAGAAATTTGAGCAAATCTGGATTTTTTTGAGGTGAATTAATTTCTTTGAATAAAAGTTTTACGATAATATTTTTATCTTTTTGTCGATCCAAAGTCCTTAAATGAATTTCATAACTTTCAAAATCCTTAACATCTGAAAGTTTAGATAAAACATTAGAAATTTCAGCTTTTATTTCAAACGGGTTAAGTTCAAAATTTTCCACCATTATCTGGCTTTCCCCCAAAATGCATCTAAAATCTGTTGAGCTTCGGCAGAAGGCATTCTATCATTTAAGATAAGATATTGAACAGCAATCATTGTGCATTCTGAACAAATATTAACCCCCGGCCCCTGAACCATTTTTAACACTTGTGTATTTGGTCTGTGGCAGAAACTGCAATAAACAAGATCATCTTGATGCCTATGTTCATGCTCATTTATTTCCGCTTTTTTATCTCTTTTTGCTCCTAATTTTATCACTTTTTTTTCTGACATATTCACCTCGTTTCACAAACCGATTGTAACTTTTTTTTATAAAATTTGCCAAATATTAATGCTTATTTTATAATAAAAAATACGGATGGTTTTATGAGGATTATTATAGCATGAAAAAAGCTTTTTTACTAGCAAGTATCTTGTTTATTTCTGTAATATCTACTGCCTGTATTAATAATTTTGCAGTGCAGGAATTGAATAACAAAGCAAAAGAGTTTATGGACAAAGGTGATTACGTATCTGCTATAGAACGTTTAAAATCAAGTGTTGATCTTGACGGCAGTGTCTTTGAAACTCATTATAATCTTGCCGTAGCTTACACTAAAGCAGAAGATTATACAAATGCTATAAAAGCTTATAATGACGCAATAAAATTAAATCCTGATTTCCCTGATGTATACTATTCTCTGGCAGTTTGCGAAGAAAATCTTGCAAAAGACCTAATTTCGGGTTATGTAAAAGTTAATGATGATGACACAATTGAAAAAGTTGAACAAATACAGACTCCACAAGATTCTATTGTTGAAAAATCTGAAAAAGTAATATCAGAAAATGAAAAAAGAATGTTAACCAATCTTTTAAATAATGCAATATCTGATTACGGACTTTATTTGGATAAAGCCGACAGTGCCGACGACAGGGTTTATATTGAAAATAAAATTAAAGAGCTTCAGAAGCTTCTGGCTGAAAATACGCATAAAACAGAGTAGATTATGTTTCAATCTCCGGGAGAAATTGCATTTAGAATATTTAATTACCCCGTTTATTATTACGGAATAATACTTGCTTTCGCAATTTTTACAGGTGTTTATACAGCATATTTGATTTATAAAAAATATTATGGTGATTCGAAAGCTGAATATATAATTGATTTTTCCCCGTTTATTATATTAATAGGAATTTTAGGTGCAAGATTATATTATTGCCTTGTAAATTTTTCTTATTATTCACTTCATCCGGTAGAAATTTTAAATGTAAGAGAGGGCGGGCTTTCAATTCATGGCATGATAATTATAGGTATAATTTCTCTTTATTGTTTTGCCGGAATATATAAGATGTCATTTTTAAAGCTTGCTGATGTATTTTTGTGCGGCACAGCTCTGGGGCAAAGTATCGGAAGATGGGGAAATTTTTTTAATTCTGAGGCCTTCGGCATGCCGACGAACCTGCCATGGAAACTTTATATTCCACATTCCCACAGACCTTTAGAATTTATAAAATATGAATATTTTCATCCTGCCTTTTTATATGAAAGTATCCTTGATTTACTAATTTTTATAATTCTTGTTTTGCTATTTAAAAAATTGTCTGAAAAACCCGGGACTTTAGCGTGCATTTATTTAATTTTGTATTCATTGGCCAGAATTCTTATAGAGCATTGCAGAGTTGACAGTGTGCTCGATATAGGCGGTGTTCCTGTCGCTCAAATTATGTCTGTTTTAATTATTATTTTTGCTTCTGTGTTTTTGTTTTTCCTTCACCGCAAAAGAGCTTGATTTTTGACTGTATTTAGCGTTTAATTTTTTTTGTTATGAAAAACAATTTACCCTCTAACAAAAAAGCTCTAATCTGGCTTTCAGGCGGGCATTTTATAAATGATATTTATACAGGTGTTTTAAATCCTATTATGCCTTTTATTGCAGCAAAAATAGGTTTGTCTATGGCTGTTGCAACAGTTATATTAACAATTTCACATATCTTTTCATCTTTGATGCAGCCTTTATTCGGATATTTTGCTGATAATATCGTAAAACGCTCTTTTATATTCTGGGGATTAATTTTATCGTCAATATTTATTCCGCTGTCAGCAATTTGCACTAATCCTTTTTTGCTAGTGTTTTTTATTATTATAGGAAGTATAGGCTCAAGTTTGTTTCATCCTCAGGCACTCGGTTTTGCTTCTAAATTTGCTGATAATGCTAATTCCGGTAAATCAATGGCAATTTTTATTGCTATGGGTACACTCGGATATTCATGCGGGCCTGTAATATCTTCCGGTATAACTCAGTTTTTGGGAATGCATAAAATGCCTCTGATGACTTTCTTAGGAATTTTATGGGCATTATTAATGTTCAAATTCGTTCCCAAGTTGTCTTTGAACGTTGAGATTATGCCAAACATAGATTTTAAAACGGCTTTTAAAAGAATTCTATCAAATAAGAAACTTAATATCTTGAATATTATAGCAATGCTTAAAACTATGGTTAATTCGTCATGTTTTATTCTTCTTCCTTTTTTGTGGAAAAATATGGGGTATAAGCCGTTTTATATAGGTATGGCTTTGTTTCTTTTTATATTTGCGGGTGGAATTGGTTCTCTTGTAAGTAATCATGTAGAAAAACGCATAGGAGCGCCAAACGTATTTTATATTTCAATGATTTCCACTTTGCCTCTTATGCTAATATTTATATATACATATAAAATTCACCCGACCTTTGCACTAATAATATTTGTTATCACCGGATTCATTACAATGATGGCAACTCCGGTAACAATGGTAATGGCGCAAAATGTTTTACCTGAGTATAAAAGTATTATTTCAGGTTTTATAAACGGATTTTCTTGGGGGATTGTTGCGATAATAATGTCAATTTTAGGATTTGTTGCGCAAAATTTTGGAATAACCAACGTTTTAATTTTTGTTGCAATTATCCCTGCACTATGCTCAGTACTTGTAAAAGAATTATTTAAAAAGGATTAAGCCAATACATTTAAAGATTTTTTTACATTATTTTGATCATGTTTTGCAGAAAACTTTTCCTGAAGAAAATTTACGTTATACAATAATTTATTTGTACTCAAATCAAGACTTAATTTATTATCTATTTTATTTAACATGGATAATTCATGTTCACCGCCAAATGTATGTGCAGAATTTGAAGCATTATTATTTTGCTTGGATACCGAATTATTAAGAGTATTATGTACATTCAGACGGGCAATTGAAGAAACTAACATTCCTAACTCCTACTCTGTCTCCTACCGTATTTAATCTTAAAACAATGTATATAAAAAATCAAGTATTAATTTTTGTAACAACTTGGGTAATGATTGAAATTATGTAATAAATATATACTTTATATATATGAGAGCATTAAATAAACACAAGGATATTAAAAGAGAGTATTTAAATAAGAGAGAGATTTAAAATTCCTATTCCTACCTTCCTAAAAAAAATTTTTCCTCCTAAAAAAGGAGGCTTTTTTTTGTTTAAAAAGCCGTGCCACTGTCTATCGAATACTGCGTATAAAATCTTTAAATCGAATATCTCTTTTTAAAGGTTTGACACCCGCAAGGATTGCCTTAGTGCTGCTATGTTTCCATCCTGACACGGTTCGGCAGCTTACGCCGCCAAAAATTTAAACGTCAACAATATTCGAATTATCAAAATTATCCGCCATACCCTCACAACAGGCTCTGCACCCCGCATAAACTTCGGGTCGAGGGATTGCAATTCCCCGTGGAGCACGACTAATTATATTTTAGCATAAAAAGTTTTTAATTCAAAATTTTCTTTTAAAAATATTTTATAGACATTTGGTGAATGAAAAAATTATTTAAATCAGGATAATTATAATGTCGAAAGGAGAAAAAATGGAAAGACTTGACTTATACAGATGCAATATCTGCGGGAATTTGGTTGAAGTAATTCTTGTTGGCGGCGGAGAACTTGTTTGCTGCGGTCAGCCTATGCAAAAAGTTAACGGCCAAAATAGAGAAGAAGCTATTTTTGAAAAACATATTCCTGTTTTTGTAAAAAATGAAAACAACAAAGATGAAGTCAGAGTCGGCGAAGTTTTACATCCTATGACAGAAGAACATTACATTATGTTTATAGAAACTGTTTCTGAAGATAAAAATCATGTACAGCTTCAATATTTACACCCCGGTCAGGAGCCAAAGATGCTAATTGAGGAGAAATTAGGTAAAACTCTTGCCCGGGAGTTTTGTAATTTACACGGACTGTGGGAGGGACAAAGTGATTAACGAAAAAGTAGAAAATATACTTAATTCACAAATAAATAAGGAATTTTATTCGGCGTATCTTTATCTTGCTATGTCTGCTTATTTTGATGAAATTGGCCTTTTTGGTTTTTCAAACTGGACAAAAGTTCAGGCAAAGGAAGAAATGGATCACGGAATGATTTTGTTTGACTATATAATAGAGCGTGACGGCAAAGTTAAATTAGAGCAAATTGATGCACCGCAAAGAAATTTTCAAAATCCGCTTCAAGTATTTGAAAAAATATTAGAACATGAAAAATTTGTTACAGACAGCATAAATTGTGTTGCATCATTAAGTGAAGATGAGTGCGACCTGGCAACACGTCATTTTATTAACTGGTACATATCTGAACAGGTTGAAGAAGAAGCAAATGCACGGGATGTTATTACTAAATTAAAAATGTTCGGTGATGAAAAAGCTTCGTTATACCATCTTGATCAGGATTTATCAAAGCGAGAATATAAAGCTCATTCTTACAAGTAGCTTTAATAAAAAGGGCGGGAAAATTAAAATTTCCCGCTTTTTTAATTATTTCAATTTTGTAAACAATTTGTCCGAAATAAAAAAATAGCTTATCATATAAGTATGAAAAGCGGTAAAATTATTGTAGTAGATGATGAAAAAATAGTTACCTCAGCATTTAAAGCTTTATTTAAAGTTGAGGGGTATTCTGATATACATTTGTTCAATACCCCGAAAAAAGCCCTGGAGTTTTTATGCGGAAACGTTCCGGATTTGATTATTTCTGATTTTATTATGCCTGAAATGAATGGTTTGGAGTTTTTAAAAGAGGCTAAAAAACTTTACCCTGAAGTTAGTATGATTTTGCTGACAGGTTATGCTGATAAAGAAAACGCTATAAAGGCAATCAATGAAATAGGACTTTATAAGTATATTGAAAAACCATGGGATAATGATGATCTTCTTATGAATATTAAAAACGGGATAGAAAGAAGTCATTTGCTCAGTAACTTGAGAGATAAAATTAATGAGCTTGAGAAGGCTAAAATAAAGCTTGAAGATTACTCGCAAAATCTTGAAAAACTTGTAGCCGAAAGAACTTCTGATTTGACAGAAGCCAATAAAAAACTTTCGGGTATAATCAATTATTGTGCGGATGGGATTATAATTGTCGATGGTGAAGGCAATATTCTTCAAGTAAACCCTGCCTGCGAAAATATGGTAGGGTTGTCTGAAAAATCTCTGTGCAAGAAAAAATTTCAGGAGATCGCTTATTCAAACATAAAAGAATTAAACTCTGCAAAGGGCAACAAATCCGGAGAAATTTTCGGACTCGGAAGCGATAAATCCGAAGTCCTTCTTCGTGATTACTATGTTGTAAATTCCCTAAGCGGCGAGCATACCCCTGTTGAAATAAGTTTTGCTGCTATTTCATATGACAGTGAAAATAATTTTGACAAGTTTGTCGGCGTAATCAGAGATGTAAGTGTTCAAAAAGAAACTGAGCGTTTGAGAGATGATTTTATTGCTACTTTGACGCATGATATGAGAACTCCGCTTCTTGCAGCTATTCAAACTTTAAGATTCTTCCTTGAAGGTGCTATCGGAAATCTTGAAGAAAAGCAAAAAATTCTTTTATCAACAATGCTGCAAAGCAATGAAGATTTGTTAGGACTTGTAAATGCACTTCTGGAAGTTTATAGATTTGAGAGCGGTAAATTGTCTTTATGCAAAACAGCTTTTCCGGCAAAAGAGCTGGTTGAGCAGTGTTATTCCGAACTCAAACCGCTTGCGGATAAAAAAGATTTAAAATTTATCGTAACATTTGATTTACCTGATGGTTTACATATTCTGGCTGACAGAGCCGAGATAAAAAGAGTAATAACAAATCTTTGCGGCAATGCCGTTAATTATACCAACAAAGGCGGTGAAATAAAAGTTCTGGCAAAAGCACAAAACGGTGATTTTATATTTTCCGTCAGTGATAACGGAAACGGTATCCCCCAGGCGGATATTCCAAATTTATTTAAAAGATTTTCACAAGGGACGACAAGAAAACGTTCTACCGGAACAGGCCTTGGTTTATACTTATCGCGTCAGATTATTGAAGCTCATAACGGTAAAATTTGGGTAGACAGCAAACTTGATAAAGGAAGTGAATTTACATTTCTCTTAACAAATGTGGTTACCGATGGTAAAGTTAAAGAAAGACAGGTTTCTAATGGCTAAAAATATAAAGGTTTTAATTGTTGAAGATCATGATATGGCTCGTATGGGGCTATCTGTTATATTGAGTGCTAATCCTAGTATTGAAATTTCAGATATGTGCGCCGACGGTTTGGACGGAGTGGAAAAGGCTCTTGCCGAAAAACCTGATGTTGTTATTATGGATATTGGTCTTCCGACAATTGACGGTATTGAAGCAACTAAACGTATCAAGGGAGCAAATCCGGATATTAAGGTTCTTATGTATACTTCAAGAGAAAGCGAAGATGATATATTTGATTCTTTTCAGGCAGGTGCCGACGGTTATATTACAAAAGGTGCAACATCAGAACAAACCGTTGGTGCTGTTAAAGCCGTATCAGAAGGTGCAGGCTGGCTTGATCCCGCTATTGCAAAAGTTGTTCTTTCAAATATTCGAAGAAACAATGAATACACTGAAAAAAGAGGAGAAATTAATTATAAGCTCGGGAAAAATTTATACGGATTGACTGAACGTGAAATGGAAGTTCTCGCATTAATTGTTGACGGGCTTACAAATCCGCAGATTGCAGAAAGGCTTGTTATTACTATTTCTACCACAAAAACTCATGTACACAGCATTTTGCAAAAATTATATGTAAACTCCCGTTCAAAAGCTATTTCTATGGCTATGAAGGAAGGTCTGGTATAGTGTGATTTATGCATTACTTGCAATTGCTGCAGCTTTTTGTGCATATATTCAATGGGGCGATGAAATTCCAATGCCGAATTTTGATGATCTTAACCAAAAAGAGGCAAAGCATATACACAATGTAAATAAAAGAGCTGAAAAAGAAAAATTTGAGCGTACAAAGTTAAACAGACACCCTTCGGGATTTATGACTGTCGAAGAATATGAACTGCTTTCCACTCCTAAAGACAGAATGAGCGTTGATGTTGAAGTGCCTAAAATACCTACTCCGGCTGATATGGTTTATGTTCCCCAGCCGGAATACAGAATTTCTAAATATAATAACCCTCCCGGTGTTTCGGAAATATCTTTGACAAAAACATTTTATAAAAAACGGCAGCAAAATGCACAGGGTATTGTTTCTCCGGATTTTACAAAATTGGTGTATCCTTCTGTTTATTATTATCCAGACAGCGCGTCTACTGCCTGTGATTTGTTTGTAATAAATCTTGAAGAAGCAAAGTCAAATTTGCATAAAATTCTTACTGCAAATGTTATACACAGACTTGCCGAACCTATTTTGTCTACTGATAAAAATATTGATAACTATTTTACTTTCAGAACGCTTACTCCTGTCGATTTTTCAACTGACGGTACAAAACTTCTGGTAAAAGAAAAAATAGGCAATTCAAAAGACGGTATCTGGAAAACTACTCCGATTGTTTATGATTTTACAAATAATGTTTCGTATAGTCTTGTAGAAGTAAGGGACGCTATTTCATATTACTGGGAAGAAAATAAAGGTCTAAATCTTGAGGATAAAAGGTGGGATGTTTATCCTCTAGGTTTTGCGGCTGATAATCCTGACTGGGTTATTGTAAATGCTTATGCCTATACCGGCGAAACACCTGTTAATCTCGGTACATGGACAGTAAGCTATAAAGGCGAACAGTCAAGACTTATTACTTTCAAAGCTGAAACAGTAAATATAAGTATGAACGGATACAAGCTTGTAAAACAAGGCGTTGTATCACCTTCTGTCACGGAGCGGGAAAAAGAATATCTAAAACGTATTGAAGAAGCTAATGCTAAAAAGCAAAAAAAGGAAGACGAGGCTTATGTAAAAGATTTAGAAGCTTCTTACAAAGCAAAAATTAAAGAAATGGATAAAGAATTTAAAGAACAGCAAAAAGATTATAAATTGCGTAAACGTATTCAAGGTTCGACCTCAGGAAACGAAGTTCTTATCAAATATAATGAGATAAAAGAAAAACAGGAGTTAAAAGAACAGCAAAAACTTGAAAAATTAAAACAAAAAGAGCTGCGTAGACTAGAAAAAGAAAATAATACAAATAACAATTCTCAATCAAGTTCAACAGAAAATACAAATACGCAGCAAGCAGATTAATTGTTTATGAGTTTTATTTTTTCATCTCTTGTAAGATGTTTTATCCTGAACTCTTCTTTCATTGCGTCTGATTTATTGTCAAATTCTTTTGAATAAACTATTTTTACGGGTTTATTTGCTCGGGTATATTTTGCACCCTTCCCCTCACAGTGCAGGTGAAATCGTTTTTCTAAATTATCAGTGTACCCGCAGTAGAATGTATCATGTTCTGTAAGGAGAATATAAGTGAAATATTTTTTGCGCATAAACAATTTATAAATAAAAATGGCGGTTTATTGTACCGCCGTTTAATGTATTTCTTTTTCTTTATATCTTTTTTGCAACTAACTAAAAACTAGCAAACTGACGAAAAACCGCCGCCACCGCCACAGGAACCGCCTGATGATGTTCCGCCTGAAAAACCGCTGCATGATGCAGAAGCTGTACTTCCGCTTGAAAATCCTGAACTTGAAGAAAGCGTGGATACTGCATTTGCAAAACTGCTTAAAAATCCGCCTGTATATGCAACAGTTTCTCCTGAATCAGAATACTGGGAATAATCAACAGCAAAAGGATTATTTGTTGAAAATTCGTCATAAGAATTTGTTTCAAATAGACTGTGGAATACATTATTCATTGCAAGCGAACCAGCTGTTTCTACAGATTCCGCCGGCTTTGCACTTCTTATATTGTTTGTTCTTTCATCGGATGATTTGGCTAAAATACCGTTCATATTTCAAACTCCTCATTCTCGTGTCTTACATTTATATAAACAAAAATTTTTTTGTTCAATTTCGGCATGTACTTCTTTTGTTACATTACTTAATAAATATATCAATCTTATGGTTTATATACTTAAAACTCCCGATTGATGCATATTTACGAAAGTTACAGTAATGTATAAATGTAGAGGATTAAAAGGATATGTTGAAAAAGATTATTCTTACATTACTTATTATGACTGGTATGTCAGCTTATGCTGCAGACAATTTTCTAAATTCAGTTGTTATTGATAATGCTGACGGGCAGACTAATGTCATCTTACGATCTGATAAGCTTACAAAAGTTCGTAAAGAAGTTGAATCTTCTGACCGTATTATTCTTTATATGAGTGCAATTGAGCAGTCACCTGATATAAATACTCTGTACAAAAACGCTACAAATGTAAACGGTGTTGCTGTTCAAAGTCTTGGAAATAACGATTTAAAGATATATTTGGATGCAAAAGGAATTTCAAAGGCAAATATTGTATTAGAAACACCTGATTCATCTCCTATTACCATTGTAAATAGCAATAATGATGAAAAAGTTGTCTGGAGTATTATTTCTCTTGTAATTTTATTTGCTGCTATGCGTTCTGCTAAAAAACAGGTAAAACCCAAAAGTCATGATGAGCTAATTAAAGAAAGAGAGATGGCATTATACCGTAATTTTCAGAAAGAAGTAGATTTGATGCCGAGTATGAATTATAAATTAAAAAGTTATAAAAAGCACGTTTTAAAGGGAGAAACTTTAAGATATTACAATAATAATCTGACTAAAGTTTAATTTAATCTACTCATAGTCTTCCTGCACATAACAAATTACTTGTGTTTATCAATAATTTGTTCTATCTTTGCCGCTGATTTTCCATCACCGTAAGGATTTTGTGCTTTCAAACGAGTTTCTTCCCTTGTATGTGAGAGAATTTTTTCACTGTAAGAAATAATTTTTTCATAATCCGCACCCACCAACACTGAAACTCCAGCGTCAATACCTTCCTGACGTTCTGTTTCATAACGCATGACAAGTGTCGGGCACCCGAATGAAGGAGCTTCTTCCTGTATACCTCCGGAATCTGTCAAAATTAATTTGGCATTTTTCATCAGATACACAAGATAAGGATAATCAAGAGGCTTTAACAATTTAACGTTATTATACTTTTCAAGCCTGTTGTGAACTTTATCTTTGACATTGGGATTCGGATGAACGGGAATTACAAATTTATGATCCGAATATTTTTTAACAAGATGTTCTATAGCGTTGAGTATTCTGTCAATCCGTTCTCCGTGATTTTCACGTCTGTGAACAGTAATCAAAACCAATTTATCATCTACCGTAATTCCTGAATTGTCAAAATATTTTTTTGCACTATTTAATGTATCCTCTGAAAGACAGAAAAGTGCGTCAATAACTGTGTTACCAACAACAAAAATTTTGTTATTATCTATATCTTCTTTTAGAAGTGCCTGCCTGTTTTTTTCAGTCGGTGCAAAATTAAGTTCTGCAACTCTTGATGTCATTTGCCGCATAACTTCTTCGGGAAACGGTTCATATATATCGTATGAGCGAAGTCCGGCTTCTATGTGGTAAACAGGAATTTTTCTGTAAAAACTTGCAAGAGCTCCGCATAGAACTGTCATTGTATCCCCCTGAACAACAGTAGCATCAATCTTATTGCTCTCAAATATTTTATCCAAAGCAGATAAAATTCTTGTTTGTACTTCTAAAAGTGATTGATCAGGACGCATACAATCAAGATTAATATCAGCTTTTAAATTGAAATAAGACAGAGTTTGATTTGAGAGTTCTTTTTGCTGCTCAGTATTACAAATTATAACGTTATATTTATCAGGATATTTTTTAAGCTCTATAATAACAGGGGCAAGTTTTATAACTTCCGGCCTTGTTCCGAATACAAATAATATATTTTTCATACTGAACAGTTTAATATAAAAATTTTTCTTATGCAATTGTACAATTTGTTTATAGGCTGTCACGGGGATTTATATTTAAATAAATCTCTATATAATGTAGTGAAAAAGGAGATAAATTATGTTTGACCTTTATATTCTTGAAACGTGTCCGTTTTGCAGAAAAGTTATGAATTACTTTGACGAAAATAGTATAATTTACAATAAAAAAAATATTTCAGATAAAAAAAATCGTGAAGAACTCATAAAACTTGGCGGATATGAACAGGTTCCTTTTTTACATGATACCGATAACAATAAAATAATGTATGAGTCAAATGATATTATTAAATATGCAGCGAGTAGGGTTTAGTTTATGTTTTATAAATCATCAAATAATTTTGAATATAACGACTGTATTGCACGTGGAGCATGTTCTGTTTCGCCTGCAGTATCATCTATTCATGAGGTAATGCTTATTCTGCTTAGGCAGGTAGCATACTATCTTTTGAAATTAAAAAATTACGGCATTACAAAAGAAGAAATTGTAAGAGAATTAATTTATCAAGTAGCCTTTATTGACGCTGCAAAAGATTTTTCAGAAGTGCAAATATTAACCATTTTTTCAAAACATTACAGAAATCTTATTGAATTACGAAAAGAATATCTACAAACCTGCAAATCACATGAAGACCAATGCCATGACATAAGGCATTTATTAAAATTTTCGTCTAAAACCAGCTTGTCCTACATTATGAAAAAGGGAGACAAGGAATTTATTAATAAGTATAAAAAGTTGAGCAGTTCACAAAAAACAGGTGCTGAGATTCTTTCTGCAATAATGAAAAGTGTTTGCGTTAATTTGATTCGGCTCTATGAGTTTGAATGTTCATGTGAATTTGCTTCAGATAATGTTTTAGAAGCATTAAATATTTTTAACTCAACAAAGATTTACACTGATACAATAACTAAATATACAGAAATACTTTCTAAAATTGATATAGAGCTATTGAAAATGCTAAAACAGGCCCAGGAAAATACTTTCGGCGCAATAGCTGAAGTATCCGTATCAACTTCAACAATTCCCAATAAAGCTATTTTAGTTTCAGGTTCAAATTTAAAAGATTTAAAAAATGTTCTTGAATATGTTAAAAACACTGAAATTGACGTTTATACTAACGGTAATTTGCTGATTGCACATGCATATCCGCATTTAAAATCTTACAAAAATTTAAAAGGACATTTCGGTTCAGGCACATTTAGTACAATACTTGATTTTGCTACATTTCCTGGAGCAATACTTCTTACCAAAAATGAAGCGCAAAACATTGAATATTTATATAGAGGCAGATTATTTACGACTGATGATATAGCACCGAAAGGTGTTGTAAAAATTGTTGATAACAATTTTTCGCCTCTTGTAGATTCTGCATTACAGGCAAAAGGTTTTGCAAAAGGCCAAAACAGAGAAAGTATTACAATAGGCATTGACATGCAAGAACTTGAAAAATTTATAAATAAGATTAATTCAGCTGACTATGAAAAATTATTAATTATCGGAAATTCGAATTTGAGTTTGAATATAAATGATTATTTAAAAAAATTATTTTCAATAATTCCTGATAACTGGTATGCAATAAGTTTCTCTTATAATCCTGAACTTGATAATGTTTTTAGTATAAATCTTTGTAATGATTACGCGCAGATATATGGTGTCCTTCAAAAGTTATTTGAAAAAATTCCCTATGATTCAAACAAACTTGTCTTCTTTTTTACTAAGTGCGATATAAATTCATTTTCAGGTATAATAAATCTTAAAAATGAAGGCGTGAAAAACATTTTTCTTTCTGATTGTCCTCCAATGCTAATAAATCCATCCGTATTATCCGCCTTCAATAAAGAATACAAAATAAAACAAATCAGCACACCAGACTCTGACTTGAAAATTTTGGATTAACAAACAGGGAACCTTTAAAAGATTCCCTGTTGTATAAGATATATTTAAAGTTTAGATTTAAATTAATATCTGTAGTGAGCAAAAGCTTTATTAGCTTCAGCCATTTTGTGAGTATCTTCACGTTTTTTGCAGGCAGAACCTGAACCGTTTGAAGCATCTATTAATTCATTTGTTAACTTATCAATAAAAGATTTTCCACCGCGTTTTTTAGCAGCTTCAATAATCCATGATGAAGCAAGCGCAAAACCTCTGTCTGCTTTAACTTCAATAGGAACTTGATAAGTTGAACCGCCTATACGTCTTGCTTTAACTTCCAAAAGCGGTGTAGCATTAGACATAGCTTTTTGGAAAATTTCAAGCGGTTTTTCGCCGGTTCTTTCTTCAATTTTCAATAAAGTAGCATAGAAGATTTTTTCAGCCAGCGATTTTTTGCCGCGGCGCATTATTCTGTTAATAAATTTTGAAATATCTACACTGTTATAAACAGGATCTGCTAAAGGCACTCTTTTGGCCGGTTTCGAACGTCTTGACATTATTTCTTACCTCCTTTAGCATTTTTCTTTGCACCGTATTTTGATCTGCTTTGTGCACGGTTTGCAACACCTGCAGTATCCAAGGTTCCTCTTACGATGTGATAACGGACACCTGGAAGGTCTTTAACCCTGCCGCCTCTGATAAGAACAACACTGTGTTCCTGCAAGTTGTGGCCGATACCCGGAATATATGAAGTTACTTCAAATCCGTTTGTCAATCTTACCCTGGCAACTTTTCTCAAAGCTGAATTAGGTTTTTTAGGGGTAGTAGTGTAAACCCTTGTACATACTCCGCGTCTTTGAGGACAATCCATCAAAGCAGGAGATTTTGTTTTGTCAGTTAGCTTTTTGCGTTCTCTGCGAACAAGCTGATTAATTGTAGGCATTTAATTTCTCCTTTTCTTGTTTTTACATCTGTAAAGATTAAAATCCAAAACCCTTACGCATTCTGATTTTAACCGGAACTGCCGGATATTTAAATATCCCTACGTTCCTGCTTTACAAGCACTATATGCAAATTTTAACATAAAAATTCGGCAAGTGCGTAACATTATTTAACTACACCCATAAAATATTGTCAATAGAAACTTATATTGCAGTTAACTGCAGCGTGCCAATATTGTCAAGCCAAACTTGTTTCAGAACATTTCAAACTAATAGTATAAATATTGCAATTAACTTAATAATGCTATATATTTATAAAAAAGAGGGTTTTATATATGAATATTGATTTTAAAAGTAAATTAAAAGAAGCTGTTAGTTTTATAATTTGTCTTGTTGTATTGCTCACCATTGCACGTTGTACAGGTTTTTTGCAGGGCTTTGCACCGGAAGATTTTTTAGAAGCTTACCAGAATACGGTTTTTACATTAAATAAAAACACTAAAGCAACAGGAAACAGAGAACGTATTTTGAGTACAGGTAATGAAACATCCAGAAAATCTTCATCATACAAAGATTACAGATTGCGCACAATTCCGCAGACAGTTATTGACGGAGCTTATGAATCAGGAACCTGGACAAACATCTTTGATGCCGACAAAAAAGCTGTTTTTTATGTATATGACCCTACCGGCAATGACAGAAAACTTTCCCCTGATTTTCACGAGAGATTGTCAAGGTATTTAAGTTACAAAGAGAATGCGCCTTACTATACTCTTTTTGCTTATACATCAGCCGGTTTTAAAAATGTAAAAACAGGTGCTATAGGGCCAAGTAAAATATGTGACAGTCTTGAAGAATGCAATCAGCAAAGAAAAGCAGCTTCTGATTATTCATATATGGCCGAATTTTTTAAACAGTGTGCAAAAACTGCATGTATAATTAATCCCTACAACAACAAATATATAATTTTAAAAGAAAGAAATTCCGGAGCTGCTGTAAAAGTATTAAATGATTTAAGAAAATGGTAACTTTTAAGTTAATTTAAAATCACCGTTTTTCTTAATGTGTTCAACAAGACCGCCGTCATTAAGCAATTTTATCATTACCGGCGGCAAAGGCTCAATAGGAATAATAGCACCATTTGTAAGATCGGTTAAGATACCTTTTTCTATATCTAGCTCAAGTTCATCTCCCGCGTCAATAGCATCTGTATCTGCTTCAATTGCAAGAAGCCCTATATTTATAGCATTACGATAAAAAATTCTGGCAAAGGATTTTGCAATAACCGCACCTACTCCGGCAATTTTTATAATCTGAGGCGCATGTTCTCTTGATGAACCAAGTCCGAAATTTGAACCTGCGACAACAAAATCACCTTTTTTCATTGAAGCTGCAAATGAAGGGTCAGCGTCTTCAAGTACATGCTTTGCAAATTCCGGCAAATTGGATCTTAAATGGAATAGTCTGCCGGGGGCTATATGGTCTGTTGATATGTTATCACCGAATTTAAATGCTTTACCTTTCATGCTAACTCCTTTTTTCTTGATTATACTACAAAATATGTTATAATAAAGAAAATGAGGTAAATAATTTATGTATTTTAGCAGAAAATGTAAGATAACATTTATTTGTAACGGATCAACAATTTATAGTGAAGATGACAGATTGACAGATTCCGAAAACTATCCGCCCTTGAGCGAAACCGGTGTAGAAGAAATTGAAAAGATTTGTGAATTTATAAAACATCGCGGAATAAAAAACAGCATTATATATTCTTCTCCTGCAGTTCGCTCGAAGCAGAGTGCCGAAATGGTTGCAAGGGTTTATAAACAAGATTTTCAGGTTATAGAAGATTTGCACCCAAGAAAATGCGGCAGTTTTAACGGCATGACATTTGAGCAGTTATATGAAAAATGTCCGGACAAGCTTGAAAAATTAATTAATTCTCCTGAAATTGCAACTCCTGATGATGCTGAAAGTATTACAGATTTTATAAAAAGAGTTGAATCAACTTTAAATAAAATAATAGAAGAAAATATCGGCAACAGAATCATAATAGTAACCCACAAAGATATTATTAAAGCAGCAATTTGTCTGGCTTTAGATATACCGCATACATCGCTCAGTCGAATCTACATAAAATCCGGGAGTGCAACTCAGATAAGTTATTTTGAAAAATGGTCAAGTCTTGTATATTGTGATTATACGCCTATGTAAAAATTGTTATGCTTTTTTAGATACAACATTTATATAAGGGAAATTACGTTTAAAATCATCGTAATTCATAGTTATTTCTGATGAAGAATCTTCATCAGGTATAAAAATAAAATTGAATGTGCCGTCAGGATTTTCCTCTACTTTTTTTATAAAAATATAAGGTCCTTCACCTTTTTGTGCTGATGCAATTAGTGAATTGCCAGTTTCAAGCTGATTTTTTATAGCGGCAAAATCATGTTGTATAGAATTATGTAATTTCCCTCCTGAAAGGATATTAATAATCGAATCTATACTTACTGTTTCCAGATCTGTGTGTCCTAAAACAGTAAGAGTGTTATTATGATTTAAATTGTTTATGTATCGCCCGAGTGCGATTTCAATTGCAGTTATGTCATCATCACCTGTTGAATATCTGCCGCTGGCTTTTGCAGTATTAATATCATTTGCAGATACTGTTATTAATTTATTATCTTGACCGAGTTGAATTGAAATATTGCCGCTTTCATCATGAGATATCCTGTCTGTAAGCATTTGATTAAATCCTGGATTTTGTGAAAACATATTTATTACTGCACTAAAGTTGGTCTTGTTAGTTTTTTTATTACCTGAAAATACCCCCAGTTCAGAATCTGCATTAATTTCCGCTGAATCTTGTGGTAATTCTTCAGGATTTATATATTTAATATAATACAATTTATTGACAAAATCGTTTAATTCTTCTTTTATTTCAGCCTTAGTGTCCCACGAATGTGTGTAAACAATATAGGTTTTATCATTTTCGGTTTCAAAGCGTAATATTTCGCCTGCGTGCAATCCGTATGTTCCATGCTCATTCGGTACAGTTAATGCTATTTGATTTGGAATTGTACCTAATTTGTTTTTTAACTCCATTATTTCTGCAGTCATTCCTTGCTTAGAAGTTTCTTCAAATTGTCTGTCAATAAAAGACATTAAACCTTTGAGCGCGTTATCATATTTTGTCGCATCCTCATTTGCAGAAATTTTTTCATTAAGTTCAGGATTCCAAAGTGTACGACATTTGCTATCATCAAAAAACAACGCACCCACTTCACTAAAATTACCACCATCAAGAGGAATCCCGACTTCAGCCCGGCTTTTTTCAACAGCAAGCTCAATTGCTAGTGTGTCAAGATCTCCTGATGAATATTTAGGCAAAGTGTATTTCGCATTTTCTTCAAGCTCTTGTTTTGACCAAACACGGGTATCGCCTTCGGGAGTTTCTAAAGTTATATCTTTTGAAACTTGATTTGCGTCAATGCTGAATGTATCGGCATTTTTATCTATACCTGAAAACTTTTTCCCGTCAACATATACAAGAGTTCCTTTTTTTATCTGCAAGTCATAACTTAAAAATTCTTTTTCTCTGGCTTCTTCAAGCTCCTCTTTAGTAAAAGTAAATTCTTTTGTTTCTCCGTATGCGTGCTTAAACTTTACTGTTATTTCTCCATTTTCAGGATTAATACAAACGGCATCTTTTATTGCCTGTCTACCGGCAGGAGTACGGCTTAACGCTTGAAGTCCCTGCAAAAGATAACAATCTCCGGTACCGTTTTGTTCTACATTATCAATTATACCGTCAGCTATATATTGAGGGTCGTCTGTTATGCCGCCTGTGATATAAAGCTGTGTTGTTTTAACTTCTTCATTATTTTCATAGAGCGTTTGCTGAATAAGCATTTTTTCATAATAATCAGTTCTTGAAACTATTTCACCCGCTGTATTATATTCAAATTTGGAAGAAAAACCGTCCTGATAGTGAATGGTTTTTACGGGAGTTCCAATTTTTCCCTCATTATTTGTATAGTAACTTGTTTCAACCTTATTACCTGCTTCATCGGTTGAAAATTCCGTAACTACATCCACTCCGTTATTTTTATGCGAAATTTCTTTTAACAATTCATTGGATGGTGATAAAACTTTTGTTAAGTTCCCTTCTCTCTGTTCTGTTGAGATAATTTCGTTATCAGCGGAATAATTTATTTTTTTATAACCAATCTTTGTAAAATATAAAGAATAACTGCCGTCTTCATGGTCTTCTCTGTAGTTTTCAGGCTCTTCAGTTTGGCATTCTTTATATAATTTCAAAAATTTTTTAATATCTTTAACGCCGATTTCGTACTGTCCAAATGTATCTTTATTTGCTTGCAGAAAATTTTTTAATTCATTGTCATCAATTTTGTCATCAAAATTTTCATTAAACGCCCAGAGTTTGCTTGTAAAATCCGTTATTTCTTCAAGATCAATTTCTTCATCGCGGTTCTTGTTTAAAATTTCAAATAATTTTATTACTTTTTTATCTCCGATTATATTCGGAAAAGCATTTGCAAGGCTGCCGGTAAATTGTCTTAGATATTCTTTATTGATCTTTGTCATATAAATACTACCTGTTTTATCTCTACAGATAGTATTAACGTCTTATTTCCTCAAAACTTTAAGAAAAAAAAACAGCGACTTCATAATTATTAACATGTAAATATTATAACAACAAAAGCCTATGATTTTCTTTAATTAAAAATTCTTTTCCTGGGGTTATTTCTATAAAGTCCCAGGGGAGTTTTTTTTCAAAGGAATAATGTTCCAGTGCATAATAATCAGTATTAATATTAAATTTTTTAGCCGCAGATTTGAACGCACCGAGTTTGCCGCCGCGCTTGTAAACTTCATATATAAAGTCATTAAGATATTCATCACCGCGTGATAAAACTGCCTGCCAGTAATCCCATTTTATACTTGAAATATTTGCTGATATACCGATTTTATGTAATTCTTTTTTAAGAAAATGTGCTTTTTCTTCCAAAGATTTGCTATCTTCACGTCCGCACCATTGAAAAGGTGTGTGCGGCTTGGGTACAAAACTCGAAAAACCGAATGATACATCAAAATTTTTATTTTCTTTTTTTATTTTTTTTGCAAGTTTAACGAGTGCTTCCAAATCATCATAAGTTTCAGACGGCAGACCAATCATCCCGTAAAATTTCAATCCTTTTAAACCGTTTTCTTTTGCGATTTTGACAGCATTAAAAATTTGTTCTTCACTCAAATTTTTGTTAATAATTTTTCTTAATCGTTCACTTCCGGCTTCTATTGCAAGTGTTGAATTTTTTTGTCCGGCTGCAGTTAAAGTTCTGACAACATCAGAAGTAATAGCATCAACACGAAGTGAAGAAACACTCATTTCTATTTTTTCCCCTGACTCGATTTTGTCATAAATATATTTGCAGATATCGTTGAAATGCGGATGTGCACTAATTTGCGCACCAAGTAAAGCGATTTTATCCGTGTATTGCAAACCTAAGTCAATTGTCTTTATTAACTCTTCATAAGGAATACATCTCAAGGGAAGATTAAGATATGACGCAAGACAAAAAGCGCAGCGATTTGCGCACCCTCGTGACATTTCCATAATAAATGTGTTTTTAAAGAATGCATCTTCGCTTAATATCGGTGTGTATATGCATTCTTCAAGTTTTTTGGTTAATTTTTTAACTTTTTTGGGAAAAGCGGGAACATAAATCCCTTCGACTTCCGAAAGAAGTTTTAATGCAGTATTTTTATCACTATTATTTTTACAAATATCTACAGCTGCCAGATTGACATCTTCCCCGTCACCGATTATAAAAAAATCAAAAAAATCTTTATACGGTTCCGGATTCGCGCTTACAACGGGGCCGCCTGCAAATATCAAAGGTTCATTTGTTCTGTCTTGTGATTTTACTGGAATATGATATTTTTCAAGCATTGAGAAAATTGTTAAAAAATCTAGATCAAAAGAAAAAGAAAATCCGAATAATTTTACATCTTTTATGTTAAAGCGTGTTTTACAGGTGTCTGAGCAAATTCTTTCAATATTTACACCATCATGCAAATCAATTGTTTTGTACATCCACAAATATCCGAGAGAAGACATTGAAAATGAATAAATACCCGGAAAAGCCATCCACATAACAAAATCTGAATTTTTGTTTTGTTTTCGTTCATATAAGCATATTTCTTTATTATTCATCAAAATCTTTTGCCTTTAAATTCATTGGTATTATGTAGAGTTCGTCTATTAAAACACAAATTGTTGCAGCAATAGCAGGGGACAATATTACTCCCCAGAATCCAAGAAACTGCTCGGCTAAAAACAACGCCAGAAATATCATAAGAGGATGTAACTCCATAAGCTTGCCGAATAAAACAGGTCTTACTACATAATTTGATATCTGTTGAACAAGTAAAAATCCTGCAATTATAAGGATAATTTTGACAATTCCTGCAGGATAAGCTACTAATATTATAATTCCAAGAGCGATTGTCGGCCCTAAAATTGGTATGATATCTAAAATTCCTGATATTAATCCGAGAAGAGTTGAGTATTCAATCCCCAAAATAACCAGCACAACAGCCATCATAATGCCGACAGCCGCCATGGATAGAATTTGGGCTCTGACATAGCCTCCAACTTTGTTACTTATGCTGCTTAAAATTTGCTCTGCTTTATCTTTCAAATCTGGCGGGAAAAATTCAAGAAACTTTGTTTTTAAATACACCTTGTCTGCCAAAATATAATAAACAATCATTGTAAGTGCTACCGCAATCATCACAAGCTGGAATAACCCGACAGTAAAGCTCCAGGATTGATTTACAAGCCCTTGGGCAAATGAAGAAGAAGTTCCTAATATACTTCCGGGATCAAACATTTCAGGAATTTTATGTCCCATAAATTCAGTATTTAAGAGAAAATTTGTAACTTCTGTGATTTTTTCAGGTAGAGTTATCAAAAAAGTTTTAATTTCTTTATAAGCGACAAAAAATATCGGGATAAAAAGGGCGATTATACCGAGTACGCTGGCCATTAAAACTACAGATGAAGCAGTTGTTCTGTTCATTTTTTTCATCAACTTTGTTACATAAGGGTTTAGTGCGCAGGCAATAACATAGGCACCGAAAAATAACATTAAAACCCCTATTATTTTAGGTAAAATTAACAAAAGAATAATGACTAATGCTAAAAAAATTATATTTTTCCCTGTAAAAAAACGTTTGTAAATCATAATTACTCCTTTAAAAAAATTTTATCAAAAAATATTAAATTATGCAATTAACAGGTTATTTATATATTTTTAAATTTTGTAAAGAAATGTAAAAATTTTCTATATTATAGTAAATAATCAAAAGAATATATACTTTATATATTTACGAGGACTATAAACAAAGGATAACGACATGGGTTTCTTATCAGGCGCAATCGGAAAAATATATGCTGGGAAACTTGTCAGACAGCTTCAATGGCAATTGACAAGCGTCTCTCAGCGTGCAAACCGTGTCACCAAACAAATTGGTGACATGGAGAAATTTTTCAATAGCCAGGAACGCATGTATAATACGCAAATGTCTACTGCGTTTAATGGGTATCGGACGCAAATGTTGAATGAAGCCTATAGGCAGCAAGCTGAAGGTAAAGATCCGGCTCAAGTGTCACAAGGATATTCGTATGGTGTATATGGTTTGCAGCAGTATATGATGTTTGATCAGCAGATGTTGGCAGAACAATTTGATATTATGAGAGATATGGAGTTAGAACCATTGAAAGCGCTTCAGGAAGAACTTGAAACAGAAAAAGATAACCTTGAATCAAGATTGCAACTTGCTAAAGGTGAGTACGAAGCCAAGAAGAAAGAAGAACAGGACGGCGCAAAAAATATGGTTCCGGATTACACGGGACAGGGTTCATAAATCAAGAGACTCCCCTTGGGAGTCTTTTTTAATCTAGTTAATTGTCGTTACTTATAATGCTTGCACCTTCTTTTGCAACCGGGAGTGTCATTATATTGACCTTAACGTTCAATTCTTCCCAGGTATTTTTTACAATTGCCTTAATTTTTTCGAGATTTGTTTTTTTAGATATTACTGCTATTGAAGGCCCGGCACCGCTCAGTACACAGCCTAAGACATCTTCTTCATGTTTTAAGTTTTCAATAATTTTATCTAACCCCGGGACAAGTTTCATCCTATAAGGCTGATGAAGTTTGTCCTGCAGAGCAAGTTTCATAAGTTCTGCATCTTTTTGATTAACAGCCTGAACAAACATACCTAAGCGTTTAGCATTAAAGACAGCGTCCTGTAAAGGAACTTCTTTAGGCAAGACCGAACGCGAAATTTCTGTCGAAAGTTCATAATCCGGAATACAAACAGTAATACTCCATTCATCAGGCCAGTCAAGTTTAGTGTATACAATACTGCCGTCTTCTTCCTGTGATGTCAATACCAGTCCGCCCACTATTGCAGGAGTAACATTATCAGGATGCCCTTCTACTTCAGAAGCTATTGACAGCAGTGCGACTTCATCAGCAGGACGTCCTAATAATTCATTTGCGGCAAGAAGCCCGCCGACAATGACAGCTGCACTGCTTCCCAGTCCTCTAGCAATTGGAATTTGTCCCTGAACAGTAATCTTTAATTCACTGGGAGTTTGGCCTATTGAGTTATATAATAGTTCTACAGCCTTGTATATAATGCTGTTTTCATCCATTGGAATATGTTCAAGCATTAATTCATCGGCGGTAGCATCGTCATTAATAACATTAATTTCAATTCCTGTACCCGGCAGCACAGTTTCTTCTATTGTAATAGTGTTATATATAGGTAAAGCCATCCCCAGACAATCAAATCCTGGGCCTAAATTAGCAGTAGTAGCCGGTACTTTTACACTTATTTTCATAATTTCCTCATTTTGTTCCTTTATATTACAACAAAAACAAATAAAATGCTAATAATGAAGATATTTAAAGAATTTGAACTATTTTATACGTGATTTATAATTGCATTATGTATCAATTATATCCATATTTTACTAATGACGGCTCAGTAGGTTTATTTTCCCCCGATGCTGATGATATTTATCATTCAACATACGGTGCGCTCACAGAAGCTTACGAAAAATTTATTCTGCCGTCAAATATTGATATGCTGTTAAAAAAAAATTCAGAAATAAAAGTTTTAGATATTTGTTTTGGAATCGGATACAACACAAAAAGTTTAATCAATTATATTTTAAATTTTCAATATAACGCACAGGTATATGGCGATAAAAATAAAACTATCGATAAGATAGATACTGATAACATAAAGTCTAAAATTTCTGTTAGCGCTATCGACACAGATAAAACTTTAGTTTACTTATCTCCCTTTTTTATTGCAAACAAAAAACGTGTAAAAAATAATGAAATCAACTTTGCGCAAAATAAAATTAAAAAACTTCTATCAGGTAAAATAACACCTAATTATAATTTAAACAAAGAAGTTAATATTATACTTTTAAATTTTTTGCAAAATGGTATAGATTTTGAAACAGAGCAGATATTATATTCAAAAAAATATAATCAATTTTTCGACCGATTTCTTGTCAATTTATTTAAATCTTATAAACTGCGCAGGAGTATTTCTATCCCCAAAAGCAGCTTAAAAGCCTTCTTACATAATATATATTATAAGTATGTATCAAACAGCTATAAAAATGCCATTAAAGCCCTTAAATCTCTGGATTTTAATTTTACAGTAAATATAGACGATGCAAGAACAGTAATAAGTCAAGATAACGGGTTGTATAATTTAGTATTTTTGGATGCTTTTACACCTGCGAAATGCCCATGTCTTTGGACATTAGAATTTTTCAAAATTCTATATGAGCATTTAGAGCCAAACGGCATGATTTTAACCTACTCAAACTCTGCCGCTGTAAGAAATGCTTTTTTGCATGCGGGATTTTTTGTCGGAAAAATTTTTTCAGATACAGCAAATAAATTTACAGGCACTGTTGCTGTAAAGAATAAAGAACTTATAAAATATGAACTCTCAGAATACGATTTAGGCCTTATGAAAACTAAAGCAGGTATATTTTATCGTGATGAAAATTTAACAGACTCTAATGAGGCAATAATAGCGCGCCATAAAAAAGAGGTTGAAAAATCTGATTTAATTTCAAGTTCAAAATATATAAAAAACTTCAGGAGGGAAAATGATATATGATGTTGTTATAGTAGGCGGAGGAACTGCCGGCTGCGCTGCAGCATATACGGCAGGTATGCGCGGTCTTAAAACATTAATTATAGAAAAAAATATTCATCTTGGCGGAACTATTACGTCAGGACTGGTTATTCCTGTTATGAAGTCTGGAAATAATCAAATCAACACTGAATTTAGAAATGCATTAATTGATGAGTGTCGTAAATTGGGTGGTCAGACAACTTTTCAGGACAATCCTGCCTGGTTCAATCCTGAAATTACCAAAATAGCACTTGATAATTTGATGAAAAAAGCAAATGTCGAAATATTTTTTGACACAAACATACTTGGTATAAAAATTGAACGTAATACCATAAAGCGAATAAAAATAACCAAAGAAATATTATCGGCATATAACGATGAGGTAGAACTTGAAACAAAAAAATTATCGGTATCTATCGGAGCGAAATATGTTATTGATGCAACAGGTAACTGCGTTGTCGGAAAAATTTGTAATTGCAATTTTTTGGAAAAAGATCATGAATTTCAACCTGTTACCTTACGTTTTATGATGGGTGGAGTTGATTTAAAAACTTTTTCCGGCTGGTTAAAAGACTATGATAAGGACAGAAACGTTACAGTTATCGAGCAGATAGACGGCTATATACACCTCTCTACGGCCTATACATGGGATAAGGATAGAAAGTGGGCGCTGGAACCATTATTCAAAGACGCTGTAAAACAGGGAATTCTAAAAAGATACGATACAAACTATTTTCAGATATTTACTGTCCCTGGAATGCCTGATACCGTTGCTTTTAACTGCCCGCGAATTATTGATTATAATAATTCACTTGAAGTTAAAAGTATTTCTAAGGCGTTATTGCTTGCAAGACAGAATATTTACAGATATTTAACATTTTGCCGCAAGTATTTCCCTGGTTTTGAAAAAGCTTATATCTCCAATATGGCTGACATGCTTGGCGTCAGGGTTTCCAGAAGGATTAAAGGAAAGTATATTTATACAATTGATGATCTGAAATCAGGCAAAAAATTTGAACATCCTGTCGTAATTTCCGATTATCCGGTTGATGTTCATTCTAACAAGCGCAAAAAAGAAGGTTTGCAAAAGGTTCAAGATTATCAGCTTCCGCTAGAAAGCCTTATGTCCGCAGATATTGATAATCTGTTTGTAGCAGGCAGATGTCTTTCTGCCGATTTTCTGTCACAAGGAGCTTTAAGGGTTCAGGGCAGCTGTTTTTCTATGGGTGAAGGAGTTGCAAAATATATTGCTAATCTTTTGGCTTAACTTTCCCTGACAATATTTGTGCCGCATTTAAAAGCGGATCAATTGTCGGTGAATACGGTGGTGCATAAGTTAAATCATTATTATAAAATTCGGATACGCTCATTTTGGCGAGCAGAGCCGCTGTTAAAGCATTTATGCGCTTATCTGCATCCCCTGCCCCTATTGCCTGTGCTCCGAGAATTTGACCGCTGTTATAATCAGCAATAAGTTTCAAGGTAATATTATTTACATCAGGCATATATCCGACTTTATCATTTTTGGTTACGACAGCTGATACCGGAGAATACCCGAGCGCTAAAGCTTTACGCTCTGTTAAACCGGTCATTGACATTGTTAGATTAAGACATCTGGTGACAGCCGAGCCCAAAACTCCCACAAACCTGTCATCTCCTCCGCAAGCATTTATTGCTGCTGTTCTGCCCTGCTTATTTGCATTTGAACCCAGCGGCATCCAAATTTTTGTATTGCTAATTATAAGGTTTGATTCCGCACAATCTCCGCAGGCGTAAATATCCTTTATACTTGTCTCCATTCGCTCATTTACACTGATTGCACCTGTTATTCCAAGTTCAATGCCTGCTTCCTGGGCTATTTCAATATTTGGGGTTACGCCCGCGCATAAAAGAACCATATCAGTAGGAAATTCTCTACCGGAACCGGTCCTTACAGCATTTACGCCATTGCTGTCACCGGAAAATTCTGTAACAAGTTCTGATGTATAAAGCTCAAATCTCCCGTTGCTAATAGAGTTTAACTGCTGTTCAATCAGTTTTGACATATCTTCATCAAAAAAATTCATAATTTGCGGAGAATATTCACATACAGTGACATGCAGCTTCTGTCTGACAAAAGCTTCGAGAAGTTCCATTCCGATGTAACCAGCTCCGATGATTGTAACATGTTTTGACTTTAGCATTTTTTCTTTTATAGCAATACCGTCTTCTATTTTACGTAATGTAAAAACATTCGGAAGATTTACATTTTTAATCTTCGGGATTATAGGTCTTGCGCCTGTTGCAATTATTAGCTTATCATATTCTGTCAGAAACGCCTTTTGTGAATCTAAATTTTGAATTAAAACCTGTTTAGATTCGGGAACAATCTTCATTGCCCTGTGCTTAAGATGAATATGAACATTTTTTTCTTCAAAATCTTCGGGAGAACGGACAAGTAACAGTCTGTAATCCTCAAAATTACCCTCAATATAATATGGAAGACCGCAAGCAGAATAAGAAATATGTGTATCATCCGTATACAAATTAATCTCTGCATCAGGTAGTTCCCTGCGGGCCTTGGCAGCAGCTTTTGCGCCTGCTGCGACGCCTCCGATAATTACTATTTTCATAACAAAATTAATTTATCAGATTTGTTTAAATTATACAATAATCAACTTTACTAATTTAATCCGGAAGTATTTAAAATTACCTCTTTCATAAAAGCGCAGTATGCATCTACATCATTTTCAAATTCTTCTATGTCATCTACAAGATTAATAATTTCTACAATAATTTTTTCATTTCTTAAATCATCATACATAATATACCCTACCTCGTGTATTATTTAATACGGGTAAATCTCAAATTTTCTTTAAAGATTTTGAATTTATTGTTACAAAAATTTATCTTTTGGCAAAATATTTTTTTTCGATTTTTGTTATTCATGTTACTAATATTTAAAAGGAGACACGTATGGAATTATCTAAAAAATGCAACCATCCAGCATTTACTGCCAAATTTATTCCTAACAAAGCTTTTAAAGAGGTAGTTGACTATGCTGCAAAAAATAGTCAGCTAAGAGCGCTTGATTCAGCTTTGAATACTCTGAAAAAAGCCAATGACGGAGATATTTTAATTATACATGGTTCAAAAAATGGTAAAACTTTTTCAAATTTTACAATGGGCAAACGTTCTGTTGTAAATATTGGCACAAATTCCCCTGCAGAAGCAACTTTTAACGGTATAATTGATTTAGCGTCTCTCGGCAGAAAATTCAGAAGCCTCGTAGGCGGAGAAGTTCAGGAAAAAATTACCGTAAACGACATTATTAAAAATTATACGTCTAATATTCAAGTTTAATCTTCATTGTATACAAGTTTTTTACGCATTGACCACTGGATAAGGGTTAATATCAGAATAATAATAAACAATACGTAGGCAATGGCAGAAGCTTTGCCTACGTTAAAATATTCAAATGCATTTTTGTAAATTGCATAAACAAGAACATTTGTGCTGTCCAACGGACCGCCCTGAGTCATTAAATAAATTAAGTCAAATATCTGGAAAGAGCTTATAGCTGTTATAATTACAACAAAAAAGATACTGGGTGAAAGAAGCGGCACAGTGACATTTATAAAAGTCTGTACTGGATTTGCACCGTCAATTTTTGCAGCTTCAAACATACTTTGAGAAATTGAACTCAGTGAACTTAAAAAAATTACCATATTATAACCGATTAGTTTCCAAACCGAAACTACAATGAGTGCCGGCATCGCAAAATGAGTGTCGTAAAGCCAATTAATATGCAGGTGTAAAACATGATTTAGTATCCCTATATTAGGATCAAATATCCATTGCCAAACAACGCCTATAACTATCATTGGAGTTATAAAGGGCAAAAAATAAGCAGTTTTATAAAATTCACTTCCTCTTATTTTACTGTTTAAAATGCATGCCAAGATCAGAGGAATAATTACACCCAGTATTGAGGTCGAAACGGCAAAAACAACAGTATTTAAGAATATCTTATAAAACAACTGTTCGGAAAACAACAACCTGTAATTTTCAAATCCTACAAACTTGATAGGATTGAGTAAATCCCATTTTGCAAAACTTAATCCGAAAGAGCAAATAACCGGAATAATTATAAATATGAATGTTCCAAGCAAAGCAGGAAATATAAATATCCATCCGGCGAATTTTTCACAGTTAACTAACTTATCAAGGAATTTTTTCATGATATAATTATACAATAATAATTAAGGGGAGAATTTTATATGAAAAAATATGAACACGCTTTCGGTAAAAACGATATTAGAGGCATTTACGGCGAAGATATAACAGAAGAACTTTTTTATAATACCGGACGCGGTTTTGTTCAATGGCTAAAAGAACAGTCCGATAAAAGCGAACCAGAAATGTGGATAACTGTTACACGGGATGCGCGGCTGCACTCTCCGGCTCTTGAAAAGGCTTTAACTGAGGGGATAGCTTCAACCGGAGCAAATGTAATTCATTTAGGACTTGCGCCTACACCTATAGGTTATTACTCAGAGGTTGCCGGAGTTCCCGGATATGATATAATTGCTGCTGCAATTATAACAGCAAGTCACAATCCTAAAGAATACAACGGGCTTAAAATGACGTACAACAAAAGGACTTTAACAGAAAAGCAAATCGCTGAAGTTAAAGATATAACGTTCAAAAACTGGATAAATTTACCTGCAAATCCAACCAGCCTCGACTCAGTAATAAAACAGTACAATATAATTCCAGATTATATAAAAGATATGGAAAACCGTTTCGGCAAAATCGGAAGGGGGGTGAAAGTAGTTGTAGACAGCGCCAATGCAACAGGCGGTGTTGTCGGGCCTGAACTTTACAGAAAACTCGGTTGTGATGTTATAGAACTGTTTTCAAAACCTGACGGCAATTTCCCGAATCACCACCCTAACCCTAGTGTAGAAAAGACTCTCGATACTTTAAAAGAAGTCGTTCTTGAAAATAAAGCAGACATCGGAATTGCATACGATGGTGACAGCGATAGAATTGGGATTGTAGATCAGAACGGACGTTTTTTAACCGGTGACAAACTTCTGCTAATATATGCACAAGATTTAATAGATGATTGCAGGGAAAAAGGTATTTGTCCAACTGTGGTAAGTGAAGTGAAATGTTCACAGGTACTTTATGATCAGATTAACAGGCTGGGCGGAAATGCTGTTATGTGCAAAACAGGTCATGGTTATATTAAGGATAAAATGAAAGAAACTAATGCACTTCTTGCCGGAGAAATGAGCGGACATACATTTTTCAAAGACAGATATTACGGATTTGATGACGCAATTTATGCGGGATGCAGAATTATTGAAATTATATCAAAACATAAAAAAGCTAATCCAAATTTTAAAATATCAGATATGCTGAAACCGTTTGATGAAGTATGTTCATCAGAAGAAGTGCGCTTCCCTTGCCCAAACGATAAGAAAAAAGAAGTTCTTGAAAAATTTAAGCAGTGTGTTGAAGCTAACCGTAATATGTTCGGTTCGGATATAAAAGATATTATAACACTTGACGGCATGAGAATAGTTTTTGACGGCGGTTTTGCATTAATAAGACAAAGCAATACCGAACCTGTTTTCACACTGAGATTTGAAGCTAAAAATAAAAATGAATGTGAACGTTTTAAATCATGTATGATAAATACTTTAGAAAATATCATAAAATAACAAGCAAAAATTTTTCTTTACGGTTTATTAGAAAACGTATGAAAGGAAAATTTAAATGAAAATAATATCTTCTTATAACCAAAATCAAAACAAAAATATTCCAAATTTCACAGCAATACGTATAGTAAAAACAACACCTGAACAATTTTTAAAATTTCAAAATGAATTTGCCGACTTTTGCAGTCAAAATATTGTATTTCGAGCTGAATCAATTGAACAAAGTAATTTCTTTAACCATTTAAAACAACTTGCTAAAAAAGAAAACTGGCCATTGGAATGGCTTTTCAATAATGCAATCCAATTTAAATTATTAAAACGTGATTTTTCAGAAAATTTACCAATGTGTGTTTTTACGGGAAAAGACAAATTCAAACTTGTTTTATACACTTTAAAACATACATTTTCCAATATAATTGCCGGTTCAAAAGCAACGTCTAGAGCTTCAACCGAGGGAAACATACCGCTCCATTTGTGTCCTGCAAGAGGTTTAAAAGAAGTAGCTGATATAGATATTCCGAGATTTAAAAAGTTTGTGGATAAAAGGAAAGCTGAATATATGAGTTTTGACGAATTTGTAAATGAAGTTAAAGCAGGAAAAATATAAAATACTTGCAATTTATATTTTTTTCTGCAATAATAAAATTTGTCAGAAAAGTTACTCACGAATATTTTATCAATAGCTATTACATAGCTTTATTTTGATGTATTCGATAATTTTATAGAAATTAGATTCTGAAGTTCAGAATAACAAGCTAAATGAAAGGTAAAAATCAATGGATTTAGAAAACAAAGACGAAATGAATGTTGAAGCAGCTGCAGGAAATGTAGTTGAAGAAACTGAAAATACTGCAGAAGAAACAGTTGAAACTGTTGAGGAAGTAAAGGCTGAAGAATTACCTGTTGAAGAAGAAAAACCTTCCAAAAGAAGATCCAGAGGAAGTAAGAAACAAAAAATCGAAACAACAGAAGAAAAACCTCAGTCAGAATGGATTGAACGTGTTGTTCAAATCAACCGTGTAACTAAAGTTGTAAAAGGCGGTAAAAAATTAAGTTTCCGCGCAATTGTAATTGTAGGAAACAAAAAAGGACAGGTTGGCGTAGGTTGTGCTAAAGCAGCCGAAGTTATCATTGCTATTCAAAAGGCAATTGCAGACGGAAGAAAAAATCTTATCACTGTTCCTATTTTCAAAACAACCATCCCGCATCCGATTACCGGACGTTCAGGCGCAGGCGCAGTTATGTTGAAGCCGGCCTCACAAGGTACAGGTATTATTGCCGGCGGTGCTGTCCGTTTAGTTCTTGAACTTGCAGGTATTGAAAATATTCTATCAAAATCTTTAGGTTCAAAATCTCCGCTAAACGCTGCTAATGCGACATTAGATGCTCTTCAAAAACTTACTCCGTTTTCAGAAGTTGCTTCAAAACGTGGTTTGACAATGGCAGAATTATTAAACTAGGTGATACGATGATAGGAAGATAAAGGGATAAGCTATCTAATGAAATGAACTTATTCACCTATTTACCTATTCACTTATTGACTGTAATAATTAAAATAATAAAAAAGGAAAAAACAAAATGGCAAAAACAGAATTAAAACAAATTAAAATAAAACTTACAGGCAGCCTCATTGGTGCTTCTGAAAAGCAGCGCAGAGTTGTTGCAGGTTTAGGTTTAAAAAAACAAAACCAGATTGTAGAACACTATAACAGTGCAACTATTTTAGGCATGGTAAACAAAGTGCCTCATTTAGTTCAAATAGTAGAATAAGAAGCTCAGAGATCAAAGAAAATACATTATTTAAGCCTTATATTTTGATCTCTGTCCTTCCGGTATTGCGTAAGCGAAAGCGAGTAAGAAAGGAAATTAAAAATGACAATTACATTAGAAGATTTAAAACCTGCAGAAGGTTCAACACATAAAATTAAAAGAGTAGGCAGAGGCCGTTCATCAGGCAGAGGTAAAACATCTTGCCGCGGTCATAACGGTGAAGGACAGCGTTCTGGAAGTTCTGCTAAAAGAGGTTTTGAAGGCGGACAGATGCCCGGTTACAGACAAATGCCGAAATTAAAAGGCTTCAAAATTATTAATCAGCTGAAATATGCAGAAATTAACGTTGGCAGAATTTCTCAATACGGACTCAAAGAAGTTTCTCTTGAAATTTTAAAAGAAGCAGGAAGAGTTCATCCTTCATGTGTAGGCTTAAGAGTTTTAGGTAACGGTGAATTAAAAGGGGCTGTTACTGTAAAAGCTTGTTATGTAACACCATCAGCAAAAGAAAAAATAGAAAATGCAGGCGGAAAGGTTGAGTTAGTATAATGGCACAAGGAATTAAAATGCCTACAACCGATGATTTACTGTCAATGTGGCAGGCTTCAGGATTGAAACAAAAAATATTATTTACTTTCCTGATGATTGCTGCGTTCAGATTCGGAGTTCAGATGCCTTTGTTCGGTATAAACAATCAGATATTCCAAAACATTGCGCAGGGAAACAATATCATCGGATTTTTGGACTTGTTTTCAGGCGGTGCTTTAGGTAAGGTATCTATATTTGCATTAGGTATCGGCCCATACATTACATCATCAATTATAATCCAGCTTGTTTCTGTTGTTATTCCGTCGTTGGAAAAACTCCAGAAGGAAGAAGGAGAAGCTGGCAGAAGAAAATTGTCGCAGTATACTCGTGTATTTACGGTTGTACTTGCGGTATTTCAATCGTTAATATTCATGCTTTATCTGCACCATCTTCCGGGTGCAGTATTACCGAATGTTAACCCTGTTATGTTCTTTATAAGCTCAATTGTAGTGTTAACCGCAGGTTCTGTTCTTGTTATGTGGATATCAGAACTTATTACAGAAAAAGGTATCGGAAACGGTGGTTCTTTAATTATCTTTATCGGTATCTTATCTGGTATTCCGATTTATGCATCAAGAACCGCTCAGATTGTTGCAAATAACTCTATGATGCAATTAGGATTGGCAGCTTTGCTTTTAATTTTCTTTGCGGCAATGATATTCATTGTTATAATGCAGGAAGCTGTCAGAAAAGTTATTATTGTCAACCCTAAAAGACAGGTCGGAAATAAAGTTTACGGCGGTATGAATTCTTTCATCCCCTTCAAACTTAATCCGGGTGGTGTAATGCCCATTATCTTTGCGATTGCAATTTTGCTTTTCCCGTCAACTATTTTAAGCCTTGTCGGGCAGGCAAATTTCAAAAGCGAGGCTGTTAAAAATGTTGTTATACAGTTGAATCAGTTTTTAAGCCCTGACGGTATAACATATTACGTATTATATTTCTTATTGATTGTTGCATTGACATTCTTCTATGCATCAATCATGCCGAATATGCAGCCAAAAGATATTGCTGACAACCTGAAAAAATACGGTTCATCTATTCCGGGTATAAAACCGGGACGTCCGACAGCAGAAGCCCTTGACAGAATTTTAACCAAAACAACATTCATTGGTGCCATGGGACTCGGGATTATTGCACTTGTTCCATCTCTTGCAAGTTATGTTACAAATATAAAAACTTTGCAGGGTATCGGAGCAACCTCTTTAATAATCATGGTCGGTGTAGCTCTTGATTTAATAAATCAGGTCAGAACTCACCTTTTGGCCAGAAATTATGAATCGTTCTTAAAGGAATAGAATTTAACTAATAAGCATAATAAAAAATAGTCTCTAATACTTAGAGGCTATTTTTTTGCTGCAAATAATAGCTGTTTTGTTCAATGAATACCTCTTTAAATACTTGTATTATATAAATGTAAATCCTCAACTCTTCTGATTGCTCAGTATTTTAGCCCTGACTCATATGATCAGGGCTTTTCTTTCTTAACATATCGACAAATTATAAAAAATAGTGTAAAATAGACGTAAAGAAAGAGGAATTTATGAGAGAATTAGTTGAAAAAGACAGAAAAGTTACAGTAGTTCCGGCAGATTTTAAATGTGCCAATAAAGGTAAAATAGTTGAGGTTGAACCAAAATATTTTACAGTTGAGCTTGAATATGAACCAAAAGGCATTATGCGACATAACTATTGCGAATTTTATACACAAACTACACATGGCACACTTTATTTTGACTCTTATGCAGAATCTGTTGAAGGTAACAAGATTAAAGTGGCAAATCCGGCAAAACACAGATTTTTACAAAGGCGTCAATATACTCGTATTAAATTTGTTTATGAACTTGATTTAAAAGCTGACAACGGTGATGCACATAAAATAACAACGCTTGATATTTCTGCAGGCGGCATGAAATTCCGCACAAATGAAAACATCAATATTGAGGGAAAATATTCGATTATACTTCCTTTATCCGAAGAACAATCAGTCGAATGTTTATTTTCTCCGATAAGAATTGAAAAGAATGAAAACGGTGGATATACGCTTTCCGGTCGTTTTGAATACCATGACAGCAAAGACAGAATGACTTTAATCCAATACTGTGCAAAAAGAAGTATTGAAATTCGCAACAAATAAGGAGCGTAGCCGCTCCACCCAACACTCAGGTTTTGCATAAACTTACAAAGTCAAAACTAAAGAAGAGCGTAGCCGCTCCATCCAACGCACAGGTTTTGCATAAACTTACAAAGTCAAAACTAAAGAAGAGTGGAGCCGTGTTCCAACAAATGTTCCTCACTCGAGGGAGGGTTAGGGAGAGGGTATGAGCCTTGTAAAATTATTAAGAAGAAAAAATAAAAAACTTTTGTTTACGACCCCGTCGCATTCACAAAAATTTTTTATTTTTCATAAATTCAGACAGTTTTATAAATATGATATCTCGGAAACTGATGCATATGATCCGCAAACAGCCCTCCAGAAAGCTCAGGAGCAAGCTGCAAAGATTTACGGTACTAAATATACTTACTTTCTTACTAACGGTTCAACAAGCGGAATTATTGCATCAGTTTTGGCATGTACAAATAATGGCGATAAGGTTTTAATATGGAACAATGCGCATCCGTCACATATAAATGCAGTTAAGCTTGCAGGATGTGAACCTGTTTTTTATGAATTGCCGTTTATAAAAGATTGGGGAATTCACGGCAAAATCACACCTGATTTAATTGACATCAAAGGGGTAAAAGCGGTCATTATAACATCACCGGGGTATGAAGGCATAGTATCAGATGTTAAGGCGCTAAAAAAAGTATGCGAAAAAAATAATGCTTATTTAATTGTTGATGAAGCACACGGTGCACTTTATCCGTTTTCAAAAAAACTCCCTGAAAGTGCCGTTAAAATCGCGGATTTTACTATTCAATCGCTTCACAAAACTGCAGGAGGACTTAACCCTACAGCGCTTTTGCATGTAAATTGCAATATAAATGCTGCTGACGCACTGGCTATGATTAGCACAACTTCACCTTCATACCCTTTGCTTGCAAGTATTGAGGCAAATATAAAATTTTTGAATTCACAAAAAGGCAGAAAAAAACTTGATTTACTAATAGAGAGTATATCAAAATTAAAAAATACTGTTAAAAATGTTGAGTTTGGCGGCGATGACATTACAAAAATTCTTATAAAAAAATCCGGAATGTCAGGTTATGAACTTTCCGAAAAACTTTATAATGAATTTAATATTGAAGATGAGAGGACAAACACAATGTCCACAATGCTTCTTTGCGGTATAGGAACAGATGAAAAAAAATTATTAAAATTGTTCAGAACTTTGCAAAAAATTTGATTCTCACACATTTTCCCTTTTCCACTCTAATGTTGAAGAGGAGAATATTTCATACTAAATTTGGTGTGAAAAATATTTGAGCTTTCTCTCCTTTTAAAGGTAAAGGTTTGAGTCAGTTAATTATTACGATTTGTAACAATATATTCTCAGATTATTAAAGTTTTTATCCGAAAAAGCCGATAACCATTAGTGAAAGTTACTAAGGAAATCGAAAGGATTAATCGTCACTATGGGAATGGCAGCAGGACAAGCCAGATTATTATCAATAACCTCCCGTATGTCTGATAACGAGCTTAGAGCACAGATTATCAACAACAGGAAGATGCGTCTTGCAACAGAAAGCTCGCAGGTCAGCGAGAACTATGTTAATGCTCTGAACCAGGCTCAGATGATGTTCACCAATTATGACGCTGATAACAATGCAAGTTATCAGCAATTGACGTTTAATTCCTTGACTTCATACAATCCGTATAATAACCAGTACGGTCTTGTAAATGCTTCAGGTCAGATACTTGTATCCGAACAGGATGCTAAAAACTACATAAATGCTGACGGCGATCTTGAAAAATTTCTGGCTTCATACGGTCTTGAGCAGACTACAACATATTTTGACGGACTTGACCAGTACAATACAACATATACTGATGAAAACGGAACAGTTATATATAATCCTGCAGAATATCCTGAAGGTACAATACCTTACAGAACAACAGACGAAAACGGAAATATAACATACACAAATTCAGGTTACACTGCAGAACAGCTTGAAATTATGTTTTTAGGCGGCAAAGAAGTAAGAGATGACGGAACAACCATATATCACAGCGGCTATGACAATGCCATTTATTCCGCTGTATATAATGATTATATCGGATATGCCACTCAATTTGATAATGCGTTAAATGCATATTCAGAAACCATTGCCGACCAAATGGGAAACAAATATTACGCGTTGACAGGAAGTGGTGGAAAGAGTTTTCAAGACATATCAAAATATTTCGAGGAAACTTTTGTTTCGAGCGATTATGACAGCAATCAAGGCACAACAAAAAGTGTTGCTAATCAGCATATTCAAGCTCTTAAAGATTTATTAACACAGATGAACACTAACTATATTGCTAAAGATACTAATGGAGAACCTATTTCAGATTATTATGAGAATTTAATAACTCAGTTAGATGGGCTTCAAAGCGGCTGGAGTATCAATACTCTTTCAACTGTAAGCAAATCAACAGATGTTGATAACAAGGTTGAATATGAGAAAGATGACGCGACCGGTAATGAAACAATAGATATCGGAAATAATATCACCATAACAAAAGCTGCTGACGGAACTTATTCATTGTCTATTGATGGTACCCAGATTACCGGAGGAACTATTAACGGCAGTACAACAGAAATAATTATTAACGAAAAAGAAATTCCTGCTGCTACACAGGACGGTGATCCCACTTATAAAACCGAAATAGGAACAAGTGAGTCTGATGTAGATTTTAACTACAAACTCACATTTAACATCGGGAACAGTTCTGTTAATTTAAATGAATTATTCACTTACGCAAAACAAGCTTCCGAAGGGAACTATACCGGAGATGATATAAATATTTGTCAGGAATCAAAAGTATCAGGTGAAGCACTGAAAAACACTATAAAATCTATGATCACAGCTGTTCAAAACAGTATATATACTTTATGGGATACAAGTAACCCAGAGTTTACTCAAATAAATGGTAAAGAAAGTGATGCTCATTTAGCATACAGACAGGCAGCCGCTAACTTCATTGTCAATTTGTTAAATAACGGCACTAGTTGGAGCGATGATGAAGAAAACCGCTATACAGTAGGTGAGGTAAAACAAGAACCTGCCGGCGCAGGTTACGAGGAGGCTGTTAGCAGCATAAAGATAATTGGGCCTGACAAAACAGAATATGTTATCGATTTGAATACTATTACAGCACTTGCAACAAATATGGAGTCATTGCAAGACGCACTTGAAAATGGTATAACACCTGATAGTCCGGCCGGTGAAAAGCTTTATTTCGATAGGGATGAAATACAGGATTTGCTTGATGTAGTTGTCTTAAACAACATTATGAATACATACGGTGAACCGAAAGTTGCCTGGATAGACAAATATGATGGCAATGTTAACGGTGAAGCAAAAGCCGAATGGTATTCAAATCTGTTTTCACGTATGCAGAAAGGGTTTAAAGTTCTGCAGGACGGCCTTGCTTCAAGCAGTGAATGGATTCAGTTTGCTCTTGAAAACGGAATTGTAACAATGGAACAGGTTGATACGGAAAGCAACTGGAACGGCTTGAATTATGCAAACTGCAGTGATATTACCGAACAAACTAATGATAAAGCAGTTACGCTGGCTGAAGCTGAGTACAATGCTGCTATGAACAAAATTGAAAACAAAGATAAAAAATATGATTTGGAATTGAAAAATATTGATACCGAACACAATTCACTTCAAACAGAATATGATTCCATTAAAACAGCTATTGATAAAAATATCGAAAGAACATTCAAAATTTACAGTTAATTTCTTTACTTGTCATAAAGAAGCATTGTAAATATTTTCAAATTTAATAATGATATAAAGATTATGTAAGGAAATCTAAATATCTGTGTTTTTTCGTTTATAATTTGAATATAGATAAGATAAATGGAGATAATTATAATGGAAACAGTTAGTGAAATTCTTTCAAAATTAGAAAATGCAGACAACACAACAAAAAATGAATTAGAAAATGAACTAGTAAATATCGGAACATCTGTTCTTCCGCAGTTGGTTGACCAGTTACAGGTTGTAAGAGGTATTAAAAGAGGAGTTGTTGCAATGACTTTGATTAGAATCGGCGACGCTTCAGTTAAATATTTGAAAAAAGCTGCAGAATGCAATAAAGAATTTCAGTGGGTTGCAGAATACCTTATCAGAGAAATTAAAGGGTCTGTTGCAGCTTAAAATATATATATAAGTTTATACAAAAAAATATCTTAATTGCCGGCTCTATAATAAATTTAGGGCCGGCTTTAATTTGTTTATTTTTGGAAACAGACTGGAAACAAGATTATCTGCCATGTAAGTCGACAAAAGACATTTTTGCAGCTGACTTTTTTGTGATAAAATTGGTAACATGAAAAAGGGGATATTATTTTATTTAACAATATTTTTACTTATTCTGGCGTTTTCAACAACAGCCAATTATTTTGATTTTGATCTGTGGGCACGATTAATTGCAGGCATGGGTGTTATAGACGGCGGTCAAGTTTTGAAAGCGGATTTTCTCTCATATACTCCTGTTCATACCTGGTGGGATCATGAATGGGGCTCTGGAGTGATTTTTTATCTGTTTTTAAAATATTTAGGCCCCTACAGCCTTATAATCCTTCAAAGTATTTTAATGTTTTTAATCTTCTTCACAGCCTCACGAATAATAAAACTCAGGACAAATATACATACATTCAATATACTTTTTTTCTTTTTTGCAATAATGTCTGTCATGGGAAATTTAAACAACCCTGTACGATGCCACATGTTCAGCTTTCTTTTGTTCACGGTATTTATATATATTCTTGAAAAAGTGCGGAATGGAAACAACAAACTGTTGATTTTAATTCCTTTTTTAATTATCTTCTGGAACAATATTCACGGCGGAGTTGTTTCAGGACTCGGACTCCTTTTAATGTATGCCATGGGAGAATTTCTAAATAAAAAAGAGTTTGCAAAATACCTGATAACATTATTAATATCCTCTGCTGCTTTAATTATTAATCCCTGGGGATATGAGTATATAAAATTCCTTTTAATGGCAAACACAATGGAAAGGACTCACGTTACAGAGTGGTGGGGACTATTTTCAAAATATCATCTGTTAAAACATATGATATTTAAACTTTTCATGCTGTTTGCAGTTTCTATTGAAGGAATTGATTTATTCAGAAAAATCAAAAATAACGGATTGAAAAATCTTTATGAAAATGCTGATAAAGTCAAGTATATAGTGCTTGCGTCAACTTTTTATCTTGCAATAAGCCATGTCAAACTTATGCCATTTTTTACAATTGCAGTGTTGTGCTATGTTTATGAAGACTTTTTAAACATATTTAAAAATTTTCCAGAAAAAATAAATAAAATTGTCTGTGCAGTGCTGCTAATCATACCGCTCATAACGTTCATAACAAAAGACTTTTCTCTGCCGACAGGCATGGGAATTTATCCGGTTAAAGAAGTTGAATTTATAAAACAAAATAATCTCAAAGGTAAAATTCTTGTTAATTTCGGGCTTGGCAGCTATGTTGCATACAAAACATATCCTGATAATCTCATATTTATGGATGGCAGATATGAAGAAGTTTATTATGATTATATGGTTCCGATGCTTAAGGAATTTTTCCTTGCATACCCCAACTGGCGAGAAATGCTGACATATTTCCCGCCTGACATTATAATAGCTGAAAAATATTATCCGATATATCACGTCCTGCAAAAAGAAGGCGGTTGGAAACTCGTGTATAGCGGCAAGACTTTCGGTGTTTTTCTGCCTGATGCACAGGCTGACAAAAAATTTATACAGCCTTCTGATGACATAAACTATTATAAAAATACACTATTTACTACAGGTATAAATTTTTAATAAGAGTATAATTAAATTATGGATAATAATTTGAAATACACCTGCCTATTCGGTGGCGGCGCAATACGCGGGGTCTCCTATATCGGAGCAATTAAGGCAATGGAAGAATTAGGTATAATCACAGATACATATGGCGGCTCCTCCGTCGGCTCTATAATTGCCGGTCTTCTTGCTGTAGGTTACACGGCAGAAGAAATGAAACAGATATTTATAAAGGTTAATTTTGAACTTTTTAAAGATATTTCAATCGGAATCGGTCCGCTGTTTGCCATAAGTAAAGGTGAAGTTTTTCTTGAGTGGGTACGAGAGCTTATAGAAAAAAAATTTTACAGAGAAAAATATAAAAAGGGTACTAATAAAGCAGTTACCTTCAAAGATATTGCAAAAAATCTTGTAATTATCACAACAAACCTTTCAAATTTTGAGTGTAAAGAATTTTCAAAATCTGAAACACCAGATTATGAGATAGCTTCTGCAATAAGAATTTCATCATGTATGCCCGGCTTAATGAAACCTATCGAATATAATAACACCCTTTTAGTTGACGGTGATCTTCAAAAAAGTTTACCTATGTGGAAACTTTCACAAAATCTTATAAATCAAGGGCAAAGAATTCTTGAATTCAGGCTTGAAGGTGATTATGACAAAAATAACATCTCCGGAATTGATTATGCAAATGCTGTATACAGCTGTATGACAGCCATGTCAACCGAATTTATTAAAAGTCTTTACGGCGAAAATGACAAATATGATTATATTGTCCTTAATACCGGAGATATTGTTATTGTTGACTTTAACATGAATGAGGCAAAACGCAACGAACTTATTCAGTCAGGCTATGAGCAGACAATGAATTATTTTACATCAATTCTCCCTGACAAAAAAAGAGTAATAAAAGAAAATTACGAAAAAATTCTCACAATAACACAAAAAATCCAAAAATTTATTTCTGCAAATAAAATAACTAAAGCGAAAATCGAACTTGGGGATTTATTTATAGAATTAGCTGAAATAGCTTCAAATATTGACGAAGATGATTATAAAGATTTAATAACATTTAAAAATACTTTCATGAAAAATATCAAATATCCGCCGCTTTTCGGAGCGGCAAGGATATCAAATGCCGTTCTTATCAAAAAAGACATTGCCAGAATTAATATAAATCTAAAAACAAAAGTTATAGACTTAGGGGAATACATAAATAAATTCCACAACAAACAAAATTCTTGACATATGTAAATGTTTAGGTTAATATAAATTTGCTCAAATTACGCTCCTGTGTGTAATAAGAGGGTACACATTCCGTCAACAAATGTTATTGTTACGTCAAGCGGGATGAGATTACAAATTAAATATGCCCTGGTGGCAAGGACTCCGCTAGTTCGATTGTGTATCGAAATAGATGGAGGGGAGAGTAGACGCCGTCTACCGAGTCAGCAGGGAAAATAATTACAAAATTAAATATGCCCTGGTGGCGGAATCGGTAGACGCGTCGGACTTAAAATCCGGTTGGAGTTAAATCCAGTGCCAGTTCAAGTCTGGCCCAGGGCAATTATCCAAAAGGACTCATTATTTGAGTTCTTTTTTAATATGTAAAGAAATATTAAAAAAAAGTAAAATAAAAGCAATTTTCAACATTTTATATACTTTATATATATGGAGAGTATATAATACAGGATTATCATGACTAACGTATCAGGCACATCACAAAATAATTCATTTTTCGGCAAAATCGGACAGGCTTTTAAAAAAGGCTGGAATAACGGAAATCTTGCCAAAGGAATTACTGCTTTAGGTGCAACCGGATTTACTGTCGGCCTGACAGGCGCTATGATACATGATGCAAACAACAATCGCTGCAGCTGCGGAAACAACAGTATATGGTTTGGCATGCTCGGCACAGGGTTAAATTATCGTGCCGGAATGGACTTGCTAAATTTTAGTGCATATCAGATGCCGGGAATGTATCCTGGAATAACATCTGGTAATAGTATGTTATATCCGAGAATCATGCAGTTAGACCCGAATTGGGGAACAAAATATATGCAAAACTGGGAAGCAGAATATATGAAAAAAATGCAGCCGCTAACATACGAAAACCCTGCTGCTGAAAAATGGGCTGCAGATCAAAGTATAGAAGCTGGCCAAAATTTTAATCAAGAAACCAGTGCACTTATTGATAACGAAACAAAAAAACCAATTGAAGGTAATGAATATACTTTTTCTACAAAATCGGAGAATTATAAAGAGGATGTTTCTAATCTCGCGAAATCCTTTGCAGCTTATATTGAAAGTAAAGGCAATACCACACAAGATCAGAAATTAACTCTTGAAGAATATATTAATTATGAATTATCTAACTTGCCTGCAGATGCAACCGACGAAGAAAAACAAAAAACAAAAGTTGCAGCTACTAACGCATTTATCAACATGGATTTAAACGGCGATGATAGTGTTGACTGGAAAGAAGTTGCAGCGACCATAGCAACATTAGACAGTGATAATGAAGGTAATTTGGATGGAAAAATAGAATCAAAACAGTATGCACAATGGTCAACTTATCTGGCATCAGACGCACAAACAAGCAAAACAACAGGATTTAAACAGATACTCCAAAAGACGTACAAACAATTATTCGGCAGTGATGAGTAAACTATCAAAATCCGACCATTCAAAAGTCTTTGTTCCTGCATATCTCAGAAGTTCATCCCTTCTGAGATTTTGCATTTTTGAGAATATTTCATCAAAGTTTTCATGCGCATCCATTGAAATCAGAGGTATAGAAGCATCTGTAGCGAGTTTTTCAACTTTTATATCGTAGTTTATCGCACATGTTTTAATACCGCTTTTTATTGCAGCAAGAAGTGCATGAAACCTCATTCCTATCATATACTCCAAACCTGATATACGATTAATTATATCATCTGTCACAATTTCTGTTTTTATATCCGCATTTAACGAGTGCAAAAGAGCTTCAAATCTTTTACATAAATCAAAATCTTGTGAAGTCTGTAATGAAAAAATTTCTATTTTTTTATCGTTAAAATGCTCTGTTATAAAGAGTGCAAGCCGATGAAGAAGATTGTAATTCATTGTTTTAAAATCTCTTAGCTGTATACCAACAGTTCCGTTTTGAAAAGATTTTTTTACATCTATTGAATATACAGGGTCACACACCAATTTAGCATTTACATTATATTTTCTTAAAAGTTCAAGGCTTGCTTCATCTCTGACAGTAACAAGCGTGCATAATTTAAGTAAATTCATTACGATAAATCTGGCAAAAATATTATTTACAGGCCCTATGCCCTGAGCAAAAATTATTACCTTTTTGTTAAATAAAAGTCCTAATGCAATGACCAATGAATAATAAACAAGACTCTTCAAGCTTGTAACATCCTGCAAAAGACTTCCTCCGCCTGAGATAAGAACATCACAAGATTTTACAGCTGAAATAACTTTTGGCATGTCAAAACTTTTTACCGAATTTACACCATAAGTTTTTCTTGTAAATTCAGGATCAGAAGAAAACACTGTAATATCAGCATTTAAATATTTTAAATGATCAACAAGAACAGATAAAATAGTTTCATCGCCAAAATTCTTAAATCCATAATACCCGGATATAACAGCCTTAACCATTGTTGCCCCTGTATATAGAATAAACTTCATCTTTGAAAGGTATAGATTTTATTGCTCCTATGCCTTGCGACTGCAATCCAGCTAGAATTGATGCAAATTTCGTAGCTTCAACGGCTGTAAAACCGTGAGTCAAAGCATGTAAAAATCCGCCGTTAAAAACATCTCCCGAACAAGTGGTATCAACATAATCAGATGTATAAAATTCTGTGAATGTTATATTTCCGTTACAACCTGTATAATAACCGTGTCTGTCAATTGATTTTAAAACAATTGTAGAAATTCCCATGTCCCAAAGTTTTTTTATGGCATTTTCATAAGAATCTATTTCAAGAATATTAATAGCATCATGCCTGGTATTCATAAACATAATATCTATATATGAATTTATTCTTGTAAAGGCTTCTTTGGCATCATCAGGCGTAGTCAATCTTGAATAATAATTAGGATCATAAGCTGTTGTAATCCCGTTTTCCTTTGCAAGTTTAAATGCATATTCAACAGCTTCATCCGCTGACGGAGAAAGCGACTGGGTAACACCAGAAGCGTACACTACAGATGAATTTTTTATATAATCTTCATTTATATCATCAATTGATAATTTAGAAGGAGCTATTTTTTTTCTGTAATGAACAACCTCCTTTTCATTTAGCGACGGTCTTGCAATTATATACAAACCGTTAGCTTCATTAGTAAGTTTTACCTGAGAAACATCAAGACCTTCCGTCTGCCAGCTATCCAATAAATATCCCTTAAAAGGATCATCACCTATTCGGGTAATAAAGCCGACTTTTGATCCCATTCTCAATGCAGCAATAGCTGTTGCAAGTGCATCGCCCCCGTAACTTTTATAAAGGCAGCTAGCTTCTGACATTTTTGCATTTGTTGATAACTCTATTAAGCTTTCACCTATTGCTACAATATCTAATTTTTCATCCATGATTAACCTTTTAATTCTTTCAAAACTTTTTTCACTCTTTGAGTTATTTCACTAAAAGAATAATTTTCATAAAAATCACGTCCTACTCCTACTACAGAGGCACCTGCATTTATATATGACTTTATTTCATCAATTTTAACATTCCCTAAAGGCATAATATTTAAAAACGGCATGGGTCTTAACAAATCTTCAACATACATAGCACCGCCCATTGCTGTAATCGGATATATTTTAATAAGAGGAATTCGCGCTTTCCACGCATTATAAGCCTCATTAGCAGTTGAAGTCCCTGCAATATAAGGAATTTCTTTATCCTTTGAAATTTTAACAAGGTTCATTGAAAACACCGGAGATGAAATAATTTTAGCGCCCGATAAAATAGCCGCATCTGCCTGCATCGCGGTAATAACTCCTCCGGCACAAACGTATGCCGATTTTGAAATTTCTTCTATAACCTTGTAAATTGCAGGAGACTCAACATTAATTTCAAGCGCCTTAACACCGCCTTCTATAATTGCATTTGCAATATCAAGAGCCTTTTGAGGCTCCCGGCTGCGAACTATAGGAAAAACTTTCTCCTCTGCTAAAAGCTTAATTAAATTTTCTGTCATAATCTATCCTTTTTCCGAAATTTATTATATCATAAAATAAAGGGATTATAGAAAATGAAATTATTCAAAGGAAAAAGTTTCTTTTTAAAAACTATATTTTTTCATATATTTTTAGTTATTGTTATTGCATTTGTGTCAATAAATTTCTGGGAGAATCCGATTTATGACACATTTATTAACTATAACAACGCAACCGTCACAGGTTCTGATGAAATAAGTCTTATTGTAATAGATGACAAATCTCTGGACAGTTACAGATGGCCCTGGGCACGTTCTCTGTACGGAGAAATCTTTGACTACTTAAATAAGACAAAAGCCAAAGTCGTGGTTTTTGACTCAATAATAAGAAGTCTTGATAAAGAACGTCCTTCAAGCTCAGATAATTATTTTTTCAACACAGTAAAGAAATCTCCAAATTTTGTAGGCGGCTACATGGCAATGACAACAGACTATGAATCGGCACAAAGCGGAGAAAAATATGATGAAGAATTTCATAAAAAATTCAGTATTGATATTTCGGACAAACGAACAAGAAATAATTCACGATACAGCGATTATAAAAGTTTAACCATGTTCCCGCAGGCATATTTTAATGCTCTTGAACATATAGGGGCAGTAAACCTGGATTTAACTCCTGTTGACGGCGTATTAAGAGCATCAAACGATCTTATAAGTTACAATGACAATTTTTATCCTTCTATTGCTTTAAGCGCCTATTTATTTGCCAATAAAACCAATAAACTTACAATTACAAATAAATACATAATCGTAGATAAAACAGGCCTTAAAATTCCGGCCATAAAGAAGAACGGAGATTTAACTCATTTTATAAAGTACTATAAACTACGTGATAATTCAGCTTATTCACATAAAAATTATTCGGCAATTGATATAATAAATTCAAACAGGTTAATGAAAGAAGGCAAACAGCCGCTGATAAATCCTGCAGAGTTTGATAACAAAATCGTACTTGTCGGGGCAAATGCATTAGGGGTTGAAGATGTTCTTGAAACATCAATATCATTAAGCCACCCGGGAGTTGATATACAGGCAACGATTTTAAACAACTTTTTAGATAATGAATTCATGGTTAAATTGCCGGCATGGCTGAATTTGCTTGTAATAATTATTTTTACCGTTATAACTTTTACATTAATATTGACACTTCCTTTTTTGGCCTCATTGGTCATGCTTATTGCATCTGTCGTCATATATATCGGATTTTGTATTTTTTGTTTTAAACATAATATTGCGCCAAACATAATAACACCTGTTGCAGTCCAGTTAAGCACAATGATATTCGGTTATTCATACAGATTTATTACTGAGGGGCGGAACAAAGAAAAAATCAAAAACGCCATGGGTAAATATCTTTCTCAGGACATTATGAAAAATGTTGTTAAAAATATTGATGACATAAAACTGGGCGGTAAAAAAGCCAATGTTACCGTTTTATTTGCTGACATCAGAGGCTTTACGAGCATGAGTGAAAAAATGACTGCGGAAGAAGTTTCGGTTATCCTGAACGAGTATTTTTCGGAGATTGAACCTATAATTACGAAATATAACGGTGTTATAAACAAATTTATAGGTGATGCTGTTATGGCAATTTTCGGAGAACCCATACAGGATTTAAACCATCCGCAAAACGCCGTAAAATGTGCGGATGAGATGTTAAAAAAAGTTGACCAACTTCAAGAAAAATGGCTTTTGGAAGGGAAACCGAAAATTGAAATAGGTATAGGTATTAATACAGGTGAAGCCTTTGTCGGAAATATCGGCTCAGAAACCCGTCTTGAATACACCGTAATCGGCGATATGGTAAATCTGGCAAGCAGGATTGAAAGCTATAACAAAGTTTATAAAACAAATCTTTTGATAAGCAGCTCGACATACGCCTGCGTAAGCGATATTGCAGATGTTATAAAAATTGCCGATGTAACTATACGCGGGAAAGCAAAAAAAATGGATATTTACGAGGTTTTACGTTTAAGTGATTGACAATCTTGAACAATTGAAAAAAGCCATAGAAATAGAAATTCAATATAAATATATTGATATCCGCGGCAAAACACAATCCTTCTCATCTTTTATAACAAATGAGGCAAAAAGATATTACAAACTTTCTAAAAAAAATCCCAAATGGTCACTGTTAAAAGAAGTTTTTGAACATTATCCTTTTGCAAACGTAAACGAAAGAAGAAAAAGTATTGACAGACTTATTAAAGTTTTAAAATCAGAAACATCTAAAACGACAGAGAAATCAACCTCTGCGCAAACTAAAAAACCGGCATCCGAAACCGATGTAATGTACATAAAAGGTGTCGGCCCCAAAATCGCTTATAAACTGAACAAGCTCGGAATTTATACGGCAAAAGATTTAATGCTGTATTTTCCCAAAAAGCACATTGATTATTCTTCAAGAACCCTTATAAAGCATTTGAAAGAGGGCGAAACAACAACAGTATTCGGCTATATTACCTCAGTCAGTGCGTTTAATACCAAAAATAAATTGTCAGTTGTCAAGGTAACAGTTGCTGATGAAAGCGGAAAACTTGATTTAAGCTTTTTTCAAGCTAAATCAAATCAATTTATGCTTGAAAGAATTAAAGCACAGTTTCCGCGGAACGCAGGAATAATGATTTCAGGGAAAGTTAAAAGAAATAATTACGATAACCGATTAACTTTTGACAAGCCAAATTACTCAATTATGACCGGAGAATTTATCGAGGATGAAAATTCAAATTTAAATCTGGCACGAATAGTTCCGATTTACACGGTTTGTGAAGATTTAAGCATAAAGGTATTGAGGCGTGCAATTTTCAACGCAATTCAACTTTACAAAGATGAAATAGAAAATATTATACCCGATTTTATAAGAGAAAAATACAGTATACTTGATAAAAAAACAGCAGTAGAACAGATACATTTTCCTGAAAACATGGAACTTTTAGAGCAGTCGAGATTTTCTCTTATATTTGAAGAACTGTTTATAATTCAGCTAAAACTGGCAAGGATTAGGGAAGAAAATGCGCGAACTCACTCATCACTCGCTCTTACAATAAAAACCGACGGTCTTGTCAGAAAATTTATAGATGAACTGCCTTTTGAACTGACTGGCGGGCAAAAACGCGCTGTCAACGAGATATTAAACGATTTAAATTCAGATATTCCTATGGCACGACTTTTACAGGGTGATGTAGGCAGCGGCAAAACCGTTGTTGCGGCCATTATGCTGCTTGCGGCGGTAGAAAACGGATATCAGGGAGCTATAATGGCACCTACAGAAATACTTGCACAGCAGCATTATAACAACTTAATAAAATGGCTTACTCCTATGGGTCTAAGTGTCGGGTTATTTTTAGGGAGTCAGGGCAAAAAGATAAGAGAAAAATTCAGAACTGATTTGCGCAACGGGCAGATGAATATTGCAGTCGGTACGCATGCTCTTATTCAGGAGGGAGTAGACTTTAATAATCTTGGTGCAATCGTTGTTGATGAACAGCACAGATTTGGTGTTAAGCAGAGAAACGTTCTAAAGAAAAAATCCCAAAATCCGCAAATGTTGACCATGACAGCAACACCTATTCCGCGGACTCTTGCGCTGACTGTTCACGGAGATCTGGATTTAACTGTAATTGATGAACTGCCCAAAGGCAGAAAACCCATAAAAACCACCCTTGTAAGTTCGCACAGAGGCGTTTATGAGCTTATGCGCCATGAAATAGAAGAAGGCCGTCAGGCTTATGTTGTATATCCTCTTATTGACGAAAGCGAAACTTTGTCGGCAAAGGCTGCAACAATTGAAGCTGAACGATTACAATCAGAAGTATTTCCGCAATTTAAAATCGGGCTTTTGCATGGCAAACTTAAAAACGATGAAAAAGAACAAGTTATGTCGGATTTTAAAGCAAAAAAATACGATATACTTGTTTCTACGACAGTTGTCGAGGTCGGAGTTGATGTTCCGAATGCAACAGTTATGGTAATTGAGAATGCGGAACGCTTCGGACTTTCACAGCTTCATCAGTTAAGAGGAAGGGTAGGAAGAAGTGATTTGCAGTCATATTGTATTTTATATACTGCTTCAAAATCACAGGAAACCCGAGAACGGCTAAATATCATGACACAAACCAACGACGGTTTTGTAATAGCGGAAAAAGATTTACAACTGAGAGGGCCCGGGGAATTTTTAGGCACACGTCAAAGCGGTCTGCCCGATCTTATCATATCAGACATAATTCGTGATGCAAAAATTCTTGAACTGGCGAGAAATGAAGCAATAGATTTTGTAAAAAAAGCAAATATAGATAATTACCCTAAATTAAAAGAAATAACAACAACAAACATGTTGGGAAGCCTTGATATATAAACCCTCTCTCTAACTCTCTCCCGGGGAGAGAGGACACTTATTCCCCTCTCTTGGGAGAGGGGGCAGGGGAGAGGGTTGAACATATATTCTTTTCCGAGGAGAGAGAATGCTTATTCCCCTCTCTTGGGAGAGGGGGCAGGGGAGAGGGTTGAACATATATTCTTTTCCAAGGAGAGAGAACGCTTATTCCCCTCTTTTGGGATAGGGGAGAGGGTTGAACATATATTCTCTTCCAAGGAGAGAGGACACTCATTCCCCTCTCTTGGGAGAGGGGATAAGGGGAGAGGGTTGAACATATATTCTCTTCCAAGGAGAGAGGACATTCATTCCCCTCTTTTGGGATAGGGGAGAGGGTTGAACATATATTCTCTTGCAAGGAGAGAGAACACTCATTCCCCTCTCTTGGGAGAGGGGATAAGGGGAGAGGGTTGAACATATATTCTTTTCCGAGGAGAGAGAATGCTTATTCCCCTCTCTTGGGAGAGGGGGCAGGGGAGAGGGTTGAACATATATTCTCTCCAGAGGAGAGAGAACACTCATTCCCCTCTCTTGGGAGAGGGAGTAGGAGAGAGAGTTGTACATATATTCTCTCACAAGGAGAGAGAACACTTATTCCCCTCTCTTGGGAGAGGGGGTAGGGGAGAGGGTCTTATTCAAGCATATCAACTCTTTTTTGATGCCTTCCGCCTTCAAAATCAGACTTAAGCCAGACATCAAGAATATCTAAAGCAAGACAAATTCCTATAACCCGTTCCCCCAGACATAAAATATTTGCGTTATTATGTGCTCTTGAAGCCCTTGCTGAAAAGGTATCCGAGCAAAGCGCCGCTCTAATACCTTTAATCTTGTTGGCAGCAATTGACATGCCTATACCTGTTCCGCAAATTAAAACACCTCTTTGTGCTTGTCCTGCGAGAATTTTTTCTGCGGCTTTATTTGCTATCAGAGGATAGTCGCATGAATCTTTCGAATACGTTCCGACATCAATATAATCAATGTTCTTTGACTTCAAAAAATCAATAACAGCTTTTTTGTATTCAAACCCGCCATGATCAGCTCCTACTACTACTTTAAACTTTTGCATATTACCCCTCTTTCAGAACAATTATACATGGTTATGGAAAATATACAAACCCCTAAGGTTGTTTGCACCTTAGGAGTCTTAAACTTCAACATACTGATTACTAGACATTAATAAATTTAAGTCGTAATATGTATACTCATTTGTCTTAGGATCAGTTACTCTAACACATAAAGTATCCTCATATTTAACAATTTCAGCACCATTTAATTTCCCTTTGCCGTTGAATTTAGCACCAAGTAATGGTGAACTAGAACCGTATTTAGTCTTTAAAGATAATTTCCCAGAAGCTTCTTCAAAAAGCGTATCAACGTCGCTATATTTCACATCGGATTTTCTGGTTCTTGTGAGGTTGTAATCTTCTCCATTTATACGAAAGATAGCATCAGCAAAGAAAGATAGCCCTGACTTACTTTGTAAATCTTCATATATAGCATTGTCACTTCTATATGTAATTGCGTCCCTATCAACACCTTTAATCTTTACCGTACCATCAAAATTAGGAGCAAAGTATGTAGCATTGAAGTCTGCGACTATTTCAGCCCTTGAAGGCGGAGTTTCTGTAGTTTCACTTACGCTATTAGTGGAGTAAGTAGTAGTGCTCTGTGTCTGCTGGGAGCCACTAGTTGCCCCCCCCCCGACGGTGTAGTAAGCATCTGATGCTGCTCCCTTAGTTAAATCGCCTAAGCCAGTATGTTGTGAAATTCTTGGCTCTTCATTATAAGTATCTAAAATATATATTTGCGTATTTTTATCTCCGCCTGTAGTCTCTTTAGCTTCTAAGAAAACATATCCGTCATTATTTATATTAACTTCATATCTTTTGCCATTAATTTTAATTACTGTGCCGGTAGTAATCTGTGAGTTTTCAGTAATCTGTGAGCCGTCCTCCATTGTAACAGATTGAACATTTATATCCTTAATACCTTGTCCATTAGGACCTTCACCATTATCAACTACCTTAGCAAGCTCCATAAGGCACTTACTAAGATTGAAGTTTTCATCGTTCATATTTACAACCTTGTAATTAGGGTCAGTTTCCCCCAAATGCTCATAAAATTCCGCAATATAATCATGATCGGTTTCAGGGGGATCTGTGTGCTGCTGTCCCGAACCTTGAACATCACCTTGTTGCACCGGATCACCTTCAGGATTAGGGTCCGGTTTTTTACCGGCTTCTATGTCATTTATTATATTCTCATAAAGATCAGTAATAGATTCACCGTCATAGTTTTTTCCACCAATTTCAGCACAATATTTATCAGACGAGATTTTAATAAATGTACCACCAGGGAACCTTTCTTTTAGTCCTGCGAATTCATCTGTAGAAGGTTGAGGCTGTACGGTTTCGGTGCCGCCTTGTTCTGCTTCTTTTCCGCTGAACAGGCTCATAATTCCGCCCAGCATTGAAAGGCCAAAGCCGGTGCCCATCATCCAGTTCATCCATTTCGGGGTAGTATTTTGTTCACACATAAAACTAGGACGCGCATAGTCAAACCTATAACGTGTGTCTACAAAACCGCCGCCAAAGATATTATTGTTGATAATTGTTGTATTGTGCGGGACGTTATATTTTGTTGTTCTGAATTGGCCGGCATGTAAACCGTAGTTTATTGGACGGCGACCGCCGCCTGACCAGCCTGTTATTCCATAGTTGCCCATGTTATGTCCTCTTATTTATACTCTCTTATATATATAAAGTATATAAGATTTAAATAATTGCGTATATAATATATTTCTGTTACATATCTTTACAATATATTTTGGTTATTATATTTATGCCCTTATTTTGTGTTATCAAAACTTTTCGGTATCGAAAACTTTAAATATATATGTGTCCTCTCTCCTCGGGAGAGAGTTAGAGAGAGGGTGAATTTTATGCCATCCTTACCCTCTCCCCTTATCCCCTCTCCCAAGAGAGGGGAATAAGCGTTCTCTCTCCTTGGAAGAGAATATATGTGTAACCCTCTCCCCCTGCCCCCCTCTCACAAGAGAGGGGAATGAGTGTCCTCGCTCCTGTCTTACTCGCTTAATATAAGTCCAAAATATTAGGGACTTATATAGCAAATTCCACTAATAATGGCTAAAATTGTCACCCTGAACTTGTTTCAGGGTCTTGCCGGTAGTAAGATTCCGAAACAAGTTCGGAATGACATTATGTTTATCTCTTAAGTATATTTGGTGGAAACATATATATAACCCCCAAAATATTAATTCTTGCAGTGCAGATAATTTTATGGTATAATTATCAGACAAAAGCTTAAAGGAAATTTATGACACAAGAATCAGATTCTAAAAAACTTGCCTGCGTTATTGCACGTATTCTCGATGACAAGTTAGGTAAAAATATTACAATATTAAACATTAGCAACGTTTCTTCACTTGCCGATTATTTTGTTATAGTTACAGGTGATTCTACACCTCAGGTTAAGGCTTTAATGAACGAAACAAAGGATAAAATTAAAGAAATATTTTCTCGAACACCTTTAAGAGTCGAAAATGACGCCAGAAACAGGTGGAATCTTCTTGACTATGGAGATGTAGTCGTGCATATTCTGCACAAAGAAGAAAGAGAAACTTACGCAATAGAAAAATTTTGGAGCAACGCCTTCAGCATTAACGAAAATGAATGGAGGGAAATCTCCAAGGATTATGCAAAATTTTAATAACGTAACCGGCTCCGCACATACGGAGCTTTTTCTTGCAATAAAAACTCTTACCATGGTACACTGCATTCTCTCACACAGTATATATAATTTTTTTTGTTACATTTCTAAATAGTATTGCAAAATCCGCCAAATATTGTACAATAAGTACAAGAGAAAGTATAAAAAAGCAGGTAAATATGAGCGAAATACAAAAACAAATCAATGATTTAATAATGGAAATGGCTAAAGACCCTCAAAACACTGAAAATTATCACAAGCTTTCCGAATTGTACCTTAAGATTGAAGATTATGATAAGGTTATGTCAGTGCTTGAAAGCCTTTTAACCATAAAACCCGACGATGTTCAGGCACTGGTCGGGATGGGCACAATGTGGTTTTATGAAAAAGATTTCAGAAAATCTCTTTCGTATTACAACAGAGCGCTTGAAATTAATCCGAAAAACTTCCTTATATATTACAATATGGGAAATGTCTTTGCTGAATGGAAAAATTTCCCAAAAGCACTTTTTTACTACAACAGGGCTATTGATTTAAATTCAACAAACCCGGAAATATACAATGCCATTGCTTTGCTTTATCAAGACAACGAAGATTACGTTGAAGCAAAAGCATATTATGAAAAAGCTCTTTCGCTTGACCCTGAAAATATTACGGCACTCGTTGATATGGGTAATGTTTGTTTCAAACTGTTCGACTATGAAACTGCGTTAGAACTTTACAAAAAAGTTTTTGCTCTGAACCCAGACAATAAAATAGTTGCAATATGTATCGGAAACACGCTCACTCTTATGAAAGAAAGAGAAAAAGCTTACAATTACTTTGAAAAAGCGTTAAAAATGGAAGGAGACAACTACAAAGCTTATATCTGTTACGCAATTTCTCTGTCGGAATTCGGAGAATATGATATGGCAGTTGAAATGTATAAACGTGCTGAAAATATTCACCCCAAAGAAATTGACGCACAAATTCTTCGCGCTAATTTATATACTAACTTTAACCATCTTGACATGGCCATGGACTTGTATAAAGAGGCTGTAAGATTAAAATCAAACAGTGCAGAAACGTATTTGCTTCTAGGAAATGCTCATTACCTTAAAGGTGAAATTGAACAAGCTATAGGCTCATATCGTTCTTCTATAAATATTTCGCCGGAAAACGATGAATACAGACTCATATACACTCAGGTATTGGATGAATACATTGACAAAAAAAGAAACGGAGAGCCTGCATAAATGAACAACAGTAATTCCGGCTCTGTAATTGAACGGCTTGTCGCAGGTTTTTCCTATCTTACTATGGGTATGGCTGGATTTATCTGGCTTATAATTGGCTTATTTACAAAAGCTGAACTTAAACCCTTTCTTCAATATCACATATTTCAATCAATATTTATTTCACTTGCATTTGCAGTTATTTCTATTTTTGTCGGCTGGCTTTCAAATTTATTAAGTTTTATTCCGTTTATTAACAGGCTTGTTGCGCAGATTACTTTTTTGCTTAACATGCCTTTGATATTTGAATATTCACTGATTCAGACTGTTATTTATATTTTATTGATTTACCTTGCCGTAACGGCTTTTGCAGGTAAATACAGTTATATTCCATGGATTTCTGATATTATAGATCAAAATGTTTCCAGATAAAAAAAAGCCCTGCAAAAGTGGCAGGGAGCATGTGCACTAATGAAAAGATTATGAATTATGATATTAAGATTTTGCTGTTCTTGCCAAAATGATTGCATTTGAAAGCGGTATACCGCCTCTCATTTGAGGTTTGTTTACAACACTGCCGTTTACATACATAACTGTTGAACCTCCGCCGTCAAGATTGATTGCACCGATACATCCGGCTGATTTCATAAAGTTTGCAAGTTCCATCAAGGTCATTCCGATTGAACTGCCTTCGCGACCGTCGACAGCAACAAGAATGATATTGTTATCTGCCGTATAACCGATTGCGCTTCTTGGATTGCGGCCGCCGATTGGCTGGAGCTTCTGGGCAGTCATATCAACATAAACTTCTCCGTCTTTTACAAGATAAGGGCCACCACTTATAATATGTTTTACGCCTTTCCATTCAGGAGTTGTATTTATTGATAATTTAACATCTTTTTTATCAAGAAGATCATAAAGAAGGCTTTTAGGGCCTGAAATTACATATCCGTCAGCCGGTATTTCCACAGGATTTGCCGAAGCTTTTACAATTCTATTATCTGAAACCTGAAGGCCTACACCGTATTTAGGAGCTGCAGGAGAATATTTTCCCCATGCAGGAGTGTAGACAAGAACATGGGTTGAAAGCATTCTTGGTTGGTTTATATTGTCGACTTTAATTGTTTTTCCGCTGCCTTTTATGGCTGCGTTAAGCTGAACTCTTGCAATATCGTAACCGTCTTCAAAAATTCCCATGGCAACCCTGTCATAAATCGGTCCTGTATAAAGCTGTTCATCTATCATTAATGTTCCGAGCGGAACACCTGATTGCGGTTTGAAATAAGTTCCGTTTAATGCAACAAGCGCATCATTATTTTTTGCAATAGTAGTAATTGTCCTGCGGCTTTTTAGGGTTGCTTCCGATGAAAGCGCCGGAATTAACTCTAAGTCTTTTGCAATTTCCATATCAACCTGAACTAAATTAATCCTTACAGGTCTGCCGCTGTAATATTTAGTCATTCGTACATGCTTGACGCCATCCGCTACATCTGTAATTGTAGCCTTAGGATATCTGCTGCGCACATTTTCATCAAAATTTTTCTTCCTTAGTTCAGGGTTAATTTTTCCAAAAATATTTGTCTTAGCCTCTGTTGTATCAAAGCCGGGCACTGACACCTTGGCAACTTTCATATTGCTTGCGTGTATCGGCATCAGCGCCTGGCACAAAACTAATACCCCGATTATAGTCACATTTACAGCGACTTCGGCTAATTTTCTCAGCTCATAATTTTCAGCATAAAACAGCGTATCCATAATGTCACCTCATTTTTGAGTAACCGGATACCTTTTTTATTTGTGAGTGGGGTGGGGAATAACACTCAGAGAAGGACTTTTTTACATTTTAGAGACGTTATTTCTTTTTCTTTTTTGCGACGTCCCTAATCAGGAACGTCCCTCTACTACTATTGTAACATATTTTAACAAAAACCTCAAGTGCACACCCGGCAAGATTTGTAAAGAATTTACAAAACTAAATAAGGTATTGTTTACACTTTTAATCTAAATAAAGATTTATTATCTTAGCAGATTCTTCAGGTGTATAATCTGCATCTACAGGTGTAATTTCATATTTTCTTAAAGTTCGCTTCAAATCAAAATTTAAGTAAGATCTGCCGTTAAAATCACCATTACTTAACGTTAAACGAGCACGTTTTCCGAATACTTTTTCCTGAATAAACAAATTAACGTCACCTTTGCGTGTTCCAAATATTCCAAGATTATTGCCTGTTCTTAATCTATTTTCACACAGCTTCATAAATGCCTTATTTACAACATCTTCAGTCAATTTTTTTACAGGATTTGCAGTAAAAGAAACAGTGTCTCTTGCCGGTTGAAGGTTAAATCTTTGCAAATTTCTATCAAACGACTGAATTGAATGACTTGCAGGGGTATAAGACACAAACGGGGTATTTGTAATTTTTGTAATCATGATATTTTTAATCCTTATGTTATCTAACAAAGACATTTAACTTCAAATAATAATCAAAGTCAATATCAATCAACATTTACAGGTTCTCTTAAGATTTTTTCTATAGCTTCACGTGATGTAAAGACAAGAGATTCCGGCACATTCGCAATCGTCGTAAATTGTCTTAAAACATCAACAACACGCTTAAAGGAACGGACAATATCACCTTCGCCCATATCAATTTGTTCGGTAATTGTTTCCCACTCAGCTCCTTCAACCCACAATTCAATTAATGAACTGAAATAAGGATTTATATACATAGGAGCCTCGACCATATAACGATTCTGAACTTTTTCAATTTTTCGTCTTATATTCCGTATCAGGTTTAATGTTTTTCTAACGCGTTCCGAAATCGGTAGATAGGGAATATCAATACGCAAATCTTCAGTTGTAATTGCACAAATAACAGCTGCTAACTGAGCTGGTGTAAGATTTTCAAGAATATTTGAAAATATAATTTCCGCAATAAATAATTCATTTTCAGAACGGATTTGAGATGTAGTCACTCCGTGCTCAGTAGGATAATCGTTATTTAGATATCCCATATCAATTAAAACACTTCTGTGCGCAAGAAATTTGTTCCAGAAAATATCACGCTGTCTGTCAATTTCTTTTTCAAGTTTTTTCAAGCGAATAGAAAATCGTGAAATAACTTCAATATTTTTTGAATGCTTTTTATATAGTTTGCAAGTATCACAAGGATAATTGTGCATTTTTTGTAAGAGCAATTTTGTTTCTTTTCCAAATTGTACTGCTTCTTGAGATAAGGGTCTGTTTTTAGCTCTTTCTTGCTTGCAAATTTTTTTGTAAGTCTGTCTGTTTTGTACATAGATATGTCTAATTTTATCGTATTCAAATAACTGAGTATCAGATAATTTAGACGGACAAATAAATTCACGTGAGGAAATATCATCCTGAAGCTGGTCTTTTGCTTTTAAAAGCGGCTGCAACCTTGAACCTGCAGAAAAGTAGCCGAAACTCTTCAAAATAAGCTCCTTTGCTTCCTCCAGACTGAAACGCTGAAGCAAATTCAATACCATTGAATAAGACGGAGAAAATCTGCTCTCCAGAGGATTTGCATCGCTTAAAACAAGTTCTGCAACTTCCTCGGGCGATTGAAACTGAGTTCCGACAATCACAACATAGCCAACTTCATCCATTCCCCGTCTTCCTGCACGACCTGACATCTGCAGGAATTCACTTGCAGTGAGCATTCTATGACCACTGTCCGTACGCTTGCTGGTTGAACTTATTACTGTTGAACGAGCAGGCATATTAATACCTGCAGCAAGAGTTTCCGTTGCAAAAACAACTTTTATCAACCCTTTTTGAAAAAGTTTTTCAACAAGGTTTTTCCAACCGGGCAAAAGCCCTGCATGATGACTTGCTACACCATGGTAAAGGTATTCAAGATGTTTGTTGTTGTATAAATGCGGATTTTCGGCAATATATTCATCAACAAATTGTTTTATTTGAGCCTGTTCTCCTTTTGTTATTAAATCAAGAGATGCACATTTTTCCATTTGTTCGTCACACTTTTTACGTGAAAACGTAAAATATATTGCCGGCAGCATATCGTTTTCTTTTAAATTATTTACGATATCTTTAACATAAGAACGTTTATTCTGTAATTTTTTGCCGAAAAGACGTTTTTCAGGTCGAATTTTTTTATTAAGCTGTCCGCTTGGAGTTAAAAGCGGCAGAAGCTTTGTTGGCTGCGAACTGTCAAAATAGTAAAATTTCAAAGGCACTGGTCTAAAATCAGTATCTACAAGTACTGTTTTTGAATGAACCGTGTTTATCCAGTCGGTAAGTTCATCCGCATTAGCAACAGTAGCAGAAAGTGCAATGATTTGAACATTCGTAGGGCAATAGATAATACTTTCTTCCCAAACCGTACCGCGCTGCTCATCATTCATATAATGAACTTCATCTAAAACAACATACTTAACATTCTGCAGATTATCGGCAACTGCCCCGAAGTTTGTACCGTAAAGCATATTTCTGAAAACTTCGGTAGTCATAACAACAATTTGTGCGTTTCTGTTAATTGATGTATCACCCGTTAAAAGTCCGACCTTCTCAAAGCCGTATTGTTCAGAGAAATCATAGTATTTCTGGTTAGAAAGAGCTTTGAGCGGAGTAGTATAAAATATTCTCATATTTTCATCAATTGCTCTGTTAATTGCGTGCTGCGCAATAACAGTTTTACCAGCCCCTGTTGGCGCACAAACAACAACGCTTTTGCCTTCATCAATAAATTTACACGCATCTTTTTGAAAATCATCCAGCTCAAAAGGGAATTCGTTCATGACATCTCCTTAAATTAATTATGACAGAAATATTAATATTTGTAAAATAAATTATCAAATAAGCGCAAAAATTTTTTTGAGAGGTCTTGGAATAATAAACAAAAAGGAGAAATATTATGCAAGTTAACAGCAACTATCAGCACAATGGAAACACCTTTACAGGTTTTAAATTCAACCCTGCATCCAAAGAAAGATTTTTAAATATTTTAGAAAACATTAATGACCCTTCAATTTCAAACAAATGCAGAAGGATAATCAGTTCTCAAAAAGATAATCCTGTTGAAATTAAAATAGACACATTTGATTATGTTTTTGGGCATGAAGCAGACGGACTTGAAGCATATATAAACGGCAAATTTTCACATGACAGCACAGGAATAAATTCATTCGGTTTTGTTCTCGCACCAAGAGCAACAATAGATGAAGGATACAGTATTGTAAGATTTTTAAAAAAAGCTGCAGACGGAGCTGAAAAAGTATTAAATGACCTTATGGAAAAAAGAATCGCAAGTAAAGAATCTGATACTTTTATGGAAAATAAACAAGTAATAGATCAAATAAATGAATACATATAACTCATAATCAAACTACCTGGAAAAAGCTCCCTTAAGGGAGCTTTTTTATTATATTTTATCAAATCCAGTATATTTTCTCAAAATTTCCGGAATAATTATTGTTCCGTCTTCCTGCTGGTAATTTTCAACAATTGCAGCAAATGTTCTGCCTACCGCAAGCCCAGAACCGTTTATTGTATGAACAAATCTCGTTTTCCCTGTTTCTTTGTCACGATATCTTATGTTTGCACGTCTGGCCTGATAATCACCGTAGTTTGAACAGCTTGAAATTTCTTTATAAGTTCCGTAAGATGGCATCCAAACTTCCAAATCCCAGCATTTGTTTGCAGAAAAGCCGATATCACCTGTAGATAAAGCTTCGCGCCTATAAGGTAAATCAAGCAATTGAAGCATTTTTTCCGCATCTTCTGTTAATTTTTCATGTTCTTCCCTGCTGGTTTGCGGGGTACAAAGTTTTACAAGTTCGACTTTATTAAACTGATGTACCCTTATCAGTCCTCTTGTATCTTTTCCTGCAGAACCTGATTCGCGCCTGAAACACGGAGTATAAGCAGTCATATATTTTGGCAAATCATCTTCAGATAAAATTTCATTTGCATAAATATTTGTAACCGGAACTTCTGCAGTCGGGATTAAGTATAAATCTTCGTCTTCACACTTATACATATCTTCTTTAAATTTTGGGAGCTGCCCAGTTCCCGTCATAGTAGCCGAATTGGCCATAAAAGGAGGCAATACTTCTTCATATCCTTGCTGCGAAGTATGATAATCAAGGAAAAAATTAATAATTGCACGCTCAAGTTTTGCACCTTTTCCTCTATATAAAATAAAGCGGCTCTGAGAAAGCTTTACGCCACGTTCAAAATCAACAAGGCCTTTTTCTTCACACAAATCCCAGTGAGGTTTAAATTCAAAATCAAATTTTCTTGGTTCACCCCATTTATAAACTTCAACATTATCATCTTCCGACAAACCAATGGGAGTGGTTTCATCAGGGATATTCGGAATATGAAGCAATATATCACGTTGTTTATTATCAAGTTCTGACTGTTTTTCTTCCAAAACTTTAATATCATCACCGAGCTTTCTTACTTCTTCCTGAACAGCATCAGTATTTTCACCGTTTTTCTTCATCATCCCTATTTTTTGGGAGTCGTTTTTTCTTTTTGACCTTAATTCATCTACTTTTGTTTGAATTTTTCTTCTTTCAACGTCAATTTGTATAACTTCATCTATTGACAAATCAGGGTTTCTTCTTTTTAAAAGTTCGTTAACTTTATCAGGGTTCTCTCTAATCAATTTTATATCAAGCATTTTTACCACCTCAGCTAATTTACGTATTAATATATACACATTCTAGATTAAATATAAGTTATAATCAAGATTTGAATTATCTGTGTACATTTGTAAAGAATTATTGAATTTCTTGACACATAATGTATAATATTTGTTAAGGGTATGTGTTTATGATGTTTAAAAAGCTTGTTCAAAAATTAAATATTGAAAAAAAGAAAGCATCCGCTGCTATCAATCCGATTGAGGTTGACTTTGATGACAACAAGCATGACTTTTTAAACAAGCTTACAAAAAATGCTTTAAACATGTATGAAAAAAAATGTGACGTAAAAAATTTTACAAAACTGGTGCTTTCTGATCCGGAAAATACATCACATAATGATATAGTAAATGAACTTTTTTCAAAGGGTATTATTGACCCGACTGATGATGAAAAATTACTGGAGTTATCAGACAATAAGAGATTTTTAAGAGATTTAGGGTTAATTGAATAAAAAATATTCCCCCTCCTACTTTGGTTCAGAAAGGGGAATATATTGCTATTTTACTTTATCACCAAAGTTATAACGGGTATATTCCACCCTATCATATAACAAGGCTTTGTTTAGAAGACTTTGGTGATCGCATTTTAATTTACCTTCCGGGTCTACCATATATCTTAAAATATCAACTCCAAATTGATTTGGAGGATTTTGCCCGTTTGTATCAATGTATAAGAAAGCACATACATCACGTTCAGCGGTGGACATTTCACCAGTTTCAAAACCTTCTTCATCACGCACAGGCGAATTTACAACATATTTACAAGAACTTCGCTGTGTAATTGCAAGTATAATACCATTTTTTAGGTATATACGACCTTGCCAGCCAACACTATCCGCGGCAGCATAAACACCGTCAACTTTATAAGTAGGTTTGTTTTCTTTTATATTATAATAACTGCAATATTTCTTATTGTACTTACCGTTACAGGTTTCAGCCCCATCAATAACTGTTGCCAGCTCATTTGCAACCTGAGCGGAAGTTTTCGATGTATCAAACAAACACAACAAATTATCACAATTATTTTTTACTTTATAAAGGTTTAACGTATTTTAAACTAAAGAATGTGCATGCTTTAATTTTGTTGCATACATTTTTAACTGATAGTTTGCTACTAATGTCGGAAGGGTCATTGTTGCTACAACACCTATAATACCGAGGGTGATGAGAACCTCTGCCAATGTAAACGCGCATTTGCGTTGACTGAGTAACAGATCTACGTGCGTAGCCCCCCCCCCCTCTCCGGGAGAGGGAAAATTTTTACGATACTTATTAGTGCCTTAGTGACATAGTATATTACGAGATTTAAATAGCTTGACTTCCTGACATCTGATCCTCGGACTAGCTCAGGAGTGCCCCCCCCCCGAAGCTCTTAACATTTCTGAATAATTTCATTTGTACCTCCTTTAAATATTATTTATTATTGCATTTGTAAACTCAGTTGTAGAAAGATTTCCGCCTAAATCACATGTGTATAAACCGCTTGCAAATGTTTTATAAAGAGCTTTTTCTATTTTATATGCAAAATCGTCTTCACCGATATATTTCAGCATTTCTATAGCCGAAAGTAACAAGGCCGTAGGGTTTGCTTTATTCAAACCTTTAATATCAGGGGCAGAACCATGAACAGGTTCAAAAACAGCATATTCATCACCGATGTTTGCTCCTTGAGCCACGCCAAGTCCGCCTATAAGCCCTGCACATAAATCAGAAACAATATCTCCGTATAAATTTGGCAGCACAAGCACATCAAACTGAGACGGATTTTGAACAAGCTGCATACACAAATTATCAACCAAAATTTCACGTTTAATTATATTTGGATATTCTTTAGAAACATTTCTGAAAGATTCAAGAAACAGCCCGTCAGAAAGTTTCATAATATTAGCCTTTGTTACAACACAAACTTCTTTACGGTTATTTTTTAAGGCATACTCAAACGCAAAACGGCATATACGTTCAGACGCATTTCTTGTAATCAATTTTATACTCTCTGCAGTATCAGAATCAATCTGTTTTTCGATTCCGGCATATAAATCCTCTGTGTTCTCCCTTACAACTATAATATCAACATTATCAAATTTTGTTTTTACATTAGGAATATTTTTACAAGGTCTGATATTTGCATATAAATTAAGTGCTTTTCTCAACTGCACGTTAACCGAGCGGAACCCTTTACCAATCGGAGTCGTTACCGGAGCTTTTAAAGCAACTTTGTTATTTCTTACGGAATCAAGAACTCTTTCAGGAAGGGGAGTACCTTCTTTTTCTATAACATCAGCACCTGCACTTTGTATATCCCAGTCTATTTTCAAACCGGCTGCATCAATAATTTTAACAACTGCCTGAGATATTTCAGGTCCGATTCCGTCACCGTTAATCAATGTTATCTGTGTCATTATTCCTCACAATATGAAGTTTACGCTCAAATTTTTCAAAAAAGCCGCAATTAGTGACGGTCAAACTATCTTCCAAATAAACCACGCCTAACCCCAAAGCCGTTAATAAAGGGCAGGAAACCCCCTCGGCATAATTTTTACAATCAATGCACTGGTCGTCATCTTCAATAAATATTTTACCGTCTTCACAATACATACACTTATTATACACATTTAGCATAACTTTGTAAATAAAATAACTATTTTACATTTCTTAATAAAAACTTTTTTTTAAGCAATTTTTAAGAACAAAAATTTTTTATGTAATTAAGGTAGGTTATATTTAACAATTCAGGTAGGTAAAAATGGTTGGTATTTCAAGAATATTGAAAGCCGGTGGAAGGCTTCTTTTTGACCCTAAGTTTCAGGATATAGCAGCTGATACTCTTAGGGCATCAAAAAAGGCTAAAGGTTTTCAAAATTTCCATCGGCAAATAGGTGATGCATTCATTAAGGCAGAAAAAAATACCAAAGATACATCGCTTTTAAAAAGTATGAAAGAATCGCTAGGAAGCCTATTTCCTGACATACAAAAGAAATGGAAAGCTGCTTCTGGTTTTAAAGGAAAATTAAAAGCCATATTAGAACCGCTTTGGCAAAGAATGCCTTTAATCGGTGTACTTTTATCGGTACTTCTTGAAATTCCGAATATTGTTTCAGCGTTTCAGGATAAAGGTTTCTTAGGAGGAATCGCAGAAATAGGTAAATCCACAGCACGCCTTGCAGGTTCGACAGCCGGCTTTATAATAGGTGCAGGAGTATTCGGGCCAATCGGTGGTCTTGTTGGAGGCTTTGCTGGCGACTGGCTTGTAAGTAAAATTGTAGGCAAAAGTCATTCCGAGAAAAAGGCTGAAGCAGAAGAAAACGTTGCAGAAACGCAACAAGAATATACAGATCAAATCGTAAATAATCCTTATGCACAATATCCAACACAAACAGGCTATACGACAGGTACAAATTATAATTATATACAGCCGACAATGACTCCTCAACAGTTGCTTGCAATGCAGCAGATGTTATATAGCGGAGGATTCGGCAGTCCGATGGATCAAGACTTTATGGCAATGACATCTGGAATTAACAGACTTAATTATTTATGTTAAACAACCAACACATATAGTGTGAGGCAATACATATATATGATGCAAAGTTATCAAAAAAGCTTTGCATCTTGCCTTTTTTAAATAACTTTACATTTTGTTACAAAAAAGCAATTTTATAAACTAAAAATTTTTATTATATATACGGGGAAAATATAATATAAAATTTAAGGGGAAAACAATGGCTAACACAGATATTTCAGCCAGCAATCGTGCAATGACAAACTGGTTATACCAAGTACAACCGGATACACCAGAATTAACATTCGCAGACAAATTAAATGAAAAAGGTTCAGAATTTTTATATGGGGCACCGCTTTGTGCAGCACCTATGCTGATGATGCCGGCTAAACAATTCTGGGCATTGAAAAAAGAAAACGGATATATCAATGGTTGGAAAAAAATGCAAGAAGAACTTGCACAAAAAAGAGCTGCGCTACAAGGGGATAATATCTGGCAGTCATACGGGAACAGAAAATTATACAATTCTATTACCAGCTTGGGAGAAGGAATTCCCACTATAGATTCATCTATTGATCAAAGTAGTCTTAGCGGGAAAAAACTCATAAAATATAATAATAACAAACTCATAAGTCAATGCTATGATGAAGCAAAACAAATAATTGAAGAAACGAAACAAATGCTTGAAGAAGCTAAAGCTAACGGACGAAAATTAACAAAAGAGCAACTAAAAGAACAATTTGAAAAAATTAATAAAGCCATGAGAAAGGGCGATATCAGTGTCTATAATCTGCAAAAAAGAGGTTTAATACAACCGACCTCATGGTACGGGCGTGCGAAGAAGTTTATAAAAGGCAAAACAGGCATAACAGCACTTGAAGGGAAAATGCTTAAAACAGTAAAAGGCGCTTCAGCTCTCAGGTTGGCTTCAAAATGTGTTAAAGGCTCAGGTATAATGGCGGTTATCGAGGGGGCATGCGAAATTCCCGACATTATAAACGCATATCAAATAGATAAAGCCGAAAGAGCCGCAGGCCGAGAATCTAACAGAGGAAATAAACAGCTTGCCAAATCTGCCGTAAAAGTCGGGGCAAGTGTCTTGGGCTATGCTGCCGGTTCGGCACTTGCAGGAGCTGCTGTAGGTGCGGCAGCAGGTTCAGTAGTACCGGTTGTCGGAAATATTGTAGGATTTGTCGGAGGTTTAATAGGCGGTTTTGTTGCAGGCTGGCTTGCAGGAAAAGCAACAGATGCTGTACTCGAAGAAAAAAATTCTCTTGATAAATCAGAAGCCCAGTTATATGCGGAAGAACAAAATGAAGTTGCAAAGAAAGAAGCAGAAAAAACTGCAAGATTGGCCGATTTAAGTACAAAAAATCAAGATGAATTGCTTGTGACAATAGAACAAGCTATTAATGAAGGAAACACTCCGCCGGAAGAAGTTCTTGAAGCTTATCAATATATGCTGTCAGAACGTAAAGAAGCTATTGAATCTGAAAGCGGGTATAACAGACCTTATGATTATATTGAAGCTATTCAAAACATTTCTGTAATGGCGTAATAAAAACCGGAAGTTTAAAACTTCCGGTTTTTTAGTTTAAATTGATGATACATTAAAATCCCGCTCAGCACAGCTGGAAGTACATTCAAAAATAGGTTTTAAAAATTTTTCAATCGCTGCTTCCATAGAGGATATTTCTGCTTTTAACGCTTTATAATTTTCTTCTTTAACATCTTTTAATGCATTTTCAAAAATCTCGTCATGATACATATCAAATCTCCTTATAATACCTGCGCAATTAATATTGCAAAACTACTTTCACATATTCCCTATAACGGTATTTTTTTAAAGTATCTTTAACGGAAATCACAATATTGTTACAAAATTTATTATTTATGTCAAAAGCAAATATTTTAATGTAAAATATTAGAATACAGGGGAAAAAGAATGGCTACTGATTTTCTAACAAGTTATGATTATTATTCAAGCAGACGTGATATGGAAGTCATATCAAATATAGTTGAGTCTTTAAAAAAAATTCTCGAAGAAGATAAACTTCAAACCCAGCCGCTTTTTTTAAAAACATCGGAAAACCTTATACTGAACATTGCAAGAAAAGTGGTTCAAGAAAAAAAGAAAACATTTTTAATCGGGATTACCGGAGAAAGTGCTTCAGGCAAAACTGTTTTTGTTGACAATACCATCAAAGCCTGCGTAAAAGAAAAAAAAGAAGGTATTTATACTGTAATTCGCTGTGATGACTACTACAAAGATACTTCAAAAGAACTTATTGCAGCGGGCAGTTATGAAGAATTATTTAAAACAGGTTTCAGCTTTGATACTCCTGATGCAATTGATTTGGAGCTAATGAAAAAACATCTTATGAAGCTGAAAGCCGGTAAGGAAATTGTTTCTCCAAAATATGATTTTGTAACCTGTGTTTCAGATCCATCAGGCGACGTTAAAAAACCTGCAAAAGTCGTTTTAACCGAAGGTTTATACGTATTGAATGAAGGTATCAGAGATATTATGGATGTAAAAGTCTATGTTTACACACCTTTGGAAGTTATTAAAGAAAGATGGTACAAAAGAGCAGCTTTGAGAGGGAAAACAGGTGCTGCTGCGGATCTACAATTTCAGGACGTTAACAAAACCGCACAACAATATATTCGTCCTGCATACCAGATATCAGATGCAGTTATTAACGGAATGGTTTCCCAGAAATATATTCAGGAAATCACAGACGAAATATTTAATACTCTAAAAAATATTGTTGAATATTAATAAAAAAAGAGCCTGAAAAACAGGCTCTTTTTATTAATAAAATTAATGATTAATCATACAAGGGCATTTAGGCTGCACAGGCTGTAAATAAATTCTGTTGCACGTATCACAGTTTTCATTGAAAGTTCGTGTACATGTCGGACAGGTATTTAAAGTTACCCTTGTGCATTCATCGCATTTTACCTTTTTGACCTTACATTTATTACAATTTTTAAAGCCGGTAAACGGATTCAAGCTAAAACTTGTTTTATTTTCTCCAATTCCTATGTAAGGCAGAGGATTAAGATACGAAATATAAGGCATTGGATTTAATGACTGCATACCCTGCCAGGCTGCATAAGCGCCTTGAGTCGAAAAAGAAAATGCACCTATCAGTGCTAAAGTAATACATAAATTTTTCATAAAATACTCCCATTAATTTTGACAGTTACAAATCTGTCTGCAAATTTATTTTAAACTTTATAATTTATGTTTACTATAGCCAAAATAATAAGAGGCCTACCCGAAAGTAGTCCTCTTAAATAGTTAAATAAGAAATTATATATTAAAGAGCCTGTTGAACTCTGCAAATTGATGCGTCATCAAGCAATATAACATAAATTTCTTCACCTGCTTTAGCATGATATTTCAAGCCAGGAGTAACAAGACCTGTAATTAAACCTACAGCAGCACCTACAGGAGTACCGATTGCAATACCAGTACCGATTTTTTCAGGACTTGGAATAAAGGCGAATCCAACACCTGCACCTGTACCTATTGCACCGCCTGTTACTGTATATAATGCCAATTTACCAGCAGTCATCCAGGGACCTTCTTTTAAAGAATAATCTTTAGAGAAAGGTCTTGCATTGAAAGCAAGTTCTTTTCCGTTAGGTAAAATAACTTTTGTCAACTGTGGATAAACTCTTGCATTTTTGTTAAACCATTTTTGATCTTTAATTTCAATAATTTGAGCAACAAACTTTGTTCCTGCAGGAATAACAAGTGTACCTTCTTTTGTAAAAATAGCTTCCGGAGCGACAAATGTTACGATATCACCTGCTTTATGATTTTCGGATTTGAATTTTTCCGTAAATGCTACTGCAAGGACATTACCTTCTGCAATAATACTTTCAACATTGTTAATCATAACTTCATTGTTCGGAGCATTTCTTTTAACACCAAGGTGTTCAACTCTTGTTTTGCCTAAATACTGTTCTTTTACAAGATCAAGTTTTTCTTTTAATCTTGCTAAAAGTACTGCGGCTTCAGCTCGAGATAAGTTATCATTAGGTCTTAGTTCTCTTGAGTCAGGATAGTTTACGTAAATACCGTAATTAATTGTTTTTGCATAAACTTTTTTAGCCCAAGAAGGGATAGCAGATGCGTCTTTAAACTGGTTAAGAACAGAAGTATCAGCATTCATATCTTTTGTAATATGGCTGATAACAGACTGAGCTTCCGATCTTAATACGGGTTTGTAAGGCTTAAATGTGTTGTCAGGATAACCATAAACCAAACCTAACTGTTGTGAACGTAAAATATTACTGTAATCAGGGTTGCTTGATGAAACATCTTTAAATTTGTTTGAAATGCTAACATTAATGTTTTCATCAGACAATAGTTTCAACAAAGCGTTGACAAATTCGACCCTTGTAATAGTTTTTTCAGGATTGAAACGATCTCCTGATAAAGTCATAATATTGTTGTCCACAACAATATTAATTTCCTTGCTTGCCCAGTAATTCTGATTTACATCAGCAATTGATGCAGCAAGGACAGATACGGCATTAAATGCTACTAAGCATAAAGCCATAACTCCTGAAATAATTCTTTTCATTTTTACTTCCTCATATTTACTAGTAAACCTTTTTCGTGTATGATTATAACGAACATTTTAATATTTGTAAACATGTAATTTAAAAAATTAATTATTTACCCAATAAAGAAAGGAAAATTATGGATAGTTACACTATGACGAAAATCGTTGCAACACTTGGGCCTGCAACATCTACAAAAGAAAAGATTAAAGATCTTTTTCACGCCGGTGTTACCATGTTCAGATTAAATTCTTCTCATGGTGATATTGACATGCACAAAACAAATTTATCTTACATAAGAGAACTTGAAAAAGAAGAAAAAACTTTAATACCTGTACTTTTAGATTTACAGGGACCAAAAATCAGAATAGGGAATTTACCTGAATCAATAGAAATTACAAAAGGGCAAATTCTTAAATTCCGCCACCAGCCTGAAGTTACCGGTGACATTTTGCCTGTAGACTATAAAGGCATGGCAGATGACGTTACGCCGGGTGAAAAAATTATGATTGATGACGGGAAAATTCAACTTGAAGTTGTTAAAGTTGAAGACAAAGTAATTTTTGCAAAAGTTTTAACAGACGGACTTTTAAAACAAAGAAAAGGTATTAATATACCGGGTTCACAGGGCAGTCTGGATGTATTAACCGCAAGAGATTTGACTTTTGTTGAATTTGCAGCACACAATGATATTGATTATCTCGGACTTTCCTTTGTAAGAAATGCATCAGATGTTGTCAAACTCCGCGAATTACTTGAAAGTCACGGCAATACAACCGCAAAAATTATATCTAAAATAGAAAAACCTCAGGCTGTTGAAAATATTGACAGTATAATTGAAGTTTCAGATGGTATTATGGTTGCAAGAGGTGACTTGGGTATTGAAATTTCAACGGAAAAAGTACCTATCGTACAGAAAACCATTATCAGAAAAGCAAATGCAAAAAGAAAAGTTGTAATAGTAGCGACTCAGATGCTTGATAGCATGATTGAGAATCCGATTCCGACACGTGCTGAAACTTCTGACGTTGCAAACGCAATTCTTGACGGTACTGACGCAATTATGCTTTCAGGTGAAACTGCTGCAGGAGCTTATCCGGTTGAAGCCGTTGCAATGATGAAAAAAATTGCCGATGCTGTTGAAGAATCTCCGTTTATGAGAAAAAATAAATTCCCCCGCAAAATGATTGAGGAAGAAAAAGATTCACAAGCTATGGCAATCGGTATGTCGATTGCTGATATGGCAAGGAAAATGCATATTAAAGCTGCAATAGCTCTTACAGGCAGCGGATTTACTGCAGCAATGCTTGCAGAAGCAAAATTGAGCGTTCCTATTTTTGCCTGCTGTCCGAACAGACATATTTGCCGCGACGTTAAACTATTCAGGGGTGTTTATCCGATATCACTTGATTTTAACGGTTCAATTGATAAAGCATCAATTGCATTGCTTGATGAATTTTTAATTAATGAACTAAAACTTGAAAAAGGTGATTACGTGGTAATTACAGGTTCTGTTCCAGAACTTCTTGTTGGCGGTACAAACTTTATTAAAATTCACGAAATCGGGAAAAATTAATAAAAAACGCAAATAAAACATTCAAAAAAGCCCTGTCAATTCAGGGCTTTTTCTAAATTAAATTATAACAACCCTTAATAAAACCTCTTGTACAGGCTATTATTTTATTTTATCGCCGACAGAGTGGGGGGTATATGTAAATTTTTCCGTTGTAAGTAAATTTGAAAGATATAAATGAGGGCTGAGTCTTTCACTTGAGGCAAGTATTCTTACCTGAAAAACATCTGCACCATACTGATTAGGCCCTTTATTTAGACCATTTGCATCAAAATATATAACTGCACACACATCATCAAGAACAAATTCCGTTATAGGTTGATCATTATCATCAAGTATATAATTTCCTTTGTCGTCAGTGATATTATGTTCAACTTTTCTAGGACATTCATTGTACTTCATGACTTGATATGCAGTGCCTGAAGCTGAAACAAAAAACGGAGCTCTGAAACTGTCAGAATATATTGCGTTACCGTATCCGTCATTTGATGGTGTGTATCCCTTTACAAGGGTATATTTGCATATACCTTTTTGGGTTGTTTTGGAACAGTATGTTGCACTTTTGAAACTTTTGTATAATCTTTGCAATAATTCTTCTGAAGTTAAAGATGTATCTGAAATACATGTTATATCACTGCAAGAATTTTCTGCTGCATAAAGCTTTACTGCATTTTCTAACTCTGAATAAGATTTTTTAACCTGTGTGAGCAATATTTTATCCTGGAATTTTTTAGTCAAAGAAGGTAAAGTCATTGCAGCAACAACACCTATTACTCCCAGTGTGATCAATACCTCCGCTAAAGTAAAACCATACTTATTCATTATTAATCCCTCATTAACATTATAGTTATAGCATATACTTATATATATTATAGCTTAATATTAGTTATAAGTCAATGTTTGTATAATTATAACTTATGAATAAGCAGGAGCTTTTAAAAAAATTCGGGAAAAATGTTAAAATAGCACGTATCAAGAAAGATTGGACGCAAGAAAAATTTGCTGAAATTCTTGATGTGAATACGAACTACATTGCGTGCATAGAATGCGGACGTCAGAATATGTCGCTCGGCAAAATTCTGGAACTTGCGCAGGCGCTTGAGGTTGACATTGAAGTCTTGCTGAAATTTAATGATTAAATGCTTCAGACAAAGATTGTTTAAAACACAATTTGAACATAGACTGTTCTTGTTCTTGCTTTATTGTCAAAATCAATTAAAACAATCTGCTGCCACTGTCCTAGCTGTAAAGCACCGTCAATCAATGGAACCATAACACTGTTACCAACGATAGATGCTCTTATATGAGCATATCCGTTGCCATCATGCCAGGTATCGTCATGATGGTAATTAGCAGCCATAGGTGCAATTTTTTCAAGAGCCTCCGGCAAATCTACAAGCAGCCCCGGTTCAAATTCAATATTTGTAACTGAAACAGTGCTGCCTGCAACATAGACATGAACAACTGCAGATTGCAAGGAATGATTATAAACAGCCTGCATAACTTTCTGAGTTATGTCAATTATATCCGTAAATCCTTGAGTATTTACCGTAAATTTTTCATTTATAACAGTCATTTAAACTCCTTAAATAATTATTAACCATATATTTCATCAGAATAGAAGGCGAATTCAAGATGATTTATAATAACCGTATCACCGTCTTTTATACCTTTTTTAGAAAGCTCATCAAACACACCCATGCCCTTTAAAATATTTTGAAGCCTTATAACCTGTTCAGAATTTCTTTCATCAGTAACAGATGCAAGACGTGAAATTTTACCGCCTTGAACAATAAATGTATCTTTTGCAACTTTATAAATTTCAAAACTGCTGTCATCATTGTTGTATGCTCCGGTATCTTCTTCAACAATGATATCTGAATTATTTTTAGGAATTTCGTCAACCTTTTTAGAGATAAAGTCAGTGAGTTGAGTTAAATTTTCGCCGGTAACAGCAGAAATTTCAAACACATCTTGCGCTGCGTCTTTAAATATTTTGTAAAAATTCGCTCTTGCGGCCTCATCAACAGCATCAATTTTATTAAGAACAACAATCTGATAAAGTTTTGCGAGATGCTCAGAATACTTTGCAAGTTCTACATTAATTTTGTTATAATTTTCAAAAGGATTTTGTTCTGTAATATCTACCAGATGAACAAGAAACCTGCATCTTTCAATATGTCTTAAAAAATCGTGCCCGAGCCCTACTCCTTCCGAGGCACCCTCTATAAGTCCCGGAATATCGGCAACAACATACCCGTCACCAGAGTGTTTTTTAACGACACCTAAATTCGGGATTAAGGTTGTGAACGGATAATCTGCAATTTTTGGTTTTGCAGAACTTATTCGGCTAATTAAAGTAGATTTACCCGCATTAGGCATTCCTAAAAGTCCGACATCTGCAATAAGTTTTAATTCAAGTGACAATTCGCGTTCAATAGAAGGTTCACCCGGCTCGCAAAACTGCGGTGCACGCTTTTGAGCAGTAGCAAATCTTGCATTTCCTCTGCCGCCTCTGCCGCCTTTTGCAACAAGAACTTTTTGACCGTTTTCGGTTAAATCTGCGATAATTTTATCAGTTTTAATATCTTTAACAACAGTTCCCACCGGAACTTTTATATACAGATCTTTTGCACAGGCGCCACGCATATTTTTAATACCGCCGTTTTCACCTGATTCAGCTTTAAATACAGATTTATGTTTAAAATCCATTAATGTTGACATATTTTCATCTGCTATTAAATAAACATCGCCGCCTCTGCCGCCGTCACCGCCTGCTGGGCCGCCTTTATCAACATATTTTTCTCTGCGCCAGGCAACCATACCGTTGCCGCCGCGTCCTGATACTACCCTAATCTTACACTTATCAATAAATTTCATCTTTACACCGGTTTTGTCATTCTGAACTTGTTTCAGAATCTCTTTGTAATATAATAATACTACTATGAAAAATATAAAAAATAAATTATTCTCTAAAGAACCTGTAACAATCGGCCCGGAAAGCGGTTATGACAATTATATAATGGCAATAGAATCAAGCTGCGATGAAACCGCCTGTGCGATAGTTAAAAACGGACGTGAAGTTATTGCAAATGTTGTTGCATCCCAAATAAAAACTCATGCACAATTCGGAGGGGTAATTCCTGAAATTGCGGCAAGAGAACATCTTGATTCAATTAATATAGTTATAGATGAAGCCTTTAAACAGGCAAAAGAAAATGCGAACCTTAATCCTGAAGATATAACAGCGTTTGCAGGCACTGTAGGCCCCGGGCTTGTCGGGTGTCTGCTTGTCGGACTTAACGCTGCAAAAACACTTGCCCTTGTCTATGACAAGCCTTTTATAGGAGTGAATCATTTAAATGCACACCTTTGCGGGAATTATCTTGATACTGATTTGAAACCGCCTTTTATGGCACTTTTGATAAGCGGAGGCCACACACAAATTATTGACGTAAAATCTTATTCAGAACAAAATATTATCGGGGAAACAGTTGATGATGCAGTGGGAGAAGCTTATGACAAAGTAGCAAGACTCATAGGGCTTCCGTATCCTGGCGGGCCGAAACTTGATAAAATGGCTCAGGAGGGAAATCCTCACGCATTCAAATTACCTGAGGCACGGGTTGACGGATATAATTTCAGTTTCAGCGGACTGAAAACAGCAGTTCTTCGTCTTGTAAAATCTTTTGACGGGAAGAAAATGCCTGTTGAAGATATTTGTGCAAGCTTTCAAGAATGCGTGTCCTCAACTCTTTTGCATAAGTTGAAAAAAGCCCTTGAAAATTCCGGCTACAAACAGGTAGTTATAGCAGGCGGTGTTGCCGCAAATTCAGAAATAAGAAAGAAAATATTCGCACTTGAAAATGAAGGTTATAAAGTTTTTGCACCTCCGATGAAATACTGTACCGACAATGCTGCAATGGTTGCGTCATGTGCCTATTTCAACACAAACACCTTTGACGATGTTAATACAGAAGTCTTTTCAAGAGTTAAATAAATTTTAAAAATTGTAAATATTACACCCTTGTACCGGCAAAAAATATTTTGTTACAAGTTTAGTAGTATAGTAAAACATCTTGGGACAAATAACTATACTATGAGATCTTCTTGCGGAACCTTGTAATTAAAGTTCCGCATTATTATTTTTTTTTGGGGGGGGGAGCAAAAAAATTTATTATATGTTTTATAAACAATATGATAAATATTTCACGGGAAAATAAACGTCAATATAATCAAAATTTTACAAGCGGTATCACACGGAAATTATCAAGGAATTATTATCATAGTGAGCCGGATATTGTAAAAGTTTTTGATGCTCATCCGCAAAAAAACGGTATTGCGGGACAACTGCCGCTAAGTTGGTTAAAAAACATAAATACAAATGAAAAACGTAAAATCGTCAGTATAATATACAATGAATTTGCAAAAAGTATAAAACTTGCCAAAATCAGTTTGCAAGCAGCATCAGAAAATCTTAATTATATACTGCACAAATATAAAATATTATCACCGAATCAAAGTTATAATATAAAAAAAATTGATACTTCGGGTTCTTGTTATACCGCAAACGGATATATTCTGTCAGGGAACGGCATTGAAAGTTACTTTATTAAAGAATTTGCGGATTTAAGCGGAAATAGTCCCAGAATATACAAAATTATGACAGAAAGCAACGGGAAATTCGTTGAAGTAGCCCGAGCTTTATACTTAAATAACAGAATTAAAGACAGACATATTATGTTCACACACTGGGGGGACACTAAAAACGGTTATATGGTCAGCGAATATGTAAAACCTCTAAAGGACTTTAAATCTCAAATTGAAATAAAAGAAAAGTACAATAGTGAAGAAGAACTTATTAATGATTTAAATAGAAAATACGGGTTTACCATGGAAGAAATAAAAAAATATAAAGTTCAAACAGGATATGAATACCAAAATAAATTTTATTCATACCCTGAAGATAGAATTATATACAACTATTTTTCAAATATGTTGGGAAAATACGGACTAAGGGACTACGACTTATACTGCAATCCTTATAATTACATCATCACAAGCGACGAAAAAGGAAATCCGCTCTTGAAACTCATAGATTTCGGGGGAATTACACGACTTTAAGAAACACTTTCATAAAGTTTGGACAAAATTAATTGTGTTATTTTCTTTTCTAAAGAACATCCGAAATGATTATTAACTTCTTTTATAAAATAGCAGGGGCTTGTAACATTAATCTCAATAATTTTCCCGTCAATAACATCCAGTCCTGCCATTGGAAGATTAAGCCTGTTTAATTCTTTTGCAACCGGAATAAATTTTTCTTTTTCCTCTGATGTTAATTCAGCTTTAACAATATTTGAATCGCAGTGTTCATTAAATTTAAAATCATCGTTTGAAGGCAGTTTTTGTACGCACACATCCAAAACTTCCTCCCCTAAAAGCATAACACGCTTATCGCCGAAACGAGCCTTTGGAATATATTTTTGAACCATAATAAGCTGTTTTTGCCCGCGAGTCATTGTATTTATTATAACAGCTGTATTTTTATCGCCTTTTTTCAGGGTCATAACACCTGAGCCAAAGCAGCCGTTAAGCGGCTTCAAAACGATTTCTTCATACTGATTTAAAAATTTTATAATATCAGATTTTGAGGAAGTAACAATATTTTCAGGCATTAAATCCAAAAATTTCAAAGTATGTAATTTTTCGTTAAAGTTACGTATAGCCGTAGGGTCATTCAAAATTGTTGTCTTGTTCCTGTCAACGAAATCAAAAACATAAGTTGCGTTAATATAATCAATATCAACCGGCGGATCAGGACGAAACATAACAAGTTGAAAATCTTCAATTTGTTTTAATATTTCGTTTTTTTCATAGAAAATATCGTCATTTTTTTCATAAGCTCTAAAACAATGAGCAAAAGCCCTTCCTGCCGCCAAAGAAAGATAATCAATAGTTGTTATATAAACGTTACATTTATTTCTCAAAAGTTCTCTTATAATCCAAAAATTAGTAACAAGATTATTAAACTCAAAATACTTAAACTCTAATCTGTCAACGACAAATAAAATATCCATAATATAGCCTCTTTCAATTACAGAATAAAAGCATAGCACGAACTGTTCAATAAGTAAAAAGGATAAAATTTGTAATAATTCTTAATATTTTAACTTAAAAAAGCAAAAAAAATTTTTCTCAGGTGTTATTATAAATATAATAAAGTGTGTGTAATTATAAAATCAGAAAGGTAGAAATTATGTCAGTAAATGCAATCAACACAGCAGAACCTGTAAATGCAGGACAAAAAAAGAGTAACAATGTAGGCTTAATTGCAGGAACAACAGCAGGTCTCGGTTTAGCTGGTGCAGGCGGTGGTCTTTTATGGGGTGGTACAAAACTTACTCCGGAACAAATCTTAGCATTAAGCAATGATACATTTGAAGCTAGAACTAAAGATTTGGAAGGCGACAACAAAACTGCAGCAAACAAAGTTAAAGAAGAAATTGAAAAATTAAACAATGATTCTAATCTTCAGGTTGACGCAGAAGCTAAAAAAAATTTTGATGAAGCAGTAGACAAGGTCGATCTTGGCAAAGACGCTCCTGCACAAACCGCTTTTAATGATGCTAAAACAAAATATGACGGTAAACTTTTAGAAAAAATAAACGAACGTAACCCAGAAGCAGAGAAATTCAAAACACTTGATGACATTGGCATTACTCAAGATATAAAAGATCAGGCTGAAGCCGCTTTAAAAGACACCCCGGAAGCTCAAGAATTTAATACTGCTAAAGAAAACCTCCGCAAAGCAAAAGAAACAGCTTATAGAGCTACAGCTGAAACAGATAATGATGTCAAAGCGATAGTTAATGCATATGACAAAGCTGTAAAAGATGCCGCTGAAGCTAAAACAAAGAAAATCGGAGACCTTGTTAATAACGATGAAATAAAAACAGCTTTAGGCAAAATCAAAAAATTCTTCCGTGAAGGACAAGGCAAAGCTGCTTGGCTTTATGGAGGTATAGCTGCCGCTGCCGGTTTGATTATCGGTATGGTTATTTCTTCAAACAACAAGAAAAATGCATAAGACATAACGTATACAATATAAATAAAAAAAAACTGGCCTTTCAAAAAGGTCAGTTTTTTTATATATTTTCTTCACCCGAACTGTTTAGATGCTGAAACAATTTCAGTATGACAGGTTATGCCATCTTGAACCTATACAAAAAATCGCAGTTCGCCACATAATTAAACCTTGTCAGGGTCAAGTACAACACAGCGGGAGTTGTTAATCTGCAAAAGTGCCGCAAACTTTTCTATATCAGCTTTGATTTCCTCAAACGTGTTATAATGCATAGGAATAACTGTTTGAGCACCCAGCCAGTCAGCCGCAACTGCCGCATGTTCGATATCCATTGTATAATGACCGCCTATCGGAAGCATTGCAATATTCGGACGGTATAATTCTTTAATTGTCTTCATTTCAGACGTCAATCCAGTATCACCCGCATGATAAATTCTTACATTTTCCGTATCAAATACAATTCCTGCAGGCTCTCCGGCATATCTTCCGTCAGGCAAAGTACTTGTATGAGAAGCCGGCACAAAAACAGCCCTGCCCCAGTCATAGTTAATCCAACCGCCAAAATTTACGGAACGAACCTTACATCCCTGCTCCTTGCAGTACTGAGCAAGTTCAACTATAGCAGTAATCGTTGCATCCTTTTCTTTTGCAATCTCTATTGCTTGCCCCAGATGATCACCGTGCGCATGAGTTAAAAATATATCAGTTATATTCGAATCATGCCAGTTATATTTCGGGTTAATACTTACATAAGGGTCAACCATAATTGAATTATTTTTTAATCTGATTTCAAAAGCACTGTGCCCGATGTATTTTAAGTCCATAATTAACTCCTCTTTTTTTCTGTCTTTTATACAAATTTTGCCTATGCCTTACATCACCCTGAACTTGCTTCAGTGGCATACGTGTTTAATAGATGTTGAAACAAGTTCAGCATGACAAATATATTCTTATTTTCGTCATCCCGAACTTGTTTCGGGATCTATTATTCTTATATAACAAATTTTATAGTACAATGCAAATATGCAATATAACTTATTAATGCAAAAATGCTTAGAACTCGCAAAACAGGGAGAAGGCCAAACTTCACCTAATCCGCTTGTAGGATGTGTAATTCTTGATAAAGATGAAAACGAAATCTCAACAGGTTATCACCACAATTACGGGGATAATCATGCGGAACGTGATGCTATCTTAAAACTTCATAACGGTGAAGAAAAGGACGGAACTCTGATTGTTAACCTTGAGCCATGTTCGCATTACGGCAAAACTCCACCCTGCGCCGATTTAATAATTGAACGCGGAATAAAAAAAGTAGTTATAGGAATGCGTGATGTTAACCCGATTGTTGCAGGAAACGGAATCAAAAAATTACAAAATGCAGGAATTGAAGTTATTGAAAATGTTCTTGAAAATGAATGCAAAATTCTGAATGAAGTATTCATAAAAAACATGACAAAAAATGAAGTGTTTGTCGCTCTCAAAACCGCAACAACACTTGACGGAAAAATTGCGACACAAAACGGTTCTTCCAAATGGATAACATCTGATAAAGCACGGGATGAAGTAAAAAAAATCAGAAACAGATATGATGCAATCTTGACAACATCTTCAACTATTCTTGCCGACAACCCGACAATGGCGCACAGAAAAAAAATTATTCTTGACAGAGAACTCAAAACAAATCTTGAAGCGCCCATATATAAAGAAGGAGAAATATATCTTTTCAATGCCTCTCTTGATATGTTCGAAGGCGCAATAAATTTTATAAAAACACCTGTTATTAATGAAAAACTTGACATTGAATTTATTTTAAAAAAAACATTTGATTTAGGAATAAAAAGTATTCTTGTCGAAAGCGGAGGACATCTTAACGGTGAATTCTTAAAATACACTGACAAAATTTATCACTTCATTGCACCAAAAATTACAGGGGACAATAATTCATTATCCTGCTTTGATTTCAGACATATTGAAAATATAAATGAAAGCTATAATTTCAAAATTACACAAACTGAGATGTTCGGCCCTGATATTTTATTGACTTACTATCCTATTCCAAAATAAGAAAAAAGTTGTATAATAAATTTTATGAAGAAAAAATCAGCATCTGCAGGGACATTTTATCCGTCTGATAAAGAGGAACTTACAAATTTAATCAGGTGTTTTGAAATTAAACAACCGCCTTACTCTTCACGTGCCGTAATCATACCGCACGCCGGTTATATTTATTCAGGGAAACTTGCGGCAAATGGAATTCAACATTTGAAAAAAGATGCAAAAAATGTATTCATATTTGCGCCGGCACACTATGAAAGAATTTTCGGATGCACTGTATGCGACTATGACACGTTTGAAACACCTATAGGAGATATAAAAGTCAATAAAAAACTCATCCGTCAAGCGGCAGAATTTTGTGACTGTAATAAAAGTAATTTTGCTTTTGAAAAAGAGCATTCAATAGAAGTTCAACTTCCTCTAATCAAATATTTTATGCCGGAGGCAGAAGTTGTTCCCGTTTTATACGGATGCGAAAATTTTAAAAATTTATGCGAAACGCTTGAATATTTTTGGGCTGATGAAAATAATGTGTTTGTTATATCAAGCGATTTGAGCCACTTTTATCCAGAAAAGGAAGCAGTCAAAATTGACAACTACACAGCAAGAATGATTGAAGAAAATAATTTTTCGAACTTTGAACAGGAGCAGGCATGCGGAGCCGTAGGCATTTGCGGGCTCATCGAATTTACAAAGAAGAAAAAATTTTCACTAATCAGAACAGGTCTTACAAATTCCTCTGCGGCAACAGGAGATTCATCGCGCGTTGTAGGATATGGAAGCTGGTTTCTATATGAAGGAGAAAAAAATAATTACATAAAAGAATATTACTCAGATTTTGTTAAAAAAATCTGCAAAGACAGTATCCTCTCAGGTTTACAACTAGGACAGGCAAAGATAAATAATTATGACTGCGTGTTTGAACAATACGGAGCTTCATTTGTAACTCTGGAACTCGACGGAATTTTACGCGGCTGCATCGGTTCAATTATTGCGCACAAACCGCTGATAAAAGATTTAATACATAATGCACACGCAGCAGCTTTCTCGGACCCAAGGTTTCCCGCACTCACTCTTAATGAATACAACAGAATAACAATAGGAGTGTCGCTTCTTTCAAAACCTGAAAGAATTGAATTTGAAACGGAAGAAGAACTTCTTGAAAATTTACGACCCGGCGTTGACGGACTTATTATACGGGATGGGAATTATCAAGCCGTATTTTTACCCGATGTATGGGAACAGCTGCCGGATAAACAAGAATTTCTTGAACAGTTGAAACTTAAGGCAGGACTGCCAAAAAATTATTTTTCTGAAAGTTTCGAAGCGTTTAAATTTAATACAACAAAGATTTAACCTATTATATCAAGCTTGTTATTTTTATATTGATGCCAAATTTTATCATAAGCAATATTAGCATCCTTTGAATTTTCAGAAAAAGAAACTACTAAACAATCGAATGCATTTTTATTAAAATCATGTATCTTTTTCTGATTTAAAGATAAAGTTTTTAAATCACTTTTCAACGCATTGTGTCTGTCATACTGACGGTCTGATAAACTTTTTAAAGAATCTTTCTGCTCACAGAGCATATCATAAATAACAGTTAACTTATCAGACTGATTTAGAAAAATGAAATCCTCTTCACCTGATTCAACTTTCCTGGTTGCAGAATGTTTTCCGAAATTAACAGAATTAATATTTTGAACTTTCATAATTTACACCTTTAATCAATAACTTTTCCTTCAAAAACATCCAGCACCATATTCACATTATCTGAATGCATTGTAGATTCCAATTTAGCCTCTTCTTTTGGTTTAATTTGATGTTGAGATTCCTCTTTTAATTCTTCAACCTCTTGGGCTTCAACTTCAGTCTCCATTTGAACAGGTTTCATCACTGGAGAAGGTTTTGGTTTCACAACTTCAGCAGACTGAACGGAAACCGGCTTAATTTGAGCATCTGAAGGATGAGGCAGACGAATCACAACATTTGAATTTTTCCTGCTGAATAATGTATCAACAGCATCGACAATTGCCTGTTTTTTAGAGCCTGACTGAACCTGATTCAAGAAAATTTCATTTTTCATCGACAAAATTGTCTCATCAGGTGCAATTTTAACAGGATTAGCCCACTGTTTTAAAAGTGCACGTGTCGGAGCACTGTGAACATTTTCAAGTAATCTTCCCCACAAAACCGAAATATCCGCACCGTCAGAGTGTTTTGAATTTGGCATAGGAGAAAAATCTTCCGCCGCATCATTTTGAACAGGTTCAGACATATTTTTAACAGGGATTTCAGGCTCTTTAATCTCCTCATTAACACCTTTATCTTTTTGTACAACAATATCCGGTTTAACATGTTCTGTTTTCTGCATTTCAGGCTTCATAACAGGAGCCGGAGCAGTTTTATAAGCTGAGACTTTAGCAGGCTGAACATTTCCGCCTTCCAATCTTGCAATTCTGTTTTGAAGTTCAACCAGAGATGTATTTTCAGTCAAATTTGCAAGATCAATTATTGCGACTTCAAGCCATAAACGCGGATTATTAGTAAGTTTCAATTCTTTTATATATTCCGAACACTTATCTATCAAAAAAACAATCTGATGAGTTTCCACATTTTCTGCTTGAGAAGAAAGAGCTTTAACCTGAGCATCATTTGCTTGCGTTAGTTCAAACGCAATTTCTTTTCGGCAATTTTTTACTATCAAAAGATTTTTCAGATAGTCCATCAAATTTGTCAGAATTTGAACAGGTTCGTTGCCGGAATTGTAAATATTTTCCAATTCTTCAATAGCTTCCTGCGGTTTTGAATTAACAATTTTATCCGCAAGAGAATTAAGCGTATCAAAAGAAAGGCGACCGAGGAGATTGTTTATATCATCCGTTGAAATAGCTTCCTCGCCGTCTAAAACACTTAACTGATCAAGAAGCGCTATACTGTCGCGCATTCCGCCTGCCGAATTTTTAGCAATTGTAAATAGTGCATCATCAGTAATATTAATTTTTTCGTTATCTGCAATATATCTCAAATGATTGACAATATCATCAGTTGTGATTCTTTTAAAATCAAAACGCTGACAGCGGCTTTTTATTGTATCAAGAACTTTATGAACTTCGGTTGTTGCAAGAATAAAAATAACGTTTTCCGGAGGTTCTTCAAGAGTTTTTAATAATGCATTAAAAGCAGTAGTTGAAAGCATATGAACTTCGTCTATGATATAAATTTTATACCTGCTGTTTACAGGCGCATACATAACTTTTTCAAGAATATTTTGAGCGTCTTCGACTTTTCTGTTGCTCGCAGCATCAATTTCTATAACATCCATTGGAGTTGAATTTGTTATATCAATACAATTTTCGCAAACTCCGCACGGGTTAATTGTCGGACCTTCTTTACAGTTCAAAGATTTAGCAAAAATACGGGCGGTAGAAGTTTTGCCTGTTCCCCTCGGCCCTGTAAAAAGATAAGCATGAGAAATTTTATTCAGCTCAATTGCATTTTTCAAAGCTTTTTTAATATGTTCCTGCCCAACAACTTCTTCAAGTTTCTGCGGGCGATATTTTCTGTATAAAGGTATGTATTTTTCATTCATGGTAATATTATAGCAGAGTTATAAATAATTGGGACAGAATATGAATTTAATTAAACCGCCGTTATTAAAAAAAGGTGATACAATCGGAATACTTGCACCGTCAGGAGCAATGGATGATGACACAAACTTAAAACGCGCCGTTACATTCTTTGAAAACAGGGGCTACAAGGTTAAATTAGCGGACAATATCTATTCAAAAAACAGATATCTAGCAGGAACAGATGAAGAACGAGTTAACGCCATCCATAAAATGTTCACGGACAAATCAGTAAATGCGATAATCTGCCTGAGAGGCGGATACGGAGCAATAAGGCTTATTAATAAAATTGATTACAACTTAATCCGTCAAAACCCTAAAATTTTCTGCGGATATTCAGATATCACTGCACTCAACGCAATGTTTCTAAAACGCGCTGGGCTTGCTACTTTTTCAGGCCCGATGATTTTAAGCGACTTCGGGCAGGAAAATTTATGCGAATATACAATTAACAAGTTTTTTGAAACCGTACTGACAGGCAGATTTGAATATGAAGGAGTATTCTGGGGCGGGAATTTATCAACACTTGTTTCGCTTTGCGGACAAGATTTTATACCTAATTTTGAGTTTACGCTGTTTCTTGAAGATTTGAACGAACCGCCTTATAAAATCGACAAAATGGTTACACAGTTATTTAACATTGAAAAAATCCGGAAAAACACAAAAGCTATAGCAATAGGCGACTTTTTAGGCTGTAAAAATATTGAATATATTTTTGAAGGTTTGAATTTGCCTTTAATAAAAAACTTTCCCGCATCGCATTCAGATAAAAAAGCTACAATACCTTACGGCACATCTCTTGACAAATAAAAAAAAATCGTAAATAATGAGTTTAGTTAAGAAGAAAAGGAGTTTAAAAATGAATAAAGAAGATGCTTTCAGAATTGCCCCCCCCCCGAAAAGTTAAGTATAATCACATTTTTCAGAAATTTTAGAAATTATTTTTGTTTTAATATCTTCCTTCCCTTTTTAGGGAAGGATAAGAGGATGAGTGACAATCCATACCCACCCCGACCCTCCCTAATAAGGGAGGGTGGCATGTTTATAGACACCTCTGGGAATATTCGTCGACCCGCTTTTACTCTCGCGGAAGTTCTCATCACCCTCGGTATAATCGGAATTGTTGCATCTTTAACCATGCCAACGCTTATTGCCAATTATAAAAAACAGGAAACTATTTCTCGACTTAAAAAAGCATATTCAATTATAAATCAGGCATTAAAACTCTCTGAAGCACAGAATGGTGAATATTCCCAATGGGAAAACGGACAATCCCTGGGAGCAGACGCATATTTACAAAAATATTGGCTGCCATATTTTAATGTTTTAAAAATTTGTTATTCAGCTGAAGAATGCGGCTACACAAGTGATTTTCCATATAAAGAATTAAAGGGGACACAATCTGCTTTATTATTTACAGGGTATAATTCTCGGATACCTTTTATTACAACCGATGGAATTGTATATATAATATCAATTGCTACGGGTGGGGATGCCAATACTCCTGGAACTGAAAGTTCTCTTATCTATATTGATATTAATGGGAGCAAAAATCCAAATACTATAGGTAAAGATGTTTTTCTATTTCAACGTGTAAACGGGAAAGGAATATTACCATATTACTACAATCAGGTTTCAAACGTTATAAATTCCTCCTGCTCCAAAACAGGCAACGGGAATACCTGTGCGACAAAACTAATCAGGAACGGCTGGAAGTTTAGTGAAGATTATCCTTTCTAAATAATTAATTTTATATTAAGTATGTATGCCCTCAGATGTTTTTGAGATAAAATATAATTATATTAAGATCCCGAAACACGGAGGTCAATCCGACGTTCAGGATTACGTATTAGATAATAAGGATAAAGACTATGTGGGATTACTCGGATAAAGTTATAGATCATTACAGAAACCCAAGAAATGTGGGTAAAATTGATAATGCCGATGCAATAGGCGAAGCAGGCTCTTTAGCATGCGGAGATTCTTTAAAAATATATTTAAAAATTAACAACGGAATTGTAACCGATGCTAAATTCCAGACTTTCGGGTGCGGTTCAGCCGTTGCAAGCTCAAGTATTCTGACCGAAATGATTATCGGTAAAACAATTGATGAAGTCAAAAAAATCACCAATAAAGATATAGCAGATGAACTCGGCGGACTTCCGCCAGAGAAAATGCACTGCTCTGTTATGGGATATGAAGCATTGGAAGATGCTTTAAAGAATTATGATGATTACACTGACCTTGATGATATAAGAAACGAAGAAGCAGCAAACAAACAGCGTGAAAAAATTGTCTGCACCTGCTTTGGCATAACTGAAAATGTTATCTGGGATGCAATAAAAATAAACGGGCTTAAAACGGTTGAAGAAATTACAAACTACACAAAAGCAGGCGGAGCCTGCGGAAAATGTAAAGGCTTAATTCAAGATATAATTGACACTTATTATAAAAAAGAAGAACATGAAGAAAAAACAGCTTCAACTCTCAGCCCTGCTCAAAAGATTTTGAAAATAAACAACGTTATAGAAAACCAAATTTCACCTGAATTGAGAAAAGACGGCGGAGATATAACTTTAGTCGATATTGACGGCAATAAAGTTATGGTAAAACTGCGCGGAAAATGCTCCGGCTGTAAAAATTCACATCTTACTCTTAAAGCATTTGTGGAAAAGACTTTGAGAGATACAGTTGATGCTAATATCGAAGTTGTAGAGGTATAAAAATGAGTTTAATATATTTAGATAATAACGCAACAACAAAGGTAGACCCTCAGGTGCTTGATGCAATGCTTCCCTTTTTACAAGAAGAATATGCAAACCCTTCAAGCGTTTATGATTTTGCCAAGCGTGCAAATCATGCGGTAAAAGAAGCGCGCGGAGTTATGAAAGACTTTTTTAACGCAAAAGATGAAAAAGAAATCATCTTCACTTCCTGCGGTTCTGAAAGTGCAAATATGGCAATCCGCGGTGTTTTGAACATGAACAAAAATAAACGGCATATTATAACAACAAAAGTTGAACACCCATGCGTTTTAAATCTCTATCAGACTCTTGAAAAGGAAGGCTACAATGTTGATTATATCGGTGTAAATTCAAACGGCGAACTTGATCTGGCACAATTGGAAGAATGTGTAAATGATGATACGGCTCTTGTTTCAATAATGTACGCCAACAACGAAACAGGCGTAATTTTCCCGATTGAAAAAATATCAGAAATTATTAAATCTAAAAACAAAGAAACAAAATTTTTCGTAGATGCTGTACAGGTATCAGGGAAAATCCCGATTGATGTTCAAGCAATTGGTGCCGATTTAGTCGGAATTTCAGGACATAAGTTCCACGCCCCCAAAGGTATCGGCGCTTTATATGTAAATTCCAAAACGCTTATAACTCCGTTAATTATCGGCGGGCATCAGGAACGCGGCAAACGCGCGGGAACGGAAAATGTTCCTTATATAGTAGGTATGGCAAAAGCTGCAGAACTTGCTCAAGACCATTTAAAATACGAGGCAACGGAAGTTAAAAGACTTCGTGATAAATTAGAAAAAAATATAGTTAAAAACGTATTCAATGCAAGATTAAACACAGGTATTGTAAACAGGGTTCCGAATACTACAAATATAGGCTTTGAATACATTGAAGGGGAATTAATTCTTCTTCACCTGAGTGATTTAGGCATCTGTGCAAGCTCAGGAAGCGCCTGCACGTCAGGTTCTCTCGAACCAAGCCATGTATTAAGAGCAATGAACGTTCCGTTTACGGCAATTCACGGAAGTATTAGATTTTCTTTAAGCAAATTTACAACAGAAGCAGAAATAGATTATGTATGCGAAAAACTGCCGGGAATTATTGAGAAATTAACTAACTTATCGCCCTTCCAGGACGAATTGGAAGCTTTAAAAAGATTAAAACGTTAACCTTTTGTTTAATACTTTGTACTAATTATAAAAAAATCGTAGTACTCAGGTACTGCGATTTTTTATGTATTTTCAGTTGTTTTCAAATCCCGACCGTGTAGAATAGTTTTGAATGACGTTCAGGCTTATTCTATAGCATAAGGAGTTTTGACATGAAAAAAATTGTTATTACCTTATGCTTGTTACTAAGCGTTAATAGTGCATTAGCTGCCAGTCAGTACGAAACAATACTTGATAAAATAGAAAATTCACTATACGGTTTTACATATACAACTTCAGACGAAATAACAAGACTTAACAGAATTGAAGAAAGTGTTTACGGCCAGCCTAAAACAAATCAATCCATTCAGCAAAGAATTGCCGCACTTAACAAAGATATGTCAGCGGAACAAATCGGCAAAGAAATAACACCTAAAGAAGACACTTTTATGGAAGAAGATGATTCCAGAGAAACAATAGCAGAAGAAAAAATGCCGCCTGCCGGTGCAAACGTTGATTATCCATCAATTAACGAACTTGAAAAGAAAGTTTTTAAACAGGAATTCAAAAATCAGGGTCTGAACAGCAGACTTGCAAAACTTGAAAAACAGACATTCGGTCAGACTTATGACAACGATGCATTTTCATCACGTGTAGAACGCCTGCAGGCAAAAATAAAACCTGATTCTCTTATGAATAACAGTATTGCACAGGACTCAAACCAGTACTATGACGGGGAAACAATACCTCTTGATAAAGATTATAATCTTTCTGAATATCAACCGCCTGAATTTGATTATGACGCCTACAATGCAAGAAATCAAAAACCGGTCAGAATAAATCTTGCATCAGTTGAAAAAACAATATTTAAACAAAGCTTTAATCAAGATTCAATGGATGAAAGACTTGCGAGATTAGAAAGCACAATGTTTGGGACAACATTCGATTCCGACACGGAAAGCGACAGGTTAAGACGAATTTCCAGCGCATACAAAGCGCTTAAAACAGCAAGTAAATATGATTCAAATAAATTTTCACAAAACATGGCAACAGCAATGCAAATAGGAACGTTATTACTTATGATACTTGCATGTGTATTATAAAAAACTACGTCTTTGTTAATATATCATCCTGAACTTGTTTCAGGATCAACAATAACAAAGACGCAGTTTAAATATATTTAAATCTGACTAAACTTTTCTTTTTCTTGCTGCTTCAGATTTGCGTTTTCTTTTTACGCTAGGTTTTTCATATCTTTCACGTTTTTTCACTTCGGAAAGAATACCTGCTTTTTGAATTTTTTTCTTGAAACGTCTCAAAGCGCTTTCAATTGATTCGTTTTCGCCAACTTTAACTTCTGCCATTTATATTTTCACCACCTTTATGGTCATTTGTACTAACATAATTTGATTATAACTTAAATAAAAATAAATTCAAGTATCATTGCCTGGGACTTATATACAACTTTACACTAAATATACTCGAAGCTCAGATATAATGTCATTCCGAACTTGTTTAGGAATCTAATCATTGTAAGCTCCTGAAACAACTTCAGAGCCTGTCCTGAATTTATTTCAAGGGTGACAATTTTAGCCTTTTTTAGTGTAAACTGCTATACATATCCCCATTGCATATATTGACAAAATAGATAAAATCATAAATAATAAAAAGTAGCAAGAATTAAGAGGAGTTTTATTATGAAAAAGATTAAGAAGCTGAGAATTGCCCCCCCCCCGAAAGGTTAAACTGGACTTACTCTTATGGAAATCTAATTGACGAGATACAAAAAGCGTGCCACAATAATGACATGAAATATCACAACAATAAGTTAACAAAATTCAAGAAGCCTGAGTGTACTACGAACATAGGTCTGCCGAATAATCAACGAAAATGTGGGTTCACACTTGCAGAAGGTACTACGCATACAACTCTGCAGAACTTGAAATATGCGTTCACTTTGGCCGAGGTATTAATCACCCTCGGCATTATTGGTGTGGTTGCGGCAATAATTATGCCAAATATTATAAGAAGCTATCGAAACAAAGTTTTTAAAGAACAATTTAAAGTTGCATATTCTCTTGTTAATCAAGCTGTACAACGTATGAGTCTTGACAATCCTGATATTATGAACACCTACTGCGGCACAAATTATAGTGGAAGTACTTCAGATAAAAACTCTCTTTTTGCTGAAGACTTTTCTAAATATTTTGATGTAGTAAAAGACAATACATCAGCTACCGGACTCAATAGCTATTGGAATATATATGGCTTGAATGGATTAAATCAGCCAAACTACAAAAAATTTTCAAAACCATCAGATGTTAATGGTTATAATGATGGCAGCTTTGTAATAAAAAACGGAATGATTATAATGAATGGCTACTGCTGGCTTGGCGCATCACTCAAAAAAGGACAGCATGTAGAATTTCTGGTTGATACAAACGGACTCAAAGGTCCTAATGCAATGGGATATGATCTTTTTTATTTCTGGATAGATAATGAAAACAGAATTGTAACCAGTCCGGGATCCGTTACAAAAAAAACAGAGTACTGCAATTTTTTAACAGAAGACACGACTGGCGCACATAATGGTGTAAGTTGCTCAACTTTTGCATTAAAAGATCAATTTCCGCATGATGAAAACAAAAGCTACTGGGAAAGCCTGCCTTAAGCAGTCAAAGAGAATATCTGATAAATTTCCTCATCAGATAATTCTGTAATAATTTTTTCGCCCTCATAAACTGCCAGATCTGCAAGTTCTTTTTTGGATTTGAGCATTTCGTCAATTTTTTCTTCAAAAGTACCAAGAGTAATCATTCTATGAACCATTACATTTTTATCCTGCCCTATACGGTAAGTTCTGTCTGTTGCCTGATCTTCAACAGCCGGATTCCACCACAAATCGTAATGGATAACGTTTGTTGCGCTTGTAAGGTTCAGACCTGTACCGCCGGCTTTCAATGACAGCACCATAATTTTTGCATCATCGTCATTTTGAAAACGATTAATCAAATCCTCCCTTTGCGGAACTGTCAATGAACCGTGGAAAAATAAAGGTTCTGTTTCACATTCATCCGGAATTACCTTGCATAAAATATCGCCCATTTCTTTATACTGCGTAAAAATAAGAGTTTTTTCGTTATTATCAAGAATGCTCTGGACCGTGGAAATACATTTGTCCATTTTACCTGACAACTCTTTGCTCATTTCTCCGCCTTTTAAGAACTGATAAGGATGGTTACAGATCTGCTTCAAGGCGGTAATAAGTTTGAAAATATTTCCTCGTCTGTTGATTCCGGTAAAACCAGATATTTTATCCATCATTTCATTAAGAGTTTTTTCGTAAAGTACAGCCTGAGGCTTAGACAGATAGCAGTAATCATTAATTACCATTTTTTCAGGTAAATCTGTAATAACGTGTTTATCTGTTTTCAAACGTCTGAGGACAAACGGAGATACGGACATTTTAAGTTTTGCCGCACGCGAATTTTCTTTAAATCTTTCAATAGGTATAGCGTAACTTTTTTGAAATTCTCTCAAAGTACCCAAATATCCCTGATTAATAAAGTCAAATATTGACCATAATTCGGTCAATCTGTTCTCAACCGGTGTACCTGTCATTGCGATTTTAATATCCGATTTAAGCATTTTAACCGCAATTGTTTGCGCGGTATCAGGGTTTTTAATATTTTGTGCTTCATCAACTATAATCATACCCCATTCATTTTTCTTCAATTCTTCAACATCAATACGCATAATTGCATAAGTTGTAAGAATAACATCATGCTTCAAATCAAGCTTTCTTTCAGCACCGTGATAAATAACTGCATCCAGAGAAGGAGCAAACATTTGCAATTCTTTCATCCAGTTGCCCATCAGAGTTGTCGGACAAATAACAAGAACCGGTTTGTCCAGTTTATTTTCTTCTTTTAATTTCAATATAAGGCTTATAACCTGGATTGTTTTACCCAGTCCCATATCATCAGCCATACAGGCTCCAAAGCCTTTTGAAATATTTGTCCAAAGCCATTTTAACCCTGTAAGCTGATAAGGTCTGAGTTCTCCGTTCAAAGATTTCGGCACAGAAACTTCAACAGGCTTGTTGAAATCCTGAATAACTTTTGCAAAAGCTTCATCATAGTCAAAATCGTATTGAGCCAATTGCCCGGACATAGAAGCATGTATAAGTTCCATCCTAGTCATTGATTTTAAATTGTCTTTTGCAATCTGCTCAAATATTTTCTTGGTATCTTCTTTATCAATCAGAACGTATTTATTCTTATATTTAATAAGTCCGTTCTGGCCTTCAACAAGCTTATTAAATTCTTCAACGGAAAGCTTTTCATTCCCAATTGCAATTTCATAAGTAAAATCCAGAATGTCGTCAAGAGAAATTTTTGATGATGAATTGTTATTAAATATATCTGCAAGTTCTTTTGAACGAGAAGTTTTAACTTTTGCATTGATAGAAGCACGCGGAACAACAATATTTGTTAATTCCTTTGGCAGAATAACCTCAATTTGGGCCTTTTGAAGGTAATACGCTGTTTTTGTTATTATTTGATAAACCTGATTCAAATCCAAATCCAGATAAAGTTTTTCTTCATCTTCAAATAAATTTTCCAATTCAGGCATATATCTGATTGCATAATTAAGCTGTTTTTCCACAATTCTTGCAATATCAGATGAATTTGCGCCAAAAACTTCTTCATCAGTGTATAACCTGTCAACAAGAATATCCTCATCTGTTTTTCTGTTTTTAATATAGACCTTTAATCTGAAAAACTCCTGATTTTCAAGTTTATCAATCTTAAAGAAAGGTATAACATCATATTTACCGAGATAAAGTTCATCAAACCACTGGGCAAAACTTTCAGCAATATCATGGCCTTTCATGACAGAGCGTTGCTCAAGATCTTTTATCATATAAGTTCCGGATTTTACATCTTTAAATTTATAAGCTTTTATACCTAAAAACTTATAAATAACATAGTTTAAATAGTTATATATAAAATCATTAATAAAGTTCTTTGGTTTTTCACCTTTAATAAAAAGGTCATCGGGGATATTTTCCTCGAACAAATTTATAATCCTGGCAAGCTGCCTTGAATTAATAATAGGCTCGTATACAATTTTAAACATTGTACCGTGTTTTTTTATAGTCGGAATAAAATAAAGTTTTTCTATAAGCTTCATAACAAAATATGTAAGCTTATTCAAATAAATAAAAGTAGGAGTCAAAGATTCAATATCAACGACATTGGCAAATCCGCCGAAATAATCCATAACAAGGTCAAGACTCATTGAATACCCGACCTTATCATCCATTACTTCTGACCTGAATCTAAACAGGGAGCCTTTTGATTTCAGATAATACTGGAAATTGTTTGTAGGAGTGATAAAAAAGGATAATTTATTGTTATTATTTACAAGATAAAAATTAGTATTTCTAGCAGGAGCATTAGGACTCAAAAATATTCCCGCGAATTCATCTTCAACCGTCTGATATATCAAACTCAATGTATAACGAAAGTCCTTGTTCTTAAATCCATCCGGATTTTCAGACAGATTAAAGAAAAGTTCATCCACATTATTCTTTTTAAATGAAAAATCAATATCTAAGTTTTTTATATCAGCCATAATTATCCTTATCGTGGAAAGTGAGAAAGGATAGGTAAATTTTTATAAAATTATACCTTCAGCTTTCACTTTACACATTTCACTCATTTTATTAACGAATCACAGTCCATTTCAACAGGTTTATCAATACCCATTAACTGAAGAACAGTAGGCGCAATATTGCATAAAGCCCCATCATCCTTAAGCTGCAAATTCTTAGGTGCATTTATAAGCACAAAAGGTACTTTATTTGTTGTGTGCGCAGTTTGCGGTTTACCTGTATCCGGATTAACCATAACTTCAGAATTACCATGGTCAGCTGTCAAAAGCATGATGATATTGTTTTTAATGCAAGCATCCGCAATTTTACCAACACATTCATCAACTGTATGACAGGCTTTTTCAGCGGCCTCAAGAACACCGGTATGCCCAACCATATCAGGATTTGCGAAATTAACCAGAATAAACCCGTATTCAGGATTTTCAATAGCTTTTAAAACGTTTTCGCAAACCGCCGGCGCACTCATTTCAGGCTGCATATCGTATGTAGCAACCTTTGGTGAAGGGACAAGGACTCTTGTTTCATGAGCTTGTGGTTCATCAATACCGCCGTTAAAGAAAAATGTAACATGAGCATATTTTTCAGTTTCAGCAGTTCTAAATTGATGAATGCCGTTAGCTTCAAGAACATCGCCCAAAATATTTACAAGGTGTTCTTTCGGGAATGCAACAGGAAAAGTAAAGTCTTCATTATAACTTGTCATCGTAATATAGCAAAGATTTTTCAAAACTTTTTTTCTTTCAAAACCGTCAAAATCTTTAAAATTAAGAGCTTTTGAGATTTCTCTTGCCCTGTCTGGTCTAAAGTTTATAAAAATAATAGAATCGTTATCATGAATTCTGGATTCTTCGCCTCCTATAACGGTCGGAAGTACAAATTCATCGTTATCACCTCTGGCATAAGATGCTTTTACCCCTTCACAGGCAGATACAGCTTTTTCACCTTCTCCAAATAATAAAGCATTATAGCCTTTTTCCACTCTATCCCAACGGTTATCTCTGTCCATTATATAGTAACGGCCGATAATCGTTGCAACAGGAGGAAGACCGTATTTTTTTAATTCATCTTCAACAGGTTGAATAAATGTGCAAGCACTTTGAGGGGGCGTATCACGTCCGTCTAAAAATGCATGAACATAAACACGTTTCAAACCGTTATCAGCAGCCATTTTTATCAAGGCTAATAAATGGTCTAATGAAGAATGAACACCGCCGGTGGAAACAAGTCCGAAAATATGAAGAGCTGAATTATTTTCTTTTGCATGATTTATAGCCATTAAAAAACGTTCGTTCTTAAAAAAAGAACCGTCTTTTATTGCCCTGTTAATTCTTGATAAATCCTGATGAACAACACGGCCAGCACCTAAGTTCAGGTGTCCGACTTCGCTGTTTCCCATCTGTCCGTCTGGCAGACCGACATATTGCCCGTCAGCGTGAATTGATATTGACGGATATTCTTTTACAAGTTTGTCAACGTGAACGGGATGAGCAAGTTTAGTTGCATCATATTCAGGGTGATTATTACTTATTCCCCAACCATCCATAATACATAATAATACTCTCTGTGTCATAATTTTAATCCTCTATTTATATTTCCTTCTAAACCGCATTTTATCAGGAACAAAGAAAAATTACAATACAAGAGAAAATACTTATTACGGCTCATCTCCAAAGTTGTAGCGAGTATATTCAACTTTATCATATAACAAGGCATTGTTGAGTAAATCTTGCTCAAGACAAACTAATTTGCCTTCAGAATTAATATTGTAACGCATTATGTCCACACCTATCTGATTTGGGAGATTCTCACCATTTGTATCAACAGCAATCTGAGCACACCTGTCAACCTTATAGGTTATTGTATCACCTGTTTCATAACCGTTTTCATCGCGTTCTGGTGCTGACAAAGTTTTTTTACACGAATCGTACTGAGTAACAGTTAGTATTAATCCGTTTTTTAAATATATACGACCATCCCAGCTCATAGCGTAAGCTTGTGCATAAACACCGTTTACTTTATACGACGGAGAATTTTCTTTAACAGAGTATGTAGCACAATATTTTACCCCTCTTGTTTTACAAACAGTAGCACCATCTAACACTGTTGCCAGCTCATTTGCAACCTGAGCGGAAGTTTTCGATGTATCAAACAAACACAACAAATTATCACAATTATTTTTTACTTTATAAAGGTTCAACGTATTTTAAACTAAAGAATGTGCATGCTTTAATTTTGTTGCATACATTTTTGACTGATAGTTTGCTACTAATGTCGGAAGGGTCATCGCTGCAACCACACCTATGATGCCGATGGTGATGAGAACCTCTGCCAATGTAAACGCGCATTTACGTTGACTGGTCGGGAGGACTGCGTGCGCAGCACCTTTTACAAGGGTAAAGACGGATTTGCGTTGTCTGACCGACAGCTCTACGTGCGTAGCACCTTTTGCAAGGGTAAAGAGTATTTGCGTTGACTGATCGGCAGATCTACGTGCGTAGCACAACTCTACCGGGAGAGGAAAAACTTTTACGATACTTCTTAGTGCCTTAGTGACATAGTATCTTACGAACTTTAAATAGCTTGACTTCCTGACATCTGATCCTAGGCCTAGCTCAGAAGGCCCCCCCCCCGAAGCTCTCTGTTTTAATCTTTTTCATAAAAAAACTCCTTATATCTTAATATTATTTACATGAAAAAGTTTATCATAAATACCGTATTTTGTCCATATTGATATGACAATTTACACACCCCTTTCATCATCACTCAGAATTTTAAATATTTACACCTATGCTAAGCAATATCATATTAAATTTCAGCTAATCAAAGAGAGCATTTATTTTATCTAAAATGTCCTGAGGGTCAATTTCATTAGTTATTTTATTAATATCCTGAGCTATCTGATACAGTTTTGCAGCTTCAATCTTATCACCTGTTATTGCAATAGCCCTTGCAAGGTTAAAATGAGCGAGCGCATAATTAGGATTACACTCAACAGATTTTTTAAACAAATCAATAGCCGGTTTTATTCTGCCCAAATCATCAAGATAAATTACACCCAGATTGTTATAAGCAATATCGTAATTTTTATCATACTCTATTGCAAGTTCATATTCCTTAACAGCTTCATCAATATCACCGTTACCCCAGTACAAAAATCCTAAATTACAGTGAATTTTAGCATTTTTAGGGTCTAAATCAAGAGCATTTCTATAAACCTGAAGCGCATTATTAATATCTTCCTTATCGTAAAATGCACTGCCTAAATTTACATAAATATCTATATCATTAGGAGTCAAAAGATAAGCGCTTTGATAAGAACTTATAGCAGCATTTAAATCCTGTTTAGACTCCTGAAATACAAATCCTAAAGTTTGATTAATAATACTCGTCCACTGCCTTCTCGGATTGAGGGTAACAGCAGTTTGAAAATGAGAAATTGCCCTGTCAATATCACCTTTCACATATAAAATATTAGCAAGATTTGAATGAACATCGGGCATATTCGGCATAATTTGTATTAATTTTTCATAAATTTCAACGGCACTGTCATAATCCCCCTGTTCTTCATAAGCTTGACAAAGATGCTTATAAGCAGGGATATTCAAACTGTCAAGCCAAATTGCCATTTTGTATTCCGTAACCGCATCCTCAAATTGCCCCAGAGAACGATAAATGTCTCCAGTTAAACAATATAACGGAGTAAACCCGGGTGCTTTTTCAATTGCTTCGGCATACACTTCCAATGCCTCTGAAAGTTTATTAAATTGTACCAGATAAGCACCTTTTACAAGTATAGGGAAAAATTTAAGGTAAGAAACAAGTTTTGCAACATTGCCCAACGCTATCTTATCAAAAGGAAGCGTTAATAAAGAAAGTAAAAACTCAAATTTTGAAAGCATAAAATTTTTAAAACTCCTCGCCGACGAGACATTATAAAGATTTGAAAGCAGAAAATGAGCACAGGAGTTTGCAAAAGGCATTGCTTTTATAGCCTTTTTAGCGTTTATTGAAGCTTCCAAAAAATGTGCTTTTTTAGTATAAGTTTCAGCAAGAAGATAATATGCTTTACCGAGTTTAGGATTCTTAGAAAGAGCCATATCAAGATAATTTACAGCCTTATCTAAATCTCCTTTGAAATAATGAGCCTGCCCTATTTTAAAATAAATCTCAGCAGAATCAATATATGTTTCAAGAGCTCTTTGATACTCAGTTATTGCTTCATCAATATACTGACATGAATTATAAATATCCAAATGCCATGCCAAATACAAATCCCCCAGACGAACATGCAAATCAGCATTTGTAGGATCATCCTGAAGTCCAATCTGGCAAAGCTCTATTGCGCTCTTTACATTACCTGTTTTGTATTCCTTATTTATTTTCTTTTCAAGTTGTTTTGTATTATTCATAATATAAAATATTTATAAAAAATCTTGACAGAACCATAAAAAGATTCCATACTAAACATTGTAAATAATAACGCACAAAAATGCAAGTTATTTATTATTAGAAATAATAGTATGGGTACCAGATTGCCTAAGAGGTGCAAATGAGAGAAAATAAAATTTATTTTGTAGATGTAACAAACAGAGACGGAGTTCAAACTTCAAGATTAGGACTTGCCAAATTACAAAAAACTATTATAAATCTGATGCTTGATGACATGGGGATTACTCAATCAGAATTCGGGTTTCCTACAACCAAACACGAAATTAACTATCTTAACGGAAACCTTGAACTGGTTCAAAGAGGAGTGATTTCAACTACAAAATTATCAGGTTGGATGAGAGGAATTAAAGAAGATGTTGAACTTTCTTTTAAAAATGTACCTAAACTGAAAAATATTAATTTATCCCAATCCACATCGGAGCAAATGATTAACGGGAAATATCTGGGCAAAAAGACACCACGTGACATCATATACATGACATGTGAAGCTGTAGAATGCGCTATATCTAAGGGAGCTGAAATAATAGGGGTAAATGCGGAAGATGCTTCCAGAAGCGATATTGATTTTCTTATTAAATATGCACTCGAAGCAAAAAAATGCGGAGCCAAAAGATTCAGATATTGCGATACTTTAGGTTATGAAGATCCACAAACGACTTACGACAGAATTTACAAAATTGCAAAATCAATACAAATGCCGGTGGAACTTCATTTTCACAATGATCTGGGTATGGCGGCAGCATGTTCTGTAATGGGTGCCAAAGCTGCAATTGATGCCGGAGTTGATGCATTCATCAATACTGCAATCAACGGAATGGGCGAACGTGCGGGAAATGCAGATCTTGCTTCCTGCCTGCTTGCAGTTTTAAAATCAGCCGGATTCAAAAATAAATATCAAATCGATCCTAACATAGATTTAAGTAAAATCTGGAAACTTGCCAAATACACATCGTACGCATTTGGAGTACCTATACCGATTAACCAGCCGGCAGTAGGCGACAATGCTTTTGCACACGAATCAGGTATTCACGCTGATGGTGCTTTAAAAGACAGAAGAAATTATGAACTTTATGACTTTGAAGAACTCGGGAGAGGTGAACCTGAAATTATTGAAACCGGGAGAATGATTACAACCGGAGAATATGGTGGCATTAAAGGGTTCCGAAATGTTTATGACAATCTTGAAATAGAATTCAAGGACGAACATGAGGCCAGAAATATTCTGGAACTTGCAAGATATGCAAATGTTCACACTCAAAAACCACTCACTTCAAGCGAGCTTAAATTCATATATTACTATCCTGATATTGCAGCAAAAATCATGACAGTATCTCCATACTATGAACCTGTCGGTGCAATTAAAGAAAGAGTTGAGGCTCAATTATTAACAAAACCTCAAAATATAATTTAAAGATATATAAGGCTTTCAGCGTTAAATATTACAAAAACTTAACAATATGAATCAAAAAATTAAAGTTTTGAGCCATACCTGCCGTAAAGAATACCAAGGAAACAAAAACGAAAGGGAACATAAGTCATGGGTATGGCAGCTTCGCAAGCCAGATTTTTAGGGCTGACAGCAAGAAAAACAAATACCGAATATGAAGGGCAACAGATTAACCAGC
>CASFPN010000045.1 GCA_949296425.1 uncultured bacterium
GGAGTATTTCGCGCAGCCTCGTGTTCAGCGAGTAACTCCAGCTGTCGTTTGAAATATATTTCACCAGTAAAATTTTTCTGAAATCGAGGAATGCTTTTAATATCACTATATGTCCCGAAAACTTTTTCGGGACTTTTTTTATTGCTGTTGAATAAAATTTTAAAATTATGGATTTCAGATTATTTATTAATAACAGCTAAAACTTCAGCGAGCTTACCGCCGCCGCTGTTTTTGAATTTAATTTCTTTTTTTGTATCTTCCGGGGTAAATTCGGTTTTTTGATAATTAATCAAATATTTCATAAATTCAGGACTAAACATTTTACTCCTTTGCTACACTAAAAATTACATAACACACATATATATAAAAACATAAAACAAAAATATATTGTCAGAAATTTACAAATTATTTACAATATTTAATGTGATGTTATAATTGTATTGCAGGTAATAATGTTATGAATCAATCTTCAATCATAGATATCATTTCCCCGATAATGGCAGGCCCATCAAGTTCACATACGGCTGGTGCGGTCAGATTAGGACTTCTTGCACGCAATATTTATAATGCAAAGCCTGATAAAATTACTTTCAAGCTATATAATTCATACGCTTCTACCGGAAAAGGACATGGTACGGATAAAGGTCTACTTGCCGGTATTTTAGGTTTTTCTGTTTGTGACAGCCGGATAAAAAATGTATTTGACACTCCTGAGGCTATGGAAATTAATTATGAATTTGAGTTTTTGCAAGATTTTAACAGACACCCTAATGCCGTGGATTTTGCAATTGAAGGCGGGCTAAATATGTTAATTTCCGGAAATTCAGTCGGTGCCGGTGAAATTGAAATTACCAATATAAATAAATTTTCAGTAAGACTTAACGGTAAATATAATACTGTTTTGCTTGTTTATGAAGATATGCCAGGAGTGATTTCATCTGTTACCGGTATTATTCAAAAGGATAATGTAAATATTGCCTCTCTCCACTGTGACAGAAGCGGTAAAGGTAAAGATGCGTCTATGTGTATTTGCCTTGACGGTGAGCTTTCCCGCGCCTGTTTCAATGAGATAAGCGCCCTCAAAGACATGTATATTGTAAGATACATTAAAAAATTGGAAAGTTAATTATGAGATATTCAATAACTACATTTAGACAGTTATATTATGCGTGTAAAGAACAAGGAAAGCAGATTTTTGAAGTCGCTCTGGAAAATGAGGTTGATAAAGGCGAATATTCCGAATATCAGGTAAGATTGCAGGCTGCCAAAAGTTTAAACGCTATGAAAGAAGCAATAAAGGAAGGATTGAAATCTGTTGAACTTTCTCCCAGCGGAATGAGCGGAGATGATTGTGACAAACTTCAGAAACGATATGAAAAAGCTGGTTCATTGCTTGGCACAACGGCGGAAAAAATTATGATATATGCGCTTGCAACAAGCGAGCAAAATCTCAGAATGGGTACAATTGCAGCTTGCCCTACAGCAGGATCTTGCGGAATAGTTCCGGCTGTTTTGATTGCTTTTGCAGAAAATTACAGTATTAAAGAGGATGATGAGATTAATGCCCTGATAACAGCCGGTGAAGTCGGTAGGATTGTTTCAAACAAAATGGCGCTAGCAGGTGCTGTCGGAGGATGTCAAGCAGAATGCGGAGTGGCTTCGGCTATGGCATCAGCAGCTTTAACCCAGATGCGCGGAGGAACTGTAAAACAAATAATTAATGCTTCCGCGCTTGCTCTAAAAAATATTTTAGGGCTTACCTGCGACCCTGTTTGCGGTCTTGTTGAGATTCCATGTGTAAAACGTAATCCGTTTCTTGCAATTCATGCAGTGACAGCAAGTGAGCTTGCAATGGCTGATATTATGTCTAAGATACCTGCTGATGAAATTGTTGACGCAATGGAACAGACTGGCCAGCTTATGTCGCCTTTGCTGAAAGAAAGTTCAAAAGGCGGGCTTGCAGCCACAAAAACTGCTATTGCACTTGGAAAAAATATTCTTAAATGACTTTTGTAAACTTTTGTAAATAATTTTCAAAAAACTGACAATTCCATGGAAATTATATCCTTAATATATATATAAGAGATATGAGTATAAAAAATATTAAGGAGATATAGCTATGAGTTTTAATACAGGACGAGTTGAGGCAATCGGAGCGGATGATAAGCCTTCAGTAAAGTATACAAGTCAGGTAGAAAAGAAATATCCATGGGAGAATATTGGCGGTATGCTAAATGGATTTGGATCTTATATGGGAAATATTCCCGCTAACTTTAACAGTGCTTTTACAGTTGGTAAAAGCGGAGGTACAAAAGCTGAAGGAGCATTTTTAGGCTAAGTTTTTGCAAAAAGTTTTTATTTGTAATACACTAATCTTTGAAAGAGGATTAGTGTATTATGTTATTAGCAGCTGATATAGGTAATACAAGTATAACTTTAGGAATTTTTGACGAGGATGCTCTTGTTGAAGAATACAGGCTTGCATCGGATAAGGATTTACCGCTTGAGGAATACGAGGTGCTTTTGAAATCTCTTTGTAAGGATTTTAAAGTTGATGGTGCAATAATTTCGTCTGTAGTCGAAGAACTTACCAAAAAGTTCAAGACGGCTGTTGATAATACTTTCAAGCTGGATGCCATTGTTTTATCAACAAAAATTAATACCGGTGTGAAAATAATGCTTGACAGACCTGAAGAAGCCGGTGCCGATCGTATTGCAAATGCAGCCGGTGCTTATGTATTGTATAATCATCCTGCTATTGTTGTTGATTTTGGTACTGCAACGACTTTTGACATCGTTAATTCTCAAGGTGAATTTATAGGAGGTATTATTGCTCCTGGGGTCAATCTTCAATTAAAATCTTTAAATAAATTTACTTCAAAGCTGCCAAGAATTGATGTTACTCTCTCCAATACAGCTATCGGGCATAATACGGCTGATGCAATTCTTTCTGGTGTTTTACGCGGTACAGCTTCAATGATAGACGGACTTGTTGAACAGTGTGAAAAAGAACTGGGGGGAAAAGCTGTTTTAGTTGCAACAGGCGGTTATTCAGGATTGATTGCAAATTATCTTAAACGGCCGTTTGATTTTATTAACCCGACTTTGACGCTTGAAGGTTTAAGACATTTATATCAGATTAACAAATTAAATATTGTAGGTGAATTGCAAAAAGTTGCCCATTAGATTTTCGTTCCAAACCTGAACGTCATCAGGTACTGAAAGTACTACAGGTGTAAAGTTCCAAATGTATTTAATATTTGCTTTGACAAGGAAATCAGCTGTACTTTGGGCAAATTTCCCGGGAACTGTCAGTATTGCAATATCTACATCTTCATTTTTTGCGGCTTCGGGTAATTTTAAAACTTCCTGAATTTGTATGCTGTTAACAAATTTCCCGATTTTTTTAGGGTCATTGTCAAATAGGGCAAGAATATTAAGCCCGTAATCCGTAAAATTGCCATAATTTGCAAGTGCAGAACCTAAGTTCCCTGCTCCGATAATAAACGCTTTTTTTGTCTTTTTAAATCCCAGAGTCTTTTCAATAGAAATTTTTAATTCTTTTACAATATATCCTACTCTGCTTTTTCCTGAGTTATTTAAAAGGTTGATATCTTTTCTTACCTGTGAATCGTCAATATGCAAAAGAGTCGCAATCTGTTTACTGGAGATAAACTCTATTCCGTTGTTTATATAGTCGGAAAGTATACAATGATAAAGGGTAAGTCTGTTTATAACTTTTTCGGGGATATTTTTATTCATAATTTAATTATAGCATAAATTTTTGTTATATAAATCCAAAACAGCCTCTTATTTAAAGAGGCTGTTTAATTGGTAAATTTCTAATTATGCTGCTAAATCAAGTTTTTCTCCTGGTTGTTTCAGATTTGCCGCGAGTTCATCATTCTTTATTTCTTCTGCGCGTTTCTTGATTTCATTGTCTGAAGGTTTGTATTCCGGATTATCTTTATTTTCTTCTTTCAATTCAGCTTCTGCTGCCAGCCAGTAATTGTCGCCTTCCTGAATTGGAGTTTCTGTATCGACAGGATTCTGTATCTGAGCAAGTTGTTCAATTTCTTGTTTCTGCGCTTCTTCTTTTATTTGTACAGGCTCTTGCGGTACTTCCTGCAGAATAATCGTTTGATTTGCAGGTTCTTTGTCTTTTCCTAATAGGTAATTCGCAAATATTCCCAATGGTCCCATAGCGGTAGTTAATACTGCTTTAGCTATCCACTTGGCAGTTTCATCTTGTCCTACAAGCATTCCTGCAGCTACCGGATTCCCTGTTAGTGCAGCTCCTATTAGTAATTTATTATTGCCATTTTGTTGCTGCGGCTGTTGTTCAACCGGTGTTAAATAATATTGTTTCCCGTTTAATTGTATAGTTTGTACTGAAGTATCCCCCATAATTTTTCCCTTTCGTGTTGTACTTAGTAATTTCTCCTATAAGTGATCAATCCCCTATGTATCTAATAAAAATTTTTTCATTAAAAAATTGCCTGCCCTGTTTTGTAAAAATTACCCGTATACCACACAGTAAAAGGAAAACAAAGGTATCAATCTGTTTGTTCATATTTCGTAACATTTGAAATATACATTTCGTTTTCTTTGTAAAACCACTTTTTCATAAAGCAAGAAAAAAGACGGGGTTGCGATTCAAACCCGTCACGCTTATGAATTATATATGTACTGTTAGTTTCGCTCCCTATATCTTTCGTATATATATTATATACCACAAAACTAATTCTTTATAACTATATGTTAAGAAATGTTTCTAATTCTTGAGAATTAGTTTACGAATTTTTATACCCATATGGGTTAATTTTTAGGTCCGATTTAATTGTTTTCCCGTTTTTCTTCATCACGGACAAATTTGACTAATTCTTCAAGGTGTCTGTCTTCTATTGCTTCTATAAGTTCATTTACCGATTTTATTTTATTAAGAGCAAAACCAGTTTCGGCTAAGAGAACGCAATCATTGCATAATCTGTAACCGTCATATTCTATAGAACCTGCTAGGCATTTGTTTTGTCCGCAGCAGTCGCAGGCAAAATATTCATCTATAATATCGGGGTTGTCTTCTATATCGTCGAGGCGCATCTGTTCGACTACCTGTGCCATTTCTTCAGCTATTTCTTTTTCTGATTTCATAAATCCCTCCACCACTTACGTGGTCCCCCTCCCTTTACAAGGGAGGTAAAGTATCTAACTTTTTAATTTTATAATTTCCACCACTTACGTGGTCCCCCTCCCTTTACAAGGGAGGTAAAGTATCTAACTTTTTAATTTTATAATTTCCACCACTTACGTGGTCCCCCTCCCTTTACAAGGGAGGTAAAGTATCTAATCTTTTAATTTTATATTTCCACCGCTTACGCTTACATTTCCTTACAAGAAAGGTAATTATTTTATAAGAGTGTTCATTTTGCTTACTGCTTCAGGCAACCCTGTAAATACAGCACGCGAGATTATACTGTGTCCGATATTAAGTTCCTGGAGCCCTTCGATTTCATGCATTCTGTGAACATTTTCGTAATTAAGCCCGTGTCCGGCATTTACTTTCAAACCCAGCTTTTGAGCAAGCTCTGCAGATTTTTTTAGTTTTTGGAATTCCTGTTCTTCTTCAGGGTAGCCGAAACATTCAGAGTATGTTCCCGTGTGCATTTCTATAAATTGCGCACCTGTTTGGGCTGAAGCTTTAACCTGTTCTTCATCAGGATCGATAAATAAACTTACAATTATACCTGCATCCAGCAGCGGTTTTATGAATTCCGTAACTTTTTCAAGCTGACCTGCAACATCAAGCCCGCCTTCAGTTGTTATTTCCTGACGTTTTTCGGGTACAAGGCAGATTGAATAAGGTTTAATATCAAGTGCAATCTGCTGAATATCTTCTGCCATTGCCATTTCCAGATTTAAGCGGGTTTTGAGCATATTAATCAAGGTATAGACATCTTCATCTTTAATATGACGTCTGTCTTCTCTTAAATGAGTTGTAATTGAAGATGCACCATTTTCTTCAGCTATTTGTGCAGCTTTTTCAACGGAAGGTTCAACGCCGCCTCTGGCATTTCTTAATGTCGCAATATGGTCTATATTTACACCTAATAACATTTTTACCTCTTTTCTTGTATTTTTTACTGAAATTCTGAAACAAGTTCAGAATGACATTTTATCGTATTTCTTTAGTCAGTTTTAAAAGCGCTGTGTAAGAAGGCAGAATTGTTGTTTTGCCAGCTGTTGTCGCTTTATCTATTGCTTTTTTTATATTCGGTTCAATAATAATTTTTTCCTGCGCAATTCCTGCATACTTAAGTCGTGTTGCCATATCATTTGCACGCGTGCCTGAAGTAATTACAAGCTTTTCGGCATTTTTAAGCTGTTCAAAATCGCTGTCCCAAAGCCAGGAAATATCACGGCCATCTGCGTAATTATCATTTATTGCAATTACAATATTAGATTTTAAATCTACGGTTTTCAAAACTTCACTTGCTCCCGTGGGATTTTTGATAAGCTGAATTACAGCCGGATTCCCGTTAATAACACATTTTTCTGTTCTGCCAAAAATTGCATGGTAACTGTCTAGTGCTTTTTGAATTTCTTCCTGATTAAGCCCGCATTCAAAAGCAAAGGATATGGCTGCAAGAGCATTATAAGCATTGTATAAACCGGCTAGTCCGATCTTGAATTCAAAAGAAATTCCTCTGTTTTGCACGCTTATTATTGAATAAGCGTCATAAACGATAACATTTGCAAGATAGTTACATTCAGGGCGTTTATATCCGCAGGCAGAACAAAAATAATGTCCCTGCTGGGCAAAAAACTGTTTTGAGTACTTTAATTCTTCCCCGCAAGAGCAATTAAACACTTCTGACGGGGCATTTGAATTGTGCTGGTAGCTGCATTTGTATTCAACATTATCAAAACCGTAATATACAGCGTATTTTGTTCTGTTAAATGTTGCGACAATAGGATCATCCGCATTCAAAATAAGTCTTAAATCAGGGTTTTTATCAATTGCATTTTTTATAAATTCTGCTGTGGTATTAAGTTCACCATATCTGTCAAGCTGATCACGGAAAAGATTTGTTACAACGAGATAATCGGCGTTCATATAATCATACAGTTTTGACAGATAAGCTTCATCAGATTCAATAACTGCATAATCAAATCTTATAAAAGGTCTGACGCATAAAGCAAAAACATTAGCCACTCCGGTAAGCATATTTGCGCCTTTTAGATTATGAATGATACTCTGGTGTGCGGTTTCAAGAATATGTGCAATAATTCCGGAGGTGGTTGATTTCCCGTTTGTGCCCGTTATAGTAACTATTCTTTTTTTTATATATTTCGGGCAATATTTAAGAAAATCAGGGCATATTTTCAAAACCAACATTCCTACAAATGAGGTTCCGGACGACTTATTCAGCAGTTTAATACCTAAATAAGCACATCTTGCAATTATTAATGACAGGTAAAACTTTATCTTTTTTATCATAAATAGTCCTTTAGACGTATTCTAATTTTGATTAAATTATTCTATCCTTTATATATCATAATACAAAAGTAAGAATTAGAGAAATGTATTTATTTATCGCAATAATTTTTATAGCAGAATTAATCATAGCAGTAACTGTTATTAATTTTCTGGTTAAAATTGACAAAAAAGTTAATGACCTGAATTGTTGTGTGGAAACTTTTAATCCGCTTGCACAGGTGTGTCTTCAATATGCAAGATGCCTTGCCACAACCTTCAGACAAAATTTTGATAAATTTATTTCTTTTATAAAACACAAAAGAAAACAGATATTTAATAAGATTTTAATCTTGATTGCGATTTACGCAGTACTTTTTTTATTCAGAGCAAAATCAAAAAAATATTCCAATGCATACCATTTGGCGGGCGTAATCCAGGATATAGCGGGCAATTTCCTGATTTAGCTTGTAATATTAAAAAAAATATGTTAAAATAAGTAATGAAAGATGAGGTTATGTTATGAGTAAAAACAAATCATTAATGTTCGGAATGGGCCTGCTTGCAGGTGTTGTCGGCGGAATTATCGCGGGCGTTCTTTATGCTCCGAAATCAGGAGAAGAATCAAGACGTCAAATTAAAGACGCTGCCTGTGAATTTTACGAAAAAAATTCTCCGGCAATTAAGGAAGCCAAAAAACAAGCGCTCGAAAATATTGATTTAATGAAATATAAGCTTGAAAGGCAATTGAGAAAATTCAATAATATGATAAAATCAAAGAAACTTCTTAAAGCAAAAGAGCTTGAAGAAATGGATGATGAATATACAGAATACAATTAAGTAAAGGAAATTAATAAATGGAGATGTCACAAATTGCGCTAAATCAGGGTTTAACCTTTTTAACATGGGCGACAGGTATAATTTTAATCGTTGTTGCAGGTTTTCTGGTAAAACTTTTGATAGATTTGTCAACACTGGCAAAAAATTTAAATGAAACTTCAATTATTGTAAACACGGAATTAAAACCGACATTAAAAGAATTAAATACAACTTTGAGTTCTATAAACGAAATAGTCAAAAGTACTGATAAAGGTGTCGGAGATTTTAAATCTGCCGTGGGAAAGATTATTGATAAAACAAAGGCTGTGTCAGGAAGTTTGATTGGCGGGTTATTTAACGGTTTTGTGACAGCTTACAAGTTATTCAAAAAATAGCCGTTTATGGTGATTAATATTAAAGAATATAAAGTTAAAATAATAACGAAAAACAGTAAAGGAGTCATTATGTCAGCAACTAAATTTTTAGCAGGTTTTATAGTCGGCGGTGCAATTGGTGCTATTGCAGGCGTTCTTCTGGCACCTAAATCAGGAGAAGAAACACGTGCAATGCTTGCAGATGGTGCTAAAGAAGCGATGAAAAGAGCCGATGAAACCGTAAAAGAAATTCAATCAAAAGCGGATGATGTTGTTTCAGATATGCAGAAAAAAGGCGATGAAATTAAAGAAAAACTGCAAAACCTGATTAACCAACAGAAAGAAGCAAAACAGGAAGCTTAAAACCAAATCGAAATCCCAAAATTAACAGACAAAAGTTGTTCGGCTTTTGTCTGTTTTTGTAACAATATATATACAATAAGATATTTTTTATAGGTTCTGGGTATATTATAAAATATCAAGGGAGCGGGATTTATGCAGTCTGACTATGAGCAGATTATCATATCAAGAGATCCTGATAGTGATAATTATTTTTACATTAAAAGGGTTTATAACAAAGAACGTGAACTTTCCATGGTACAGGTTCTGAATAAATACAGAAGAATTTATAAATGTCTGTTTTATGATGAAAATAAAAGACTTTCAAATGCAAGTATTTACAACACCACAAGCGGAAAAGAGATAAAAAATGTAACATATAAATCAGACGGTAAAACAATTTCATCAGTTAGAGAGTATGATAGTGAAACAGGCATTCCTATTAAAGTTATATTTTATAAACCTGATGGCAAATGTGTATCCTCTATAATAGAATACGATGAGAGCGGAATTGAAGCTAAATTTATGCTTTATTGTGATGACGGGAAAGTTATTTCAGCTGCTATCTAGTTATTTTTTAAAGCGTCATCCAGAGCTTTTTCCAGAACGGAAATTTTATTCTCAAGAACCTGAATTTTTGATTCGCTAGTCGTATTAGATATTGAACCTCTTTCAAGTTCACGTTTGTATGCTTTGTATTTTTCTTTAAGCGACATATAAAGCGGCGCAAAGAAGCATATTGCAGATATTTGCCCGAGTACAAATATTAAAAGAGTATAAATTGACATGTTTAATGTAATTGACTTCGGTGCAATATGAATAAATTGGGCAATTTTACTGCTCAAAAGTGTAATTCCCGCTGTATCCTGATAGTTCATTAAAAGCAGTACGCACAATATTAATATTGATATTATTGATATAATTTTCATTTATAAGCCTCTCAAATATTTTAAAACTTTTGTAATTTTTTCATCAGGTTCAATTTCCAATTCTATTATTTCATCTCCAAAAGGTTTTGTAAACCTTAAATAATAAGATTGTAAAACTTGTTCCTCAGTTTTAACTTTACCTTTTCCTGCTCCGTATAAAGTATCATTGTAAACAGGATGTTTTTTATATGCAAGATGCACACGTATCTGGTGTGTTCTCCCTGTAATAAGCGTAAGTTCAATATATGTTGCATTTTTAAAGCGCTCAATGACTTTTACAATAGTTTTGCTTTCTTTCCCGTCATCACGTACCATCATTTTATGCGGTTGATTAGGATTTCTGCCAATCGGCAAATCTATAACATCTGTATCTTTTGCATATTCGCCTTTGACTACTGCACGGTATTTTTTTGTTAATGTATGATTTTTAATTTGATTGGCAAGAAATTCATGTGCATCATTGTTTTTTGCAATCATCAAAAGTCCGGAGGTGTTTCTGTCCAGTCTGTGTAAAATACCCCATCTGAATTCGCCGTTGATATCAGATAAATTCTGTCCGTATTTATATAAGAGAGCATTGACAAGTGTGTTTTCACGTTCTATTGTAGTCGGGTGAGTGAGCATTCCAGACGGTTTGTTAACTACAAGCATATTTTCATCTTCATAAACAATATCTAACGGAATGTTCTGCGGTTTTATGGTTAAATCTTCATCTACCGCAACTTCGAATTCTATTTTGTCACCTTCTTTTAAAATATAAGAAGGCTTTTTGTCCTGTCCGTTAATCTTTACCGCACCTGATTTTATATAATTTTGTATTTTTGAACGTGACAAATCAGGTGTTATTTCAGATAAGAAACTGTCAAGTCTTTTATTTTCATCATTTTCGTCAATATAAAATATCATGGTTGTCATCCTGAATTTATTTCAGGAGCTCCTGTTACTTTGTTCTCTTTAAAAGTATCAAAATTATTAAAGCAATAACTCCGATATTTATGAATATATCAGAAATATTAAAAACAGGAAAATTTATAAAATTTAACTGAAAAAAATCCCGAACATAACCGTACACAATTCTCTCATGCAAATTTCCCGCAATGCCTGCAGATAAGAGAGAAATAAAAAATATTGATTTAAGTGAAATTGATTTAATATGTTTGATAACATATAACGCAAGCAAAACGAGTGCTATCATTGAAAGTATTATTAGCAATTCGCGAGAATCCTGCAGGATGTTAAATGCGGCTCCGGTATTTTTAATATAATTAAGAGAAAAAACGGGATTTGAGAGTCTATAACCGCCGGTTAATTTTTCAACCATAATATTTGACAGGTAAATATCCGTGAAAATAAAAAATACGTAACATACTGCAAAATAGATTAGTTTACTTGCCTTTTCCATTTTCTTTATCCTTAGCGGTTTGTTCTTTATCAAATTTTATATATTTGTTTTCCGGTATAACATTTACTCTTGTCATAATGAAAGCCAGTCCGCCCATATATACTCTGATTTTGTCCGGAGTGTAGTTTTCTGCTTTTGCAATCCCGACGGAGGCAACGGCATATTCATTAACATTTATGTTATTTGCCTTAAAATATCGTTCAAGTATATTGTCATCGGGCAGTTTCCTGAAAGCTTCATCAACCTCAGGCTGCGGGTATACTATATTTTCTTTACTTATAGACGCAACAATAACAGAGTCTTTAGGAGTATCAACTTTTAAAGATGCGGTATAATCTTTTCCTGCTCCGGTTTGATTGGGCGCCTTAAGCTCCATATTAACGTATCTTGCATCACCGTATTTAAGGTAAGAAGTTTCCTCAAGAATTTTTTCGGAACTTATCAGCCATTTTGCCCCTTGTTTTTCAAGGTAATATATGCATTTTGAGGTTGAATACAGTTCTCCAACCGCTATAAGATCACCTATATTTTCCTGTGATGTTGCAACTGCTGATTCTTCAACCATAACTGCAGCGTAATTGTCACTGAACTCAATATTTTTTATATCAGTATAGTAAACAATATCCGGATAAATTTTCCATGTTTCTTCAATAAGTTTGAAATATACATCTTTTGTAAAACCGTCGGAATTTACAAAATTATCGGAATAAAGCGTTTTTAAACCTTCTAAATCGTATTTGTTGGTATAGACCGACTGTTGCTCTATTACATTTTTTACAGAATTAAAAATAGATTTATTAATTCTGTTTTGTTCAATTCTTGCTTTTTGAGCGGATAAAATTCCGGCTTTGCAAGGCATTACGGCACTACCGGATAATAATAAAGCTGCAACTAATAAAACGGATAACTTTTTCATATTTTTATTATACATAAAAAATTTTTTTGTGCTAATATTTTTAGCGTAGATTAGGAGAGAAGAAAAAGATGAAAGACGCATATTTTCCTCAGGAAATAGAAAAAAAATGGCAAAAAATATGGGAAGAAAACGGAGCTTTTAAAACCTCGGATGACAGTAACAAACCCAAATACTACGCTCTTTCCATGTTTCCGTACCCTTCAGGAAAACTTCACATGGGACATGTGAGAAATTATACAATTACCGATGTGATTGCACGTTTCAAAAAAATGAACGGATATAATGTTTTGCACCCGATGGGTTGGGACAGCTTCGGACTGCCTGCTGAAAATGCGGCAATGAAGCATGGGGCAAATCCGGAAACCTGGACTGATGAAAATATTGCATATATGACAAAACAGTTAAAAATGCTTGGTCTTTCTTATGATTGGGACAGAGAAGTTACAACCTGTAAACCTGATTATTACAAATGGACCCAGTGGCTGTTTTTACAGCTTTATAAAAAAGGGCTTGCTTACAAAAAAGAAGCTGCCGTAAACTGGTGTGAAGAATGCGGAACAGTGCTTGCAAACGAACAGGTAATTGATGGAAAATGCTGGAGATGTGACCATGTTGTTGAAAAAAAATATTTATCCCAGTGGTTTTTGAAAATCACCGATTATGCGGAAGTTTTGCTTGAAGATTTAGACAAATTAACAGGCTGGGGTGATAACGTCAAAACAATGCAGGCTAACTGGATTGGCAAATCTGAAGGTGCAATTTTCAGATTTAAAGTTGTTGAAAACGATATGGAAGTTCCCGTTTATACAACAAGACCTGATACGGTTCATGGTATAACCTATCTTGTTGTTGCGCCTGAATATAAAGATATAGAAAAATTAACAACTCCCGAAAATAAAGAGACAGTCGAAGCATACCGTGCTAATGCGCGTAAAATGACTGAGATTGAAAGGCTTTCAACTGACAGAATTAAAACTGGCGTACCTTTGGGTACTCACTGTATAAATCCTTTTACGGGCGAAAAATTCCCTCTGTGGACGGCAGATTATGCATTGGCGGAATACGGAACCGGTGCTGTTATGGCTGTTCCTGCGCATGACACACGAGACTTTGATTTTGCTAAAAAATACGATCTCCCGATCAAGGTTGTTATAACCCCTCACTCTAACCCTCTCTCACAGGGGGCGATGGTACTCACTGAAGCTTATACCGAACCTGGCGTTCTCGTAAATTCAAACGAATTTGACGGAATGAAAAATGAAGAAGCTAAAAAAGCGATTACGCAAAAAGCTGTTGACGGTGGTTTTGGCGAATTTAAAACCCAATACAGGTTAAGAGATTGGCTTGTTTCAAGACAAAGATACTGGGGTGCTCCTATCCCTGTTGTATATTGTGACAAATGCGGTATTCAGCCCGTTCCGGAAGAGCAGTTGCCGGTATTATTGCCGAAAGATGTTGATTTCAGTGTTGTCGGCAAATCTCCGATTACAACATCGAAAACTTTCGTAAATACTACCTGCCCGTGCTGCGGGGGACCTGCCAGACGTGAAACCGATACAATGGATACATTTGTCTGCTCAAGCTGGTATTATCTCAGATATTCCGATGCTAAAAATGATAAAATGCCGTTTGAGAAAGACAAAGTAAACAAATGGCTTCCGGTTGACCAGTATGTTGGCGGTATTGAGCATGCTATTTTACACCTTTTGTATTCACGGTTTTTTACAAAAGCTTTAAGAGATCTTGGACTTTTGGATTTTGATGAGCCTTTTAAAAATCTTTTGACACAGGGAATGGTTTTAAAAGACGGGTCAAAAATGTCTAAATCTAAAGGCAATACGGTTGATCCTGATGAAATATTTGAAAACTACGGTGCAGATACCGCAAGATTATTTATTCTTTCGGATTCACCGCCGGCACGTGATTTTGACTGGTCTGATGCAGGTGTTGAAGGATGTTACAAATTCTTGAACAGAGTTTGGAGATTGATTTCTTCAAATGCTGAATTAATTGACCTGAGTCATCCTGAACTTGTTTCAGGATCTCTCAAGAAGAAAGACAACGACAATCTTCTGCGCCTTGTCCACATTGCAATTAAAGGTATTACCAATGATATTTCAAATGACTTCCAGTTCAATACGGTAATTTCAAAATACAGAGAACTTGTTAATGCAATATATGACTGGAAAGCCAAAAAGTCTGAGCTTGATGATGAAGATAAGGCGATTTTGAGCTTTGCAGTCGTAACATTAATCAAATTAATGTCTCCTGTTGCCGTTCACCTGACAGAGGAAGCATGGCATGAGCTTGGCGGCGAAGGTTCTATTCATGATATAGAATGGCCGAAATGGGATGAAAATCTTGCCAAAGCAAGTTCAATAACACTTGTTGTCCAGATTAACGGCAAAGTTAAAGATAAGATTGAAGCTGATGAAGGTTTATCAGAAGATGAGCTAAAAGCTCTTGCCCTGAACAGCGAAAAAATAAAAGAACTCACAGCAGGAAAAACAATTGTAAAAACTATTGTTGTTCCTAAAAAATTGGTTAATATCGTTGTTAAATAAGGAGAAGTTTATGCAAAAAATATTGAAACAAAATCAAAATCTCGGGGGGGGGGCAGTTCTGGGCTAAGTTTCTTTCCCCTCGCCCTTTGAGAGAGGAAGCAGTTGTGTGAACAAAGTGAACATATAACTGCAGGTGAGTGTCTTTTAGAGGTCAGGAAGTCAAGCTATTATCCGTAATAAGTCTTTAACCAATTTTATCAAATCATCTTTAGATGAAAAAGGAAAAGATTTGTTTGTAGTAATGCTTACCGATGATTGGATTAAGCCGATCGGTGCTGATGGAACATTTAATAAAAATGCAAACGGTGATGTCTGTGAATGTTCTAAAGATGTAGGAGCTGAAGGCGGACAAGGTTTTTTAGGCTCTACCAATTTATTGGACGGCACAGCTCTTTCCGGCGTTTGTTGCAGTGCATATAAATTATATTCGGATTAAATTCCGTTACAGAAATAAAACTTTATATCCCAAAAAGTTTATTAATTATCTTTGTAAACAAGGATATTTTTTCTTCTGCTACATCTTCCGGAAGATTAGCAAATTCTCCAACCTTGCATTCAGGGTCATAAAACATTCTTATACTGTGAAATTTAAGAGTCTTTTGCTTACCGTTAATAATCATGTTGTCTATTATTTTCAACAGATTTTTGCTTTTTGAATTGAATTTGTTTTTTCTGTAAAAAATGTGAGGTGGTCTTTCTTTGTCGTATATATCGCTTGATAAGACATGAACCCGTCCTTTCATCCCCATTTGTTCGCTAATTCTTATCGCAATTTTTATCAGCTTGCTTCCTATACCCTGTTCTCTTTTGTGGGCAATGAGTTTTACTATTTTTAATGAAGGCTCTGTATTCCCTTCCGGATAAAATCCGGCAAGTGTAAACGGTATATCATCTACTTGAGTAATCATTTCGGCAATACTTCTGCCATTATTTTCTGTTTCAAATATTCTGTATAAATCATAATTGTTATTCAGCTTTATATGAAAAATAAGTTGTTTAGGAAAAAAGTGTTTTCTTGAAAAATATTTTCCGTCTATATTTGATATTTTCATACTTATATAACGTAAAAAAATTTTTTTTTTGAACAGGTTAAATAAATATTTACAAATAGTAAAAAACGGACATATTATACATTTATGTATTATAATAGGATATGTAAAAACAGAGTATAGGGATAGAAATTTGAAAAATAATAAGTATTATTTCATCGCAATAGGCGGTGTAGGAATGAGCGGGCTTGCGAAATATTTGCTGGAAAACGGATGTGATGTTTCCGGCTCTGATATTTCTGATAGTAAATATATAGACAAATTGAGAGCGCTCGGGGCAAAAGTTTATATAGGTCAAAAAAAAGAAAATGTACCTTCTGATGCTATAGTTGTTGCAAGTACTGCAATAAGAGAGTCCAATCCTGAAATGATAAGGGCGCGGGAACTCGGATTAACTGTTTATCACAGATCTGACATTTTAGCAGAAATTTCAAGGTGGGGCAAATTTTTTCTCGGGTATTCCGGAACTCACGGAAAAACAACAACCAGCGGACTTTCTTCTTATGTTCTTGAAAAAGCAGGATTAAAACCGTCCTATGTCGTCGGAGGTGTGATTCCTTCTCTTGATACAAATGCACATTGTCAGGAAGGCAAATTTTTTGCGGCTGAATTGGATGAAAGTGACGGAACAATTGTTAAGTATTGCCCGAATATTTGTGTAATTAACAATCTTGAACCCGATCATCTTGATTTTTATAAAGACGGTTTAAAATCAATACTTTCAACGTTTGAAAAATTTATTTCCAATATGCCGGATAGTGCTCTTGTGCTTGTTAATGCCGATTGTGCCGCAACTATGAGTCTGCACGGACATAAAACAATGACTTTCGCTCTGGACAGTGATGCTGATTATAAAGCTGTAAATATTAGTTATAAACCTGATTGTACAACTTTTGACGTATTGTACAAAGGAGAATTTTTGACTGATTTAACAATAATTTTGCGCGGGCGGCATAACGTTTATAATGCTTTATCTGTTTTGGCCTCCCTTCATCAGGCTAATGTGAATATTAATGATATAAAGCCGCATTTTGCAACGTTTGCCGGTATGGGAAGAAGATTTCAGAAAGTCGGAGAATTTAACGGCATAACTGTATATGATGATTACGCACACCATCCGACAGAAATTAAAGCAACGCTTTCTTCTGCGGAAGGAATGGAGGGTAAGCGTATTATTGCCGTTTTTCAGCCGCACAGGTATACAAGATTGAAAAATCTTTGGGATGAATTTTTAAATGCCTTTGATATAGTTGATAAAGTTGTGGTAACAGATGTTTATGCAGCATCAGAAGATGAAATTGAAGGAATAAATTCAAAAAGATTTACGGAAGAACTTTCAAAAAATGTCAATTGTGAATATATTTCAGGTTCCGTAAAAGATGTTGCAAGAAAACTCTATCCGCAATTGCAAAGAGATGATGTTGTAATCGGACTTGGTGCCGGTACAATTACAAATCTGGGGAAAGAACTTTTAGCTCTTGACAAAGAAGGTGTTGGAATTGGATTATAAAGAAAATTTTGATATAAAAAATTTAACATCATTCAAAATCGGCGGGAAAATTGCAAGGGCCTATTTCCCTGAAAATATTGAAGAATTTATTCAGGCGATGAAAAAAGAACCTCAAGCTTTTATTGCCGGTAATTTATCCAATGTGCTTGTTTCATCTGACGGATATGACGGTGCTGTTATATTAACTAAAAAACTGGACAATATAATTTTTGACGGAAATAAGGTACGAGCCGGTGCAGGAGTTAGAGGGACAAAATTGTCTAAACTTGCATTAGCAAATAATCTGAGCGGTTTGGAATTTATGATTGCTTTTCCTGGTTCTGTTGGCGGAGAAGTTTTTATGAATGCAGGCGCTCACGGTCAAATGATTGCAGATGTTCTCAAGTCCGTAAAAGTTTACTGCCCTGAAAAAGGTGTTATAACATTAAGCAATTCTGATATGGAGTTCAGCTACAGAACTTCAATTTGTCAGCGAAAAACGTATTCTGTGTTAGAGGCGGAATTTGAGCTTACAGAAAAATCTGCTGATGAAATTCAGACAAAAATGGATGAAAACTTATCTTTCAGGTTGAATAAACAGCCTTCGCTGACTTTACCGAATTGCGGCAGCACCTTTAGAAACCCTGAGGGTAATTCTGCCGGAAGGCTTTTGGATGAAGCGGGCATGAAAGGGTTTGTATCAGGTGGTGTTCATGTCTGGGAAAATCATGCCAATTTTATTATAAATGACGGGGAAGGAACTTCTCTGGATGTTTTAACTATTATGTATGAAATGTATAAAAGAGTAAAAGAGAAGTTTAAAATAGAATTAATGCCGGAAGTAAGGTTTTTAGGCGGAGAAAATAAAAAAGAGGTTGAATTATGCAAAATATTGTATCAAAAATAGATAAAAATGCTAAAATTGCTGTGTTATGCGGCGGAATGTCTTCGGAAGCTGAAGTTTCAATGCGTTCCGGACAAGGATGCTTTGAAGCATTACAACGACTGGGATTTAAAAATGCTGAAAAAGTTATTGTTGATAAGGATATCGCATTAAAATTAAAAGACGGAAATTACGATTGTGCATTTATCGCTCTGCATGGTAAATACGGGGAAGACGGTTGCATTCAGGGACTGTTGGAAATTTTAAGGATTCCGTATACAGGATGCGGAGTTATGGCAAGTTCTCTTTGTATGAACAAAGAGTTTACAAAACGTATTTTGTCTACAAATCCTGATATTCCTATGGCAAAGTCAGCCTTTGTCAGGACAAACGATAATCTCAGCGAAAAAACAAAAGATTTAACTTATCCTTTATTTGTAAAACCTGTCTGTGAGGGTTCAAGCTTTGGGATGACGAAGGTTGACAGAAAAGAGGATTTAAAATCTGCTTATGAAACTGCGGTAAAATACAATAATGATGTACTGATTGAAGAATTTATCGACGGTTTTTTTGTGACGGTCGGCGTTCTTGAATGTAATGGAGAACCTTTTAGTACGGAAATTTTAGAGATAAGACCCAAAACTGAATGGTATGATTATGAGGCGAAGTATACAAAGGGAATGTCTGATTTTATATGTCCTGCAAATTTGTCTGATGATGTTACAAAACATGTAAAAGAAGTTGCTGTTAAAGCTTTTGAAACAGCCGGATGCAGAGGGCTTGCAAGAATTGATTTTATGATGAAAGATAATACTCCTTATCTTCTGGAAATAAATACAATTCCCGGAATGACGGTAATAAGCGATCTGCCGGCTCAGGCAGCAGCAATGGGTATAAATTATGATGAATTGGTTCTGTTGATATTAAACAGTGCCGGGTTGAATAAATAATGGATGACGAAATAATTGAAATATCTGTAAATGATGAATATACGGAGGCCGGTGAAGATTCTGAACAAAGCCGTTCTCCGGCAGATGACGGTAAACACCTTGTGAAGAAAAAACGCCGCGAGAGGCTTGTACGTAAAGGACGCTTAAAGCAAGAACGTTTTCGTGCGTTTATGAGATTTTTTCTTTCGGTTTTCTTTATTTTTCTTATAGTTTACGGTTCAAAATGCCGCGGATGGTATATGGACAAATCAGCTTTTAACCGTGTCGGCGGTAATTCTGTTGAAATTATAAATAATAATATTGTGCAGTCATATAAAATTCTTGCATTATTGAAAAACAGCAACGTTCCGAATGTGCCTGTTTACATGGCAAAGACTGACGCAATCAAAAAAGAACTTCTAAAACTTGCACCGATTGAAAATGTTTACATAAGACGTTACGCTTTTCCTGCAAGAATTCAAATTATAATAAGAGAACGTATTCCTGCAATTACTATTTCGCCTGATGCTAAAGTTGCTCCTGTTGCATTTTTTACAACCGACGGAAAACTTATAGGACGAGAGTTTTTGCCTTTAAGACCTCAATATAAAACGATTCTTGTTTTGTCATACGGCAATAAAGGTGACGATTACAGAAAATGGAATATTGATAAAATAAAACAGATTGAAAAAATAGCCAAATATGTTGAAACTTATTCAAAAGAACCGGTTGAATATATTGATTTCAGAAACCCGGATAATGTTTACGTAAAAATTAAGACTGTAAATATAAGGCTGGGTAAACTCGACGAAACTGTATTTAAACGAATTGAAAGAATTCCTTCAATATTGCCGCAGGTAAAACTTGTAGATTTAAAGGTTAAATATTTGGATTTGAGCTGGGAAAAAGTTAATTATTTAAAATTACAGTAACAGGAGAAGATAATGAAAGTTGTATTAGCACAAATAAGATTAAAAACGGGAAATTTTGGATTTAATTTCAAAAATATTGTTAAAAATGTAGAAGATAGTTGCGATCTTATTGTTTTCCCGTGTGCCGATATTGAAGAACTTGGCGGTAAAGATCTTCTTTTGGATGAAGCCTGCAGAAATGCGCAGATAAAATTTTTTAATGATTTGGCTGAGAAAAACTTTGCCCCTGCATTACTTATAGGAGATGTTTTAATAAGGAACGGTAAGGTGGAATCGGCACAAGACGGTTATTTTGATATTTGCGGGAAAAAAGTTTTTGTGTCAGATACATTTATTGCTGATATTGACTGTGACTTGTATATTTTGGCTAAAAATAGATATTTCGCGCTGAATACTTACCGTGATTTTATTGAAAGTGTGGAAGCAAAAAACGATTTTATATATATTAATGCAGTTGGCATGGCTGATTCAAATATTTATGCGGGGGCAAGTTTTGCAAAAAACAGCAAAAATGAACTTGTATTTGAGGCTGTGGTTTGTGATGAATGTATAACAGAAATTGATTTTTCAAAACCTGTTGATTTAACTGATGAATCTATGGAAGAACAGGTTTTGAAGGTTACGACATTTGCATTGAGGGAATATTGCGAAAATACCGGGCTTAAAAAAGTTGTACTGGGGCTGTCAGGAGGAATTGACAGCGCATTGACAGCAGTGCTTGCGGTTAAAGCAATCGGGAAAGAAAATGTGTTGGGAATTTTAATGCCGAGTATGTTTTCATCAGAAGGTAGCGTGACAGACAGTCTGGAATTGGCGAAAAATCTCGGGATGAATACTGTTAAAGAACCTATAACGCCTTTGTTTGAAGCATTTATGAAAGGGCGAGAAAGGCTTCATGATTTAGCTGAAGAAAATTTGCAGGCACGTCTGAGAGCCTTAATTTTGATGTTTTATTCAAACAGAGAAAACAGGTTATTGCTATCTACCGGTAATAAATCAGAAAGCGCTATGGGATTTGGTACTCTTTACGGAGATTTAGCAGGCGGGTTGAATTTGATATGTGATTTAACAAAGACAAATGTTTATAAAGTCTCAAATTATCTAAACAAAGAAAAAGAAATTATTCCTCAGGCAATAATTGATAAAGCTCCGTCAGCAGAACTTCATCCGGGGCAGAAGGATCAGGACAGACTGCCTGAATATACCGTTTTAGATGATATTATAGAAATGTATGTTGAACAAAATATTCCTGTGGAAGATATTTATAAAAAATATGATAAAAAAATTGTAGATGAAGTAGTAAGAAAAATATACAGAATGCAGTTTAAGCGTCATCAGGGCTGTCTTGGTGTAAGATTAACAGAACGCTCGTTTTGTAATGGCGTAAATTTGCCTGTTGTCCAGAATTTTTATTAATATTTATAACTCACCGGGCATGTAATTTTCATAGTAGTATTTGTGATATAGAAAGTCAGGCTTGGTGAGGGCATAATATGTGCAGCCAATGCCGGAAAACTTACCATTTTCAGTCTTATTGCAATTGTAGTTATATATATTTGAACACATGGTTTTACCGCCGCAGGGTGAAATCTGTTTATCTGTTATCAAGAATGTAAATGTATCGCGTCCCCAAGCATTAGGTTTTTTGAATGGGCCGTTTAAATCTACTGTTACCATACGCCCATAGATATTTGTCCCTCCAAAAGAGATAAGCCGCCCCTCTTTTGTTAAAAATTGGTCTTTCCCGAAATAATAATTAGTGTTAGTGTTTTGGTTGTCAAAAACTAATGAGCCTGTGTAAGTGTAATATATAATTCCTTTTGAATTATAGCACTCTCTTTCCTTACAGTCTACAGCTCCGTCATAATATTTCATAAAAAGTTCTTTTACTTCACTATTTTCTAAAGGAGTGACGATATTGAGTATATTTTCACCATAGTCATTAGAAATGCGATTAACTACTGTTTGCAGTTCCGCATAACTTTTGTTTAATTGTGTAAGTATTACTTTTGCCTGATATTTTTGAAATAATGCAGATAATGTGATAGCCGCAACAACACCAATTATGCCGAGGGTGACTAGGACCTCTGCTAAAGTGAACGCGCATTTGTGTTGACTGTTCGACAGGGGGGGGGTAAAACCAGCTTGCCTTCCTGCTTTATGACCTTCTAAAGTAACATTTAAAATTCGTTTTTCACTATCCATTAAACTTTCTCCTGCAAAAATTTTATCATATTTTACGTACTATTAATACGTATATTTAATAAAAATTTACGTTTAAACTGTACGTATGAATTCTTATTTTTATAAAAAATTGGGTTCAAATATAAAAAAAAGACGTCAAGAAATCGGGCTTACACAACAGCAGCTCGCTGATAAAGTTGGAATAGGCTTAAATTTTATGGGAAAAATTGAAGTCGCTTTTTCAAAACCGTCGCTTGATACTTTAATTCTTTTGGCACAGGCACTTGAAACAACTGTTTCTGATTTAACTAACTTAAATTAAAAAATGAATATTGCATTTTTATAAAAATATTGTTATAATGGGTATATATATGTATATGAGGAATTAATGAATTTTACGGTATTAGTTGACAACAATGCAGGATGTAATATCAATATGCAGGCTGAGCCGGGCCTGTCTTTTCTGTTGGAAAATGATTACCAGAAAATTTTGTTTGACTGCGGCTACAGTGATATTTTTATCAAAAATGCTTATAAAATGGGGCTTGACTTGACAGAGGTTACGGAAATTGTTCTGTCACACGGTCATAGCGATCATACGGGCGGTCTTATCAGATTAGATATATTATACAGGAAAATGCTTGCTGCAGGAATTAGTTTAACCCATAAAACTATTTATGCTCATCCTGATGTATTTGAACCTAAATTGGATTCTCAGAAGCATAATGTTGGATATCCAGGAAACGCAAGTGATTTATGTGACGTTTTTGATTTGGAATTGTCTTATGAACCTGTATGGTTAACTTCAAAGCTTTTATTTTTAGGTGAAATTCCAATTAAATACAAGACAGACTATAAATATAACGATGAAACGGCTGTTGTTTATAAAGGTGCAAATGGGCTTGTTATTATGGCCGGATGCTCTCATATTGGCTTGCCTAATATTATTGATCATGCTAAAAAAGTTGCGAAAGAGGAACGCATTGACACCTTAATAGGCGGAATTTATTTGCGTGATAAAACTGAATATAAGGTTAGAGAACTCGGTATTTATTTGAGAACTTTAAATATTAAGAATTTTTATCCCGGTCATTGTTGTGATCTTAATTCCAAGCTCGTTTTATCAGAATATTTGAAAGTCAAAGATGTATATTCCGGTTTAAAGCTTACTTTTGATTAACAAATTTAAACAAAGTGCTTGCAAATAAAGATTCTGCATAATATAATTATTTTGCGGAAGTTTTATGGCTTTGGTATGCCAAAGGCTTCTTGATGTACACACCGGCCGTTAAGTTGCGTTGCATATTTGCGGCTAAAAAAAGGAGGACAAAATGCCAAAAATGAAAACACACAAGTCTGCTGCAAAACGTTATAAAGTTACTGCAACAGGCAAAATTGTAAGAAGACAAGCCGGTATCGGTCACTTGCTTCAACACAAATCTGCTTCAAGAAAACGCAGAATTTTCAAAACGATTTCAATTTCAAAATCACATTTTAAATTGATTTCAAAAGAGTTACCTTACAGAAAGTATGCGAGATAGGAGGCAGTAAATGAGAGTAAAACGCGGTAATGTATTACGTAAAAGACATAAAAAAATATTAAAATTAGCAAAAGGTTTTATAGGTGCAAGAAGCAGAATTTTTAAAGTTGCTAATATTGCAGTTATGAAAGCTTTAAAATATGCATACAGAGACAGAAGAACTACAAAACGCAATATGCGTCGTTTGTGGATTGTTAGAATTAATGCAGCTGTTAGAGAACGCGGCATGAGCTATTCAAGATTTGTTAACGCATGCAAAAAAGCAAATATTGTTGTTAACAGAAAAATGCTTGCTGATATGGCTGTTAAAGATCCGGAAGCTTTTTCAGTTGTTTTTGATGCAGTAAAAGCAGCTAAGTAGCTTATTTTTAATAAATAATAAATTTTTTGAAAGGCCTTGATATTTTCAAGGTCTTTTTTAATATTTCTTAACAAAAAGTAAATTTTTTCAAAGAAAAATACTTTATATATGTAAGGTTAGTTTTCAATTTTGGAGTAACGGTTATGATAGGCGAAAATTTTAATACGCCGCTTATGTATCAGGATCTGGCGAATAGTACAATGGGACCGATGTATATGCATGGAATATACGGAGGCGGAATGTACAGCCCTTTGCTTGGCGATGTGCGATTGGCAAGACAGCTTGACCATGACAAGTTTCAGGTTATAAACAAAAAAGAAAAAGAAGGTACAAATACAATGAAATTGGCCGGTGCAGCTCTTGCGATTATTTTGGCAATAGGCGGTATCGGACGTGTTCGCAAAGGTATTAAAGCTGCCGGTGGCTTTACAAAATATATAGGAAACAAATGGGATGATTTTATATGCTGGATAAAAGGAACAAAAAAATCCAAAGTCAAATAGACTAATAAGGGATTTATATCGCAGTTCACACCAGATATTTCATTATTATAAGAGCCTGAAACAAGGTTCAGGATGAGGTTTTATCCATTTTTAGTGTAAACTGTGTATATATCCCGCTAATAATTGATAAAGTATACAAAATTGGTGTAAATCATAAGTGCTATAGCTGAAAAATTGATCAGATTCCCTTTCAAAATAAAATGCAAGATAAATATTTGTCTTGCATTTTTCCCATGGTATAATAAGAAAAAAAGGGGGTAAATATGGCAAAAGATTGCAGTTTTGATATTGTTTCTGAATTTGACAGGCAAGAGCTTGTTAATGCTGTTGATCAGGTGAAACGAGATGTTTCTTCACGGTTTGATTTAAAAGATTCCGGTTCAACCGTTGAACTTGATTCAGATAAATCGATAACAATAACAACAAGTGATGAGATGAAATTGCGTAATATTTATGATATTTTGCAATCAAAACTTGTTAAAAGAAATTTGAGTATAAAAATTCTTGATCCTCAGCCTGTTGAAAATGCTCTTGGCGGTAAAGTAAGGCAGATTTTTAATTTAAAAAAAGGCTTAAATCAGGAACTTGCCAAAAGAATTGTTGCTGATATTAAAGAAACAAAAAAGAAAGTTCAAGCATCAATTCAAGGAGATCAGGTGAGAGTTTCCGGTAAGGATAAGGATGATTTACAGGATATTATAAGGCTTCTTCGTTCCAATGAAGACAAGTATGATTATCCGCTTCAGTTTACGAATTACAGATAATGTTTTATACATAAAAGAAAACCCGCATCTATAATGCGGGAAGGAATGATAGTAAGCTTGCCGCATATCGGCAGCTTATTTTTCTTGAAAAAACAAAATTATTTAATTTTTGTTTCAAGCGTTTTTAATCGTGCTTCCTGTTTTTTGTTATCATCATTAACTTTTTTCAGGACTTCTTTTAATTCTTTATTGTCATTTTGAACTTGTTTCAGCATCTCTTTTAGCTGTTGGTTTTCTTTCTCAAGTGCAGTAAGTCGAGAATCAAGTTCTTTTATTGCATTTATCATCGCATAGAACATGTCTTCAAAACGTATTCTTAAAAATCCGTCTTTTGCTTTGCTTACCGCTTCAGGAAAAACTTTTTGCAAATCTTGAGCTATTACACCGACATGAGGTATTTTCTTTTCATCTTTTTTAAATGTGTAGTTAAAAACTTTCAATTGTTTAATTTTATCCAAGCCTGAAGTGTTTTCATTTTCTACGTATTTCAGACGTCTGTCAGAATACTGGTTATACCACCAGGTTTCGCCTGTAACATCTGTAGGGTATTGGCGTAAGTTATCATCTCCTCCATCATAATCATCTTTACGTATTACAGCGAGCTCATTTCTGGCGTTTGCTGGTCGGAAAACAATTGTACCGCCAACAGCATTTAAGAATACACTGTTATCTACTACAAGTTTGCCCGGGATATATACTGTAGTATCTTTATCACCAAGATACATTATATCTGAATAACTTGTCTTATTTGAACCTGATTCCGGACCGGAGTTTGCGCCGATACAGGTTACATTAGTACCGGTTGTATTGTCGCAAGAATCATAGCCGATTGCGGTATTCTCTTTTCCGGCCGCATTTGCCCCCCTACCAACTGCTGTACCATGATCACCGGCGGTTGCAGCTGCACCTATTGCAGTCGGATACCAGCCGTCTGCATGTGCCAAAGAGCCTATCGCAACAGCAGTATTACCTTTTACATAAGTCGGTTCCCTTTGAACTGATGTACCAACGTGAGGTAAATACAAGTCATTACCTATTGCAATACAGGCATCACAGTCTTCTGCTGTAACATTAGAACCTATAGCAATGCTGTTATAACTATTTTCATCAATTGTAGTCTGGTGGCCTATCGCAACAGAGTTTTTCAGTCCACTAAGCGCATTTCCCCCGATAATAGACGTCTTATCCCCAATAGCTATTGAGTAACCACCACCTGCTTGTGCACTCTCTCCTATAGCTATTGAGTTTGCACCATCACTTGATACATTTGCATATCTGCCTATAGCTACTCCAGATGGCGCATATACATTTGTATTATAACCAATTGCTATTGATGCGTCAGAATTGTCATGTTTGTTACCTTTTAAAACTTTCGCGGTATTTCCTAAAGCAATTGCTCCGTCAGAAGCAGTTTCTGCCTGATTTCCCATTGCTATACTGCTTTCACCATTTGCTGTGGTACTTTTACCTATAGATATGCTATTTGCATTATTTGCGGTATTGGTATCCCCTATAGCTGTTGAGTAGTCACCATTGGCATTTACTAAACTTCCTATGGCTATGCTTCTTTTCGCTCCGGCAGAAGCAAGTGTACCGATTGCTATAGCACGTTCATTGCCGGCACTGGTATTTGTGTTGCCTATAGCAATTGATTGAGTTCCGCCGTTGGTTATTTCATAACCTATACCGATACTCATACTGTTGTCCACATTTACTTTATTACCTATTGCTACCGTGTGGTCATGATTTGCCATTACTAAAGAAGATCCAATTGCAACAGCTGAATCACCCCCGGCTGTTGGGCTGTTACCTATTGCAATACTGCTTGAACCAATAGTACCAAGATTGCGGCCAATTGCAATAGAATCCGCTTCCGGTGTTGTATCTCCGTTTACACGTCCTAATAAAATTGAATTATTAATAAAACTGAGTTTTCCTAATACATTGTTTCCCATTTTGAATAGCAAATGATCTCTTGAGTCATTTGAATTTATTATTAAACGGGCCGCAGGGTCGGTATCATTTACTTCATTCTGGCCTATCATTGCTGTTTGTGAAGAATTTGTACCGGCTACAAAATATGCATCGGAGCCGTTTACTGCCCACTGCCACGGAGATGACTGATCCAATTTATTCCTTGTTGTCATAACTGGCGCCATTGCGGCCATAATAATGCTCAAAATAAGCATGACAACCATCATTTCTGCCAGCGTAAAAGCTTTTTTAATCTTAAACATTAAATTACTCCCATAAAATTAATGTAACTATTTATATTATATCGTATATTGCATTAATAGTCAATGCGCAATATAAAGTTATACATTATTTTTTAATATTTATATTTAGAAAATAATTTTAACAAGGGTTTAGGATGTCTAATTTTAAAAAATTATTAGGTAAAAAAATACAGATTATAAGAAAATCTAAAGGTTTGACTCAGGAAAAGCTTGCCGAGCTAATTAATATTGAAACTCCGAGTCTGAGCTATCTTGAAACCGGTAAATATTCACCATCAATTGAAACTTTAGAAAAGCTTTCAGTAGTTCTGGAAGTTCAACCCTGGGAATTTTATTATTTTAATGAAATTTCAGATAATGAAATGAAAGCAGAAATAAAAAAAGCTCTGGATGAAAAACCTGAGCTTATAAAACTATTGTACAATTTTTACAAATCTATTGAATACTAGAAATTTTATTATTCTCATCAACAATTACAATTTGTGGTTTGTAATTATTCATTTCTTCAGGGTTATAAAGTCCGTATGCAATTATAATAACTTTATCACCAGGCTGAACTTTTCTTGCGGCAGCTCCGTTAAGACAAATCATGCCTGAATCAGCTTGTCCTTTAATAACATAAGTGTGAAATCTTTCTCCATTGTTAATATCAAGAATGTCAACTTTTTGCCATTCTTTTATTTTTGAAGCTTTCATTAAAGTTTCATCAATTGTAATAGAGCCTACATAATTAAGATTTGCATCCGTTACTGTTGCTCTGTGTATTTTTGAACTTATGAATTCTTGAAACATTTTTTACCTTTCATGATAATTTTTTATAAAAATTTTTTTTGGGGGGTCGGCCAAAGTTTTATATCTCGCCAAGATATTTTACAGCAAACAATAAAAAAAATCAAAATAAAGATGTAACTATTTTAAAATAGTTACATCTGTTGTTTATTTAATGTGCCATTAGATATTTTGTTTGTAAACTTTATCAGAGTACTTTTCAATATCAGGAGTATCTATTTCAAATACATGAACTCTTGCTGGACCTAAATCTACACATAATTCATTTTCATGAGCTTGGAATCTGCTTTCTTTGCCGTAGGAAGGAAGAAGATTTTTCAATTCCTGTGTTGATTTTAGTGTCGGAACTTCTATTCTGCAAGCGACCGAACGGTTGACGTTTTTGTTGGCAACGACAAGCAGTGTTTTACCATGGAGATGTCTTGCATAAGCTATTATCTGATCGTTTTTATCGTCTTTTTTATCCAGTTCGATAAAAGTTCCTTTAGTAATAATATCAAGGTATTTATCCCTCATTTTAAAGGCATTAGTCATAAATTCCCCGATTTCAGGCTGGGTTCCGCCGGGTTTTCTTGAAAGATTAAAAATATCAAGTTTGCCGTGGTGGACAGTCATTTCATGATTATCTGTCTGTGTAACGGGATTATATTTATCCTGATAAGAATATACATAATCATCACCTGATTGATAACCATCTACTATATACGGGTTAAGCATAGGCAGTGTTGCCTGTAAACCCATTGTTAAGTTACAGTATTCAGCTCCGCCGTGGAACATCGGAGATATATCATCATGGGTTGCAAAAGAGCCCAGCAGAGATTTTCCTTTAGGCAGTTTATATGACATATCAAGCATTTCTTTTACGTAGTTCATAAAAGTTTTTGCATCCGGCCATTCATGGAAAATATGGTATTGGCCGTAAATCATATCATATCCGGCTCTTAAAGAGTCTTCCGGCCTGTCAAATGCCATATTTGCCTGAGGCGAAGCATCTTCATACGTATATGACTCAGCAAGCCATGCAAATTCAGGATCACGCATTCTTGAATACGGAATTATAATGTCCCAGAATTCAACCGGTTTTGCTCTTGCAACATCGGATCTTATGCCGTCAATACCTAAATCTATACACATATCAACATATTGTTTATGCAATTCCAAAAGTTTTGGATTTAAAGTCCTTTTGCCTTCATCTTCCCAAGGCTGAAACATTCTGATATCATTCCATCCTTGCGGAGTTTTTGCTAAACCGTCGCGTTCTTTTGCCATCCATTCGGGATGCTCAAGGAACATATCATAAGATGCGCAGCTCGGCATATCAAGCATTACTTTTATTCCGCGTTTATGGCATTCGTCTATAAACGCTTTAAATTGTTCTTTATCACTTCTGGGGTCATTTTTGTCTATCAAATTCGGGTCAATTGCCAGCATATCTTTCGGAGCATAAATTGAGCCTGCAGTACCCATTGCTTTCATTTTTCCGGGAGGGTGAATCGGGAGTATATGAAGTGTATTAAAGCCTTGAGCTTTCACTTCATCAAGTCTTTCTATTGCATTCAAAAAAGTTCCGTTTTGTTCGCTTCCGTCTATATAATCGTTGCCGTTTGTATCTTTGGCATTAAAAGTTCTCATTACAATTGCAAGAATTTTCGCTTCATTATTCTGAACCATTGTCCGGAAATTGTTGTGATAAACCACAGGTGTTGAAGCCTCTGATTTTTTAACGGCAGGTGTATTTATCAGTGCCATATTATTCAGATATGCGTTTAATAAACCGGAATTTGTTTCAGCCACAGGTTTATTTTGTGCATCTTTGTTGCTTTCAAATGCATTCGGCTGAATTTGTTTAATTTTAAGTGCAATTAAGTTTGTTGTATTTATCATTTTTTCTCACCTGTTCTTTCGGGAGTTTTCATTTTTCCGAAGAAGAATTGTGCCAGTATAGTGACACCCAGAAGACCTGCGCCGAAGCCTCCGAATATCTTAAACCATTTTTTGTTATTATAACGCTGTTGGAATGTTTTATGGACAAGCTCATCTATTGCATTTCCTGTAATTAAGAATTTTGTATCAGAACCCATTGTTGTTTTTTCGCCGAGTAAGTGGAATGGTTTAGCGAAATAATATTCACCTCCCAAGTGTTCCAGAACAATTTGTCTGTATTTGAGAACTTCATCTTTCAAACCTAATTGTTCCAACAGCTTCAATGTATCCGGAGACATTTCATTTTCAAACATAAGTCTCATTGCATCTTTATAGAAGTGCTGATCTCCAGGAATATCCGTTAATTCTGCTGTTTGACCGAGGTATCTGTTGACAACTTTTCCGTTTTTAACTTCTACATTTCCTTGTGATCTGTCAGGATTTGGATTCCTCAGCATGTAGAATTTTGTTGCAAAATCTGATGAATGTCCTTCCAGAGTAATTATTTTACAAAGTTCAATTAATTCTTCTTTATGTTCTGTATATCTGCCTTGCAGAACAGTGCTGGAATTTATAGTTGTTGCTACTCTTCTGAAATAATCAAGAGCATTAATTATTCTGTAGAATGAGCTTTTTACCCCTAATAATCTTTCTGTTACGTAGGCTTTTTGTATGTTTTTAGCTGTGCCGACCGTATCATTTTTATCTCTACCGGCAATAGCTTGTGCTGTTCTTACAAAACCGATATTTTGCTCTCTTAAAGCAGCCGCAAAATCATCAAAAATTGTGTCTACTTTGCGTGTGTAGGCTGTATTTTCGGCATTACCGGTTAACAAAGGTGCAGCGAGATCTTTTTTATTAATTTTTGCATTAATTTCGGCAATCTTTTTGATTAATTTTTCCATTAAGTTATTATATGCCGTTGTATCTGCAACAATATTTTCAATTTTTTCTCTTAATAGTGCACCTACAAGAGTTCTGTCATTTTTGGTCATTGCAATTTCTTTATCGGTAAATCCTAACAGTTTTACAAATTCTTTTGCCGTATCATTCCAGTAATTTGCAATTACTGTTTCAGGGGCTGCTCCGACTTTTCTTAATGCATATTCATCCAGAGCAAAAACTTTTCTGTTAAAGTTATCAACCAATTTTACAATTGTTTTTAACTTATTAATTGCAGGTGTATCAAGAACATTTGACACTGTGTCAGAAAGAACAATAGATACATGATTTGAGTTTCTTTCTTGAGTCATATTCGTCATAATAAGTTTTCTAATATATCCGAGATTCTGTCGTTTATCAGGGTGGGCTTCATTGTATGTTCTTACATTTTTATCTATACAGTTTCTTATTGTATCAAGGATTTTTCCAAATTTTATTTGTTTGATATCTGTTCCAAAAAGTCCTTCATTTTTCAGTGCATTAATCAAACTCTGTTCATCAGGTATAGCAGCTTGTAAAAATTCTGCATCAACTCTAGGAATTTTATTTTGGAATACTTCTTTTAGATTGGTTAGGATATTTTGAATTTTTGTATCTTCCAGTTTATAAGTTTCTTTGCCAAAAACTTGCTCTTTAATATCAGCTTTAAAGTTGTCAGCGGTGACAGGATCCATGTATTTTGTGATGGTTGAAATTATGGATTCCTTTAATTCTTCTGTAAGCGGTTTATTTTGGTTCGAATCCAAAAGTTTGATCAAATCCTGTTCAACGCCAATGTCTTTATATTTTGTTTCTGCATATTTAGCTAAATTATTAAGAATTGAGTCGGCTTTTTTATTGTTTTTGTTATCTAAATATTTTTGAAGATAAGGCTCTGCCATATTGCATATCAGACCGCTCATTATAGGAGTTGCAAAGCCTGCGGTAAGCATCCAGAGAGTATTATTTTGGATACCGATTTTCTTCATTTTTTCCTGAATAAATTCGCGTCTGTTTGGAATATCTTTGGGAACACCCATTCTGTCGCCCATTTTGTTAATTTCTTCTTCTGTGTATAAATCCCACGGCAGGAATTGAGGATCCTGATAAAAAGGTTTTTTTCTGCCGAAACTGTCTTCGTATTCTTTTTGAACATTTACACCGTGGATTAAATAGGCTGGTAGCTGAATTGCAATTTTAGGCCATATTGCCATTGACGCTAAGAATGATGCAAGCCCGATAAATTCCATTCCTTTTGTTTTCGGCGTTTGTTTTCTCGTAAACAGATAGCCGGCTATTCCGAGGCCGCCAAGCAGTAACCCAAAATCATTTAATTTACCTAATTCATGGTCGTTGGCCTTACCGCTTACTGCATGTTTTAATGCTTTTGCATCATAAATTATATCTTTCACCATAATTGCAGGTGCATTAAAAATATTATTCTTGAGCAGTCTTCCCTTGCCTTCCAGAGGCTTGATAAATGTTCTGTTATCAAGTTCTTTCTGGATATCAAAATCAGGTTTTGGCTTTTGTGGTGTTTGTAACGCAGAGCGATTTTGCCGTTGTTGGCTGTAAGCGGCTGCAGGTTTGTTTGATATGTAATTTTGAATTAAATTTGATGTCATATTAGCTTACCACATGTTTTTCGTTTGGTTTGATGATATCTGATTTAGATTTAGGCGCTTTTTTAGCCCCTGCAACTGTATTTATTACTCCGAGAACCGATGACAGAGCAGCGGCTCCAAGAAGTATTTTCCCGGCATGTTTTGCAACACCAGAACCTTCGCCTTTATATAAATCTTTTGCACTTCGTATGAAACTTTTACCTAATATTTTCATGGATTGGCCGAATTCTTCCGTTTTCCAGAATTTGAAAGTCATAGCCTTAAAGTAATCTTCCCATGGCTTTTGGAATGCCAGGGCAACGCCAGTAGCTGCCCATAGATATGAAGATATGCTTTTTGCAAAATTTGATTTGATAATAATTTCTTTTATGCGTGATTTTGTTTCCTGGTCAGAATCATTAAGGTTTTCACCCATGTTTAATTTTTTTGCGATTTTGTCATAGCGGAAATTTCTTTTTTCTCCTTTTGTACTGTCCCCGTAAAGTAAATCCCAGCGAGGAAATTCAACGCTCTCAAAAACTTTATGATATTCAATGCTTGTTATATCCGTATCATTTACGCTTTCAGGAAGCTCATAAATAACTTTAGCATAAGGCTGATCTGTATCCACTCCTGTTAACATATTTACGGGTCTGCTTATGAACTGTTTTGACACACTTTTCATAATTCCGTAAAATAATACGCCTAATGCCATTTTTTGGCCGACTTTTGATGCCTGTACTTTATCAAACGGCGCAAAATATTTATTTGCAAAATTAAACACAGCCATTAAAGTAGCACTGCCTATTAAATAAGGTACAGTACCCATTGTTAAAAATTCATAAAAATTCGCATTCTTACTGCCTTTTAGTCCTTTGGCCGGATAAAGTGTAAATGCATTTGTAAGTTTATCAAGGCCTATGCGCGTATTTGTTAACGGATTATTTGGCAGCAAAGTATCGTGGTTGTATTTTAAGCCTTTTTTCTCCTTATTATTGCTGTCAGCAGAAAAATATATTGAATTTTTACTATTATTAACTGGTGAAATCATCCTTACTCCACACACATATAGACATAATATAGAATGCCCGTGAATAATATTTTTTGATAGTCATGTTTAAATTTTTACATTTTTTAACAATGAATTTATCCGTAAACCGAAAAGAAAATCGCAGTCGCAAGTCCGGCTATAATACAGTAGTAACCGAAAATTGCAAGTGAAAATTTTGATATAAATTTCATGAAATATTTAATACAGATATAGCCTACAACTGCAGAAACAATGGTTCCGGCAAGTATTGCCTCCCAGTTATAAAGCATGGCTTCATGGATATCTATTTTTATAAGCGGATAAACCATTGATGCGCCTAAAATAATAGGTATACTTAACAAAAATGAATATCTTGCGGCCGTAACTCTATCTAAACCGCAAAAAAGTCCGGTTGCGATAGTCCAACCCGAGCGCGAAAAACCGGGCAGTGCCGCTAAACCTTGTGCAAGACCTATAAATATTGATGTTTTTAAGTCCAATTCACTTTTTTTCTCTTCAATTTTCTTTGATTTGTATTCGCTGTACAGAAGTGTAAAACCGGTTACAAATAACAAAATACCGACAACAGACGGAGTATAAACTAATTTTTCCGCTATTTCATTGATAGGCAGGGCTAATGCAATAGTTACTATTGTGCCTAAAATTATGAACAGCCCTAGCTTCGCTTCATTATCCGACCAGTCTTTTGTTTTTAAGGCATGCCACATTGCTTTTATAATATTTATTACATCTTTTCTGAAAAATATTAACACTGCAATTAAGGTTCCCAAGTGAACCATTATGTCAAAAAATACTTCTTCATTTGATGTCTGAACAATTTCAATCCCTTTAAAAACTTTATAAAAGTTTGAAGTAAACACAAGGTGTGCAGAGCTTGATATCGGTAAAAATTCACTTAATCCCTGTACTATTCCCATTAATATTGCCTGTATAAAATTCATTTTTTACCTCTCTCTTTAATTAGTTTTAGAAGTCTGGGAGCTGAAGATCAGGGAGTCAAGCTAATTTTATGAGTAAAGCTCATTTATACAGCCAGTCTTATGAACTTCTTGATATCCCTTGACTGCTATTCTTCTTCGTAATAACTGCAGCAAGATGTCTGGGTTTCCCAAACTGTTACTTTGCTTAATTGAACAACACGTTCTTTTAATTTGTTGTAAATAAACATTGATATCATTTCGCTTGAAGGGCTTTCCCCTTTGAATTCCGCCAGGTTATTTAAATCTTTATGATCAAGAAGATCCAAAACTGACCTTAATTCCTTTTTCAAAGTTTTATAATCAATGAGGATATTACTTTTATCAAGAGTATTACCTTTAACGAAGACTTCTACCATCCAGTTGTGACCATGCTGATTTTCACATTCGCCTTCATAATTTAAAAGATGGTGTGCTGCGGCAAAAAAAGCCTGTGTTTTAATTTCAAACATTTTTTATATCCCTTTTTTTAATATGTAATCACAAAATTCTCTGACAGCTCCTCTGCCGCCGTTTTTGGTTGAAATAAAATTTGCGGCTGCTTTTACTTCTTCAACGGCATCTAATGGACACCCTTTAAGTCCGACTTTTTCAAGTATGCATATATCAGGAAGATCATCGCCCATATAAGCAATTTCATCAAATGAAATATTATATTTGTTCATTATACCTTCAAGAGTTGCTATTTTATTTTTTGAGCCCTGATGGAGTTCTTTAATATTTAAATTTTTTGCTCTGTGTGTAACTGTTCCATTATCTCTTGCGGTGATAATTGCGGTTATAATTCCTGCATTATTTAAATTTACAATACCCTGTCCGTCTTTTGCATTAAAAGTTTTGTATTCATGTCCGTTTTCGTCAAAAGTCAGGCTTCCGTCCGTTAGCACTCCGTCTACATCAAATGCGGCAAGTTTTATAGTCATTTTATGCCACTCCCGCCTTTAATAGGTCATGAATATGTATAACGCCTATTGGTTTGTTACTCTCATCAACAACCGCAAGAGCCGTAATTGAATATTTTTCCATCAAATTCAGTGCGCTTGCACCGTAATCCTTTTTAGAAATGCGTTTCGGATTTTCGGACATTACATCTTTTGCAAGAAGCGGTCTGATATTCTGGTATTTTATAAGAGTTCTTCTAATATCGCCGTCTGTTAACACTCCGGTTAATTCTCCCGTTTCATTTACAATCATTGCCATGCCGAGTTTCTTTTCCGAAATAAGTTCAATGACTTGAGCAAAGGAATTTGATTCTTTTGCAATCGGAAGTTTGTCCGGTTCTGTGAGCATCAAATCTGCAACTTTGTAAGTGAAGCCTTTCCCGAGAGCTCCTGACGGATGGAATATCAGGAAATCTTCTTCCGAAAAACCTCTTTTTTGTAAAAGACAAACAGCAAGGGCATCTCCCATTGCAAGGGTTGCGGTTGTACTTGCCGTAGGAGCTTTGTTAAGCGGGCATGCTTCTTTTTCTACTGAAATATCAAGTGTAATATCTGAAGAATGTGCAAGAGTTGAATTCATCTTGCCGGTCATTCCTATCATTGTTACGCCGAAACGTTTAATTAAGGGCAGAAGATTTAGAAGCTCCTGTGTTTCTCCGCTGTTTGAAATTGCAATAACAACGTCATTACGTGTAATAATACCTGAATCGCCGTGTGTGCTTTCTGCAGGATGAAGAAAATATGACGGAGTCCCTGTAGATGTAAGAGTCGCGGCTATTTTCCTTCCGATAAGTCCGGATTTGCCCATTCCTGTAACAATTACACGACCTTTGCAATTATAAAGAATATCTATTGCTTTATCAAATTCTTCTCCGATATTATTTTTAAGGCGGAGAATTGAATTTGCTTCTATATCAAGCACTTCTTTTGCCAGTTCATTAATTTTGCTGTTGCTCATAATAACGGTTTCCATTTATTTATCCCCCATCAATACAGTAATTATATAATAAATATCCTTTAAAAGTATTAAATTTACCTGAAATATTTAATTTTTGTAAAAATTCCACGACATAATTTATATGATAAAATATTTTGACTGCAATAAATACAGCTACAATAATCTTTCCGAACAATTCAAACACTATGTTAGAAAAAATAATTGTCCTGAAATTTTTATGGATTTGTCATCAATGAATATTATTGATGCAATGAAATTTATTTTATTATCATCTGCATATCATTATAGTAAGTATCCTTCAGGAAAACTTAAATGCCATATTTCTTCAGATGAGCTGAAAAATTATATTAAAGTTTTTACTACTGCTAATTTAGAATTAATTTAAAATAAGGTAGCAAAAAATTTTTTTAGGAGTTTTATATAAATATGAGCATGCCAAAAATAGGCGGACTGGATAGCATGATTATTTCCAGCTCGGTACAACCGGCAGTAAATTCTCAGGTATCAGCCCGAAAAGAAAATTTAAATAACAGTAAATCGAAAATATCGAAAAACATGACTGTTTTAACGGGTGCAGTTGCGCTTGCGGCTATTGTAACCGGCGGTATTCTTATAACTCGGGGTCGGAAATCGAAAGAGATAGTAAAAGCTGTTGGTAATACAGTTGATAATACGGTTAGTAATCGAGAGCAAAAAGAAACAGGTCAAAAGATATTTACTTTAATTAATTTCGACGAAATTTCACTCATAAAAGACGCTGAAAAAGACTTAAGAGACGAAATATCGAAGCTTTTTAAAGTATTTCGTAATAAAGGCTGGCATACCGATAAATTTGAGTGGCGTGTAAAAGAAGTAGTAATTCCTGATAATCCGCACATTGAACCTGATGTAAGGGAACTTGACGATGAAAGTTTTGAAACTGTAATGAACTTAATAAAAAGCAGATTCCGTGCTGGGGTAAATTGTCCGGATGCAGAAGAACTGGAAAGAATTGATGCCTTAATAGATGATGCACCGGCGCTGCAAGATAATGTTACTGTTTTCTTCGGATTAAGAACGCAAAAAACTTGGGATAATTTCTCGCCGATAAATTTTGTTAAAGATTTAAAAGAAGGTAATATGTTTAAGGATGAAAATCATCTTATAACTTCACGTGTTTATGATGATTTTCTGGCTCAATGTGATCCGGTTTATTATGAAGGTCATAGAGATTGCGGCTATATAGTACGTGCTTCTTTGCCTCAGGGAACAAAAGGTCTTGATTGCAGGAGATTGTCCGGTGAAGATTTTAGTGCCGGTGCCAATGCCCTTTTTGTTCTACCGAAAAATTCTCAATTTGAAATTATGCATATTGATAATAATACCCGCATTATTGATGTCAAATATGTTCTTCCTCAAAATTAATTTTCATCTTGTGGTATAATTATTTTATATTTATTACAATCTCATAAATAAAGGGGAAGTTATGATTGAACACTTACATTCAATAGTTCAGATGCATGCTGTTGCAATATCTGCTTCTGTTCTTTTGATTGCATATATTTTTATTGCTCTTGAAAAAATTCCGAAAGTGACTATTGCGCTTTTAGGGGCTGGTATTACAATTTTGCTCGGGCTTGTGAGCCAGACAAAGACTTTAAACGGGAATTTTGATCCACATTATTTTATAAATTTTGTTGATTTCAATGTAGTATTTTTGCTTGTTTCCATGATGATAATTGTGAGCATTGCGGCAAAAAGCGGTATGTTTAACTGGATAGCCAATAAATTATTGATGATGACAAAAGGACATCCCATAGGAATATTGATTGCTCTCGGGTTATTTACGGCAATTGCATCAGCTTTTCTGGATAATGTAACAACTGTTATTTTAATATTACCTGTAACATTTTTTATTGCGGACAAACTGGATATTAATCCTGTCCCATATTTATTTACCGAAATTTTTGCCTCAAATATCGGCGGTACGGCTACACTTATCGGTGATCCTCCGAATATTATTATCGGAAGTGCTGCAGGACTGTCGTTTATGGATTTTGTTCTGGAATTAACACCTATAATTGCATTAATTATGGTTGTTATACTTTTTTTAATGTGGCTGTTTTTCAGGCATGAACTTCATACAACACCTGAAAAAATGGCTGCGGTAGCAAATTTAGATAATTCAAGAACGATTACGGATTATCCTTTAATGGTTAGAAGTGCAGTCATTTTAATTCTTGTAATTCTCGGATTCATTTTGCATGATGTAACACATATTGAAACCTGCGTTACAGCAATGCTCGGAGCAAGTGTTTTGCTTTTGTTTGAAAAGCCGAAAAATATTTTTTGCGAGGTTGAATGGAATACAATATTCTTTTTTATCGGCTTATTTATAATAATCGGGGGATTGGAAGCGTCTGGCGGTATTGCATTGATGGCTAAATGGATTTTGAATGTTACTCAGGGTTCTCAATCAGCGACAGCTATGATAATACTGTGGGCGTCAGGGATTATATCAGGCGTAATTGATAATATTCCGTACACTGCAACAATGACACCGATGCTGCTTGAAATCAGAAACGTCATGGGCGCTGAATATACACTACCGCTGTGGTGGTGTTTGTCGTTGGGTGCTTGCCTTGGCGGGAATATGACAATAATTGGTGCAGCAGCAAATGTTATTGTGTCGGAAACTTCTGCACATCACGGTCATCCTGTTTCTTTTATGGGATTTTTAAAATACGGTGTTATTGTAATGATGGTATCGCTGGCATTAAGTTCAATATATATATGGTTTAGGTTTTTGTGATAATTTATGTAAAGAAAGGAATGTTGTATGAACGGATTAAGTAATTTTAAAGATTTGCAAACCTTCGGGGGGGGGGCACTCCAGAGCTAGGCAGAGGATTAGATGTCAAGAAGTCAAGCTATTTAAATCTCGTAAGATACTATGTCACTAAGGCAGTAAGAAGTATCGTAACAATTTCCCGGGAGAGGGGTGCTACGCACGTAGATCTGCCGATCAGCCAACGCAAATCCGTCTTTACCCTTGTAAAGGGTGCTGCGCACGCAGCCCTACCGAACAAGCAGTGCAAATGCGCGTTTACATTGGCAGAGGTTCTCATCACCGTCGGTATTATAGGTGTTGTTGCGGCTATGACGTTATCGACAGTAATATCAAAGATACAGGATAAGCAAAATATTGCCAAATGGAAAAAGGAATTCTCTGTAGTAAGCAACGCGTTTAATGAAGTAGTCGCTGACGGAGTAACAATATGTAATTATACTCAATCCGGTAATTGTAAAGGGCAAGAATTTACAGATGAATTTGTAAAAGCCATACAGGCAAAGTTAAATGTAATAGACTATTGCGGCTTAAAAGTTTCGGATAGTAATAAACGTTGTGATTATTTTAACAGCAACTGGTATGAAGCACATGCAAAATACAAATGGTCCGGAGTTGCAAATCTCTATAGCCGTTATAAAGCTTTGGGAGTAAAAGAAGAATCTAACCCTGGCTCTTATTATCCTTATGGAATATATGCATACAATTTTTCCAGTCTTGCACTTCTGTTGTCAGACGGTGCTGTTGTATATCTTGGAGAAAGTCATAACGGGCCATGGGTGGTAGTTGATGTGAATAACTTTCAAACAGGCCCTAATGAATTCGGGCGTGATGTGTTTGTTGCCCGTGTATTTTCAAACATAAAAACCGGCAAGCATTATCTGAGTCCAATGGGTGCTGAAGGGACTTTTTCACCTGATGACATAAACGGTGATGAAAAATGTGAATGCTCAAAAGATCAAGGGGTAAAAACAGGTACTTATTTTATAGGTGTTGGTTCAAAATATATAATCTCCGGTGTTTGTTGTTCCGCTAAATATTTGATGGAATAATTTTTATGAAGCCGGTTTTTGTTTTTTATATTTAATAAGTAAAAGTAACGGGATTACAGCAACTGCCATAAGCGCAAGAACCGTAAATGCATCAAAAAATGATGCCAGTCGTGCCTGCTGCAGCATTTGATTGTACAAACTTCCTGCTGCTTTTTTTGCGGCTACAACGTCGGGATAATGCATTAAAAATTTGGTTTTTGCTGCTGCTAATTTATATTGAAACATCGGATTATGCGCTGATAAATTCCCGACAAGATATGTTTGTCTGACTTGAGAAACCCTTGCAATAAATGTCGCTGATGCTGATGTTGCAATCGCTGTTATAATATTTTTAAATAAGGCGTGCAGGGAAGCCGCATCAGCGTTTTTAGAAGCAGGAAGAGTTTGGAATGACAGAGCCGTAATAGGAACAAAGGCCATCGGAACTCCTACACACAATAAGAGGTTCGGGAATATAACACTTTCGATTGAAGATGTTGTATTTAATTGTGTGAGCATTAATAAAGAAACCGATATTGTTAAAAGCCCTGCTGTTGCCATGATTTTGGGTTTTATATATCTTGAGAGTTCCCCGAAAAGCAATAATCCGACAAGACATACTATAGAGCGCGGAAACATAGAAAGCCCTGATTTTGAAGGGCTGTATCCCAAAAGACTCTGTACAAACATAGGAACCAAAAGCAGGGTTGAATATATTGTAACATTGATAAATGAACTCATTAATGTTCCAAACATAAAGTTTCTGTCTTTAAACACTCTGATATCAATAACAGGATATTTATATTCAAGCTCCCATACATAAAAGAATACAAAAGCAAAAACACATACACCCGTTGTCCAGCAAATCCATGTTGTGTCAAACCAGTTGTACTGCTGTCCTTTATCAAGTACAATCTGCATGCATGCCATTGCTATAACTATTGAACCGTATCCGATTATATCAAATTTTTTGTTATATTTTTGTTTTTCTGGTTTGTCATTAGGAACAAACATTTTGACAAGCGCAAACGAAATCATACACAACGGAATATTCATAATAAAAATCCACTGCCATGACCAGTTATCCGTCAAATACCCACCGATGAAAGGCCCCGCAAGAGGAGAAAACATCGCGGCAACTCCGAATAATCCCATTGCCACACCTCTTTGCTCTGGCGGGAAAATTTCAAGCAAAACAGCCTGACACAACGGTAATATTGCTCCGCTTCCGATGCCCTGTACAATTCTTGCAGCAATGAGCGCCTGTAGATTTGGTGCAAGTATGCATAGCAGACAGCCTAATGCAAATAACCAGATACTGTAAAAGAGCAGTAATTTTTTTCCTATCAATCTGACCAAATAGCCTGTTACAGGCAGCATAAGACCGCCTGATATAATATAACAGGTTATAACGGTATTTGTTTCATACTGTGTCGCTCCGTAAAATCCTGCGATGTGCGGCTGGCTGACGTTTGTGGCTGAAGATGCCGCAAGCGACAAAAATGCCGGAAGCAATACGGATATTGCAACTATATAGGGGTTAGTCTGCTTTTTTGTTTCTTCCATTATCTTATTTTAACCTTTGGTACAACTGACATTCCGGGAACTATGTTGTAATCTTTAATATCTTCGTCAAACATAATTTTGACGGGAACTCTCTGTACGATTTTTACATAGCTTCCGACAGCATTTTCAGGCGGGAATAAACTTGATTTTGCGCCTGTTGAACGCTGAATACTGTCAACATGACCTTTAAATCGTTTGCCGGGGTATGTATCAACTTTTATCGAAACAGGCTGTCCTTTTTTCATGTGTGTAAGCTGAATTTCTTTAAAGTTTGCAATTACCCAGACTTGTTCCGGAACAATATTCATTAAAGGCTGGCCTACTTGAAGGTAGTTGCCTTTTTCAACGCTTCTTGCAGAAACCATACCTGATTGCGGGGCATAAATTTTTGTATATGAAAGATTTAGTTTTGCCTGTTCAACTTCGGCTTCAAGTCTTTTAATTTCGGCCTGAACAGCTTCCGCCTTTGCTTTATGTGATTCTAAAGCTGATTCCATAGCCTTTGATTTTTCTGCAGCGGCTTTATGGTTAGCCTGTGCAACAGTGTAGCTGGTATTGCTGTTGTCATAATCCTGTTTTGATACTATGCCTTCTTTATACATATCAGTGTATCTTTTATGGTCTTTTGTTGCAAAATCAAGCTTTGATTGGGCTGATGTTACATCTTCATAAGATTGATTTACGTTTGAACTCCCTTCTTCAATTTGTTTTTCTGTAACATTAAGCTGTGCTTTTGCTTCTTCAAGTTTTGCTTGTGCCTGATGAAGTTTAACCTCATAATCCGCAGGGTCAATTTCAACAAGAAGCTGACCTGCTTTAACAACATCATTATCATCAACAAGAAGATTTATTACAGGTCCTGATACACGCGGGGCAACAGAAATCAATCTGCCTTCCACAAATGCATCATCTGTTGACTGATAAAACGTTGCATGTATTGCAAGGAAAATCCCCATCAATATGAGAATTACTGCTGTTATTACAGGTACAAATACTCTTTTTTTCTTGTATTCGGGGCGTTTCTTTTTTGCTTTCTCTTTCCGTTCTTTTAATCTTTCTTTTGCTTTTTCTTCAAATTCTTCATTTAGTTGTTTGTTTTTTGGGGTGTCTGCCATATTTTACCTCTTATATTTGTATATTCAATTTTTCTTCCAAATTTGCTTTAATTTTATTCAATACTTTCAGACAATTTTCAAGTTCTTCATCAGTAACACCTTTTACCGTATCCTGCCAGTGTTCTGCAACTGTTGGCAAAACTGCGTTATAGGCTTTTTTACCTTCTTCTGTTATATTAATTTTAAATATTTTACGTTTGTTTATATCAGGAGTTCTTGTAACCAGCCCTTTTTCTTCAAGAATATTTATAATTCTTGTGATATTGGGGCGGTCTTTGAGGGTAAGTGCACCGATTTGCCGCTGGTACAAGCCGTCATGGTCAAGTATAGCTGTCAAAACAGTAAATTGTTCCGGAGTAATCATAAAATTCGCTTTAATAAATTTTTGATTTGCAATGGCACGTACCATTTTGCCTACACGTACCAGTTTCATTCCGATTCTGCTTTTTAATAAATTATGCTTGTCCATGATTTTTCTTTGTGTTATTATGATAACACAAAAAAGGAAATAGCAAGCATGAAAATTTTGAAAATATTACTTACCCTGTTTATTTTGCTGTGTTCATTTAATATAACAGCTGAAGCAAAAAAACAAAAAAATATCCCTGATTACAGAATTGAATACTTAAACCTTGACTGGTGGCAGAAATATAATGACTCTGTTTTGACGGATTATATTACTACTGCCTTCAAAAATAATCAGGATTTAAAAATTGCATCTCTTAATGTGAAACAATCAGAGCAGGTTATAAAAATGGCTTTTGCCGGACAGCTGCCTCAGATAGGATTTCAGGGAGATGTATTTAGAGATTTTACTTCATCTACGGTGAAATTTGGAGATGTTATTATTCCCGAATATAACCAGAGTAATTTCTTTTTGCCTTTAACAATGAGTTATGAAGTTGACATTTGGGGTGAAAATTATTTAAGAACCAAGTCTTTCAAGAAACAGCATGAAATTGTTAAACAAAATGAAAGAGCTTCTTATATCTCTTTAACTTCCGCGGTTGCATCTCAATATTTCAATCTTATAAAATTTGACCGATTGATAAAAGATCAGGAAGAATTGGTTAAACTTCAAACTGAGATTGCCAGATTGGAGGAAATAAAATATAAAAACGGTTTGTGTCCTGTAACGGAACTTATGGATGAAAAACAACTTTTGACACAATTGACGGAAGAATTAAACGTTTATATTGACAAAAGGGATATTGTTGCGCGTCAGCTTGGAGTTTTGACAGGTTTACGAGAGAAAGATTTATCGCAAATGGCAAGGACGGATTATTCAAAACTTACTCTTTTGCCTTTGCCTGAAGCTATTAATGCTGAAGTTATTCAATACAGGCCTGATTATTTAAAAGCGGAAGAATATATTGAAAAAGTCGGAGTAGATGCAAAAGTTGCAATACGCGATTTTCTCCCCAAGTTTATTTTATACGGTCAGGCAGGTTTCAGTGCTTATAATCTCGGAAATATTTTCGGAAACCACACATTTAAATCTCTTTTTGGTTTTATGCCTTCAATTGATTTGTTTACCGGTGGTGCAAAAATGGCACGTTTAAAATGGACAAAACTGGAACTTGAGAAAGCCCAGCAGATGTATGAAAAGACAATTTTGACATCAATTCAGGAAGTGAATGATTCTCTCAGTAGTGCTAAAACAAGAGAAAAAAATTACAATGAAAGCATTAAACGCTACAATCTCGAAAATGAAAAATATACACTTGCTGATAAAAAATTTAATATCGGGGCAAAATCCAATCTTGATTTAATGAAGGATATGGAAAAACTTATTGTTGCAGACAAAGATAAAGTTAACAGCCGGATAAATTATCTTATATCTACTGTTAATATATACAAGGCAATCGGCGGTAAAGATTTTACAATAATCAATGATAATCTTTAAAAATTAATCTTACATATAACACATAAGTATAATTCTTTTTGTATAAATAAATGTTTAAATTTTTATATGAAAAGAATTTTTTCTATACTTTTAATGTTGTTTATATCGCAAATGTCATGTTTTGCAGAAGACATTCACTTTGACAATGAAGTTTATACATTGAAATACAGCGCACTTGCACCGAAAACAAACGGATACGGTAATGAATATTTTAAGAAATATGAAAATGTTTCTAACTGGTCAAAAATGATAGGAATTTATTATTATCCTGACGAAAAAGATCCTGTAAAGTTTGCCGAAAATTTTGATAAAACTGTTGAAAGTACAGACAACAGCGTACTTTTGAAACTTATTGAAAATAAAAAATCAGACAAAGCTGCAATAAGTTTTTTGGTAAACGGATGTGAAAATGCTAAGAAATATTTCGAATATGATATATATAAATTTGAAAAACATCCGGATAAAGGCATGCTTGTGTTAAAGTACGCTGTGAAGCACTTCTTCACAAATGACAATGAAATAAATCAAATTGCTCAAAAAGTTAAAGAAAATAATGATAAATATCTTGAAATGATTATTACATCACCGATTCCGCCGGTTATAGAAAAAGATATTCAAATAAAAAATTAGAAAGTCAGTAATATTGACATTAACAAATACTGCCTATATTATTGATTATATGGTAGTTGAAGATACAACAAGAGTTAAAGATTATTTAACCAAGACTAAATTAACAACACTTGACTATGTGATAAACCCTTATGTTGGTTGTCCAAACAAGTGTTTGTACTGTTATGCGGCTTATATGTCAAGTTTTAGCAAGCACAAAGAAGAATGGGGTGAATTTATTGATGTTAAACAAACGAGAAAAAAGATTAATACCTTTAAGATAAAAGAAAAAAAGGTTATGATAAGTACGGTCACAGATCCTTATAATGCTTACGAAGAAAAATACGGTATAACCCGTATGATTATGGAACAGCTCATTAAATCTGAAGCATACTTAAGCATTGTTACAAAATCCAAACTGGTGTTAAGAGATGTTGATTTGTTTAAGAAAATGAAACATATTGAAATAGCGCTGTCTATCAGTATGTTGGATGAAAATTTAAAGAAAAAATTAGAACCTTATTCTTCAACTATAGAAGAAAGACTTGAAACTTTAAAAATTTTGAAGCAAAATGGTATTAAGTCGGTTGTATTTATTTCACCGATAATTCCACAAATAACAGATTTCAAAAAAATAATTGAAAAAACAAAAGAATACGCTGATGAATACTGGTTTGACAAGTTGAGTTTGAGAAGCAGCTTTAAGACCAAAATGTTTAAGTTTATATATGATGAATACCCGATATACAAATCATTGTATAACGATATTTATATCAAAAAAAATCCGCAATATTTTGAAGAAATGGCTAAAGAAATAGAGGAATATTGCACAAAAAACAACATAATTTACAAGAATTTCTATGCCGGCACATAAATTGCTTCTTGACCAAATAAATAATAAATCTTTTGCCGGCTTTTCCTAAAATTAAAAAAAGTCACCGATTATAACTATCGGTGACTTTTAATTCAATAAATTTTTTATGTATAAATTTTATCAGGTTTTGTTTCTTGTTTATTTTTATTTTTGAATATTGCAAAAGCTCCTCCTGCAGCTCCCAGAATTCCTGCAGCAAACCACAGCGGTTTACTTTTTAATACACTTTTTTCTTTTTTTGAATTTTGTATTAAATCTTCAGTTTCATTTCTTATCGGAGTTGATATTTGGGGTATATCAGGTTCTTTTTCCGCCAGAATGTCACGGAATTTTACAATTTTTGAATATAGTACAGGATATGTCCTGTCAAATCCTTTTGATTTAAAGACTTTTTCCAGAGCATCCATTATATTGAATCCGTAACCTTCATTTAATGCGTCCTGATAAGCTTTTTTGTAGTTATAAGGAACACGTCTTCTGAAATTTGTTGCGGAATTTTTATGTTCATTATATCTTTCCGCTCGTCCGAAAACATCCATAAAGAAATAATGAATATTAAAAGATGTCATCATATCTGCAAATTTTGATTTTGCATATGTAATAGGATCAATCAAATCAGTTTCACTGATATTTAGAATTCTTGCAAGCGGTTTGATTGAGTCTGTTTTATGTATGCTTCCGTCTCTGTCAGGTATACTATTTGCAATTTGCCTCAGAGGCTGGTGATCATGGTTCCCTGTTCCAAGAGAAAATGTTTCTTCACTCCAGCCGCGTCTTAAAAATGCATCACTACTGCCCCAGTTATCGTTCATAAATACGTTTGAATATGCTTTGACTCTGTTTTTTAACGGGTCGATTAATTCAGGACTGTTTGGTTTAAATATTGCAAATTCGTCAGGACCTGCTTCAACTTCGTATACAAGATTTTTTAGATCAAAATTTTCACCTTTTACTTCTTTTACCCACCGGTCAATATTGTCGACCAGGGTATTTCCGAGTTCTTTTTTATTTTCATCGAGGACTCTATTTACACCGTGCGGTGTCATCACAGGTGTTATGTAATTCCATCCGACATCAAATCTTATCATGTCATAGCGTTTTGCCATCAACTGAACTTTCAGTTTTAAAAGTTTATATGCATCGCTTGACTCATCAAGAATGTTATCATAATCAAGTGACAGTATACACCATGATGGCAGACCTGTGTTGTATCCGTGTTTAAAAGCTTTAGGAAAAGCATTTACTTCATCTTGAGAAAAATTTATAAGGCAGTCGCCGCATAGCTTTATACCGCGTTGATTCAGAAGTTTTTTGCCTTCAGCCAAATGGGCGTCAGCCAGAAACTGTTTAAATTTAAAAAATTCCTGATCTGGTTCTTTTTCCCGCGGGAAATTAAGCCAAACTTCATTTTCTGTTATGAATTTGCGGTAATTTTGTTTTAGTTGAGAATTTTCATCAAGCGTTTTAAACCTTTCAAAAGCTTTTTTTAGTGTTCTGTCCAGAGTGCTTCCGCTCTCCATTGTATTTTCGCAGTTGATAAATTCTGCCTTATTATGTTTAATATTTGAATCTACAATTTGCTGAAATTCTTCTTTGGTAAGGATTGAACCGTACTTTTCCGTTATCAAAAGTTCCGGGTTAATATTTTGATCCCCGAGTGCCAATGCAGAAGCTTTATAGTTGCAGAAAAAATCGTCGTATCTTGTTATTTGTCCTGAAGGAAGATCTTTGACAATATTAAAATCAAGGTATGTCCTCATATAATCAATAAAATCAATCCCTTCTTTTGACGTTAAATGTCCGATGCCTATATCTTTATTTTCTGAAACCGGCAGAGAAGTTAAAGGTATAATAAAAGCTGAATTACCTGTTTGACCGGCTGTTTTTTTGCCTTGTTTTAATGTTTGTGTGTATTCTTCAATTTCATCGCTGCGCAATGAACGTTTGAAAGTTAAATTTGCAGATACACTTTTCACTCGCATAAAAAATTTAAACTCCTGATTACATTAAATCACAAACAGAAAGAATTAGCTACATTAGTTTGAATCATAAGATAAAAGTCCCGAATTCTGTTACTTCAACTCTCCTAAAAACTCATTCTTAACAAGAAAATTTTATGATAACATAACAATATAAATTAAAAGTTTAATTTTTAAGGAGGGTGTTTTTTATGAAAGTTTTATTGTTCAATGGCAGTTCAAATGAGAATGGTTGTACTTTCAGAGCATTAAAAGAGGCTGCTTTATCTCTTGAAGCAAACGGAATTGAAACTGAAATTATTCAGGTAGGTAAAAATGCTATACGTGATTGTGTAGGTTGTGGCGCCTGCCGTAAAATAGGCGGATTTTGTGTATTTAAAGATGATATTGTAAATGAAGTTATAGAAAAAGCAAAAAATGCTGACGGGTTTATTTTTGGTTCACCTGTTTATTATGCTCATCCGAGCGGTAGACTTTTATCATTTATGGACAGATTATTTTATGCAGGCAGCGGAGCATTTGCTTTTAAGCCGGCTGCTGCTGTAGTTTCTGCAAGACGGGCAGGAACTACGGCCTCGCTTGATGCGATTACAAAACATTTTACAATTAATCAAATGCCTGTTGTTTCATCAAATTACTGGTGTATGACGCATGGTGCCCAAAATTCCCCCGAACAGGCAGAACAGGATCTTGAAGGTATGCAAATTATGAGAGTGCTCGGGCAAAATATGGCATGGCTTCTTAAATGTATAGAAGCAGGAAAGAATGCAGGAATAAATCATCCTCAAGCAGAAGATAAAATTATGACTAATTTTATTCGTTAAACTTTTAAAGCTCTGAGTGAATTTAGAACTGCAAGAAGAGCTACACCGGTATCTGCGAATACGGCTCCCCACATTGTGACAAAGCCTAATGCCCCGAGAATTAAAAATAGAGCTTTAACTCCGAGTGCAAAAATAATATTTTGTTTTACAATATTCATTGTCTTTTGGGCAATGAGTATTGCTTTTGGAATTTTTGAAGGCTTGTCATCAATAATAACAACATCTGCAGCTTCAATTGCGGCATCTGAACCCAGACCGCCCATTGCAACACCTATATCAGCTCTTGTTAATACAGGAGCATCATTAATCCCGTCGCCTGCAAACATAACCCTTGTTTTTAAAGGTTTGTTTTTTATTAGTTCTTCAAGCTTTTCAACTTTCTGCTCGGGGAAGAGTTCTGCATAAAAATTACTCATACCAAGTTCGCCAGCTATTTTTTCAGCGGTATTTTTGTTATCTCCTGTTAGCATAACAGTTTTAATACCCATTTTATTTAATTGAGTAATGCCTTGAACCGCGTCATCTTTAATTTCATCAGAAATCACTATATAACCGATAAATTTTTTATTTTTCGCAACATAAATAACAGTTCCTAAAATTTTAATTTGGGGTATTTCTATATTATTTGATTGCATTAATTTTTCGTTACCTGTAAGAATTTCGGCTTCGTTAACAATCGCTTTTAAGCCTTGTCCTGCTATTTCAATAACATCTTTTATAAGATTTGTATCAATTTCGTTGCCGTAAGCTTCTTTTATTGATAAGGCAATCGGGTGATTTGAGTAGTTTTCGGCAAATGCGGTATATTTTAAAAGTTCTTCTTCGCTGATTTTGTAAGGATGTATTTCAGTAACTTTAAATGTCCCCTTTGTAAGGGTTCCGGTTTTATCAAATGCTATGGTTTTTGTATTTGCAAGAGCTTCTATATAATTACTGCCTTTAATTAAGATACCGTTTTTGGAAGCTCCGCCAATCCCGCTAAAAAATCCCAGAGGCACAGATATTACAAGCGCGCACGGGCATGAAATAACTAGGAATGTTAAGGCTCTTTGAAACCATACCATAAATTGAGCCCCTTCAATTAAAAGCGGCGGCAAAATCGCAAGAAGTGCAGCACCTGCAACAACTGCAGGAGTATAATATCTGGCAAATTTTGTTATAAATTTTTCTGTTTTTGCCTTTTTAGAGCTTGCATTTTCAACAAGTTCTAGGATTTTTGAAACTGTTGATTCTTTGAACGCTTTTTCCGTGCGAATTTTTAAAAGGCCATTTGTATTAATGCAGCCGCTTAAAGCCTTATCACCAACATGTAAATTCCGAGGAACAGCTTCTCCGGTTAGCGCAGATGTATCCACATTTGCAAAACCTTCGACGACTTCACCGTCAAGAGGTATTTTTTCACCTGTTTTAACCGTAATTACTGCTCCTATTTCAATATCTTCGGGAGATTTGCGTATAAGTTTTCCGTTTTCTTCGACATTCGCATAATCGGGTCTGATATCCATAAGCTCTGTTATTGATTTTCTGGATTTTTCAACTGCTTTGTCCTGTAAAAATTCACCGACTTGATATAAAAGCATAACCATAACGGCTTCAGGATACTCGCCAATTGCGAGAGCCCCGATTGTTGCCAGTGTCATTAGAAAGTTTTCATCAAATATTTCACCTTTTAAAATATTTTTCAATGCTGTTGTTATAACATCCCAGCCCACAGTCATGTATGATGCAAAAAATAATACGATTTTTAACGCCGGACATGTTTGGCATAAAATTGCCAGTGCAAGAATAAAGGCAGCAATAGAAATCCTGATTAATTTCTGTTTGTCTGCTCTTTCATTATGATGGTGGTGATGATGTTCGCACATAATTTGTTCTCCTAAATAATTGAAGAATTATTCAATTGTTATATTAGTATTATAATTGAATAACTGTTCAATTGTCAAGTGACTAAGAAACAATTGTTACAAAAATTTGACAATTGAACAATTATTGAACTATAATAATATTATGGAAATTAAAAGAGCTGATTGTGAGGCAATAAATCCTGAACTTGTTAATAAAATAAAGCCTGATATGCCTGATATGAAAGTGCTGTATGAATTGTCAGATTTTTTTAAGGTTATGGGAGATAATACGCGCATAAGACTATTATGGGCGCTTGAAGAAGCTGAAATGTGTGTGAACGATCTTGCAGTACTTCTTGATATGACAAAATCTGCAGTTTCTCATCAATTAAAAATTTTAAGAATTGCAAAACTTGTAAAATCGACAAAGCGAGGGAAGAATGTGTTTTATTCTCTGGATGATCACCACGTAAAAATCATACTGGAAAAAGCATTAGAACACGCTGTAGAATAAAATTATTGCATTTTTTGAATAAGTTCGGTTTTTACATCTGCCAGAGGTCCGTTATTCGGGGTTCTCAAATTATGGTAATAATTCTTGGCAAATGTAAAAGGATATTTTGGAAGCCATGTGAATTTAATAAATATATTAACAGTATCAGCACCCTGGGACAGCATCAAATCATCAATTGTTTGTTCATGTGCGGGTGAAATAGATGAGAATATTTTCAGAAAATAGTCGGTGAACGTTACGGCTGAATAGCCTGAAGCGGCGACAGGATCTTTGACAAACGCTGTTACTTTAAATGCTCCGTTATCTTTAATATTCTGGATATCTTCAGGCGGAACAAATTCTCCGCCCGCAATCTGTTCAATTTCATACCACTGACCGTTATACTGTATCCTCATAATGTTTGGTTTTGGCATATAAATATCGTCAAATTTATTTTCAAGGATTACACGTCCGTTTTTATCGCAAACACCGTATTTATAATTCTTTTTGGTCAAAAACATTCCGCCGAAAAGAATGTCAACTGATGTATATTCGGGAGGTATAACTGTTTCACCTTTTTCGTTGTATATCCCGAAATCATTATCATTGCCGAGTTTTACGTATTTCCCTAAAATTCTGTCAACATGTCTGTATTTCGGTTCAATCAAATAATTGCCTGTGTTATCCATAAGACCGTATTTTGATTTTTTTTGAACAATCCATGAATCCCCTAGTTTAATCATTTTTTTATATTCGGGTTCAACTAAAACATTGCCTTCAGCGTCTTTTAATCCAAAATAGTTATCTTCATCCGCAAAAACAGTGACTTTTGTTTTCGTTACAGAACCTTCAATAGGCTTGATTGTATTTTCGTCTGCAAAAGCGCAGCTGCTTAATAATAAAGCTATCCCGAATATTGTTGCAAATTTCTTCATACCTGTATAATAACATAAAATTCATAATTTGTGTTATAATTTTTTTGGAGAGGGAAAAGATGATTAATATATCAAAAAAGTTAAAAATTACTATTATATCTGTATCAGCAGTTGTAGTTTTTGCCGGTGCAATGCTAGGAATTTATTTAAAAGTTCTCCCTGCATTTGTTTCAAACAAACAGGTGATAAATATTGTTGAAAAAACGTTATATGACATTGCCGGATTGCAGTTAAATATCAAAAATCCTGTTTTAAAAACAGAATTTTCACCGGTTATATCTTTTAAAGTTGATGAACTTTCGCTATTCAACAAAAAAGAGCAGCTTCTTGCTGTTGAAAATTTTGATACAACAGTTTCTTTTCGAGAAATTTTTAACAAAAATATAATTATCAGAAAGCTCGGCGCGGATTATATTTTTGCGGATATAAACAATTTGACGAAACTTGCATTCCCTCAATCAGAAAAAAAAGAGCAGCAAAAAAGCGAGTGGAATATTGACCTTTTTGATTCTCTTTTGTATGTAAAAAAATCCCTGTTTTTATACAAAGTAGAGCCTAAAACCTACATATCTCTTAAAGCTGATGACTTGGAGCTTGATAACAATCAAAAGGATGTTAAATATCTTCATTTTAATATAACAGCAGATATTACAAAAGACGGTCAAAATACCCACTTCAATATTGCTGACAGAAACGCTGTTTATACGCAGAATAAAACGCTGTTTATCAAAAATTGCTATCTGACAATGAATAAATCAAAAATATTTTTTAATGCCGAAGCCAGCCGTAAAATTGGTTACCGGCTTGAAATATTTACCGATAAAATTGATATAGCGGATGTTCTGGCTTTGATTGATTCGGATATTGTTGAAAATAATCTTGATCAGCCGCTTGCATTTTTTAAGGACCTAAAAGGAAGTTTTAATTTTAATATTAAACTTACAAAGAATGATGTAAACGGTATTGTAAATTTGAATAAGATTTCAGGTAAAATAGTTCCTATAAGCAATATTCCCGTTATGCTTGAAAAGGGTAAAATTCTTATGACAAAGAATGATATTATCCTGAAAGATTTTAACGGATACTATAACTACCGTAAAGAAAACAAGCTTGAGATGGAAGGTACTGTAAAGGATTATTTGAAATCTATTGACACAAATGTTGTGGCAAGAGCTGTTGTTACAAACGATTTTGCAAAGAATTATTTTTCAAAAATGGTCGGGATACCTGTTGAACTTACAGGCGGGACAACAAAAACCAGACTTGACATAAAAGCGATTAATAACAAAATTGATTTAGTCTGGTTATTCGGTTTGAAGTCAGGACAAGACATATTAATTGACGGGGCATCTCTAACGCCTAATAAATTTATAAGAGGTCTAAAAGGCGATATTCATTTTGAAGATAATCTTTTGAGTATCAAATCCATTGATTATTATATTGTACCTGACAGTTTTTCAATTGAACAAAAGAAAAATGCCAGACCTGTTGTCAGAGTTTTTGGTAATATAGATTGTGCTAATCCGATACCAGATGTAAAAAATCTCGGGTTTGAAATCCCGAATCCTTTACCCAGTGAATTTTTAAATGTCTTAATCGGACAAAAAATGTTTAGAGGCGGGAAAATTGCAGGTATTATGGAATATAATAACACCTCAAAATATCCTGCTCTAAAGGGAAATCTGACAATGGATGATGTCAGGATACCTTCACAGAGGGTTTATTTAAAACACGGTGAGATGTCAACATCAAACGGACTGTTGAAACTTGCCGCAGAAGGTAAATACAGACGCTCAGCTTACGATTTTTCAGGAAGTCTTATAAATGAAATTAAATTCCCTGTTGTTGTTAAAAATGTCAATTTAACCGTTGATGATGTGGATATTGAAAAATTCCTGCTGTCTGCGAACAATCAAAGCTCAAAAGTAGTTACGGAAACAAAATTTGATGTAAAAGCTTCAGGTGAAGCGAAAGATGATGACGACAATACGCCTACATTTGATATCGGGAATTTTATTGTGGAAGATTGCGTTTTGCATATCCTTAACGGCGGTTATAAAGATATTAAATTTGCTGATGTGAAAGCTACTTTGTCTTTAGATAAAAACAGTATTTTAAATATGTATTCAAACAGATTTGAGATAGCAGAAGGGCATTCATCTGCCAAGATAAACTGCGATTTGAAAAAACATAAATATAATCTTGTGCTTGGTATAAAAGATGTTAATTCCGATATAATTGCAACAACATTGCTTGCTCTGCCCAGAGAAATTACGGGTAAGGCTAGCGGAATTATTGCCTTAAATACGGATGATTCATTGAAAATGAACGGCTCGATTAAGTTTAATGTAAATGATGGAACAATTCAAAAAGTCGGTCTGGTTGAATATATTTTGAAATTTGCTGCATTGTTTAGAAATCCGCTTGTAATGATCAGCCCGTCAACCTTCGGAGATCTTGTAAATATCCCGGAAGGGAATTTTGATAGTATAAACGGAAAACTTGAGTTAAAAGACAATAATGTTGAAAAGATGATGATAAAATCTTCAGCACCTCAATTAAGTTCCTTTATTGTCGGTCGTTACGAACTTGAATCAGGCGATGCGTCATTGAGAATTTATACAAAATTCAGTAACAGAAACAAAGGTTTTGCCGGATTTTTAAGAAATATATCTTTGAACAGTCTTGCAAACAGAATACCTTTGAGTGCAAGAAATGACAGCAATTACTATGCGGCTGAAATATCACAGCTGCCGCCTATTGATGCTGATGAAAAAGACTGCCAGATATTTTTAACCAAAGTCGACGGCGATGTACAGCATAACAACTTTATTTCATCATTGAAAAAGATTAAGTAATCAGTTCAATACCATAATTGTATAGTTTAAATATGCCGCAAAACAGGTCCATATAAGATAAGGAAGAAGAATTATCCCTGCTGGCTTTGAAACCTTATAGAAAAATATAATCGTTAAAACAATTGAAATTAAAAGTAAAATGATAATAACAAAGCTTAATTCAAGGCTGTGCAGGAGAAAAAACGCAGGACTCCAGCTGAAATTTAAGAGTATTTGAATAACAAATGCGACAAGACCTGCAGTTTTGTTTTCAGTTTTTTTTGAATTTAAAAAAAGTACAAAAGAAATGAATATAAGCGTATACATAACCGCCCACACTGGAGCAAAAATCTCCGGCGGAGGATTGAAAGCGGGTTTGTTTAAAGTGTTATACCATGTTAAATCCATAATAAAATTTTGTCTGGTATTTTGAAAAGAAGCATTACACAATGTAACTGTTTTATATGTTAATTAATTTTATAACAGTATTATAAATTATTTTGTGCTGCTCCGGTTCATAATGCAGACCGTCAATATTTGAAACTGTTGTTATTTTATTTAAATCAATGAGAGTGTAATTGTTTTGCCAGGCAATCTTTTTATATACAGGCAAGATTAATTTTGATTTTTCTATTGAATTTTCATCGAAAAACAATTTGAAATAACTGTTTAAAATATTTTCTTTTATAACACACGGAGCTAGAATAATGACTTTTGAATATGGTGAATGAGGTTTTATAAGATTGAAAAATTTTGTCATACCATTTTCAAAATCTCTCAAATTAATATTATATGATTTTTGTAAGTCATTAATACCTATTTGGACAAATATATAATCAAAATGTTGTTTTAAATATTCCGGCAGAATTTTATACCCTGTGAAATTATCACCTGCAGGGTTGTCAGAGAATGCCGTTCTGTTGTTGCAGCCGGCTTCCGTTACTTCACAAGTATTTTTTAGGATGCCTGACCACCTTGTATTTATATCGTATCTGGAGCCGTCTTTCGGGTTAAATCCGTATGTGTTGCTGTCACCGAAGCATAGTATTTTTTTCATAATTAAAAATATAGCATAAATTTGACAATAATAAATTATTTTATCTAACATTGTCATTCTAGGACTTGTTTAAGAATCTTTTTTGACTATAATTATGTGATAGGCAGCTTTGCATTATTATAATACGCGGATAAAAATTATGAACGAAAAAGAAAAAATGCTTAAAGGTTTGCTGTATGATGCAAATTATGATAAATCACTGATTGAAGAAAGAACTGAGTGCAAATCATTATGTTATGAGTATAATAAGCTTCATCCGGCAAAAGCTGATGAGCGGAAAAAACTTCTTGAACAGATTTTAGGCAAGACTAAAGAAAATTATTTAATTGAACAGCCCTTTATGTGTGATTACGGTTACAATATTGAAATTGGCGAAAATTTTTATTCAAATCATAATTTGATTATTCTGGATCCGGCAAAGGTTACTTTTGGTGACAATGTTTTTATCGGACCGAATTGTGCATTTTATACTCCGCTTCACCCAATGGATTTTGAAACAAGAAATAAAGGCCTTGAATATGCAAAACCTATAAAAGTCGGAAACAATGTCTGGTTTGGCGGTAATGTTGTCGTGCTTCCTGGTGTAACAATCGGTGATAATGCGGTAATCGGTGCCGGAAGTGTTGTAACAAAAGATATTCCGTCAAATGTCCTTGCTTACGGAAACCCGTGTAAAATTATCAGGAACATTTAAGCATTTTTTTTATAATGCTTTTAAATTCGTATATTAAAACATAAACCTGTGCAGGGAAAATTTTTATAAACAATAAATTCCGGTAAAGATAAGATTTGCAGAAATCTTTCCGTTCAGGTATTTGTTTAAATCTATTTTTAATTATACCTACGAGCTGTTTTTTGTCTTTGTTGTCTAAAAATTTTATACAGTACATAAAAACAAACATGTATGCACTGTTGAAACTTTTTCTGAATATTTCATTTCCGGAATTATCAAAAAATATTTTTTCTAATCTGTCAAAAATTTGGCAAAGATTTAAATTTCCTGATTGTTTTCGTTTACTTGTTGCAGACTCGGGATTAAAAATTTTGTAATTTACAAGAATTTTATCAACTGTTGTTATTTTATCTGCAAAAAACAGGCTTAATATGACAAAAAATACGTCATTATTGTACGGAATGTTATCAAATTTTAAATTATGTTTTCTGATAAATTCGGTTTTATAAAGCTTATTCCACGGAGAATAGTTACAGAAACAGAAAATATAATCAGGGATATCATATTTGTTAAATATTTCTTTTTTTAATATTGTGTCAAACCTAATTCCCTGATTTTTAAGATACAAACTCCCGTCAGGTAAAGTTACATCGTATTTGCAAATTACAATATCTGAATTTGTTTTTTTGTACTGATTATACAATTCTTCTAAAAAATTCGGATGAAAATAATCATCGCTGTCGAGGAATATTGTGGTTTCGCCTTTAGCAAACTGAAATCCGTAATTTCTGGATGCGCCTGCGCCTTGATTTTCCGTTGAAATTATTTTTATAAAATTGTTATATTTTTTATTAAAATCTTCTAAAATTTCCAAAGATTTGTCTGTTGAGCCGTCATTAACGCAGATTAGTTCATAATTCTGAAAAGTTTGCTGTCTTAAACTTTCCAGAGTGTCTTTTAAATATTTTTCGCTGTTATATACAGGCATGACAATACTTATTTGTGGCATACTATTCCTCTTTTTTGCCTGTTATGATGCATTATAAAGTTGTAAATATTGTATGCAAGATTTTTGCAGATTAAAAAACATAGCGTGATAAAGACCTGAGGTTGTTTTAAATATAATTTTTTATGTCGTTTTACGATATTAATGCGTATTTTTATATAATTTGTAAAGCTTAATGCTTTTTGTGTCCTTTGGTTATCATATTTTCTGTAATAAAAAAGAATTTCGGGTATTTGATAGATTTTTGCACCTTTTTCAATAATTGATAACCAGAAATCCCAATCTTCACATCCGGATTCCATTTCTGAATTGTAATAAGGGCAACTCGTTTTTCTGAATATAGCGGAGCAAAATAATTTGTTTTCTGCCAACATATTTGTTACTGTGGCAGGTTTTAAATCCCATTTATCATTTTTGGCTCCGAAAAATTGTGCTTCACAGTAGACTATTCCTATTGCAGGATTTTCGTCCAATATTGTTACTGCTTTTTCAATATATTCCGGAGCAATTTTATCATCCGCATCCAAAGGTAATATGTATTCTCCTGTTGAAGCATTAATCCCGTTGTTTCTTGCTGCACAAACACCTGAATTTTTCTGATTAAGCAAAATTACATTATCAGGCAAAAGTTTTTTTAAATTTTCTTCCGTTATATCTGTTGAACCGTCATTAACAACAATAATTTCTATATTTTTATATGTTGAATTAATGACAGATAAAACAGCATCGGGAAGATACTTAGATTGATTATAACAAGGTATTATAACGGAAACTTTTTTCATAATTCAGTTTCAATTCTGGCATGAAACATTGTATTTGTAAATGCGGAGATTTGTTTGTTTCACAAAATATAGAAAAAGCCATATTATTTTAATGCAAAGAGGGTATTTAATGAAAAGATTTTTAAAGTTTTTATTATGATTTTGCAGCCTGTTTTTTTAATACATAATCGCTTACCGGTTTTTCTACACAGTGGTAAGTTAATACCCCGAGAAATAGTATTGCTGACAATCCTGCTGTAATATTCAATGCCGGATGGGCAAAAACGAACTCCATCCGGTTTTGCCAGACAGTTCCGGCTAAAACATCAATAATTATATAATGTGTCATATAAATTGAATATGTATATTTACCTAAAAATACATTAAAGTCATTATTAAGAGCTTTTGATATAAGCCCTTTATTTATCAGAAATAAAATGATGATAGCCGCGAAAAATATTATAAATATTATTTGATTGTGGAAACGTAATTTGTGGAAAATTAAATTTTTAATGATAAAAAATAAACATCCGCATTCTAAAATGGTAACGATAATTGTATTTTTTACAGATAATTTAATATTTTTTATTGTATTTGCATTTTTTTTATACCATTCACCAATGAAATATCCTACACCGATTCCGCCCAGTGCTCTTAATATCCCTACATTAAAAACATAGCAAAAAGTTTTGAGGTGATTGCAAATATATCCATTAAATGCGTGAAGTAAAAATACATATGAAAAATAAATTAATAATGCAATTGTAAGATTGACTATTTTTTTATCAAAATGTTTCAGCAGGTAGAAATACAAAATTAACACCCACAGCATTGCAGAGACATACCAGAATATATTTATATTACTTGAGCTTAAAGCAATGCCGTTACCGTTTAATGCTAAAAAAGTAATAATATTGCTTAATAACGAAAATTTAACAGCTCCTGTGAATGAAATAATGAAATATAAAAATATACACCAGATAAGCACTGGCCAGAGTCTTAAAACTTTCTTTTTTACAAAATCAAAAAGGGATGGCATTTTCGGTGCTGGTGCAATTTTTAGTGCAAAAAACAGCCCTGACAGTATGAAAAATAAATCAACAGCTTTATTGCCGTTAGCCAGATTATGCCCGGTCAGCAAATAATTACAGTTCCATGCTAACGGAAACTTCGAACTTAAATATCCCAAAAAATGCATTAATACTATGGATATACATCCTATAGCTCTCAAAAATTCTATATTTTTTAATTTTTCCATACTACCCCGTTAAAAAACAACATTCCGTTTTAAGTATTACATGAAACGGAATGTTTGTAAATTTAGCAGATTTTATATTTTTATTTGGTAATAAATTTATTTTTAAAATGTATAAGAAATGTTTCCGTACATTCAAGTATTGTGGAAGCGTATTCATTGTGTTTGTTATAGAAAATATGGGAAGCATCAGGAACTACAATTACATTATTGTTTTCGGGATATTTGCAGTATGAATTTATTTTTTCTATAAACCCCTTCGGATTTCCGTCTGCCATACTGTCTTTGCCGCCGATTACAAATGAACCGTTGATTTTTATTGACGCAAGCGAATTTGTTGTGCCATCTCCGCTGATTACAGGACAATTTTTAAGATGGTATGCATTGTAAAAATTCAAAACAGTTTGGGCAGACATCGGGGAAAATCCGCCGAACACGTAAGGTACAATCTCTTTGTTTCTGCCTTCTGCAACAAACTGTTTAGCTGCTTCAAGACATTTATCAAGATTTGGCATAACTTTCCACCAGTACCCTAAATCTACAGGAGATGTTACAATAAAATAATCTACAAAATTGTCAGGAGTGTTGCCGAGGTAATCAATAATTTTATTTGAACCAAGTGAATGTCCGGCAAGAATAATATTTTTAAATCCGAGACTTTTTGCGTATTTTACATAAGCTTCAACATCTTCATATACGAGGTTAAAATCGTCAAATACAACGCCTGTGTAAACCTGTTTATGATTTTTCAGGTCAGAATATGCAATCATAGAAAAAGCATCCATTGCATGACCGGCGATAAAAGCGATGTTATTTGCGCTTAACAAATCTCCGGTTGCGGGAAGCAAGTCATTTTGAAATACGTTGCTGCATATTCCGCTCATCATGATAACAACGGAGTCCATTGTGTTATCGCCCCACATTGCGCCTTTTAATTCTAACCCGCGCGGGGTGTTTACTCTGATTATTTCCATTTTATTTTTGTCCTTACTTATATGATTTTTCGAAAATCCCGGCACAATCCTTATCATTCAGTTCGCATGGATTTGCGAGGAACAAACCGCCCATAGTTTCTCTTGCATTGACTGCAAGTTTCATAAATTCGTCGGGCGTAATTCCGTAATCAGACATTTTCAAATTATCAACTCCGCAGGCTTTTTGAAGGTTAACAAGCGCTGTTATAAAATCTTCCGCCTTATCTGCATCTTTAATGCCCATAGCACGTGCCATTTTAATAAACTGTCCATCACAAGCGTGTTTTTCAACAAAAAATTCATTAAACGCTTTTGAAATCATAATCAAACCTGCACCGTGAGGAAGGTTGTGATGAAAAGCGCTCATTGCATGTTCCATTGAATGCTGTGCTGTTGTACTTGTAAGAACCATTATAAGTCCTGCCATTGTGCTTGCAAATGCAACATGTTCTCTTGCCTCTAAATCATTCCCGTCTTTTACAGCTTTTGGCAGGTATTCGGCAATGTTTTTAATTGCAGTTAAACACATCATTTCACTCATAGGGTTGACAAACTTGCTAATGCAGGCTTCAGTACAATGGAATAAAGCATCAAATCCCTGATAAGCTGTATACTTCGGCGGAATTGATTTCATTAATTCCGGATCAACAATTGCCAGTTTTGGAAATAATGCATCCATACCAAATCCTATCTTTTCGTTTGTTTCAAGATTTGATATAACACCCCACGGATCTACTTCTGAACCTGTTCCTGATGTAGTTGCAATTGTTACAATCGGCAGCGGGGTATTTTTCATCGGCTGCGCTTTGCCTGTGCCGCCGACAACGTAATCCCATAAGTCTCCGGGATTTGTAGCCATAAATGCAATTGCTTTTGATGCATCAAGTACGCTTCCTCCGCCTAATGCAACTATAAAATCACAATTATTTTCTTTTGAAAATGCTGCTGCTTCCATTACAGTATTTTTTAGCGGGTTTGCTTGAATTTTATTAAAAATAACATATTCAACATTTGCAAGTTCCAGTTCTTTTTTTACCCTGTCCAATGAGCCGTTTGTAATTGTTGATTTTCCGCATGAAATCAGCAATAATGCTTTTTTACCCGGCATTACCTGTTTATGAAGTTCGTTCAGTTTGCCTGAACCGAATATTAATTTTGTGGGTGTGTACATTAAAATTTCCATAATTTACCTCCTTTTTTTATTATTTACTAATTTTTCAAAATAGCAAATACTTATATTACATAGTTAAAAATACTTGACAGGCATAATATAAATATATTATTATCTGTGTATGGAGTTCAGGGTTTTAAGATATTTTTTAGCAGTCGCAAGAGAAGCAAGTATTACAGGAGCTGCGAATTCTCTGCATTTGACTCAGCCAACTCTTTCACGTCAGCTTCAGGAATTGGAAAAAGAACTGGGGCAGAAACTTTTAATACGCGGGAAATCCAAAGTTACTTTGACGCCTGAAGGTATGATGCTCAAAAAACGCGCCGAAGAAATTGTTGATATGGTTGAAAAAACAGAAGCTGAATTTAAGTCAATTAACGAAATCATTGGCGGAGATATTTATATAGGATGCGGCGAAACCGAGGCAATGAAATACGTTACACAAGTTATGAAAGAACTTCAGGATGAATGCCCTGACGTAAAATTTCATATTTACAGCGGCAATGCAGAAGATGTAACCGAAAAACTTGATAAAGGGCTTCTTGATTTTGGTATACTTATTCAACCAATTGATTTATCTAAATATGATAATATAACACTTCCTTATAAAGATGTGTGGGGTGTTGTAATGCGTAATGACAGCCCTTTAGCATTAAAAGATGTTGTAACGATTGATGATATAAAAAGCAGACCTATTATTGCCTCCCGTCAGATGTCCAGAAAATATTCGGCAGCCAGCGGTTTTCTTGATTGGTTTGGCGATGAATTTGAAGAGCTCGATATAGTTGCAACATACAATCTTATTTATAATGCTGCAATAATGGTACAGGAAGGTATCGGGTATGCTGTAACCCTTGATAAACTTGTGAATACTTCAGGTAATACAAATCTTTGTTTTCGTCCGCTATCTCCAAAGCTTGAATCCGGTCTTGATATTGTGTGGAAAAAATATCAGGTGTTTTCTCCGGCAGCAAAAATTTTTTTAGGCAAAATATACAAAAAATTCGCTGCTAAATATTTTTGAAGATAAAAATTTGAGTTTTGACGGCATTCTTATAAAAATTATATATTTTTCCCGAGATTGTAAGCATCCTGCAGTGATTGAGGATAAGAATTTATTTCAGCGGGGTCATTTACCGTTGCACAGGTATAGCCGCAGAATTTTACATTATTAAAGCAGTCAATCCAGCCTTGTATTCCGTTAATTACCCTTTTGACAGCTTCTTCTCCCGTGTCAGCGGAAGCTGTTATGAGGTAAACTTCTTTGAATTTATAGTCACTGACAAACAACGGATTTGCTCTGTCTATAATAGTTTTCATCTGTCCGCTCATCTCGTAATAATAAACAGGTGTTGCCCACACAACAACATCTGCATTTTTGATTTTTTCTGTGATTGCATTTGCATCATCATTAATTACACAATGCCTAAGCTTCTGACATGCAAGGCAGCCTTTACAAAATTGAATATTTTTGTTTTTTAAAGTAACAAATTCAACGTTATGTCCTGCATCTTTGGCGCCTTTTTCAGCTTCTTTTGCAAGAATTTCCGAGTTGCTGTTATTTCTCAAGCTCGTTGAAATAATTAATACATTTTTTGCCATTTTTAAACCCTCTCATACTAAAAATTTTTTCTACAATGCAAGTTTATCAGATTTTTGAAAAATAGCAAATGCTTATACTGTATGCAGGCTTATACAAAATGAGTATAACACTTTAAAACAAGTTATTTAGTAAGATAATACGCACTGCAACAGGTTCCGGACGGAAGTTCCTGCTGTTCAAAATAAACTGCTGTTACACTACCGTATTCTTTACCGCATTTGCATATATTACCATTCATGTTTTTGTCAAATGTCGAATCAGCCCCCATAGGTTTAAGTGCATAAGGGTATGCTTTCATAACAAAAATTTCTTTACCCAGCATATTTTCGCCTTTTCCAAAACCATTCAGGCTGACTGAAATAAGTGAGCCTTGATGTCCCCAGCCAAACATTATATGTTCACCTGTTGGAAGCCGCATTATCATTTGACTTGTCCCATAACAACCAACATTCCCCCCGGCTAGACTTTTAAAAGGTATAAAATAGTTATACACTCCGTCAGTACTACTGCATTGTTTGATATTAGTTGAATTGCCTGTTAACAAAGCGGCATTTCCGCATAGAATTTCTGCATTCAGATTTTTTGCAAAGGCATTAAGAAAATCCGCATTAAAAGCTAGACTTGTTGTTGATGCAAAAAAACATTTTCCGCTAACAACTCTGGGGCAGGGTGAAATATCTTCATTTATTGTTTTGATATAGGCCTGTGAAAGTGTTGAATACATCTTTTTCCAATGCACAATAGTCTTCCTTTCATCAATTTTAGATTTTATTACAGGAATAATTATGGCTGCTACAACTCCTATAATTCCGATGGTTATCAGGACTTCAGATAAAGTAAACGCGTTTTTATTGCTCATATATTAAATCCTCATTAACAAATATTGTCTATATTAAAATTATATTGAATTATTCAATATAATACTACATAGTTTAATTAATTTTGTCAATAATTTATACTCTTAATTATGGATATTACTAACTGGAATAATGATGAAATAATGCGTCTTGTAATGGCCAAGGGGCATATTACTCAAAAAACACTGTTAAAATTTTTGAAAGAAAAAACAGGGCAGGATATTCCCCAGAGTACATTTTCCTGTAAAATTAGAAGAAATGCCTTAAAACTTGCGGAGTTTCAAAATATTTGCGAAATTTTAGGCTATTCAATAAATATAGAGCGTACAGGTAAATTGTAAATTAGCAATTATTTAATATTTTGTAACAAAATAGCAATTTTTATAATATTATAGCTTTATATATATTGTAAATTTTTATTTGTAGGCTTAAATGGCAGTATTTAAAAATTGCAAATACATATATTCAAATTTACATAAAAAAAGTAGCAGGTTAAAAATTAAAAGAAAGGCGACAATTATGAAAATTAATCCGGTTCAAGGTTACGATGGTATTTTAAGAATTAAACAACTAAAACAGTTAGAACCAAAAGTTGAAGAATTGTCAGAGGCAATTATAAATACTAAAGGTATTGAAGTTATTACACCAGCAGTACCTTCCGGAGCGTACATTGATATGTTTTCCGGTAAAAAATTTGAAATTCCTCATGACTATCAAAGTGTAGTTGATGCGTATCATAACGCAATAAGACAATAACTATGTTTTAATACTTTTGTATATATTATAAAAAAGAGTAAGGTAAGATAATTTTTAGGATTTAAATTTCTGCCTTACTCTTTTTTTATTAAAAATACGAAAGGCGGTGAATTATGTAAAAACTTATATATTTTATGGTAAAATGAATTTATGAAGAAAATACTTATGCAAATAACTATTGCATTATTATTGATAGTTTCAATATCTTTTTTTCTTAAAGTTGTTGCTTTACCTAATGAACAACATGCTATTGATGTGCAACTGGAAAAATGCATAGAAAAAGATTATTCGACTTCAGGTATGAATAAATGCGTTTATGCAGCAACTGATGCTTGGCTTGAGCAAATTTCTATTTATTCAAATATGATCAAGAAAGAATTATCTAAGGAACAATATACTGTATTTATTGCAGCACAGCAAAGTTGGGAACGGTATTATGAATTGGAAAAAAAACTTATATTAGAAACTGTATATAATAAAGAAGGAAGTATTCATACTAATATTGCAGCCGGAATGTTAGAAAATGTAGTAAAACAAAGGGCTTTATATTTGAAAAGTTATTTATATGAATTGAAAGAGTAATAAATTTATTTTACCTTATTAAACTTATTCTTAATGAGATTTTGTGTATTAGCTTAATAAGGAGAAAAATATGACTAAAGAAAATTTTGAAAAAGCTCTTGAATTCTTATTTCCTTCTGAAGGTGGATATGTAAATAATAAAAAAGACAGAGGTGGACCTACAAATATGGGAATTACCCAAACGACTTTGAATTCCTATCGTAAACGAAAGGGGTTAGCATACAAAGACGTTAAGAATATTACCAGAGATGAAGCAAAAGCTATTTATTATGATGATTATTGGAAGGTATCAGGTGCAGATAAAATATCAGATCCAAATATGGCTGTTGCTGTGTTTGATACTGCAGTGCTACATGGCCCTGGAACTGCAAAAATATTTTATAATCAGAGCAATGGCGATTTAAATAAATTTCTCGAAATAAGGCAAAAGAGTTATGATAAAATTGTTGCTAATGATCCTGAACAAAAAATATTTTATAATGGGTGGAATAATAGAGTTAATAATTTGAGAAATAGTATAAAAAATAATAAATTTGTGGATAAAAACTCTAATTCAATAGATCAAGTACCTTCAAAATTACTTAAAATAGGTATTGAAATGAATGTGGATAATTATGGTAATCCAATTTTTACCCCGGAAGAAATCGGAAATATGACAAGCGAAGAGTTTGAAAGAAATTTGCCAATAATTGAGCAGCAATTAAAAGATGGATTAATTAAGCCTCAATCCGAGCAGCCAAAAGATTACTCAGGTTATAAAAATCCCGAAACCGGCACAGATAAAATCTATACACGAGAAGATATTTCAAAAATGTCAACAAAAGAATATTCAGAAAATGAAAAAGAAATTCTTGCCCAAATGAACAGTATCGGAATTCCTTACAAAAACGATTTACCGTCAGATGCCAAAACACATGAAAAAAGTTATCCAACATCGTCAGAAAATGCTGATGGTAAATGGGTTACGATTAATGGAAATCATGTTTTAATAAAAGACTAGCCCAATCTGCACCTCGAAAAAATGAAAAAGAGAATTTGGGCAGGAAAAGTTTAAAAAGTTGCGAAAATTTGATGAGAAAAATTCTCTTAAAATTTTTACATGCAAAAAACCGCCCACTGTGGGCGGTTTTTCAATTTTGTATCTGCACTGATTCTCAGTTTGCTGACTAAAAAACGGATTAGCAGGGATTTGTCTTGGTCGCTCGCGTTTTGCGGGACTGCGGACTTTCTTTTCCACAAGCTTTGCTTGTTCCAAAGAAAGCTCCTGCGCCCTCAGCTCGCTCCCGCTGAACCCGATTAAGAGAATTAAAATCCAACCGTTACACAAAATTAAAGTCCGCTAACCAAATGGTCATCGGACTTTAATTCGGAGTAGCAGGGATTTGAACCCTGGATGCAGGTTGCCCCACATAACACCTTAGCAGGGTGCCGCCTTCAGCCACTCGGCCACTACTCCAAGGAGTGCATTTCGCATGCGCTTAATTATATATTATCATAAACATTTTTTTCGTAAATGGCTAAAGCTTTTTTTTATTTTTACTTGACCATACCGGTATTGTGAGATAAAATGTTGCTAAAAACGTGTTAGAAAGGTGTTAAGCTTATGATTGAAATGAAAGTTATGGGTATTGCTCTTGATACAAGAACCGGTTCGCCTATTGTTGTTTTGCATGACAAAGAAAACAGAAAAGCCCTCCCGATTTGGATCGGTTCAGCTGAGGCCAGTGCTATTATCAGAAAAATTGAAAATCTGTCGGTTGCTAGACCCATGACTCATGATTTGATTATTAATATTATTGATAAAACAGGATATAAGCTTGACAGAGTTGAAATTAATGATGTTGAAAAAGATACTTATTACGCAACTTTATTTTTAACCAATGATAAAGGTAACACGCTTGAGATTGATTCTCGGCCGTCTGATGCAATTGCGGTTGCTATAAGAGTGGATGCACCTATTTTTGTTACGGCTAACGTTATTTCAAACGGCTCTGTTTCTACCGATTCTGCTAAGGACGAAGAAGAAGCACAAGAATTTAAAAAGTTTGTTCAGAGTATTAAACCTTCTGATTTTGCTAAACTGATGAAGGATAACGAACATCATGAAAGTGATCAGTAAATTGTTAATTTTGTAACAAAAAATGTAAAATCTGAAATTTAAACTGAATTTTATCTTTTATTTATTTGAGAACGTATTTATGAATAGAATTGATGCAATACAATCTAATAATATCTTCAGAGTCAACGCGGTTAATCTTTTTGAAAACGGCAGACAGAACAGAGGTGTCAAAAATATTTTTGACTCCGGTCTTTTTGCGCGTCAGGACAATGAAAACTACAACCTAAATCATCCGCGTGTCGCAGGAAGTGAAACAACAGCCAAAAGTTTGGATTTACTTGCTTAATATTTCTTAATATTTTTGTAAAATTAAGCAATTTTTTTCTCCTGAAATTTTTTATATATATACAAGGGAAAAATTGGAGGAATTATGTTCGGAGACGTTCGTTTTAATCCAAGTGTAAGCAGAGTTAATTATAATCACAATTTTGAAATGCCTGTTAACACTTCAAAGTTTGTCACTAATGCAGTAAATGAAGGTGCTTATAATTTAAGTCATCCAAGAAAACATGACAGTGACGGTCTTAGAGAAGTTCTAGGCACTACTGTTTCTCCTGTTGCTAACAGACTTGATTATTTATGCTAGTTTAAAAAAATATTTTGAGAGTAATTAGTTTTGTAAATCAGATTTGTTTCTGATGAAAATGCAGGCGTGAATGAATATACTGTTCGTTCACGTTTTTTGAATGCGCAAAGACCAATTATTTTTTCATCGTCTTTAAATAAATTTTTTAAAAATTCCATATTTACAACTTCCTTATATTTTTATTGTATAATATTTTTAATGACAGGTAAAATTAAGTCAATATAAGGAGAAAATATTATGGCAGGAAAAATTACAAAAGATATGAACATTATGGACATTGTACAGCAGTGCCCGGAAAGTATTGAAGTATTTCAAAAATACGGACTTGGGTGTATAGGCTGTGCTGCTGCTCATTTTGAAAATTTAGAAGCAGGAGCAAAGGTTCACGGGTTTGACCCCGATGCAATGGTTGCAGATATTAATGCATTAATTGAAGACTAATTAAATTTATTTCAAAACGAATACCCGTTTATTGTCATTAAGATTCTGAAACAAGTTCAGAATGATGGCTAAACGGGTATTCTTGTTATTATTTAATAAATCCTGCCATTGTAGGTTTGCTGTTTGGTATAAGCTGGGATTGTACCGACAAAGTTTCCTGCTGTAATTTAGCCTTTTCGGCTTTTTCTTTTTCTACCGCTTCTTTAGTCATTTTTTCACAGTATCTTGCAAGCCACATCATAAACATCGGAACAAGAACGATGGTTGAGGCAAATCCAAAGCAACTGTTCAAAAATTTTGCACGGGTTACAAATTTATTGTCTTTTAAAGAAAATTTTGAATATATGCTGTCAAGTTCTTTTGAACCTGTCGCTTTTTTAAATGCTTCCTGAATTTCTTCTATTGTCGCATCTGCAAGAGATTTGCTTTTATGTCTTTGGAGTATTATTTCTGCATTTTCTTTTACATCTTTGTCCATTTTCAATATTTTTTTAATATTTCCGCCGTTTTCTTGTATGAATGTAAAGAATCCGTTTATTCCATCCTTGTAATTGCTTATGTTGCTGTATTTTGCAGTAATTTGCCCACTTGTGAGCACTTCAATTCCTGAACCAGCTGTAACATAATTTTTAATTTTGTGAAGAAAACTCTTTGAATGATCTTGTGGTTTTATATTCAAAGCAAATCCGGAAAGTTTTGCAAACGCATTGGAAAAACCTCTTGATAAAGTTTTGGCACCGAAAAGAATAGCAGTAAAGCTTGATATATCGCGTACAAGTATTTCTTTACGTTCTTTATCACTTTTTGCATTTTTGTATCTTGGAGGCAAACAGAATCCGAATAATAATGTCAGAGTTGCCGGAACTGACATTGAAGCGCCGTTAAATTCAAAATTTTGTAAAAATTTACTAAAACCGCTTTTTTTCATAGCGGTTGTTCCGACATTGGACATTATATTACCTGTAAATGAAGGGTTTTTAGATTTTTCTTTATCTGCTTCCGTATTGTCTTGTGCACCGTCAAGGCCTTTCAAACCGGGATCATGTTTAATACCTAAATTATACAGTTTAGGTATTATAGTAAAGAACCCAACAACTGCTGCCCACATTCCGAAATTTGTGAGTACTCTTGTTCCGGCTCTGTGTTTATTAAAGTCGGTAACAAATTGTTTTATTTTTTCGGAAGTTTGTTCAGTAAGCTTGCTTACACGGGGCAAAACATCTGCCGTGTAATCGCTTAAGCTTTGAGACAGGCGTTGTATGCTTGTGCCTAATTTTTCATCTTTACCGCTTAGTTTGAATAATACGGCTGAATTGTCAACTGATGCCGGAGCATGTGCTTTTCGGATATCCATATATTCTTCAAACATATCAGCGAGTAATTTTTTAGCGGATTTTTTATCTTTCCCGGCACGTTTATTCTCGATTTCTATAAGAGTGTCTGCAAATTTTTGAGCGGTTTGCGTTAATTTTTCGCCTCTAAAACTGTCATCAGTGGAATTTTTTAATGCATTTTCAAAAACCTGTGTATAATAACCTTTTTTTAAGTCTACCGGATCTTTAATTTTACCTGAATTTGCAGCTGCATATTCAGCGAAATCCTGGCCTAGAGCATTTATATGGCTTACATGTACATTATTAGCTCTGCCTGATACTTTTTTGATAATACTCAAAAGACCTAAAGGAATTAAAAATACGCTCGGACCGCTTAATATTTCACGAATACCTTCACGTCTGGCAAATTCCCAGTTAAGAGGACCTGTTTTTTTGCCGTTTTCATCTGTTTTACGATTCCTGTTTAAGCCTTCATAAATTCTCGGGGCAACCATGCCAATACCGTCCTGAGCAATAAAAGACGCGGCAAAACCGCCTTTTTCAATAGTATCCATTAACATGACTACAGGATTAAAGCTGCCTGTAAATGACTGTTGATGTTGATTTTTCTGATTGTTAGAACGGTTGTGTTTAACAACTTCTGTGGATGAATTGATTGCTTTTACTGACATGTCCCTACTTTACATTTTCATAACTACACACATATTTAAAAACTGGTTGATTACACTTATTGCTTTTTTTTGTCTGGATTTTAACAAAACTTTAGAAAGGTAATAAATGTATTAAGTGTATTTATTATACTTAATATATTTCAAACTTGCAAGTTTTTTACTACAAATATAACAATTATTTTACAAAAAAGTAATAAACCTTATTAAAAAATAAAAAATCACCCGGTTGTATATAAAATTGACACTATTTTTTGTCCGATATAAACTGTTTTTTATGGAAGTTAATGTAATAGGAGCAGGGTTAGCAGGTTCGGAAGCTGCTTTGCAATTATCCAAACGCGGGATTAAAGTTAATTTATATGAAATGCGGCCTGAAAAGTCAACAGGTGCTCATAAAACTGATAAATTTGCAGAATTTGTCTGTTCAAACAGCCTCGGAGCCGCAGATTGTTCAAATGCGTCAGGACTTTTAAAAAAGGAGATGGAACTTTTAGGCGGTGAATTAATAAAAATTGCCCGTGCACACTCTGTTCCGGCAGGCAGTGCTCTTGCAATAGACAGAGAAGGGTTTTCGCAAGCTGTCACTCAGAAAATTGAAACTGATGCTAATATTTCCGTTGTGAAAAAAGAGATTACGAAAATTCCTGACGGTTGTACAATTATTGCGTCAGGACCTTTGACATCAGAGGCATTGGCTGATTCAATAAAGGAATTTACAAAAAATGAACATCTGCATTTTTTTGATGCAATAGCCCCGATTGTAGAAAAAGACAGTATTGATTTTGACAAAGCTTTCTGGGCAAGCAGGTATGATAAAGGGGAAGCTTCTTACATAAATTGTCCGATGAACAAAGATGAGTATGAAAATTTTTATAATATTCTTATTAATGCTCCGAGAATTGAGCTGAAAGAATTTGAAAAAGACGCAAAATTTTTTGAAAGCTGCCTTCCTATAGAAGTTTTAGCATCCCGCGGAGTTGATACTTTGCGGTTTGGCCCGATGAAGCCGGTAGGGCTTATTGATAAGCGAACCGGAATTGATAATTATGCTGTTGTGCAGCTTCGTCAGGATAATTCCGCCAAAACTCTTTTTAATCTTGTGGGATTTCAGACAAATTTAAAATGGGGAAGTCAGAAAGAACTTTTGCAATCAATACCGGGGCTTGAAAATGTTAATATTGTCCGTTACGGCGTTATGCACAGAAATACATTTATAAATTCTCCAAAAGTTTTGAATGCTGCATTGCAGACAAAGAATCGTGAGGATTTATTCTTTGCCGGACAAATCACGGGCACGGAAGGTTATACAGAATCAATAGCAACAGGCATGCTGGCCGGTATTAATGCAGCAAGGTTTATAAACGGTAATGAACTTCTGGTTCTCCCCAAGATAACAATGCTTGGAGCCTTAACTCAATATATAAGTGATGAAAACCATGAAAAATTCCAGCCGATTAATTCAAACTGGGGTATTACTGAGCCTGTTGTACTCTCTAAAAAAGAGAGAAAAAATAAAAAATTAAAGGCTGAGCTGATTGTAAAACGATCGCTAGATTATTTATCTTCCTGCTGCTGAATAATAACTAACAGGTGATTAATTGTGTTGCAATTCCGTAGTATTTAACTTATTATGCTTTTGTATCAAGTTGTTTTTGTTGAGCTGCTTCCTTTTTATTTTTATCCTCAAGTCCTAAAAATCTGAGTGCGGGATGAATAAATGCATGGCTGACCTGCGGGGCAATTATTGCTAATCCCAGCACTGATCCTATAATATTGCTTAATTCAACAGCACCTTTTACATAGGCAAATTTTTCAGGTTCGTTTTTGCGTAATTCAGCCAGTAATGTTTCATCATACTGATCTTTTACTTTAGATTTGCTTATTGGCAATTCTTTTTCAAGGGTTGCAAGCCTGTTATTTACAGAAGGATTATCTGCCAGTTTTCTGTAGTGCATGTATTCTTTTACATCTTTAAAATGTTCAAATCCTTGTGTGTTTTTAAAGATTTTTTCTTTTGCAAGTTTGAATCCGCCTTTTTTAAATACCGGTACTATTAGCGCCATATAAACAGCCAGACATGTTGCTTGATACAAAAATTCTTTTGCAGCGGCATATTGTTTTGTATCAGAATCAATATCGTTGTCAACAAGAATAAATCCCGGTCTACCGATTGATTTCAAAGTAGTTTCAATTGCAACAGACTGGGTGGTGTTTTGCGCAATCGAAGCCAGATGTGAATTTGTCAGCAATTTTTGAACAACACCTATCATAGTCCGCCTACCTTCAGACCTGTCTGCGGTCTGTTTGTAAATGAGTACATTTGCGGGAATTTGTTTTTATGCGGAATAATATTGGCAGGATTGTATACAGGTTGAATTTGAGAAGGTGCTTTAGGCTTTTGTTTTTTGTCTTCAGGTGATTTTAAGCCTATTGCATCCATAAAAGGTTTTATTGCAACCGAACAAAGTGCAGGTATTACAACCAGTGCGGCTGCGCATACTCCAATAAACATAAGATTTTTTTCAGCGCGTCCGGCAAGAGCTTTGTCTTTAAAAACTTTTTTTGCAAGAGCTCCGGCAGCTTCTCCGCAAGCCCAGTAAGCAGGTATTGCAATAACTTCCGTCAAACCTTCTCTGAGAGCCGTATATTTTTTAGTTTCAGGATTTTCTGTTTTGTCCATCATGGTAAATGTTGGACGGCAAATCCCTTTGACCGTCGCAATTGCCATTACCACGTAAGTAGGTTTGTTATTTTCGCCCAGTTTTTTACAGGTGCGTTTTATAATTTCCGCCAGTGTCATAATTCCTTAGATTTTAAAATATGTGAATAAAATTTTTTGCCAGTGTATGCTTCATTTGTTATAATATATTACAGAAAAAATATTTGCAAATAAAAAAATGAACTTTTTATTTTTCAAATCGTTATATTAGTGTAGACGTTAAAATCATTATTAAATTCTACACAAAAGGTGACAGATATGAAAGAAAAATGTACAAAATACGAAGCTTTATTCACATTCGGCAATGATGAAACATTAAGCGAACATGTAAAGAATTGTCCTGACTGTAAAAATGAGCAGGAGGTTATGGATAGAGTTTCAGATTTGTTGAAAGAGGTAAGACCGTATTACAAAACAAAAAGACGTAATGTCGTAAAATTAAAAGCTGCGTGTGCTGTGTTTGCAATATTGTTGAGCGGAACAACACTCGGGGTAATTAATTTTAACACAGACATTTCCGATACTATAAGGTATGGAACGACTTTGAGCGCGGAAGATTACGGATTTCCGGTTGATTCGTACGGATTTTTAATGGTGGAATAATTAATGGATTTTAAACAGCTTATAAAAAGCAATCAAAATAATGTAAGAAGTATAATAAAACTGATTACAAAAGAAACAAATGAAGACTTAGAACAAGAAGTGTATGTAAAGGTTTGGAAAAATGCCCAAAACTACAAAGAACAGGGCTCTTTCAAAAGCTGGATAAACACTATTGCAAAAAATGTTTCAAAAGATTATTTGAAATCTTCATACAAAAAAGTTTCGGACAATTCTGTTGCGGATGATGAGTATATAAACTTAATAAAAGACAGAAAGCCGACACCTGAACTTACTTTGATCAGTAACGACAGGCAAAAGAGAATTCTTGAGGCCATAAATGCCTTGAAACCAAAATTTAAACAAACAGTCATGCTGTGTGAAATATACGGATATTCCTATGAGGACGCGGCTCATAAATTAAAATGTCCGGTAGGTACAATTAAATCAAGACTATATAACGCCAAAAAAGAACTGGCAGTTATGTTACAGGATTTGTTATAAAAAAGAAAGGATTAATGATTATGATGAAAAAAGCTTTATTGATTGCAAGTGTTATGATTTTTGCTGCTTCCGCAACTCTTGCTGCGGACACAACAACTCCGGCAGCTGATACGGCTCAGAACAAACCGACAGTTCAGGCAAAAGAATGTCATTGTAAGAAAAGACCTCCTGTTAACCCTGAATTTAAAAAACGTCAGGCTGATTTTGAAAATCGTTTGAAATTGACAGATGAACAAAAGGCTCAGGCAAAAGAAATTCGTCAAAAAGGAATTGAACAGATGAAACCTATAATGGAACAAATTAAGGCTAAACGTCAGGAAGCCGAAGCCGTAAAACGTTCAAGAATTGCTGTTGAGATGCAGCAGGAAAAATTAGCCCAAATTCACAAAGAAATTAAAGCATTAAAGATTCAGGCACATGAACTTCGTATGCAGAATATGAAAGAATTTGAAGCTATTCTGACTAAAAAACAACAAAAAGAGTTGAAAAAAATGAAAGAAGAAGGCCGCAAAAACTTTGAAAAAAGATATAAAAAAGGCGGACATCCTGAATTCGGACCGCGCCCTGGATTCGGTCCTGAAGGCCCGAGACCTGAAGGTCCTGCACCTTTTGAGCCGGCTCAGGTAAAAGAATAATATTTATAGCATTACAAGAAGTCAAGTGATATTATAATCTTCACATAAAAGGGTTGATTTTTAATCAACCCTTTTATAATATGTAGCAAAAAGGAAATTTGTAATGAAAATTGCTGAAAATGTTATTGAATTGATAGGAAATACGCCGCTTGTCAGAATAAATAAGTTGAATAACGGTAATGCTGTTATCGTCGCAAAACTTGAAAGTTTTAATCCGGGCGGTTCCGTTAAAGATCGTCCGGCTTTAAATATGATAGAACAGGCAGAAAAACAGGGACTAGTAAATAGTGATACGGTAATTATTGAACCCACAAGCGGAAATACTGGTATAGGCCTTGCCATGGTGTGTGCTGTAAAAGGGTACAGAATGATTTTGACTATGCCTGATACTATGAGTATTGAAAGGCGGAAATTATTGAGTGCGTATGGGGCTGAAATAGTTTTGACAGAAGGCTCAAAAGGCATGCAAGGGGCTGTTGATAAGGCTGAAGAACTTCATAAGGAAATAAAAAACTCATTTATTCCGCAGCAGTTTAATAATCGCTCTAATCCTGACATTCATGAAAAAATTACGGCTGATGAAATTTGGGACGATACAGACGGTAAAGTTGACATTGTTCTTGCAGGAGTTGGCACCGGCGGAACAATCTGTGGTATTGCAAGAGGATTGAAAAAGAAAAAAGCAAATATAAAAGCAATTGCTGTTGAACCTTTTAACTCTCAGGTATTAGCCGGAAAACCTGCAGGAGTTCATGCAATTCAAGGAATTGGAGCAAACTTTGTTCCTGGCAATTTTGATAAAAATGCGGTTGATGAAATTTTTCCTGTTAAGGATAATGAAGCAATTGAAACCGCAAAAAAACTTGCACGCGATGAAGGCATTTTGTGCGGAATTTCATCAGGTGCATCAATGTTTGCGGCATTGGAAATTTCAAAACGCAAAGAAAATACCGGAAAGTTAATCGTTGTAATTTTACCGGACACCGGTGAGAGATATTTGAGCGTTCTTTAATCCTTTTTCCATTTCCAAGGGTAATCCTTTTTCATCTCCCATCCGTCGCGAATTATTTTTAGAGCACAAGAGCGGCCGCCATAATTGTTTTCTTCTTTATATTCACAAGGGCTGGGAGGATTATTATTTAACTGTTCGTCTGTCAAAGTATCTCCGTACGGTCGCAATTGCCCTTTAGAATTAATATAAAAGAAGAAAAGGTCAATGCCTGCAACGTTTGGTTTTTGTGGGCCGTTAATATCAATAAAAAAATTATAATTGAATTGTCCTTCCCATTCGTTATCGTTTCCATTTAAGCCTAAGCAAGTTCCGTCATTAAGTCTTAAAGATGCCGTACTGTTAAGAAAAGGAGATCCAATGCCTGTGCCGCCTAGCCATGTATATTGTGAGTTTTCGCACATTGGACTATAGGCTGATTTAGGTGGATAGATTTCTGTTACTTGTAATTTTGGTACAAAATGTTCTCTCAATATTGTCTCTGCACTGTCCCAGTTATCCCAATTCCAAACACCAATCTCATCATTTTCTATAACTTGAGCTGCTAGAGAATAAGCTTTTTTTAACTTTGCAACCGTAGCTTTTTTTTGATAATTAGTTATTACCTGCGGTATTGTTAATGCTGCTACTATTCCGATTACACCAAGAGTAATTAAAACTTCTGCCAGTGTAAAAGCTTTTTGGGTGAAACCGTCATTTGGCTTTAATTTTCGGGGGGGGGGCATTCCCAGCTGCTTAATTTAAACATATAAAATACCTCCATTCTTTTATTTTATTGATTTTAGCTAATATGTCAAGAGCTGCTTTTGGTGATTTATATTGCAGTCAAAAAAAGCTTTGGAATACGGCACATAATTAATATAACTTAATATTGTGATAACCTACATCAAATTGTAAAAAATAATTGTAAAGAAATGTAAAACTTTGCAAACAGGCTGAAACCCTGTTATAATGCTCTATATGATATGATATGATATGATATGTCGTGTATTGTCTGAATTTTGCAATTTTGCTTCCCTCTATTGTTTTTATATAAATACGAGAGCATAAAACAGAGAGGAGCAGTTATGGTTGATATCAGTATTGCCCAGGGGCAAGGTATAACTCAGGCAATAAAAACGAAAATTGAAGCAAGCGGTCAAAAGATTTCTAATAATGATTTGTCAATATGGCAGCAGGTTATGACAGAGGTTAAAACAGCTCAGCAGACTGCACAGCAGAATGGTTCGCAAATTTATAGCGGCGGAGATGATATTGCGCAGTTGAATAACAAAAACAACTGGAAAACGGATTTTAAAGTTATGGGTGCTCAGGTAATCCAGATTGCATCTGATGTATGGAATAAAATCGTTCAGCTTTTGACGGGAAAAGCTCCTGAAAATTTGGAAAATAATCCAGACCCTGTAGAGAATCAGCAGAAAGGTTCAGTAACTTCCAATGCTAATCAGCCACAGTCACCAGAGGTAGTTGAAGATGAACCTCCTAAAGGAACAGTTGTAGGATTAAATCCTGATAATTTAGGAATTAGTGATATAGTGTCACAACCGGAAATCCTTTCTGGTAATATGGCTAAAAACGAACATCCTACAGGGCCAAATACTCCGCCGCCGGTTTATAATGAAACAGTAAATCCAGGTGATTTGCAACAGGCACAAAGAGTAGCTGATCCTCTTGCAGGGCAGCAGGAACATGGACCTGTTATTTATCAAGGACAAGAAATTACACTAGGTGAGCCAAAAGCAAAAGTTGTAGGTTTATCAATAGATAATCTAAGTTCAATTGTTCAAGCTGATGTGCCGGATATTAATTTAGAAGGCAACCAACCTGCTAATGTTCGAACATCAACTCCACAGAATGTTGTTGATATAGCACATTCTGATGGTGATGTGAAAATGGCTAGTGGGAGTAGCTCTATAACTGTGCCCGAAGAAAAACGTGATTTAGCAGAGTTGTATAATGAATTTGTATATGATAGTCAGCCTTATCAGTGCGCAGACGGTTCGATTGAGGTTAGAGGTACCCAAAATTTTTCTCTAAGTTCGGCAATGAACTTCGCTGCTCTTGATATGAAAAGGTTATCAGAAGATAGAGCTAAGTATATAGCATTGTCGAAGCAAGATCAGTCTAATCTAACGGCTGAAGATAAAGACTTTATTGAAAGTTATAAAGCCTTATTAAATAAAATGCAGATAACAATCGACTCAGAAGGGCAGTTTGCTAATATTGAGGGTTGTATATATATTAAAGAATAGGAGCAATTATGGTTGACTTTAATGCAAAAAAAATAAATAAATATATTCAAGAATATATGGACAAGCAGTTTAAAAACGGCGCTGAAAAAGTTCTTGTCACATCTTTTACAAATAATGCTATACTTTTTGCTTTTGATAAAAATAAAGACGGAAAAGTAACTAAAAAAGAATTTGAACAGTTGCCTAAGGAAAAGTATTCACTGTTTGCAAAAGAGTTATCTGAATATAACAAATCTCATAATAAAGATGAGCATGTTTATTCATACGATGAATTGAGCAAGTTTTTTGAAGACGGTTATTTAGATGCAAAAGATCTTGATAACGGGATTGACGTCTACAAAGCTATAGGAGATGAAACTTTTGAAGAAAAGAAAGATTTTAAACATCCGAGTCAAATGAGTGAAGATGAAATTCAGAATGAGTTGAAAAATTTTTCTTGGACAGAGGATGATTATGATCTCTCTGAACTTCGTAGAACTCGTAATCTTTTAGATAAAAACAGCAAAGTTATCGACTGGCATGTAGGAACTTTTAATCAGGGGACGTTTGGAACCTGTACTATACTGGCAACCGTAAATGGTATGCCAGATGAAGATTTGAAAAAACTTTATGCACAAAAGTCGGATAAGGAAGGAAATATATATTATGAAGTGAATTTCCCGCAAGACAACGGTAAAAAACCGATTAAAGTAACGCAGGAAGAACTTGAAAATCATGCTATAAAATATAAAAGAAAAGAATTTTTTGGTTTTTCTCCTGGAGATGCTGATGTCAGCTTGATTGAGATGGCCTACGTAAAACGTTACGGAAGCGACATTCTATTTTCGGGGGAGCAGCCTGCAATCGTTTTGCAAAGAATAACCGGTAATAAAGATGCAAAAGCCTATTACTTAAATATAACTGAGGATATGCTCATTAATGATAAAGTTAAAACTATAGGCATTGCTAATGATAACCAGCTGAAACAAAATAAAAATTTCAAAGATAACAAGCTTGTATTAAGTTCGGGCGAAACGGTTAGACTTGAGCATTCAAATTCTGACAATGTGGAAAATGTTGGAGATCAACGCTTAATATTGCCCGACGGAACTGTTTTGTACGACAGGCATTCATATTCAGTAAAGAGTTATGACCCAAAAACAAAAGAATTAACTATAGTTAATCCTCACGAAAGCAGTACTGAAATTAAGATTCCGTTTGAGGTTTTACAGCTGCTTGAATTGTGTGAATAATTTCATAATAAATATGTAATATGTCAAGAGCTGCTTTTGGGGATTTATATTGCAGTCAAAAAAAGCTTTGGAATACGGCACATTATTAATATAGCTTAATATTGTAATAATCTACATCAAATTGTAAAAAATAATTGTAAAGAAATGTAAAACTTTGCAAACAGGCTGAAACCCTGTTATAATCATCTATATGATATGATATGATATGATATGTCGTGTGTTGTCTGAATTTTGCAATTTTTACCTCCAGGTTGGTTTTATATATATGAGAGTATTTTGTTATATAAGGAGTAACCGTTATGGTAGATGGTATTAATAATGTTTTACAACAGGAGCAAACATTGAGCTTAAAAATCAAGGTCCAAATTCTTCGGGAATTACTTTTGAATTACAATCTGTTTTTGATAAACTAGCTGAACAAAATATTATTAAGGATAAAGATAATAAGTTCACAAAAGATGATGCTCCTCAAAATGTTGCTGATTATGGTGAAATGTTGAGAAAAGCCGGGCTGGCGCCAATAGGGGGTCTGCCAGATGGCGTTAGTATACAGCCTTGTTTTAATGGTGGATCTAAGCCTTTTGTTTACATAAAAGATGGTAAAACGCTAACATCCCAGCAGGTCTGGGAATTAGCAAATTCACAGAGTGTGTATCAGGCCGAAGATCCGGCTGCTCCGAAAGCAACAGCACTTTCTGAAGGCAGCACTTCTACCTATGATAATTCTTCTTCTTTAAATACACAACTTAATGTTATGGGAAATGCGTTATTACTGGTAAATGATTGTTGCGGTGAAAATTTAGACGAATCTCTTCAGGTAGCACAACAATATGAATCTACTCTAAATAATATTTTAACTGATGAACAAAAGAGTGAAGCAGAGGCACTCTATAACCAATTTTTGGATTACGAGATAACTAGTGCGGCTGATGGGGCTTTGGGAACTGTTTATTATAAAGGCGGTTTTACAATATCATCTCCTGAAGACGTGAACAAACTTAATCCTATTGCAAGTACTGTATCTAAGTTTATAGTTGCCGGAAAAGACAGATATGAAACACTATTAAACGGACGAGATTATAATACAGTAATAGATGAAGTTTCTAAAAAGAAATTGTCATTCAATAGTGATGATTGGAGTTTTTTGACCTCTTACAAGTTTCTACTTGATACCCTAACCGGTAATGATGACTAATAAAAGAATATTAAAAAGCACCGATTTTATCGGTGCTTTTTATGTTTACAGGTATGATGTTTATTACATCATGCCGCCCATGCCGCCGGGCATTTGAGGCATTTCAGGTTTTTCTTCCGGAATATCTACAACTGCAGCTTCTGTTGTTAACAACATAGAGCCTACAGATGCGGCATTTTCAAGAGCTGAACGTGTAACTTTTGCAGGGTCTACAATACCTGATCTGAACATATCTACGTATTCATCATTCAAAGCATCGTAGCCGTAAGCTGATTCGTGTGTTGTTACGGTATCTACTACAACATCAGCTTTAGCACCTGCGTTGTGTGCTATTGCTCTTAAAGGTACATCTAATGCTGCAGTTAAAATTTTGAAGCCTATTTTTTCATCATCTGATGAGAAGTTTGTTGTATCAACAAGTTTTGAAAGTTTTTGTTGAACTCTTACTAATGCAACGCCGCCGCCCGGAACAATTCCTTCTTCATTGGCAGCTCTTGTAGCGTTCAATGCATCTTCAATTCTTAATTTTCTTTCTTTAAGTTCAACTTCTGATGCAGCTCCAACTTCGATAACTGCAACGCCGCCAGAAAGTTTTGCAACACGTTCTTGAAGTTTTTCTTTATCATATTCAGAGTCAGAAGCTTCAATTTGTTTTCTGATTAAACGAACTCTGTCTTGAACAGCCTGTTTTGTTTCATCGCCTACGACGATTGTTGTTTCGTCTTTTGTTACAGTAACACGTTTTGCTTTACCTAACATTTGAGTTGTAACATTTTCAAGTTTGATGCCGAGTTCTTCCGTGAACATTTCGCCGCCTGTCAAGATTGCGATATCTTCAAGCATTGCTTTTCTTCTGTCGCCGAATCCGGGAGCTTTTACAGCAACTGCTCTTAAAACTTTTCTCATTGTGTTAACAACAAGTGTTGCCAGAGCTTCGCCTTCAACATCTTCTGCGATTAACAATAAAGACTTGCCGTCACGAGCAACCTGTTCAAGTAACGGAACCATATCAGAAATAAGGTTGATTTTCTTGTTGCAGCAGAATACATAAGCATCTTCCAATACAGCTTCCATTCTTTCTGCATCTGTTACAAAGTAAGGTGATAAATAACCTTTGTCGAACTGCATACCTTCTACAACTTTCAGGTTTGTTCCGAAAGATTTGCTTTCTTCAACTGTAATAACACCGTCATGACCTACTTTTTCCATAGCTTCTGCGATAAGTTCGCCGATTTCTTTGTTATTGCCTGCAGAAATTGCTGCAACCTGTGCGATTTCTTCTTTTGTATTAACAGGTCTTGACATGTCTTTGATTTCTTTAACTGAAATTTCAACGGCTTTGTCAATACCGCGTTTCATAGACATCGGGTTAGCACCTGCAGTTAAGTTTTTCAAGCCTTCTCTAACTATTGCCTGAGCGAGAACTGATGCTGTTGTTGTACCGTCGCCTGCTACATCATTTGTTTTGGAAGAAACTTCTTTTAACAATTGAGCGCCTGCATTTTCAAGTCCGTCTTTAAGTTCAATTTCTTTTGCAATAGTAACACCGTCGTTAACGATTTGCGGAGCACCGTATTTTTTTTCTAAGATTACGTTTCTGCCTTTTGGCCCTAGTGTTACTTTAACTGCGTCTGCTACTGCATCTATACCTTTTAGAAGCGATTTTCTTGCTTCTTCATTAAATACTATACGTTTTGCCATTTTATTTCTCCTTATTTAAGTTACTAGGTTACTAAGATAACAGGCACTAAGAATATTCCTTAGTGTCTTGATATCTTTTATTCAATAATTGCCAATGCATCTTTAACAGAGAGAATTTTATATTCAACTCCGTCGATTTTAATATCTGTTCCTGCATATTTTGCATAAAGAATTGTATCGCCGACTTTAACGTCCATTGGTTCTCTTTCCCCTTTTTCGTTCATTTTACCGGCGCCTACTGCAACAACTTCGCCTTTTTGAGGTTTTTCTTTAGCACTGTCAGGGATAAAAATTCCGCCTGAAGTTTGTTCTGTGTCTTCAATTACTTTAATAACAATTCTGTCTGCTAATGGTTTTAACATAATATTTTCTCCTTTTCTCCTAATTCAAGTCTACATTATATTTATATAACGGATTTGTAAAAATTTTAATTTTCTTAAGGAAAAATTAATTATTATATTGTATAATAAATGGAGCATTAAAAGAAAGGAGAATATATGAGAGAGTCCAATATATCGGAGTTTCGGGGGGGGGGCATTTTTTAGCCCGTATCAGTGGGTTATATTTTTTGAATAAAATATTTGGATTTACGCTTTCTGAAGTTTTGGTCACACTTGCGATTATAGGTACTGTTGCTGCAATAACTTTGCCCGGATTGATTAAAAATTATCAGGACAAACAGTTTACTTCCATGTGGAAAAAGAAATACAGTGAGATTGCTTCTGTTTATAATCTTGTAAAAAATGAAATGGGCGGTAATATATGCGTAAAGACTAAAGAAGGAGATTTTGATATTCCGACAACATGTCCAAAACCTAAAGCATTTTTGCAAAATAGTGAATATGCAACTTTGTCCCCGGAATTTGTATCAAAATTTGTATCGCATTTTAAAGTTGTTGAAAGTTGCGGTTTCCCTCAATACGGTGAAAGTGAATATTGTACAAGCTATTATCAACCATGGAACGGTCTATGCGGCGGTTCAACTTCATACAGCATGTATGACAGTCTAAAAAATTCTTCACCTGCAGGACAAAGAAAACAAACCTCTCCTACTTCATGCCCAAATTTTGGAACGTTATATAGTGGTTGGGATTTTATGCATAAGGCAATTCTTTTGGCTGACGGTACAACTATTTATTTTGGTGGCTGGTCAACAGGGATGATTGCTGTTGATGTAAATTCTTTTGCCAAAGCTCCAAATGTCGTAGGCAAAGATTTTTTTGCCGCTATGGTTACTGATGATTGGATTAAACCTATAGGTGCTGACGGTACATTTAATAAAAATAAAAACGGAGATAAATGCGAGTGTTCGTCGGATTTTGGTGAAGAATCCGGACAGGGATTTTTAGGTTCTTATGATTTACTCAACGGTACTGTTCTTTCCGGTTCTTGCTGCAGCTCAGAAAAATTATATTCTGATTAATTTTTTCCCTGCTCAGGCTATAAACAAAATTTATATTTATGTTATTCTAAAACTATGAAACGGGTTATATATGTTATCTTGGTTTTAGTTTTTGCGGCTCTTGTTTTTAAAGCCTGTATTAAGGCTGATATCCCTCAAACAATGCAGTCTTTTGAAACTTTGGCACCTTCTTATACACTGGATTACTACCCGTATAAAAAGAAAAACGTTACAATTAACGGGGTTGACTATCTGCAATCCGAAGCTCCAATCGGGAAATTTGGCGGAACTTTTATATCATCAACTATCGGAGAAGGGCCTAAAACATTCAATCCGTTTAATTCTAAGGATAATATTTCTTCTCAGATGTCCGATATTATGTATGACGGACTTGTTACGACCGATCCCGTTACGGGCGATACGATCCCAAAGCTTGCTAAAGATTTTACAATAAGCGGATGTGAATATTTAATTCATCTGAGAAAAGGTATTAAATGGTCGGACGGTAAGCCTATTACTGCTGATGATGTAGTTTTTACATGGCAGAATATTATTTTTGACGGGTTTGGAAATACTTCTGTAAGGGATTCAATAGCAATTGACGGGAAGCTACCGACTGTTCAAAAGATTGATGATTATACGGTAAAATTTGTTACACCTCAACCTTTTGCCCCTTTTGTCAGAATGCTTTCTTCTCCCATTGCTCCAAAACATGTTTTTGAACCTGCAGTAAAACGAGGCAAAGCATATTTTGACGGATTTTTATCAACAAATACCAATCCGAGAGACTTTGTAACTTCGGGAGCTTTCAGGCTTAAAGAATATGTGCCTGCGCAGCGAGTTGTGTTTGAGAGAAACCCAGATTATTATATAATCAATAAAGATGAGCAAAAACTGCCTTATCTTGATAAATTAATTTATCTTATAGTCGGAGATATTAACAATCAGGTTTTAAAGTTTGAAGGTGGTGAGCTTGATGAAATTACTTTGCAAGGGGCAAATGTAGCCCGCTTTAAAGAAATGGAAAAGCATGGAGATTTTACGGTATACAATCTTGGGCCGAATACCGGAACTATGTATATTGCAATGAATTTAAACAATCGAAAAGATGATAGCGGAAAATATTATGTCGATACTAAAAAACAGCTATGGTTTCAGGATAAAAACTTCCGCCAGGCGGTTGATTATGCAATAGACAGGGAAAATATGATATTTAATATTGCAAACGGTCTTGCAGAACCGTTGTTTACGCCTGAAACTCTTAATTCCATATTTCTTAATAGAAGTATAAAAGGACATAAAAGAGATTTGAATAAATCAAGAGAACTCTTGAGAAAATCGGGTTTTTCTTGGGATAAAGCAGGACATTTAATAGATAAATTCGGAAACCATGTGGAATTTGATCTTTATACAAATGCCGGAAATACTGAACGTGAAGCAATAGGTGTTATGGTTAAACAGGACTTAGAGGATTTGGGGATGAAGATTAATTTCAAACCCATTGAGTTTAATTCTCTTGTTAATAAACTTATGGCAACACTTGACTGGGATATGGTAATAATGGGATTTACCGGCTCTCCTCTGGAACCGAACGGAGGGAAAAATGTCTGGCTGTCTGATGGAACACTGCATATTTTTAACCAGCGTTTGGAACGTGATATGAACAGTAAAAGATATCCATTTGAAAAAAGAATTGACTATCTTTATACTCAAGGCGCGCTTCAAACTGAATTTGAGGACAGAAAAAAGTATTACGACGAGTATCAAGAGATTGTCTATGATGAAAAACCGCTTATATATATTTATTCTCCGATAATCATTTCGGCGCTTCGCGACAAGTTTAAAAATGTATATCCGACAAGCCTCGGCGGAATTACACATAATATTGAGGAAATTTATGAAAGTGAAGTGAAGAGTGATGAGTGAAAAGTGAAATAATTATATCCCTTCACACATAACGTTTCACTTCACAAAAGGACAACAATGCAAATACTAATCTATATACTAAAAAGAATTCTTCAAACAATACCATTACTTATTATAGTTTCGTTGATAAGCTTTTTTATAATACGCTTGTCGCCTGTGGATCCGCTTGCGGAATTGAGGTTAAATCCTTCTGTTTCAAAAGAAACGCTGCAGCGTGAAACAGAAAGACTGGGGCTTGATAAGCCAATTATTGTTCAGTATGGCAAATGGGCTAAAGCTTTTATAAAGGGAGATCTTGGCGTAACTTCAAACGGCGAAAAAGTCAGTACTAAATTGAAAGAACGTATTCCTAATACCCTGCTTTTAACAACGGTTGTAATATTTCTTGCCTGGATTGTCGGAATTCCGCTGGGCGTACTAGCCGCAATTAATTGGAAAACACCGTTTGACAGAATTTTAACTGTTCTTACAAGTATAGGAATGGCGATTCCGTCGTTTTTCTTTGCTGTTTTATTATTGATATTTGCGGTTAAAACCGGGTGGTTTCCTGTGGGAGGGCTGACAAGTTCTAATTTTTTAGATATGACATTCAAGCAGAAAGTTTGGGATATTACCCATCACCTTGTTTTACCGGTAACGGTTTTGTTTACGCTCTCGCTTGCAGGTTTACAAAGGCAGATGAGGGGGAATTTGTTAGATGTTCTTGACAGTGACTATGTAAAGTTTGCAAGGGCAAAAGGAGTAAGTGAAGGTAAAGTCATATTTAAGCATGCTTTGCGTAATGCGGTTAATCCTTTGATAACGCTTCTCGGGTTTGAATTTGCTGGACTTTTAAGCGGTGCAGCGCTTACTGAATATGTTTTTCAATACCCCGGACTCGGCAGGTTAATATTAGAGGCTGTTTTGAAATCCGATATTAATCTTGTTATGGCTTCTTTAATGATGGGAGCTGTTATGCTGATTTTAGGTAATTTAATCGCTGATATTCTCTTGATTATTACTGATCCGCGTATCAGAGAAGGGAGCAGGGCATGATAAAAGATTTGATTAAACAGCTCTGGAAAGATAAATTTGCAAGGATTGCCGTTATTGTACTCGGTATAATTTATTTAGCATTATTGTTTGCAGATTTTCTTGCACCTTATACAAAGGATTTTTCCGACAGGTCAATGGCTTATGTCCCGCCTTCTAAAATTTTTACTATTGATGAAAACGGGAAACTCTCAAAACCTTACACGTACAATTACAAGCGTGAATTTGATTCCAATGATTTGAAAATAATTTATACACTTGACAGAAGTCAAAAGCATTATGTGAAATTTTTCTCAAAAGGCCAGCCTTATAAATTTTTGGGATTAATTCCTATGAAACGCCACCTCGTTACAACTGACGAGGGCGGAAGGTTATTTTTGCTTGGTGCTGATATAAACGGGCGTGATGTATTTTCAAGGATACTTTTCGGCGGTAGAATTTCGATGACAATAGGTTTTCTTGCGCTTTTTGTTTTATTCCCTATCGGACTTTTGTATGGAGGAATTGCCGGTTATTTCGGCGGTAAAGTTGATATGATTATGATGAGATTTGCGGAAGCTGTTATGTCTATTCCGAGTTTTTACCTCTTGATAATTCTTGCATCAATACTGCCTTCCGGCATGACAAGCGTTCAGAGATTTATGCTGATTGTTGTTATCTTAGCGCTTATCGGCTGGGCTGGTTTTGCGCGTGTTGTAAGAGGGATGGTTTTATCAATAAAAAATCAAGAGTATGTTCAGGCTGCAAAATCAATAGGAGCTTCCCGTTTAAGAATTATAGTGAAACATATATTGCCTCAGACAACAAGTTTTGTAATTGTTGCAATGACTTTATCTGTTCCTTCTTATATATTGTCGGAATCAGGCTTAAGCTTTTTGGGACTCGGTATTCAGCAGCCGGATGCTAGCTGGGGAAATATGCTTAAAGAAGCTCAGGAATACACAAACATTATTTATCGCCCATGGCTTTTAACTCCGGGATTTTTAATTTTTATTGCGGTGTTGGCTTTTAACTTGATTGGTGATACAATAAGAGATATTCTTGACCCGAAAAGCAAAACAAGATAAAAAGTTAAACAGCTAAAGGAGATAAAGTATGGATTGGGTAAATTCCGGATTTATGTTTGACATCACACTTGCAATAAGACTTCTGGCGGCATTGCTTTTGAGTTTTGCAATCGGTCTGGAACGTGAGATGACGAACAAATATGCCGGTTTGAGGACAAATATTCTCGTTTGTTTGGGAGCTTGTTTATTTACGATAATTTCTATATACGGATTTCCGGAAGTTTCCGTTACCGGCGATGAACTCGGAACCCGTGATACCGCGCGTGTTGCTGCTCAGGTTGTTACAGGTATCGGTTTTATCGGTGCAGGTACGGTATTTCGCCATGGTGCAACGGTTTTTGGACTCACTACCGCTGCAACTTTATGGGTTTCTGCTGCTGTCGGAATGGCATGCGGTGCCGGAATGTTTCCGCTTGCGATAGCTGCAACAATATTTTCAATACTTGTTCTTGTTTCTGTAAGGTTGTTTGAAAAAAATATTCTTATTTCAACTGCTAAAAATACCAGAAGATTAAAAATGAGTATTTCATGTCTTAATGAAAATTCTGACAGTATCTATGATTATATTATTGAGAACAGCAAATCTCTTGTGGAAGTTTCAAAAAAATTAAACAAGCAGGATGAAAATATGACTAAAATTGTTGTTATTCTTGATTTTGTAGGTCGTAATCCTGTTCAGGATTTGTATAAAACGTACAGAAATCTTAATGGAATAGAATCCATTTCCATTCAGGAGTTTAATGAATAGGGGCGCAGCCGCCTCTATCCATATAACATCTACAGGGCAAGCACTGAACTCGTTTTAGGATTAGTACGAGATGCTGAAACAAGTTCAGCATGACGTTTTAAGAATTTCAAGAAAAATCAGAACGGTAGCAAATACCCGTAGTTGGTGTAAACTATAATATAAAGTCGCTATTTTTTGAATTTATCAAGAAGATTTCCTGAGTCTGTAAACTCAGATGCGTTTTCCACAGGTTTAGGCTGTTGTGTTTTGGCTGTTTCTGTAGGTTCAATATTAGCGTAGTATCTTGGATCTTCAAGAGATTCCATTGCCTTCATAACCCCAAGCCTGCCGGCTTTCAACTGCATATCAGCAAGCCAGGATTCAACAGCATAAGTCATTATTATTGAAAAAGCAGTCCAGCTTACACCGGCTATTGCAAGTGCTTTTTGAATTTCAGGCGTTATAAATATTGAACCTAATTTGCCTGTTTGTACAAGTTTTATAAATTCATCAGGATGTTCATTAAATTCTTTTATAATTCTTGAAGTAATTTTGCTTAATTCTTCTTTCGGAATATTTGCCAGAATTGTTTCTATTTTCGGAATTATTCTCAGGAGTGTTTCTTTGTCCATACTTGCCATTTTTAGAGTATCGCGTGCAAAGTCTTCGAATTCTTCAGAAGTCATTTTTGATACTTTTTCTTTCAGGCTGTTAAGTCCGGCTTTTGAATTTGTGAATTTTTCAGGCATAAGATTGTATAAGTCTTTAAATGTTGTTTTTTGTATTTTATCTTTTACTGCATGGAGAATGTCAAGAGCTTCTTCCATTTGTATACCTGCAAGAGCCCGGATTTTTCCCGGTCTTGCAATGTTTGCCTGTTGAGGTTTCATAAATTCTTCTATATTAATTTGTGATTTTTTGCTTAAAAGTTTGTTAAATTCATCTTTGCCAAGATATTTTTGCAATATTTCAATTGATTTTTTGTCAAGCAGGTAGATTAATCCGTTTTCTTGAGCTGTCATTCTGATTTTTTCTTCCAGATCAGATGTAAGTTTGTTTAAATCTTTTATTTTAACGGATGATGATAACTCATGGAACAGCCGGTTGTTGTCTATTATCATTTCAGCATTTTTGTCAAAGACCATTTCAATAACCTGTTCAACTTGTGTTCTTTGTTCAGGTGTAAGTTCTTGAGGATTTTTAAAGTAATCAATAAGAGCACTTCTAGCATCGGCTGTCATACGAACACATCTGCTATAATCGTTATATTTGTGACCGTTGATAAGTACTTCAAATATGTCAATAAATTTTTTCTTTAACGGATTTGTGTCGTCAAACATTTCAAAGTTTTTGAGAACTCTGCGTCTAACTTCATATAAGTATTCAATTTGTTCAGGTTCGGATAGTTTCTTAAAGTTTTCTGTTCCTATATCTGCATTTTTAAGCAATTTTGAGAAAATATCAATAATAGGATCTTTTTGTAAGTCAATACCTTGTAACAAAGCACCGAGAGGTTTTATTTCAAGTTTATGCCATTGTCCATCTGACCAGATTTCTTGTTTCATATTAACATTGTTTACAACATTCGTAACGTTGTTTTCTATGCCTTTTAAATACTTTTTGAACCATTTTTTCTGCATTAAATTTGAATGTTTGCTAAAGAAATTTGTAATTTTTTCTGTCAATTTTGCAGGCGTAATTTTCCCGCGTGCCACCTGAATTCCTGTTACTATTACAGGTGATGCTGCAAGAGCCATTCCTCCGTACCAGACAAACGGCTGGGCTATTTCTGTTGCTGCTTCCATGGATTCGGAATAAACCTGCGAATTATCATCGACTTTTTCAAATGTATTGAATACTTTTCTCTGCAGGTTTTTAGCATCACGCATTTGTTCTTCGGTTATGTCCTGTTTCTTTAAGATATCTCTGAGAGCCTGTCTTTCTTTGTATTCGGTTTTCTTGTATTTGTTATAATCCCAGTATTGTTTTAAGACACGAGGTATAAACAGAGCATACTCTTTAATTTTGTTTTCTTTCTTTTCATTGTTTTTAATATCTTTAACTTCTTCATAGTCTTCTGGCGTGTAACCTATAAAGTTTTCCGGATTTTTCTCCAGTTCTCGTTTTGCTGTATAGCGGCCGGCTCTGGCTGCAGATTTTTGAAGTTTAAGTCCTATAATCATACCGGCAAAACCAGTTACCAAACTTCCGATGCCGCCTAAAATCCAATTTTTTCCACTTTTGTGTGAGAAACCTGATGCAAATAGTTTTTTTACAATTTCGTTAAACTTTATTTTTTTAGACTTGGCTGCTTGATTGACTGTGTTGTCCGACCTCATTAACGAATCGCTGAAGTTTAACCACTGTTTCAGATATGCAAATCCTGTTTTCTTACTTTTTTTCAAGTTTTCAAACAGTTGTTTTGTTTCTTCAGAACCATATCTATCAATACTATTTTCAACAAATTTATCGAAAACTCCTACTTTATTTAAAATCCATCCTGTAGCTGCACCTACTGTAGCACCAAGAACAGGAGTTGCACCTATAATTACGTTTGCGGCTACTTCCATATTTTCGGAATTCTTTTCTGCTTCATTGTTTATAATGCGGACAACTCTTTGTATTACTTCTTTATCTCTTTGTGCTTGTTTAAGTTCTTCCGGTTTCAAATCGCGTGTTACAATTTGCGAATTGTCTTCTCTTGCTTTTTTATCTTTTCTATAGGCACGGTTGTCTTTAATGATGTTATAGATGGATTTTATCATTCCGGATTTTAATTTAGATTTTTTCTTTTCTTTGAGTAATTCCGGATGTTCTTCCAGTTCTTTTTTTGCTGCTGCAATTTGTTCGGGAGTATAGTTTACAAATGCTTTCGGGTCATCCAGTTCGCGTCTTGCCTGATAGCGGGCAATTTTTGAACTGTCTGTCTGCAATTTCGCTTCCAAAATTGTCGATGCAATAAATACTCCGATTGATGCAAGAGCAACAAGCCCGTGATTCCACCATATTTGCTTCGTTAATTTTCCGGTTTGCTTTTCAACTTTTCCATAGTAATTTAAAAGATCTTTTTTAAGTTGAGTATCTTTTACTCTTTTTATTTGATTTTTTCGTAAAATTGAATCTGAATAAAACCAGCGTTTTTGGGGATTCAGGTGTTCATAATCTTTAAGCCTTTTTGTCAGGTTCTGACCCTCTTGTGCATTTATTGCATTGAGTTCAATTTCCCGGATTTTGTTGAGTAACTTTTGGCTTTTATGTTTGCCTACTAACCAGTTGCCTCCAAAAAATGTAATAAGTGTACTGATGGATGATAAAGGATCAACCGCTGTTTCTACGTTTTCTGCAACGTTTTCAGAGTGGTTATCCATTATATCAACAACATCAATAATGGTTTTACCGAATTCTTCAGCCTGTTTTAATTCTTCTGGGGTATGCTGGCGTCTGCGTGCCAGTTCTTCTCGCTGTGCTTCTTCATCATGTTGATGAGCTTCCCATTTTTTAAAATTATTTTGATTTTTTGCTACTTGTGATAAAGAATTGAAAAAATCCACTTTCTGTGTCCTTATTATTTAAAAATTTTCCCTATATTAATATAAACAAAGAAAAATAAAAATTTTTGCTATAATTGTTAATTTTTATTAAATGGGATATCTATTTCAAATTCAGTTAAATTTTTTGTGGATTTATTCAGTTTTAGAATTGCATTTTGAGCTTTGAGATTTGTTACGCATATATGAAGTCCAAGCCCGCTCCCTGTAGGCTTTGTGGTAAATCCTTCTTCAAATATCGTTTTTTGTTTCTCTTTTGAGATGGCTTCGCCGTTATTTGATATTTTTATTACCGCATTTTCTTTTTTTATGTCAAGGGAAACTTTTATTTCACCCTTTTTATCTATGGCTTCTATTGCATTTTTTATTATATTTACAATGCAGGCAAGAAATTTATTTTCATCAATAAAAACAATTGCCGTATCTTTTAAATTACATTTAATTTTAATATCTTTATCGTGGATATAAACTTTTGCAAGCTTTACGCCTTCTTCAAGAAGTTCTTTAATATCGCAGTTTTTAGGTGATAAATTATTAAGTGATTTTAAATCAAGAAGTGAATTGCACATTATTTTTATTGATTTGCTGATACAATTCAGAGCATTCTCAATTGATTTATTATTAATGTTTTCTTCTTCAATATTTTTTCTTATTATCTGTGTATAAATTTCGCAGATGGAAAGATGATTCCTTATTTCATGTGAAATACACCTTGATTGTTCAAATATCATATTTGTATCGGTCATTTATCCCTGCCTTTAAAAAAAAGTTCAGCTTTTCCGGCCGAACCTTACAAATTTTATTTTTAAATTAAGCCGTTATTTTTAAACTGCAATTTTAGAGAGTCTTCTGTTTGCAAATCCGTTGTTCAGTGCGTATAAAACAGCCTGAGTCCGGTCATTTACCTGTAATTTTTGGAAGATATTATTTACATGTGTCTTAACTGTAGTTTCCGATATAAACAGTTTCCCTGCAATACTCTTGTAGTTATTACCCTGTGTGAGAAGGTCGAGAACTTCTTCTTCTCTAGCTGTCAGATAAGTAAGGAGATTTTCTTCCGTTGAGATTTTGTTGTCTTCTTTGAAGGAATTCTGAAAATATTCAAAGAAGCGAGAAGTAAGTGCTGTCGGAAGATAAATTTTACCAGCTGCAACTTCATCCATTGCATAGATAAGCTGTGCAGATGCCATTGTCTTTAAAACGTAGCCTTTTGCTCCTATTTTCATTGCTCTGAAAATAAGATCCGCATCATCGTATCCGCTTAAAGCAATTACTCTGATATCCAGTCCGAGTTTTTCAATTTCCTGAATGGCTTGTAAACCGTCTTTTTCAGGCATATTTATATCCATTAATATAATGTCAGGACGATATTTCTTCGCAAGATTAATACCTATATTGGCGCTTGTTGTTGTTCCTACTACATCATAGCAGCTTTCAAGTGTAATTAACTCTTTTACACCTCTTAAGTGATCTGCGTTATCATCAATTAATAAAACTCTGGATCTTCTTTTGAACTCTCTCATTTTTTATCTCCCTGTTTTTCTACCCTCTACACTATAAATACTACAACTTTTAGAGGGGTGTTTTCATCCATGCCCCGATTGATATTGAAATCAGAATGGTTTGAGAATTTGTCTTACATCTTTAGATTGATAAAAATCCTCAACCATGCTCTAAATCATGCTTTTACATGTTTTGGCCGCATGGTTGATTTTATATTTATCTAATCTTTTTGAACTAATCTTGTTGTGGTATAATTTACATAAGGAGAGGTTAAGGATATGGAAATTTTAATATTTTTAGTTGGTTTTTTAGCTGGTGCTTTGTGTGTATTTGTTTCGTCTAAAGTGATTGATAAAAATAATAAAGCTTCACAAGAACTGCTTTTAGAACAAATGAAGCTGTATTTTGAAAATACTGCCAACAAAATTTTCAAGGAAAGTTCGTCGGAATTTTCTAACCAGAACAAGGAAAAACTTGATGAATTTTTCAAAAGATTTAAAGAACGTATTGAGGATTTTGAAAGAAGGTCAGAGCAGAATTTTAAAGCTGAAACTGAAAATTTTACAAAATTTGATATGAACATTAAAACTTTTCTTGAAACTGGAAACAAAATTTCACACGATGCTAATTCTCTTGTAAATGTTATGAAATCAGATAACAGAGCCTCCGGACGCTGGGGCGAAATTGTTCTTGAACGGGTATTAGAAGCCTCCGGTTTAAGAAAAAATGAAGAATATAAACTTCAGCAAGGTACGGCTGAAGGCAGACCCGACGCAACAGTATTTTTGCCGGAAGGCAGATGTATTTATATTGACAGTAAAACTTCATTCGCTGCATGGGACGGGTATATTAATGCTCGGGATGATGCTGAAAAGCAAATACATTTAAGACAATTTATTGATTCTACAAAATCTCATATAACAGGACTTGCAAAGAGAGATTATTCTGTAGAAGATGCTTCTCCTGATTATGTTTTAATGTTTATTCCTATTGAAAGCTGTTATTCAATGATGTTTTGTGATGATTGTGCACTCTGGGATTTTGCGTGGAAAAATAGAGTTATGCCTGTATCACCTTCAACTCTGCTCGCCGCTTTAAAAATTATTAATGCTTTCCATGTTGTTGACCGACAAAATAAAAACGTTCTTGAAATGGCTCGTTTGTGCACAAATATTCATGATAAATTTGCGGCACTTCTTTCAGAACTTTTAAAAATTCGTGATAACTTAAATTCATCTTTAAAAAAATTAAACGGTACAGGTAATATTATAAATCAGATTTCCAAACTTGAAAAACTTGGCTGCGTTTACACTAAAGAACTACCTCAGTTACCGGAAGATATAACTATTGACAATTAAGTTAGTTTGGGCTAACTTTGTGATATGAAAATTCAACAAGTAAGTTTCAATTATTATTCGCCATATTATTGTCAGAAAAATAAGCAGGTTTTTCAAGGGGGTATAAAACCGCCTTCAAAAGAAGCTATTAGTGATTTAAAAGTTTTTATGCATCATATTTATGAATATAAAAAAGGGTTGAGAAGTTTAATTCTTACAACAGAAAAATCTTCAAACAGAGATTATATAAAATACAGACTTGAAAAAGAAAATATTCCGTATATTATTCATGATATTTCGGATAAGGCAATAAATGTTTTTTTCGGAAATGAAGATTGTATAAAAGTTGTATCCACATTTGACAAGCATTTGAATAAACTTTCTCCGGAGCATGATTTTATGCTCGGAATTATGCTAGGGTATGATAAAATTCTGCAGTGTAAAAGATTTATGCAAAGATTAGGCGATAAGCTTAATTCTGTTAAGGCTTGATTTTATTTTACTATGGTGGTAATATTTTTGTACGATGATTGAAAGACCTGTAACAGCTAAAGATAGAATTATTTTAGCGCTGGATGTTGATAATTTAAAGGAAGCTGAAGAACTTGTAAAAGAATTAAAAGATTATGCGGGTTATTTTAAAGTAGGGTTGCCTTTGATTGTAAATTATGGTTTTGAGGCATTCAGACTTTTAGAAGAACACGGTGCCAAATGTTATTATGACTGCAAATTCCATGATATTCCGCATACTGTTCAAAAAGCATGTATAAGTCTTGTTAAAAATAATATTAACTTTTTTAATGTGCATATACAGGGCGGGTCAAAAATGACATCTGCTGTTGTCAGAGCTTCGCGTGCTGCTGCAAAATCCATGGGGATTGAACCTCCTACAATTCTCGGAGTTACTTTGTTATCAAGTTTCGGACAAAAAACTTTGACAACTGAACTTTGTGTGGATAAAAATATTGAAGATTTTGTTATTCAGCTCGCAAAAGTGGCAAAAGATACCGGTTTGGACGGAGTTGTCGCAAGTGCTGAAGAAGCTAAAAGAATAAGAAAAGAATTTGGGGATGATTTTATTATTTTGTGTCCCGCAACAAGGCCTACATGGTCATCCGTTAACGATCAGGTAAGGGTAGACACCCCGCGTGATGCAATACTCTCGGGCGCTGACTTTATGGTTGTGGGCAGACCTATTACGACTGCAGATGACAGAGTCGGTGCTGCAAAGATGATTATTGATGAGATTGAAACTGCTCTTGAAGATAAAAAAGTTTTGTGCTGAATTTAATTAATAAATAATATTTAAGTTTTATTTTTGTCTGTTAGCGGATTTAAAATACTGTACTCTTTTGAGAGTTCAAATTTGTGTTTGTCAGGATTATAGGTATAAATTTTGTAAATTTCTCCGTCGGAACTTATTTTTATGGCATTATGTCTGTCTGTTCTGAAAATATCGGTATGCCTTAGTATGTCAACAGTCCCTCTGTTTGGGTGCCCGTAAATATTTTGTCCTGTTGATATTATTGACACTTTTGTGTTTAAATGCTCAAGCATTTTATCATCAACAACATTAAAACCTCCATGGTGACCGACTTTTAGAACTTCAATTTTATGAGGAATATTTTGTTTTATCCGGTTAAATGCTTCAACTCCTGCATCTCCGGTAAAAAGCATATCAAAATCTTTAAAACTTACAAGTGTGATTATTGATTTTTCATTGTCTGTGTCTAAATCTGCCATGTAAGTTTTGATTGTTAAATCATTTTCTTTGTAAATTTCAGTATTAGATTCAGGAATTTTTGAAGGTATATTCAGTTCTTTTAATGTTTTGTAAATTTTTTCTGAAGTCATAGATTTGTTGTCAAAGGAATTTATGTAAACTTGTTTGACATTAATGTTTTTTATAATGTTAACGGCTCCGCCTGAATGGTCATTATCAAAATGGGTTATAATCATTCCTTGCGAATTTTTAATCCCATGGTCTTTCATATATTTTATGATAATTGAATTTGCCTGTGCTCTACCGCCTTTATAGCCGGCTCTTCCCGTATCAATTATAAAATATTTGTTTTGAGGAGTTTTTATAAGGAAGCAATCGGCGTTTTGAACATCAAAAGCTATTATTTCAAGATTTTTATTCTGAATATTTACAAGCGAGATTCCGAGTATAGCCGCAAGTACAGTGCAGGAAACAACAATCTTTTTTGAAAATCCTGTTTTTATACCCAGTGTTAAAATTAATATCAGTAAATAGTATAGTATTATCTGTAATATGCAAGGATGTGTTGTTGTAATCATTGACAATTCAAGCTGTGAAAAGAAATTGGAAATATGCACAAGAATGGTTAAAAAGTAATTTAGAATCAAATCCGTGACCATACAAACTTTGTCTGTAAAAGGACTGAACATTGCAATTATAGAGCTTACAAAACCTCCGAAACTCACGATACTTAAAAAAGGCATGCTTATAATATTTGCTAAAATTGAATAGGTGCTGAATGTGTTAAAATAAAACATTTGTATCGGAGCTACCCAAATTTGTGCAACTACGGGAATTAATATTGCACCTGCGAGCCAGTTTGGCAGAGAATGATTTTTATACTTTTCAAAAATTACATTTGCTGTTGTTAATATACCAAATGTAACAATAAACGAAAGTTGAAATCCTACATTATTTATAAATGCTGGATTATAAATAAGCATAAGCATTGCGACAAATGCAAGAAGCGACACGCTGTGAGCATCCCTGTCTATAAGTTTTCCGATTAACACGAATAAAAGCATTAAAGCTGCGCGAATAACCGAAGCTCCAAGTCCTGTCATCATTGTGTATATAATGACAATACCCATTCCGCTGACAACAGATAGCTTGTAAGGCACTCTGACCCGTCTTAAGAAAAATACCCAAAAACCGTATATAAATGCAACATTCATTCCGGATGCCGCAAGAATATGCAGAAGTCCCGAATTAATAAAAGATGTTTTTATATACTCGGGCGGCGAAACAGCATCATCGCCGAATACTATTCCTCCTAAAATTTCTAGGTTAGGAGTTTTCAGATATTTGGAATGAATATTAATTATTCTGTCGCGCAGATTATTTAATTTCTGTAAAAATTTCCATTTAGTTTCCGGTTCTGTATTTAAAAGTTTTGTATTATCAGAGTAAAATACAGTGTATGTATCAAAATTCGTTAAATATTTTCCGTAGTCAAATTGTGACGGGTTAGTTGCCGAAAAAGGTTTTCTTAATTTCCCGGAAAGTTCATAGTTGTTTCCTATTTTGTATTGTTCAAAACTATTTCCGCTTGTTGTTACAAGAGTTTTGCCGTTAACTTTTTGACCGTTTATATCATAAACTTTGAAGAAAAATTTCGTTTTATCTTTTGAGCCGGTGTCCGGAATAGATACAATTTGTCCTTTGATTGTGGTATCTGCCGGAGCAAAAGGAAGAAGTCCGTCTGTTAAGTGTACTCTGAAATAAGCATTAAAAAATCCCAGATAAAAAATAAATATCCAAAAAATTACGTATTTAATGTTAATATAATTTTTTAATATTAAAACAATTCCCGCAATACTAAGTAGTGATGCAGAAATAATTCCGCAATCATTAAAATATGCAAGTATTCCTGTCATAAAAAGCAATGCAGTAACAAACATTAATGCATTTTTATTTTGAAGAAAAGAATTTATGCCAAATCTGTCCACAGATTAATTATAAGTTAAATTGTTCCGGAAATATGTAACAACAGAGTTAAATTGTTACAAAGGTTATTTTTTATGCTGATTAAGCATTTAATCTTTACCGAAAATCCACCAGCCCTTTCTTGATGCAGGCTGAAGCTGAGGATTTGGCTGACCGATTTTGAACGCATTTTTGAATGGCGATTGTGTCGCAAAAACGCTTGTTGAAAGCGTGTTTATGTATTTATTACTTAGATGTGCGTAGTCAAATAAGATTACACCTTTTGCGTTAACTTTCCTAGCTTCATGTATTAATCTTATTAAATCTTCGTCAGTGCCGCTCATGAATGTAACGAATAATCCTGCGTAAAAATCTGTATTTGCGGATTTTACTTTAATTACATCCGTCATCATCTTGTTTGCTGTTTTTGCATCACAAGTTAAAAACAAAGGTGTAAATCCGTTTAAATAACCTCTTGTAGACCAGGTTTTCCAATCTTGATGTTTGGTATTTAATGCAGCCTGTCTGTCAGGAAAAATTACTGCACTGATATAAGTGTGTCTGCGTCTTCCTATTTCGCCGACTTTTTTTACCATATCAGTGATTTTTTGCCGTCTGTAATTATTCCATTCAAGCCAAAGGGGATCGGATTTTGTAAGATCAACAGGGTCAACTCCGAAAATCATTTTAAATTCATTTCTTGCGTAGTCAGTATAACCCCAGTTTGTTTCTTCAGAGTTTGAAACGCAATTGGGGTATCTTATATAGTCAAGATTTATGCCGTCAGGTTTGTAAGTTGTAATTATTTCATCAATAAGTTTTGCAAGAAAATCTTGAACAAAAGGGTTTGCAGGGTCTAAAAAGTAGCCGTTATGTTCTGATGTTGATTTTGACGGTTCAAAAGAATCTATATCTTTTTTTATTTTGTTTCCCCATGAAGGGTTCATACCAAGAATGCTTTGTGCGTTATCTTTCGGGTTTTGCGGACCGGCATAAAATGTTTCAAACCATATATGTATTTTTATATCGCGTTTATGAGCTTCTTTTATCCAAATTGCAAGCGGATCAAATCCCTCAAATTGTTCATATTGAGGGGTAAAACCGTATGCTTTCATTGTTTTGCTCGGGAAAATGGTTTTGCCATGAAAGTAAGTTTCTAAAAATATAGTATCTATACCAGCTTTTTTTATTCTGTTAAGAGTATCTTCTATAGCATCTTCGTTTTTTTCCGTCGGTCTTAACCATACCCCCTTTAATTCTCCGCTTTTATAAGGGAGTACACTTTTTATTGCGTCATTAGATGCCTCTATTGCCAGTTTTGAATATTTTTGAACTTCTTCAGGAGCTTTTCTGGCTTTTTTTAAATAGTTCTTTGCGTCTGCAATATAGCTTCCGGGCAGTTTCCAATTATAATCAGGGCTGACATTTTTGTAGTAGTTGAGCATTTGTTCAGCTTCGGAAATTTTCTTTTCAGATTCAAAAATGTAGCTTTCTGAGGTTGTGTATGTGTAGATTATATTTGTAGCTTTATCTATATAAATTTTGGTTCCGACTTTAATACTTGAATTCATCCAGTTTTTTGCACGTCCATGACCGCTTATAACAATACCGTTGGGGGGGATAAGAGAATCAGCCCCGGAAAGTTCTGTTACAGTGTTGCCTTCAACAATTGCTTCCGCACCGTATTCATTTGTATTTGTCCTTGGACCGTAATCGGGAGTATATATTACGAGTTGATTTATGCCTCTGGCACCGGGAAGATAGCTGCCGGTTCTATTTGATATGGCTGTGGGGTCAATTGCATTAATAAGATTTTTTGTGTAGCTGAATACGACTTCATTTTTATCCGGCTGATATTTTTTAAATACAGGAGATATTTCAGCCTGAGGGATAATGATTTCATCAGCAACGGCAGTCATATTTTCAGTTTCGGAAGATTTTATTTGTTCAGTCTTGTTGTCGGGACTTGCAAGCAGAAGCGGGTTTATGTCATCTGCCATTACAAAAGTATTTGTCAAAAATATAAATGTTAATCCTAATATGATTTTATATAAGTTCATTTTTTATACTCCCTGATATTATGATAATAGTCTGATTTATCATAATGCAGCTCATCTAATGATTGTATTTTCATTGCGATTTTATTGTCAGCTTTCATTGTATATGATATTTCATAAAATTTTTTTGCATTCGACAGGTCTGCCAATTTTTCATATATTGTTGCAAGCCTTAAATTGAAATCATAGGTTCTCTCAGCCCCGTTGTTATATGCTATTTTATAGTAATATAATGCTTTTTTGTAATCATTTCTTTTGTAGTAATAGTCGCCGAAATAAAAGTTTGCAAGCGGGGTATTTTTATTCATATTCAAAGCTTTATAAAAGCAGTTTTTTGCAAGTTCTGAGATATTTTTTTCATCATATATCTTCCCGAGTTTTATAAAAGCCCCTATATCTGAAGGGTTAATTTGGGTAAGAATAAAAAATTTATTCATTGCCGATCTCAGATATTTGTCTTTTTGTGAGGCATCGGAGGTGCAAAAATATAAATGAAAATCCCTTTCAGCTTCCTGTCTGATTTTTGCGGAATTAAGATTGGAATATTTTAAATTGCCTGAAAGGTATTCTTCGTTATATGACTGAGAAGCAGTGCATGGCAAAAATGTAAATGTATAAAATATTGTAAACAGAAGTGCCGCTACTGCTGTTTTTTTATAAATCGTCATATCTTGTTGTAGAATTAACATTATGATCATTCATAAATGAATGTTCATCCAATGCCGGGTCAAGATACATAAAAAAACGTCTTACCTGTTTTATAACCGGACGTTCGTAATACGGATTTTCTATATCTTCTGCCAAAGGAACCCCGCTGGTTTGCGCCATTGACTTTTCTACGGCACGTACTGTTGAATTTGAATACCCGTGATTTTTAAGGTAATCTCTGCTGACTCCGTCTTCAACAGTAAATTCTGCACATGCCGGCAGTGCCGTAAATATAGCAGTTAGTCCTAAAATTAATAAATATTTTTTCATTTACACCTCTGTTATATTATAAAATTATAATACGTTATTCAGCTTGTTACAAAAATATTATAATTTCTTTACAAAAAATCTTCCATATATTATTTAAATGATTTTATTATAATTTCTTGTAATTTTTCAAGAAGCTGTTCTTCAGGGACTCTAGCGATAATTTCCCCTTTTTTAAATATATAGCCTTCTTTTATTCCACCGGCTATTCCAAAATCAGCATGTTTTGCTTCCCCCGGGCCGTTAACGGCACAACCCATTGTCGCGATAGTTATAGGTTTGTCCAGATTCTTAAATTTTTCTTCGACTTTTTTTGCAAGTTCAATAAGGTTTATCTGTGTTCTTCCGCAGGTGGGGCATGATATAAAATTTACACCTTTTTGCCGTAAGCCAAGGCTTTTTAATATTTCAAAGCCTGCAGTTACTTCTTCTTCCGGATTTTCCGTCAGTGAAACTCTTATTGTGTCCCCGATACCTTCTGCGAGCAAAGTCCCGAGTCCGACAGATGATTTAATTAATCCGCTTTTTAATGTCCCGGCTTCTGTTACTCCAAGATGCAGTGGATAAGGTATTTTATCTGCAATGCTTCTGTACGCTTCTATTGTGGTTAGAACATCTGAAGATTTTAATGAAACTTTTATTAAATCAAAATTTAAGTCTTCAAGAATTTTTATATGTCCTAAAGCACTCAAAACCATTTTATCGGAGAGCGGAATATTTTTATCCTGCAGGTCTTTTTCAAGTGAGCCTGCATTAACGCCTATTCTTATCGGAATATTTTGCTGTTTTGCAAGTGAAACAACTTTTTCAACATTTTCCCGTTTCCCGATATTGCCCGGATTTAGTCTTAACGCATTAATCCCGTTATTTATACATTGTATTGCAAGTCTGTAATCAAAATGGATATCGGCAATTAAGGGAACAGGAGATTTTTTTACAATATCTTTAACGGATTCTGCCGCATCTTTATTTAATACTGCAAGTCTTATCAGTTCGCAGCCGCGATCCGTCATTTTGTAAATTTGTTTTAAAGTAGCTTCTGTATCACGTGTGTCTGTGTTGCACATAGACTGCACGCTAATCGGATTGTCCCCTCCGATTTTTACATTTCCGATTTCGATTACTTTTGATTTTCTTCTGTTTATCATATTATATATAATATCACATAAAAAATAATTGGAGGTTAATAATGAAAGTAGCTGTTTTATCAGATATTCACGGGAATTATCAGGCTCTTGAAAGTGTAATGAAAGATGCTCGGGAAAATAAATGTGAAAAGTTTTTGTGTCTCGGTGACATTGCAATGGCTGGCCCTCAGCCCAGGGCTGTTATTGATTTCGTAAAAAATCAAAATGACTGGATTGTTATTCAGGGGAATACTGATAAAATGATTGCTGAATATACAAAAGAGATTTTAGACAATATAAAATCTAATTCTCCTGTTATGGCTAATGCTCTGCTTGACGATATTTTATATATTGAGGAGGACAGAAAAGAATATTTAAGAAATCTCCCGCCTCAAAAAACTTTGGAAATTGAAGGAGTAAGGATCTTGATGGTTCATGGTTCTCCAAGACGTAATAATGAAGATATATTGCCGGGGATGCCGATAAAGACAGTTGAAGAAATAATTGGAGATACAGATGCTGATATAATATTCTGCGGACATACACATATTCCATGCGGATATCAGACAAATAAAAAACAAACGGTTGTAAATGTAGGAAGTGTAGGTCGTCCGATGACAAAAGAGCCAAGAGCTTGTTATGTTATTATTGATATTCAGGACGGAGGTTTTTCAATTGAACACAGGTTTGTTGACTATGATAAGTTTACTGCTGCCGAGATTTTAAAAATGCGCGGTTTTGACGGAGCTGAAAAACTTGCGGAAATGATATTACAACCGTCTCAAAGGCATATTTAATTGCCAAAATTTTTGTTTGTGTTACTATACTTTTATTAAAGGAAGTTTTTTATGTATATTAATAAAGAACAACTTGTTTCCTATATAAAGAAATTAGCGGAGCCGAAAGTATTAGTAGTTGGTGATTTGGCTATTGATGAAATGATTTATGGTGATGCCGAAAGAATTTCAAGAGAAGCTCCAGTATTGATATTATTGCATTCGGAAACTAAACTTATTTTGGGCGCAGCGTCAAATGCCGCTCATAATGTTGCGGCATTAAATAATGGTAAAGTCAGTGTTATAGGCGTATGCGGGGATGATTTTCAGGCCGGACAACTTAGAGAAACTTTTGAGAAAGCAAATGTAAATTGCGGTTTGCTGGTTGTAGATCCTTCAAGAAAAACGACGACTAAAACAAGAATTTCAGGCTCTATTACAACTTCAATAACACAACAGATTGTAAGAATAGACCGACAGACAAAGGAATTTTTAAATCCTGATATTGAAGAAGAAGTTTTGAAGCAGATAGAGCGTGCAATGCCTGAGCATGACGCTGTAATTCTTTCCAATTATCATATAGGAACGCTTACGCCGCGTATTATTCAGGAAACAATCAGACTTGCAAATCAGCATAATAAAATTATTGTTGTTGATGCCCAGAAAGATTTGGATGTGTATAAAAATGTAACATCAATGACACCGAATCTGCCAGATACTCAAAAATCCGTCGGGTTTGCTCTTGAAAACGAAGAGGATTTAAAACGCGCAGGAGATAAATTACTAGACGAAACAAATGCAAAATCTATACTGATAACTTGTGGCGCGGATGGAATGTTTGTTGTCAGACCGCATGGAAATTATACAAAAATTCCGGTTTTCAATAAATCAGAAGTATTTGATGTTACAGGCGCAGGTGATACTGTTACGGCTGTTTATACACTTGCTCTGGCAACAGGTGCTGATCCTGCTTATGCGGCAATAATCGGAAATATTGCCGCAAGTATAGTTGTGAGACAGTTTGGTTGTGCCACTACTACTGTTGAGGAAATTTTGGCGGCAGTTGAAGATTTATAGCTGCTGATAACATAATTATGGAGAGAATTTATGGAAAAATTATCAGAAATTTTTAGAAAATTTAAACCTGTTGATTTAATAATTATAGCTGGAGTTGTTATTGCTCTTGGAGTTGGATTTTTTACTTATAAAAATTTCAGACAAACTGCTGATAAACAGATTGAGGCGACTTCAAAAATATCTTTTCAGGTTTATATAAGAGGGGTTGCACTGACAGGTCATGAAATTCCTATGAAAGCAGATGAGACAACATTTATCAGTATAAGGAATGTTCCATATACTGATTTAAAAATTCTTGATGTAAAAGCTGACAGAAAAAAGATTGTACTTCCGATTTTAAACAGCAAAAATTTTATAGTTGTAGAAGATGCTTCTCAGGCTAATGTTTATGATATAACGGTTACGTTGACTGATACCGCAAAGATTACAAAAGACGGTGCAGTTGTCGGCGGTAACAAAATAAAAATGGGTTTACCTATAACTCTCGAAGGGGATGATTACAAATTTACAGGGACTGTTTCTGATTTAAAAGTTATGCCCCTTGTAGACGATGATAAATTGCACAGCACTTTAAATACAAATGATGATGTTCAATAGTATTTTAAAATTTACTCAGGGAAAAACTAAATTTTTATACGAAAACAGCTTATTTTTGCAAAGCATAGACAAGCTTATTTTCCTTTCTATAATTTTAGTATTTTTAACTTCAACCTGTATGTCATCAGATGTAATTGGTTTTATTGCGCTGATTACAATATTTCTGACGTTTGTAAAAATATTAACTAAGCCGGAGGAAAGATTATCTGCAAAATCATTTGAACTCTGGCTACTTGTTTATTTTATGTTAGTTATAGTTAGTCTTGCCGGTTCTACATTATTTCATTTAAGCCTGAAAGGATTTTTTAAAACTTTCACTTATATGGCGTTTTATTTTTCGATGGTGCAGTATTTGAAAGAAAATAAATCAAAAATTCCTTATATTTTAGGTGTAATAGGAATTTCTGTTTCTTTTGAAGCTGTTGCGGGTTTTTTACAGAATTTTGCTCACGTTGAGGAAATATCAACCTGGCAGGATGTTTCATCTTTGAATCCTGAACAGGTGATGACACGTGTTTATGGAACTTTAAAACCGTATAATCCAAATCTTTTAGGCGGTTATTTCGTTGCCGGAATACCTGCTTTATACGGTCTTGCAGCTTATTATTTTACTGATAAAAAATTCAAAGTTTCTCTTGTCTGGATTATTTGTGCTCTCATATCAACTGTAACATTATTTTTAACAGGCTGTCGCGGCTCTTATATGGGGATGCTGGTTATAATGCTCGGAATTTTTGCTGTTTCCGCGAAATATTTATGGCAAAGTTATAAACAGATTTATTTATCAATTGTTGGTTCAGTTATAGTATTTGCGACTTTAGCTTTAAGCTTTGTATCGTCATTGAGAGCGAGAGTTTTATCAATTTTTGCAATGAGGCAGGATTCATCAAATTCTTTCAGATTTAATGTTTACCATTCCTCTATTGAGATGTTTAAAGATAATTGGCTTTTGGGAATCGGAGTCGGAAACAGGAACTTTAGAGAAATATACGGTCTTTATATGAAGACGGGATTTGATGCATTGAGTGCATATAATATTTTTCTTGAAATAGCTGTTGAAAGCGGAGTATTTGCTCTTATTGCTTTTTTAGGTTTTCTTGTAACATTAATAAAAAATGCAGTGAAATTTATTCTAAAATCATCTGATACAAAGGCTGTTATACTGGTTGCTGCTTGTATAATATCTGTTTGCGGAGTATGTATCCATGGTATGGTTGACACTGTATTTTTTAGGCCGCAGATACAGTTTATTTTCTGGACAATGGTTGCTATTGCAGGGGTATATTTATAATTGTTTTACTTTATACTTGTGAACAAATTTGCAATCAGATAAGTATTTTTTACACAAGGTTAAGCTTGGATATTTATCCCGCTTTTTTATTAAGCTTATATAAAGGCATGGAAAAATTGTGCTAAACTTATATTATAGTAATATCGTGGTAGTTAAGAAGGAGATGTTTATGATACCTATTTTAGATTCAAAACGCCAGTATGCTGCTATTGGCTCGGAAGTTGAAAAAGCAGTTTGTGAAGTTTTACGCTCAGGCTCTTATATTTTGGGAGCGAATTGTAAAGCTTTTGAACAGGAAATGGCTGATTTTATCGGTTGTAAATATACTGTTGGCTTAAATTCAGGAACTGATGCTTTGCACCTCGCATTAAGAGCATTAGATATCGGTGCAGGTGATGAAGTTATTACTGTTGCATTTACATTTGTCGCAACAACTGAAGCTATCGGTATTGTCGGTGCAAAACCTGTTTTTGTTGATATTGATAAAGATACATTTAATATGGATGCTTCAAAGCTTGAGGCAGCAATCACACCGCGAACAAAAGCTATTATCCCGGTTCACCTTTACGGTCAGCCATGTGATATGGATACTATTATGGCTGTTGCTAAAAAACACAATCTTCATGTAATAGAAGACTGCTGTCAGGCAATAGGTGCTTTGTATAAAGGCAAAATGGTCGGGACATTCGGCGACTTTGGCTGCTTAAGCTTCTATCCGACTAAAAACTTAGGCGGAATGGGTGACGGAGGTCTAATTATGACCAGTGATGAAAAATTACGTGACAGAGTAGTAGCTTTGAGAAACCACGGCGGAGCTGTTCGTTACCATCACGATGAAATAGGTGTTAACAGCCGTCTTGATGAAATTCAAGCAGCTATTTTGAGAGTTAAACTTCCTCACGTTAAAGATTGGAACGAAGCAAGACGTAAACACGCTTATTATTACAACCAACTGTTTAAAGATTGTGCTGATATTCAAACTCCTGTTGAATTGGATAATACTTACTGTGTTTACCATCAGTACACCGTTAAAATTCCTAACCGTGATGAAGTTCATAAAATGCTTCAGGAACGCGGCATAGGTGCAATGCTTTATTATCCTATCCCGTTGCATTTACAAAAAGTTCATGAATACTTAGGGGTAGGCAAAGGATCTTTACCGGTTTCAGAAAAGAATACGGAACTTGTAATTTCACTTCCTATGTTCCCGGAATTGACGGAAGAAGAACAAAGAACAGTTGCATCAACGTTGATTGACTGTATTGAAAAGTCAAAATCAAAAGCTGCTGTTTAATCTTATCTCTTTCAAATTATTGTGAGAGTAAATAAAAAAGACGACATATTTTAGTGTCGTCTTTTTTTATCCGATGAATACTTTTGTAGCGGTTTCAGGAGGTCTGAAAAACGGATTCATTCCTACATTGCCTGCTCCGTCGTTAAATTGTATGTCAAGATTGCCGGAATCAAATTTTATACCTGTAGTTTGTGCCGTAAGTCCTAAAAATTGTGTCTGGTTTCCTATTCTGCTGGCTTTTGTATAATCATAATCCGTATTCAACAGGGTTACTTTTTCGACAGCAGAAGTTGATGAGGGTTGTACCCCCGATATTGCTTCTATTCCGTTTAATCCGCCTTGATTATATGCCATTTTAGAGTCCTCTTATGCAAAAAAATCTAAAGTTCTCGGCATTTCTTCTCCGAATTCGTTGTATTGTGACGGTGGCATCCCGTTTACCTGTCCTTCTCCGGCAAAACAGAAATAACCGACCCCGAGTCCCTGTCTTGTCCCGACCCAGGATTTTGCAGCATCTTTGTCGATATTGCCTATGTATTTGTTAGCATTGGTGTAAGAATTTATTGCATCTATAGCAGTGTAACCTGATATTGCCATGATAATTTTCCTATTTTATACTCTTATATATATAAAGTATATAAATATTAAATAATTGCCATTTAGGAAAAATTTGTCTTAATATTTGTTAACATTCCCTCGCCGCATGTATTTATACCCATAAAAAAATAAAAACTAACATAATATTAAGTTTTGTAAAGTGTAAATTCTACACTATATGTGCCTTTTCAGAATTAATCAAAATTTTATTAACCCATTATATTGACATTTAAAATCTTATATGGCATAATAATTACATAAGATTTAAGTGTAGTCGAAACACTAAATATAAATAGAATTCATTAACCCCAAAAACATATAAACTCCTAAATAATAAACACTAAAAGAGACCATTAGGATGCAGAAAACGACCCACTCAGAAATGAGTGGTTTTTTTTATGCATAAGATATGTTATCGGCAACTAAAAACAAACTAATCGTACTTTCTTTGCCTCCGGCGGGTCTTCCCAGACAGGGGGGGGGCACATTTTGCGGCAAAAATTCCCAAAAAACGGCGACACACAATAAAACACA
>CASFPN010000046.1 GCA_949296425.1 uncultured bacterium
AAACAAACTTTCTGAACCGGCAGGGGCTAAATAATGTTTATTCTTCTTAATATCTGATGATACGTGAATTACAAAAACATCGCGCCCGAATTGATTCGGTCCATTATTAAAATTGTTTACATCCACAACTATCCATGGCCCCCACCATAGGGTTCCCAAGTATACGCTGGCTCCATCTGCCAATAAAAGCGCAAGATGGGAAAAATTGTAGCAGTTAACTCTGTTATTTGATGACGAAGGTTCCCCAAGAGCTTTGTAACGAGAAGCATTGTTAACTATAGCTGACCATTTATATTTTATATCCCAGCTTGAATAATGCTCATAATTATCACATTTTTTATCTTGTGCTACATTTGAAACACCGCAATAATCAACAACTCTTAATTTTTTCTGTATTGCGTCTACAAATTCATCTGTATACCCCTGTCCATGACAATGGCCGTATTGAGTATGATTACATATTGTTACTCCGTCAGCGACTACTTCATTAAACGCGTTGCTTATGACAGAATATTCCTTTTTCCATTTGGCAATATTTTGCTTATCCTGTATTTTAGATATTACTGTCGATAACGTCATAGCCGCAACAACACCTATAATACCGAGGGTGATGAGAACCTCTGCCAATGTAAACGCGCATTTGCGCTGCTTGTTCGGTAGGGCTGCGTGCGCAGCACCCTTTACAAGGGTAAAGACGTATTTATGTTGACTGATCGGCAGATCTACGTGCGTAGCACCCTTTACAAGGGTAAAGACGGATTTGCGTTGGCTGACCGGCAGATCTACGTGCGTAGCACCCCTCTCCCGGGAAATTGTTACGATACTTATTAGTGCCTTAGTACCATAGTATCTTACGAAATTTAAATAGCTTGACTTCCTGACATCTGATCCTTGGCCTAGCTCAGGAGTGCCCCCCCCCCGAAGCTCTCTGTTTTAATCTTTTTCATAACAAAACTCCTTTCTTAATTAATAAATATAATTTATACCATATTCTTTTATACTTTTCAAGTTTTATATATTTGTGCTAAAATTCTATTACAAACGTATACAACTTAAAAGGAATTAAAAAATGGCACAACAAATACATGAACCTAGTTCTACCAAAGAACAAATTAGACAAACAAGAATTCAAAAACTTGCGGATCTGGCGGATAAAGGTGTTAACCCGTATCCATACTCATTTGATAAAGATGCTGATGCAGCCTTTTTGCAGGATAAGTACAAAAATCTTGAAGCAGGCGTTGAAACTGATGATAAATACTCTGTAGCCGGACGTGTTATGGCTATCAGAAATACAGGTATGTTTATTGATCTGATGGATGCTTCCGGAAAAATTCAAATCTTCTCACATAAAGAAAATCTGTCAGAAGATATGATGAAAATCTTAAAACTTATTGATATCGGCGATATTGTAGGTTTTACAGGAACTATAAGAAGAACCCCGAGAGGCGAATTGTCAATAAAATCAACATCCCTAAAATTGCTTTCTAAAGCGCTGTTACCTTTACCTAACAAGCAGATAAGCAAAGAAAAAATGGAAGAGTTAACTCACTATCACGGGCTTACAGATGTAGAACTCAAATACCGTCAAAGATATGTTGATTTAATAGTAAATGAAGACAGCAGAGATACTTTCAGAAAAAGAAGTCTTATCATACAAAAAATAAGAGAATATCTTGCAAAACAAGGTTATATGGAAGTCGAAACACCTATTTTGCAGACTATGGCATCAGGAGCTAATGCAAGACCTTTTACAACACACCATAACGCGTTGGAAATGGATTTGACATTAAGAATTGCACTTGAACTATATCTCAAAAGATTAATAGTAGGCGGTATATCAGAACGGGTTTATGAAATCGGTAAATGTTTCCGAAATGAAGGTATAGACACCCGTCACAATCCTGAATTTACAATGATAGAGTTGTATCAAGCATACGCTGATTACAATGATATGATGACATTAACAGAAAATATGGTTGCATACGTCGCTCAAGAAGTTCTGGGGACATTAAAAATTAAATACGGAGAACACGAAATTGATCTTACCCCGCCTTGGGACAGAAAAACAATGTTAGGCTCTATTAAAGAAGCTACAGGTGTTGATTTTATGGAAATTTACACCCCTAAACAGGCAATTGAAACAGCAAGAAGCCTTAATGTACAGGTTGATGATACAATGAACTGGGGGCAGGTTATAGATGCCGTATTTGAAGCAAAAGTCGAACCAGGATTGATTCAGCCTTGCCACATAATTGATTACCCGAGAGAAATTTCTCCTCTTGCAAAAGTACACAGAGATAATGACAGATTAACCGAACGTTTTGAAACAAGAGTTAACGGATGGGAAATTGCTAATGCTTTTTCAGAACTCACTGATCCCATTGATCAGAGAATGAGATTTGAAGCTCAGGCCCAGGCAAAAGCTGCAGGTGATGAAGAAGCCATGGAAATAGATGAAGACTTCATTACAGCGCTTGAATACGGTATGCCTCCGACAGGCGGTATGGGAATGGGTATAGACAGACTCGTAATGCTCCTTACAAATTCTCCTTCTATAAGAGATGTAATAGCATTCCCGACAATGAGAACAAAAGAATAATTATTTACTATCAAAATAATAAAAAAGAAAAGACCGGCCCCCACCGGTCTTTTTTATGAAAGATGAAAGGAGCTGAAATTTATAAATATTAGTAATAAGTTATTTTCCACCCGTCATTAATAACCCTTGCTGCACAAGTTAAGCCCGATGCAGCTTTGTTGCAGTTATAAGTGTTATTATTTCCTGCTGCAACTATTTCTTTTCCGTCAAGCACAAAAGCAAATATATCGCGGCCTAACTGGTTTGGATAGGAATTACCGTTGACATCAATTATGAATACAACAGAATCCTTATCAACGTTTACTCCGAATTCAGACTGCACAATATCACGCGGATAAACATTAATTAAAACATTCATTCCGTCAACAAGAGTAAACATATACTGGTACATCTGGGCACGCTGCAGATAAACTTTTCCGCTTAAAAATTTTGTAGGATACTGCCAGCAACCGGCTGTATTTGAGCATTCTCTGACCACCTTGAAATATGGTTTAAAATACGAAAATGCAAGTGCTGATGAATCTTGGGAATATTCGCTTAAATCCCAATATTTTGGCGAAGATCTGTCCAGTATGACATACATTGTTACCTGACTGATTGAGGTATAGAATTTTTTCAATGCGGCAATATTTTTTGCGTCGTTAAATTTTGCCATCAATCCAAAGATTGTTAAAGATGCTATAACTCCTATTATAGCAATTGTAAATAATGCTTCTGAAAGGGTTAGTCCCGAATGTTTTTTGTAAATACTTTCATATTTCATAAGCCAACACGCCTCATATCCTTTGATAAAAGACATTTTTCAACAATACATATATATTAGTTATATACCCAATGTTTACGGAAATTTAACATATTTATAAAGAAAAATTAAGAAATAATAATTATTTTAAATATTCTATTTTCCAGCCATCCTGAATTATTTTAGATATACAAGTCCAACCGTTACCATTATGATTACAATCAGACACGTCATCCAAACCTGCAGGCTGCAAACCTCTGTATGTAACTATAAATGCAAAGATATCTCGTCCTATCTGGTTAGGTAATTGATCCGCATTGATATCAACCCAAAACACAACACAATCGTAATTGTATAAATCACCCATCCCGAAATTTAAAACTATCTGATCAGCCGGATAAATATCCATTAATATATTCATTCCGTCAGCCAGCGAAAATGAATATTGATACCAGCTTGAATTATGCGCTTCCCAATATACATTACCGTTTAAATATTTGGTAGGATAAGCCCAGCAGCCTGATTTATTTTCACATTCTCTCATCATGCTAAAATGTTTTTCATAATACCTGTATATTCTTGTAACAGGTTCCTGCTGGTTATCAACCATTCCCCAATATTCAGGTCCTTCCTGCTCTGAAATAACAATATTTGTCGCCTGAGAGAGAATAGAATATGCTTTTTTCAAAGAAGAAATATTTTTCTGATCAGACAATCTCTGATTTAAAACCGGCATTGTAAATGCCGCAACAACACCTATAATACCAAGAGTTATTAAAACTTCCGCAAGAGTAAACGCACAGCGATTAATATTGGTCAATAGATACGCAGCGTCGTTCATAGCACTACGGCGTTCAAAACTTATAATAGATATGTTTACAGCCCTTTCAAATAATGCAAACATTTTTTTGATATACATATTATTATTTTAACATTCTTTTCTAAATAGCGCAATAACAAATAGACTTTTTTAAACTTTTATTATAAATTACATCTATGTTTGGACAATATTCAGAAACTTTAGAAAACTTAAAAAAGCATTCACATTTCAGAAATATAAAAAATTACAGTAATAAAGACCAGAAATATATATATTTTAAAGACAAAAAATTAATTAATTTCTCCTCAAATAATTATTTAGGTTTTGCTGATAACAAGCGCATTACTGAAGAATTTCTGGATTTTGCAGGAACCAAATATTCTTTCGGAAGTGCATCTGCCAGACTGTTAACCGGCAGCCTTCCTGTATATAATGAACTTGAAAATCTTATTTCAACAATGTTCAACAAAGAAGCTACCCTGCTTTTTAACAGCGGATATCACGCGAATGTAGGCATAAACAGCAGTTTGGCAGGAAGAGGTGATGTTATATTCTCAGACAAACTCAATCATGCAAGTATAATTGACGGAATGCGGCTTTCTGATGCCAGATTTCTCAGATATCCTCACAATAACATGCAAATACTTGAAAAACTTTTAAGAAGAGAGCGAAAAAACTATAATAATGCAATAATTGTAAGTGAAAGCGTCTTTTCAATGGACGGAGATATTGCAGATATTGAAAAACTTGTGGAATTGAAAGAAAAATATAACTGCCTGCTTATCCTTGATGAGGCTCACGCATTCGGGGTTTTCGGCGAAACAGGACTCGGTGTTGCGCAAACTTTAGGACTTACGGATAAAGTTGATTTAATTGTCGGAACGTTTGGAAAAGCAATAGGTTCTATGGGAGCTTTTGCTACAGGCAATAATATAATAATTAACTATCTTACAAACAAAGCACGTTCATTTATTTTTTCAACGGCACTCCCACCGATTAATATTGCATTTTCAAAATGGATTATAGAAAATAAACTTCCTTTTACATACCCAGAAAGAATAAAAATGCTTGAACTTGGGCAAAAAGCAGGAAGTCAAAGCCATATTATACCCTTGATAATCGGCAATAATAAAGAAACGGTTGATACCTGTGAAATTCTTTTCCATAACGGCTATTTTACACTTCCGATACGACCTCCTACAGTGCCTGAAGGAACTTCAAGAATAAGAATTTCTCTTACAACAGATATTAACGAAAAGGAACTTTTTAATGCAATATCAATGGTTAAACAAAAAAAATAACAAAAAACTGATAATATTTTTTACAGGCTGGAGTTTTGATTACTGTCCGTTTGAATTTCTTCAATCCAATGACTATGATATTCTAATATTATTTGATTATAATTCTCTTGAACTGCCGCAAATACCTGTGTATGACAATTATTACCTTATTGCATGGTCAATGGGAGTTTTTACTGCTTATATTTTACGCAAAAAACTGCCTTTATTCAGGCAAAAAATTGCTATAAACGGGACTGCTTATCCTGTAGATGATGAAAATGGAATTCCTTTGAAACCGTTTCTTTTGACATTACGGCATGCAAAACAGGGATTAGAAGGTAAATTTTATCAAAATATCTTTGACACTCTTGACGATTTTGACCGCTATTTAAAAAAGCCGGTAAAACGCTCTGTTGAAAACAGGGTGGATGAGTTAAACAGCTTATACAAACTCATAAAAAATACATCAATTAATTACGAACACTTTTATGACACCGCATTAATAAGCAACAAAGACAAAATTGTACCCGCCAAAAATCAAATAAATTTCTGGGCAAAAAATAGCACTAATTACAAAATGCTTGAAAGCGGTCATTTCCCGTTTTATAATTTCAAAAGCTGGGATGATATTTTAAGATGCAAATAAACCCTAAAATTATAAAAAAACAATTTGAAAAAAGTCTGGACAAGTACAACAAAAATGCAGTTGTACAAAAACTTATGGCACAAAAACTCGTTAAAAATCTGTCTGCAATAAAAACAGATTACGAAAACGTACTTGAACTCGGAAGCGGCACAGGCCTGCTAACTGAAGAATTTGCAAAAAAACTGAATTACAAAAATTACTTTGCAAATGACCTGAGTGGAAAATCAAAAAAATACCTTGAGGCTATCCTGCCTGAATTTACTTTTATATGCGGAAATGCACAGAAAATTAAGCCTACGGGAAAAATGAATTTAATTGTTTCAAATGCGATGTTTCAATGGATCAGCAATCTTGAAAAATTTTGCGGGCACATTTTCAATATGTTAGATAAAGACGGAATACTTGCTTTTTCAACATTTTCGCCTGATAACTATCAAGAAATAAAAGAGCTTTGCGGCTTATCGCTTGAATACAAAACACTTGCCGAATTAAAAGAAATATTTTCTGATAATTTTGAAATTCTGTATACTGAAGAATTTAAATACACCATGCAATTTTCAAACCCGCTGGAGCTTCTTGCACATATGAAAAATACAGGAGTAAATTCTCTTTCTATAAAACACCGGAATTTTAAAGCGATTAAAGAATTTTGTGACAGCTATAAATGTGCTTATCCGGATTTGACACTGACATATTCTCCGATTATTGTAATTTGTAAAAAAATTGCATAAACTATGTTAAAATTCAAACAAACATAAATAAACCTATTTATGTATTCTACTTTGTAAAGAAAAAACATATAATATTTACATAATTTCATGTTTATTATTTCATGTCGGTATAAGGATCGGTAAAATTGCTAAATAATTTTGAAAGCTTTGATAATTCTGAAACATCTGCAAGAAAATCTGCCTTAATACAAGAAAGAGTCGGTCTTGTTTCAACCCACATGTATAAACAATTTCTGGATTATCAACACGCAAATATTAATACAAATGAAATATTTATAAGAATGATTGACAACCTGCAAATTGTTGTTGATACATTAAAAGAGGCATTTTCATCCAGAAATGTTACAACTCAAAATATATACGTTGACACTGACCCGCAAAAATCAGTCGTTATCGTAAACATTCTCTGGCATAAAATGAGTTTTACAACAAGATGTAACTATCAGCCTCAAGCTCTTTACAGAGAAGACGGACAGCATCTTTTTTCAAGCAGAATTATGGCGGTTAAAGGAAATTACTATGAGATTATGAAGGGAGTTACAGACCATGATGAAGAAATGGGTAAACTTCTAGATAATGAAGTTGCTTCACTTTTTATTCCGCCTGAATCCACTCAAAATTCCATTATGAAAATCCGCCATATCCCGAACCGCGAATTTTATCTTAATCAGGTAGACGCACCGCGGGAATTTGTGTTAAAAGTTGTAGAAACCATTTGCGGCGGCGGATTTTACCACGAAGAAGGCGCAAGAAAGAGTTTTAATATTTAAGGAGGTCAAAATGTTTAATAATAAGCTTAGAATTGCCCCCCCCCCGAAAAACGTATCTGCTTGACACGCAATATTAGAGCTTTTAAGGAAATTAGCAGCTATTTGTATGGTTTTACCCTTGCTGAAGTTTTGATTACTATAGGTATTATAGGGATTATAGCCGCAATCTCAATTCCATCAATTATTACAAAATTTAAAAGACAATCTGCAGAGGCTAAGTTAAAAAAATTCTATTCGGTAATGAACCAGGCTGTACAAATGTCTATCGCAGAACACGGGGATATTTATATAGATAATGAAAATCGTGAAGATAGTGAGAACTCGGATTACATTACCACCTGGTACAAAGAATATCTCACAAAATATATTAAAACTATAAAATCCGAAAAAGCGAACACAGCATATTATGAAGCAATATTTGCTGATGGAAGTTCATTTAACTCGTATATGTCCCTTTCAGGTCCGACCGGACACTCTGCTTTATATATATATTGTTTAAACTATAATATATGTCAACTTGGACATTATAACGGGAAAGACCATTTTTTATTTGTTTATGATCCAACAAAAAAAATGGTTACTCCTATATATTCTGGAAATAATATAAACCACCTGAAAGACAAGTGTTATAATGCAGCAACTGAAGGATATCGCTGGCATTGTGCAGCTCTAATAGAAGCAAACGGATGGAAAATCCCTGATGATTATCCGTATATTAAATAAGACTGTGAATTAATTATTCCAACGGCAATTTTGAAGAAACTTCTGCGACAATACGCTGGACATCCGCACCGCCGATTGCGACTTCCAAAATCAACGGGCTGTGGATTAAAACAGTTTCCGAATATTCCATTGTGTCAACGTTTATTACATTAAATTCAATGAAATCTTCGCCGGCATATATTAGTTTTCCATACTCGCCGCCTGTTGCCCATTTGATGAACATGTATTGGTTTTCATATTCTTTAAGCTTTTCGACTAATCTCATCCTACATCCCCGTAAATGTATTACACATATATATTTTAGTCATTTATTTTAAGAAGTCAAGTTTAAACAAAAAAAGAAGCTGCACATCTGTGTACAGCTTTTGAACAATAATCTTGGGAGGAGATTTGGGGATAGTTGTACATGCATGATAATGCAAGCATGCTTTTTTTGTTACACATGTAATCAAAAAGTTAATAAAAATTTACAATTCCTTGATTTTATATTATAATAGTGATTGGAGAAAAAGCATGAAAATACTTGTTATAAACGGTGTAAATATGAATATGCTTGGATTACGTGAACCTGAAAAATACGGATCCATGACTTTAAAAGATCTGGAAAAAGAATTATATGCCATCTCTTTTGAAAAGGGATTTGACATTGAAACATTTCAAAGCAACTTTGAAGGAGCAATTGTAGAAAAAATTCACTCAGCAAATAACAATTTTGACGGTATCGTGATAAATGCAGGAGCATACACACATACAAGTATTGCTATAAGAGATGCCATAGCATCAGTTAATATTCCGACAGTAGAAGTGCACATGACAAATATTTATAAAAGAGAAGAATTCAGACAACATTCTTACCTTGCAGGCGTGTGCATAGGTCAGATATCAGGTTTTGGGATAAACAGTTATAAATTGGGGCTAAAAGCGGTTGTCGATTATTTATCTAATGACAACAAAAATGTACTTTAAAATTTTTACAATTACAGGACTGTATTTAGAAACTATTATTTCTGGAATTCGTCAACAAATGCCTTTCCTACAGCAAGAGCTTTCAATTCCGCATCTTTAATACCGGCATCCTGATATTTTTTCTCTGCAAGTTCTGCAATTTCAAGAGCTTTAGCAGCTAACTCAGGGTTAGCGGCAAAAACCTTAATATCATTTTCAAGATTGTCAACCTTGATAGCAGAACGATCAGCCGGATTTTCCGGAATTTCATTAATTTCTTTTGACTGGACTTCTGCTGCAGGGGGTTGAGTAGTGTCTTGAACAGCTTCGGTTTTGACCTGTTCTGTTTTCTGTGCTGCTACTTGTTGGGGAATTGCAGTCCCTTGAGGGTTTTTAGGAATTTCATTCATAGTAACATCCTCTTTTCTTTTCGGGGTTACGGTAATATACCGTAACGATTATATAATTGTCTTTATATTCTCGTTTTATGCTTTAAAACATCAAAATAAATTTTTTTGCTAGTTTGTAAAAAAAAAATTACAAAAATTAATATATAATCATTCGTTACAAACTTTTTATGCTATATTAAAAATATAGTGTACGATGTACAAATATATAAATGTTATATAAAGTATACAACATTAAGGGAAGTAATGCAACAATGAATTTTACTAATTTATTTAGTAACATAAATCCGAAAGAAGTTATAAAAAATTTGCCTGACGCTGTACTGGTAGTCGATTTTGACGGCAGAGTAGTGTGGGTTAATCACAAAGCATCTGTAATATTTGAAAGTAATGTCTCAGATTTAAGGGGCTTAAATTTTGATGAACTTGTGGCAAACGGTATGGAAATGGCAGAAAAATCATATTCAAAAAGAAATTCAGTTGTCACAGGGGCTTTCACGGTTGAAGGCAAAGAATTCTTTATTGAAATGAATGCAAAAAAATATGATGACCAGTATTTCATTACAATAAGAGATGTAACTGCCATGACAAATGTCCTTACAATTGCGGAAAGAACAGGGCGTTTGAATAAAGAAAAAAATCTTATGCTTGTAAGATTGTCTAATGAAATTAAATCTCCGATACAGTCTATTATAGGATTTTCCCAGGCACTTTTAGACGGACTCGGCGGTGCTATTACAGATAAACAAACTAAATATGTCAAAATTATTAATAAAAATTCAACAGAGTTGCTGTATTTTATGGAAAAATTTCTGGAATTTGCACAGGCTGAATCATCACTTTTCAAATGTGATATACAGCCGTTTGATCTAACAAATGCCATTCAATCCGTTGTGAGAAACAATGAAAATACATTGAGTGCAAAAAATCTTATTGTAAATTATGATTTTGACGAATTGTTGAAAAAAACAATTTATAACGATGAAAATGATGTTAAAATAATTTTGCAGAATGTTCTTGAAACATCAATCAAGCTTACCGATGCCGGTTCCATTACCATAAAAGCAGATTATCCGGAATCAGATGTTATTGAAAAAAGCGGAGTAAGAAAGGTTAAAGGCAATGCTATCAATTCTTATGTACGAATTACCGTAACCGATACAGGCATAGGATTTGCGGAAACTGAACTGGAGGGGCTTTTTGAACCTTATACACAGCTTGACAGAGTGCATAAAAAAACAATCGTCCGCTCTTTAACACTAGGCACAGCCTATACAATGGTTAAAAGAATGGGGGGTGCTATATGGGTTAATTCGGAAGTTATGAAAGGGTCTTCATTCTATATTATACTTCCGGTTGAAAAGCCCGCAAATTAGTACTGACGGGGATAAAATGAGTAATGTTATTTTAAAAAACGTAACCAAAATTTATGACACAAAAAAGGTTATTGATAATATTGATTTAACAATCAATGACAAAGAGTTTATAGTCCTTGTCGGCGCTTCAGGATGCGGAAAATCCACTCTTTTACGCATGATTGCCGGACTGGAAGATATTACAGCAGGTGAAATATTCATAGGCGATAAAAAAGTTAATGATGTGCACCCTAAAGATCGTGATATTGCTTTTGTTTTCCAGAGTTACGCCTTATACCCTCACATGACGGTGAGAGAAAATATTGCATTCGGGCTTAAAATGCGTAAAGTCGATAAATCAGAAATTGAGAAAAAAGTTCAGGAAGCAGCTGAAATTCTTGATTTGACAGAATATTTAGACAGAAAGCCCAAACAACTGTCCGGCGGACAACGCCAACGTGTAGCTCTCGGGCGTGCAATTGTCAGAAATCCTAAAGTATTCCTTATGGATGAACCTCTTTCCAATCTTGATGCAAAACTACGTGTTCAGATGCGTTCCGAAATAAAAAAACTTCATGAAAAACTGCAAACAACTTTTATTTATGTAACTCATGACCAGACAGAGGCTCTTACAATGGGGGACAGGATTGTTGTACTGGATAAAGGTGTAATTCAACAGGTTGCAAGCCCTGAAGAAATTTACAATAACCCTTCAAATACATTTGTCGCAGGTTTTATAGGTTCTCCGCAAATGAATTTTATAAATTCGGAAGATTTTCCCTATGCTGTTAAAGAAAACACCTTAATCGGCATTCGCCCCGAGAAAATGTTTAATCCCGAAGGAAGCATAAAATTTTCCGTAAATATTGACATTACAGAACTTTTAGGCAGTGAAAAAATCGCATATTTTAATATCGGGGATAAAAAATGCTCTGCAAAACTTCCGGCTGATTTTAATGTCGGTAAGACTATTGAATTAAGTATCACTCCTGATGATTTATACTTTTTTGATAGAAAAACAGGGATAAGAATTTAATATAACTTAACATCTGAAAAAACTTAAGCACTTTTGTGTATAAAAATTATTTATTATATATATAATACAAACGAGGCAAATAATGAGTAGAGTATCAGGCAATAAAACAGATGAAGTTGTTACAACAATTATTACAAATATTAAAAATAGCGAAGTAAAATCGTCTAACAATTCACAATCAGTTGACGTTCCCATAGGGGAAAAAACTAAAAATGACAAACCGAGAGTTTACGATTTTACGTTGGGACCTGTAGAAGAAAATGCTATGGGGATACCGGTCAGATTAGTAGGTCCCGGTGGAATTTCCGTAGAAAACTCAACAGGTTTAGGTTCAATTTTAGCAATTTATAACAATTTAACGCATAATACAGGAGCAAATAATCCTTCGTTAAACAATCCTGACGGTTATTTTGGGAATTCTAATCAGGGATTTCGCGGGGATTGCTATTTACTTGCAGAAATCAATGCAATCAGAAATACTAAACACGGACAAGAAATCCTTAAACAAAATATTAAAATAAACGCGGATAACTCAATTACCGTAACATTGCCGGGTGCAATCAAATTTCGAAACGAATGCATAAGAAAGGGACAAGGCGATCAATGCGAAGTTACCGGCACTTACCATATTACAAGCGATGCAATAAATAAAGCGAAAAAGCTTGCAGGACAATCATATTCAAAAGGCGATATTGAAGTTATTGCTCTTGAAATTGCAATGGAAAATTTCAGGGCTGAAATGGCACAAACAAATAAAAACTTAGGCAATAACGACTTTCAGCCCGGGACTCTGGAGTACGGGGCAAACGGAGAAAGATCTCAAACCGGAGAGGATTATTTATACGGTGGGTTCACATACGATGCTGCGTTTCTTCTTACCGGGCAAAAATCAAATGTTTACTACAAGAACGAAAAAGACGATAAGTTGTATTACGACGGACAATATGGTTATATTACTGTCGAAGAAATGGAAAGACAAACACGTTTTGATTCCGGACTAAACAACAAAGGGATGTCAACTGTTAATGGAAGAATAAGATATACAAACTCAGGACTTGGTAAACAACTCGACCAATATGCAGGTCATGAAAATGAATATTCAATAACCGTTAGTGTAATTACAGGAAAAGAAGGCAGTGATGGTGTAACTGAAAAGGGAAAAGGACATGCCTTAACTGTTGTAAAAATAACTGATGATGTTGTTTACGTTGCAAACCCTTGGCATCCGGATAAAATTGAACCCATACCCAGAGATGATTTTGAAAAAATGACTTACGGATTAGTTGCTACAAAAATGGATCCGCAAATTACAGCATATAATCATACTACAAATTCAATCACACAAATAATGAATAACAACGGGGATTCAAATCATGTCAATCAGAATGAAATAAATTCAATGCAAAACATTATACAAAGGTTAAACGGATATTTTAATATACCGCAAGAAAATAACGGAACCATCTCTCCGGGGAGATTAAGCCAGCTTATACAGAATTATAACAATACAAATAATTTGGAAAATTCCGGCAATAATATTAATCCAAATCGTTTGTTAAGGTTATTTAATAATCTTTCACGTTCAGAAATTACACTTTCATCCGAAGAAAAAACATTCTTAAACAATATTTTTACAAAATTGTCTAATAATTCAACAGCGGCATTTAGTAATGATGAAATGAAAACTTTGCAAGAATTTTTTGAGAAATATTCTATTTAATCACTACCGCATTCATCTTCCACCCAGATAATTGTAATATTTACCGGCTTTGCAAAAGGATTTGACATGCTTACGGAACAATAAGGATTTTGCGCCATAGAATCATAAAATTTTATTTTTTCGGATAATTTTTTAGTATACTCTAACAAATTCATAATTCAATTACCTGTGTCTGCATAATACATTATCAAATTTTTTTTGCAGCTTATAATCCCGATAAAGTAGTATATTTGTCATACATTTATTACCCGGCGGTCTAATACCGTTAAACAATCCGCAAGTTTAAAATATATTCGGAGGGACTTTGTTATGACTGAAAAGAAACTTAAAGGAACAAAAACCGAACAAAATTTAATCAACGCATACGCAGGTGAATCTCAGGCAAGAAACAGATATACATATTTTGCCAAACAGGCAAAAGAAGAAGGCTATGAACAAATTGCTGAAATTTTTTGCATGACAGCCGACAATGAAAAAGAACATGCTAAACTATTTTATGAACATTTAGGCAATACAAGAGGACATGTAAATGCCGAATACCCGTTTGAGCTGGGGACTACAGAAGAAAATCTTGAAAGCGCTGCAGCAGGCGAAAAAGAAGAATGGTCTTTTCTATATGCAGATGGAGAAAAAACTGCTAGGGAAGAAGGATTTGAAGATATTGCAAATACTTTTCATTATGTAATTGAGGCAGAAAAGCACCATGAACAGCGCTATTTAAAACTCCTTGAAAATATAAAAAATGATACGGTATTTAAAAAAGAGAAAGATACTCTCTGGATGTGCAGAGAATGCGGTTATGTTCACAAGGGCAAATCCGCACCAAAACAATGTCCTAACTGTCATCATGAACAGGCCTATTTTCAAGTATTATGTGAAAATTATTAGGAGCGTAGCCGCTCCACCCGCCACCTCAATTTTGCATGAACTTAGCAGGTCTATACTAAAGAAGGAGCGTAGCCGCTCCACCCGCTATCTCAGTTTTGCATAAATTTAGCAGGTCTATACTAAAGAAGGAGCGTAGCCGCTCCACCCGCTATCTCAGTTTTGCATAAATTTAGCAGGTCTATACTAAAAAGGAGCGTACCCGCTCCAAACATTACCCAATTTTTGCATAAAACTTTAACATTGTAACATTTTGCCAAAATCCTTTTATTTTAGCAATATTAATCGTATAATTTTAACAGGATATGGGCAGGAATTTAAAACTTTTAATAACACTATTTGTATTAACCGTTTTGTATGGAGCTTACTATCTGGGAATTCCGGCACTTGTAAACCTTCCTGAAAAAGCCGGTTACATTGAAGAAACAGTTTTAAAAGAATACGGATATAAAATATCACTTAAAAATCCGCATCTTAAAATGGGGTTTACTCCTGCAGTATGGATAAAAGCTGAGAACTTCGCAATCCTAAATAATGACAACACAAATGCGCTTAATATTGAAAATCCGGTAATTAATATAAAACTTTTGCCGTTAATCTTCAAAAAAATAGATATCGGGCTTTTTTCAGCTGAAAATATGGACGTAAATTTGGTATTTACAAAGGATTCTGAACTTAAACTCGGTCAATACGGACTTTCCAAAAAGCTTAATTCTCCCTTCAAACTTAATCATGCCTGTATAAATCTTAACGGTTACAATATTAATCTTGATGATAAATTTCAATCAAAAGATATATCATTAAACGGAGATTACCTTATTGTTAAAGATTTTAGCAATGACAAACATATCAATTTATCAACAAGTGCAAAACTGCAAACAGGGGAAAAAACATCATATCTAAATACAGATATTGACTTAGAACTTCCGCTAAACAAAATCTTCGATGACAAGCTTGAAATCTCCGGGCATATAATCAATCTCAATCTTGCGGACTTTTCAGCTTATGCAAAAGCTCTTTCAAAAAATAAAATTAATTCAATTTCAGGGCTTGTGAATTTTACCGCAGATACTATTATTACAGAAGATAAGCACAAACAAATAAAAACATCCCTTTATATAAAAAATTTCGGAATATATAAAAAAGATTTGTCTACATCTGTTTATTCCAAAGGGAAAATAGAAATAAAAACCGATATTAATACAATCAAAAACGGTTTAGATATCAATGAAATGAGAATAACGGCAGAAGGGATTAAAGCTTTTTGCAAGGGTAAAATTACCGGATTAAACAACAAAATCCCAAATCTGGATCTGAAAATTTCAATCAACCAGTCAAAGGCTGAAAATATTGTATCTTTGCTTCCTGCAGAACATAATTTGTGTCCGGATATAAACTTTTTTATTTTAAAACAGGCAGGTTTCTGGGGAAAAACAGCAGGAAATCTGGAAATCAAAGGAAAAGCTGATTTCCCTGATATATTCGGAAATATAATTGTCTGGGATGCTTATATGGTAAAACCGATTAAAAACGCAGAAAAAGCAGTTATCAAAATAGCTTTCAAAGGACAAAAACTTGACCTTGATGTTAAAGTGCCGACAAGCCCCACTGAAACCGTATATGTAAAAGGCCCAATAAATTTATATCATGACAAATACGCTGATCTAATGATTACAAGCTCTGAAAATGTTGATTTGAAAACGGCACAAATAGTTCTTAATCCGCTGCATGACATTCTCCATTTTGACTTAGGCCCTGTGCCGATAATGGATATTCAAGGGAAAGGCGGAATAAATCTGCATGTAATAGGAACAAGAGAAAATCCGCATGGCTGGGGACAATTCAGATTTAAAAACGCAACAGTTTCATTTTTAGATATTCATAACATGGTGCTTACAAACGGCTCAGGAACTCTTGACTTTGATAATCAAAATACTCTTTTCCAGACAAAAACAGCATCTTTTAACGGTAAGCCGGTTTCTGTAAGAGGCACATGTTCGCTTAGCGGTGTTCTTGATTTCACGGTAAAAACAGCCGGACAGGATTTGGGAAATTTAATAAAAATTATAAAAACTTCCCCAATGCTTGCCGATATTCAAAAAATGACGGAAAGCATAGAAATTGCCTCAGGCGCATCAGACTTTTTCTTGAATCTTACAGGCAAAGTAAAAGACCCGAAAGATATTGTATTCAATAAAAATATATTTGCAAAAGGTTATATTAATCTTCATTCTGCCGCAATAAAACTAAAAGGACTGCCAGCCAAAATCTCAAATACCTCAGGAGTTATTAATTTCAATAACCTTGATGCTGATTTCAAATTAAATTCTTATTTAAATAAATCTGAAATATTAACTACAGGAAAAATTAAAGACTCTGATTGTGACATAAAAATATCCTCGTCAAGATTCAAAATCTCAGATGGGCTCTCTTCACTTCCTCAGTCTTCAAAAATACCTTACGGAAAAGATTTAGGAACAGTCACAACAAGTTTTTTCGCGGCATATAAAGGGGACATCAACAAAATTGACTATAACAAAATTTTCGTAGATGGAAAAATTTATCCGAACAAAGGAGCCAAATCCGCAATTATTACAAATGGCGGTAATTTTACACTCAATAATGCAGAATTCAAAATTCCCGAACTTAAAGGTACATTTAATAACAGTCCTTTTGAAATCTCTTTATATGCATCGAATGTATTTAATCAGAAAAGAATTATAAACGGCAGATGTAATATCGGCTCATTTGACCTTAACACTATTAATGATACAAATTTACTGGCATTTCTACCGGCTGATATTTCAAAAAACCTCAATGATATAAAATTTTTAAACGGTAAGGTTAATATTAAAGCTCGTGCAAAAAATAACAATATTATGGCATATATTCCGCTTAATGATATAAGTATTTTATATAAACCTAAAAGAGTAAAGCTTCTTATAAACAGCGGAGATATTTTACTAAATAACGATATAGTTAATCTTAACAAAATAAATGTCCTTTTTGGTAATATGCCTATTTTTGTAAACGGTAAGATTTCAAATATCCATAAAACTCCGAGTTTAAATCTTTATTTGAATACAAAACTTACACAGGAATTTTTTGACCAGTATATAAACAACAAAGCAGTTTATCCGATAAAACTGAAAGGTGATATAATTTTCACATCAAAAGCCAATGGTATTCCAACAAATCTCAACACTGATGCAACACTTAATATTGATTCAAATTCAAGTCTTTATTATATGGGAGCCTCAATCGGTGATATTGAAAATCCCGTAAAAATTACAGTTAACAGTGACTATTCTCCAAACAGATTAAGGATTAATAAACTTCAATACGACAAAATTATAACTTCACAAAATAATAAACCATACAAAGCACCCCAGCTTAGTGCCTCCGGGAGTATTAAACTTTTGGCTGACAATATCATCGGTTTTGATAACTTTAAGATAAAAACCCAAACACCTACTGATGCCAAAATATTTAATATTATTTTCAGAAAACCGTTTATGAAACAGGGTGTTTTTACGTCAGATCTCACGCTTAACGGGACTTCTCTAAACCCGAAAATTAACGGAAAATTCGAAATTACAAGTATTGATATTCCGTTTTTTAATTCAACAATCAGAGATGTAAATCTTGATTTTAAACATGACAAAATATACATAACAGGCAAAGGCACGGTTATAACCAATGATGTGCTGTTAAATGCAATTATGAAAAACAACCTTACACCGCCTTATGTTGTTGATTATGCAAAACTGCAACTTGCCGATCTTGATATAAATAAAATTACAGACACATTGCGAGATAATGAAGCAGAAGCAACAAGAAATCCTTCGTTATCATCAAATACTATAGAACCGTTTGACATTAACCAGCTTGTGATTAATAACGCTGACATTGAAGCAGATAAAATCAAAGTCAGAAATATAAACGCTGATGACTTCATTGCAAATTTTAATTTTGATAAAAACGGAGAAGCAAATATAAAAAATTTCAGTTTTGATATAGCAGAAGGTTCTGTTAACGGTAAATTCAGGCATAATATAAACACACACAAAACAAATCTTGATATAAATCTTGACAGAGCAAATGCATTAATCATGTCAGAAGCTCTTTTTGATTTAAAAGGGCAGGTTTACGGTTCTGTTAACGGCAGTTTTAAACTAAACTGCACGGGAGATACTCAGGATTGCTTTAAAACGCTTTCAGGAGAAGGTACATTCAAAATAACAGACGGAAGAATGCCAAAACTCGGCTCATTAGAGTATCTTTTAAAAGCAGGCAACCTTTTAAAGGGCGGTTTTACCGGACTTTCGATAAACAGTCTTATAGATCTTGTTACACCTTTAAAAACCGGTGATTTTGAAAGTATATCCGGAGACATACATATTGCTGACGGGATTGCTGATAATATAAATATTTATTCTAACGGAAATGATTTGAACATGTACATGACGGGTAATTATAATCTTACAACATCTGTTGCTGATATGAAAATTTACGGAAGTCTTTCTAAGAATATTACAACCGTTTTCGGAAAAATTAAAAATGCTTCGCTAAATACCCTGTTTAATACAATTCCCGGCATAAACAGCCAGACTGAAAAACTTTTACTGCAAACGGATATCAGTAAAATTCCGGATATTAAAAATGCAACCGATATATACAGAATTTTTGCCGTAGATATTAACGGTGATATCAACGGAGAAAACTATGTAAAAAGTTTTAAGTGGGTAAAATAATAATTAAAACCTTATCGGATAATCATCAGGAATTTTCCATCCGTTGCAATAGATAAGCATTGTACAATAATTTTCAGGATTCATCGAAGTATAACTTTTACAACCGCGGATAAAGTCGTCTTTTTGCTCAATCACATTTGAACATGTCCATCCCCAAAAACTATTAGGAGCAAGAGAAACTGAAGTTCCGTCCTGTGAAAGTTGTACAGAAAATATAAATACATCTTTACCTGCAACAAGCCGTTCAGGATTTGCTCCTGTCGGCAACACAACCGAAAAATTACCTAATTGTTTATTATGCAAAGACTCCTGCGAAAACAATACCGCACCTCCATCAGGAAGCTGATACCAGATACGTCTGCGATTATCAGTATATAATTGGCTCTCTCCTCCAATGTTATCAGATGCATAAATCTTATAAAAATTATTTGTTATACTATTTTGAATCTGCTGTTTATTAGCTGTAAGTATATAGGGGGCAAAATATTTTTTAAAGAAAGCATCATCTTCTTCTCCATAAGTGCTCCTCTTCCATTCCCAATTAACAGCAGAGCCGTTATCTGCCTGCGAACGCTCTAATGCCTGATTTAATATACTATAATATTTTTTCAAAGATGTTTCAACAACATTTTTTCGATAATTGCCTGTCAAAACAGGAATAGTAATAGCTGCTACAACACCTATGATGCCGAGGGTGATTAAGACTTCCGCAAGGGTGAACCCGTATTTACATTGACAGTTCGGCAAAGCTACATGCGTAGCAGCTTTTGCAAGGGTAAAGACGTATTTGCGTTGGCTGACCGGCAGATCTACGTGCGTAGCACCCCTCTTCCTTAGTTCCTCTCCCGAGAGAGGAAAAATTTTTACTATACTACTTAGTGCCTTAGTGACATAGTATCTTACGAGATTTAAATAGCTTGACTTCCTGACATCTTGACTTATCTCTAGCTCAGGAGTGCCCCCCCCCCGAATTTACAATTCTTTACAATCTTTTTCATATATTTAACCTCTTTTTTCTGCAACATATTTATTATAGTTGACCTTGCCGATTTTTTCAACCCTAAGGCAAAGGATCATAACCGCCATCATGATACGGATGACATTTACAAATTCTTTTAATCCCGAGCCAACCGCCTTTTATTATTCCGTATTTCTCTATGGCCTGACGAGTATATTCAGAACATGTCGGGTAAAAACGGCATACAGCAGGAGTATGTTTTGAAATCTTCTGATAAATTGAAATTAAAAATAAAACAAATGTTTTCATAAAAATTTAAGCGCCGAACAAAACGCTCTCCTTATTCAACAGCATAAGATTCACCGATTGTATCAATTGCTTCGACCTTAATATCCGTAATTAATTCAGAATAAGAAATTACAACAATTGTAGGAATATGACGTTCAAGAAGCTGATACAAAGGCAGTCTGATTCTCGGAGAACACAAAATTACAGGCTGCTGGCCGCATGCCTGATGCGCACGCATCAAGGTTGTTGCGGTTGTTTCAATAAGCTCTTGCACCTGCATAGGATTTAACAGAAACATTGTACCAAGCTCAGTTCTTTGACAACTGTCATCCAGTGTTTTTTCCCATTCAGGAGAAAGAGTTAAAGCATATAAAACCCTGTCGTCACCAACATTTGCAAGACAAATTTGACGTCCAAGTGCTGCCCTCAAACGTTCTGATAATATATCCGGTTCTTTTGAAAATCTTGCGTAATCGCAAAGTCTTTCAAATACAAATATAATATCCTTGATTGAAACTTTTTCACGAATCAGATTAACAAAAATCTTTCTCAAATCGCTTGTAGATATAATAGTCGGAACAAGGTCATTAACAAGTGTCGGATCTTGAGAACGGACAAGTTCCATAAGTTTAAGAACATCTGTTTTTGTCATAACTTCATCTACATGTTTTCGGACGCATTCCTGCAGGTGGGTAACAATAACGTCAGTAGAATCTACAGCCGTCACAGAACGCGCAGTTTTTGCCTCTTCAGGAGTAATCCAATATGCTTGTGTCTGGTATGTCGGATCAATTCCAATTATTGCATCCTGCGGAACATCTTTTTTCATCGCATCCCACTGATCGGCAATTACCATCAATTTTCCGGGATATACATAACCTGTTGCAACAGTATTTCCGCGAATTGATATCATATATTCATTAGCATCAAGCGCAGATGAATCCATAATCCTTATATTAGGCAGGATATACCCTAATTCATCCGTCACTCTCTGACGTAAAGCGGCAATTTTTGCAAGCAATTGGCCTTCCTGATCAGGATCGGCTATAACAAGCAGGTTTGAACCAACCTGCAAACTCAAAACATCTACACCTAAACGTTCATACATTCTGTTAGGATTAACAAGATCCTGCATATTTTGACGAACATTTTCCAATTGTCCCAATTGAGATTGAACATCCGCATTGATAAGAGTTGAAAAGCCTGCAACAAAAAGACCGACAGCAAACATAAAAAACGGTAAAAATGGAAGTCCAGTACCTTGCCAAAACCAGGTATGACCTGTTATTGCAAGGAAAAACAGAAATGTTGAAGCAAGAAACAAGGCATTAGGTTTGCTTATAATCTGACCTGTTACATCAGAACCTAATGAATTTGCAGCAGAAGAACGAGTCATAAATACACCTGCAGCAATTGACATTAAAAGGGACGGCAACTGAGAAGCCAAACCGTCACCGATTGTTAAAATCGTATATTTTGAAACAGCATCCGCAATCGGCATCTGATTCATCAAACATCCTATACACAACCCGCCGATAATATTAATCAATACGATAATAATACCGGCAATTGTATCACCTTTTACAAACTTCATAGCACCGTCCATGCTACCGAAAAGGTTTGATTCACGCTGTAAGTCTTCACGTTTTTTGGTAGCTTCTTCCGGCGATATCAAACCTGCGTTAAAATCAGCGTCAATTGTCATTTGCTTACCGGGCATAGCATCCAAAGCAAAACGGGCTGCAACTTCTGCGATACGTTCAGCACCTTTTGTAATAACCATAAACTGCACTACAGTAATAATAAGGAAAATTACGCCCCCTACAATCATATTTCCGCCGGTTACGAATGTTCCGAACGCGTGAATAACTTCTCCGGCCTCTCCCTTTGACAAAATCAGCCTTGTAGATGCAATTGACAAAACAAGTCTAAACATTGTACCGATAAGAATAATCGACGGGAAAGAAGCCAGTTCTAGAGTCTTTTTAACATAAAGAGAAATCATCAAAAGGACAACACCGAGTGCAATATTTAAACTTATACAAAAATTAACAACCCAGTTAGGAAGCTCAACAAGCAACAGAACAATAAGCAATAATACAAATATTGCCATAAAAACTTCACTTAAATTTGTTCCGTTTCCCTGTGCCTGTTCCTGTGCCATTAAATTTCCTTCAATGCTTCACTTATTACAGACAATTGTGTTTCAATTGTCGCATCTATAACACCGTTATTGGTTGTTAGCATACAACCGCCTTCCTGTATTGCTTCGTCAGGTACAATAAGCACCTTTGCTTCCAACCCCGCTGCATTAAGCAATTCCGGAATCTCTGTTTTCAATATGGAAGCCTGAAGCGGATTTACTTTCAAAGTTATTTTATTTTCATCCTTCGAAAGTCCTTTCAATATCTCTGCAATATTATTCAGAATCATTGATGAATCCTGCTGTATTTCTTTTTTAATAATTTTTTTTGCAATTTCAAGACTTATTTCCAAAACATTCGGAGCAATAACATCAAATACCTCTTGTTTTGCGGAAAGAAATGAAGTAATTGCATTTTTGACTTCATCAATATCTGCTTTTGCCTGTGATAATCCGTCCTGATAACCTTCTTTTGCCGCAGCTTCTTTAATACTTTGCGCTTCTTCTCTTGCACGCGAAATAAGGTTTCTGTCATCAATCCTTCTGAAACCTCTCCTCCTGTCGCCGCGTCTGCGTTCCTGACGCTGTTTAAAATCTATATTATCAAGGTCAAATAAGTCAATTTTTTCTTCTTCAACCTTTATTTCAGGTTCTGTTTCAACCTGTTTCTGCTGGATTTCCTCCGCCGGTCTGCCGGATTTCTTTTTTATAATCATGATTAATTGTATTATACACTATCTTCAATATGTGTGGCAATAATATTTGCAACTTTTGGGGGCATTTCAAAATATTCACCCTCTAATGCTGTAAATACAAACCTTTTCACCTTTACGCGTTCAGCTCTTAAAACACGTTCAAGCTGTGATTTATCGAAATATTGCGAAACATTTTGGATTTTAGTTACAATTTTTGACGGAGTTAAATCCTGATGAATATTAGGCAGGGTAGTTTTAATTTCTTCCAGACAGCGTAAAGTAATCCCAGGATCAACTTTTTCATCGAGATCTGGCATTCCCATAAATTTTATAACAGAATTTGCATCATCCGGATTGAATTTATTTAAAATTGTCTGAACCTTTTCCTGCTTCATTTTTTGGAAAAGCAAGGCGAGTGTTGCAAGTTTAAATACTTTTGATTCTGCTCCAAGCTGTTCGGGAACAGAAGCTGCTGAAGGCGTAGAAGAAGGCTGCGGCGGCTGGGGCTGATTGGCTACTGCATTCTGAACTTGATTTTGTGCTTGCTGCTGTTCGGCTTCTACTTGCTGCTGCATCATTGTGTCAATATTTGACTGACTGGCTGCCTGTTCCATCAAACCTTCATCAATCAAATTTTTATCTTTTAATTCCGCAATGCAGTCAAGATAAGTCTTTTTTACATGATGTTCAATTAGCTGTAAACATTGATCCTGAGGCAAGCCTTGATGAAACGCATTTTTAGCCACTTCAAATATAGTAAAAGCAATTTTTTGCATTATAGGATCCCAGTATTGCTGTGGGATTCCGGAACGAATTAAATCAACGGATTTGTGAAAAGACCATTCCGCAATAATTTGTGTTATCATCACAGCCTGATCCAAATTAAAATTAAGCTGTGTATCATCATATAAAGCCTGACCGGCAATTGTTGCAAAATTCAAAAGAGTATTGGCAACATAATTTTTCTGGTTATCATTAAAATCCTTCGGGATTAACTCCAGAGCCTGCTGTGCTAAATTTTGTGCAAAACCTTTATAATCAAATCCTTGTATTGCCATTTTTTTATAAAGAGGGTAAGAAGTTAGGAAGTTAGGAAGATATGCCGTTTACTAAAATAAATCTTCTTGCCATAATCTTTTATTAATAAGCTTACCCTCTTACCCTCCTATCTTTTATCTTCTAAAAAATTACCCTTGTTCAATCCAGCTTTTTATCTTTTCGCCGGCTTCTTCATCATCCGTATCAGAAAGTTCAGCAGAAAGACTAGATAGTGTATTGCTTAATTGTTCAGGGCTTTGCTGGGCAATATAACCTCTTTGTTGTTGTTCTACGAGTCCTTGTGCCAGTTCTGACTGACGTTCTGTCAATTGTGCCGCTCTCTGGTTGATATCCATTAACTGTTTTTCCTGCTGGGCTGTCTTTTGTCTCAACTGCTCAACCTCACGTCTGTTTGCTTCCTGAACCTGTTGAACTTTATTTGATACAGCTTTAAATACTATTATCAAACCAATTGCACTTAATGCGATTGCAAGCCACCATGGATTACCTGTTTCATCAGGCTTAGGAAGATTTGCTGGTCTGTCGGAAGCCAGATAAGGATCAGTAGAATCAGAAAATGCGATTGATACATTTTCCGGATCAACTTTCGGGCTTGCTGCTTTTGCAATTAACTCTTTTAATTCTTCCAGCGTTGTATTTGCAGGCAGAGCGTTTTTATCTAACGTAACGGCTATTGAAATATCTTCAACCACACCTGGTTTAATATACTCATTAGTCTGGGTTTTGGTCACACCGTACTGAGTTTCTCTTGCCGTACGTGAATAATTTCTGTTCTGGCTTGAATCGGAAGAACCGCTGGGAAGGCCGTTAGGCAGATAAACACTTACCGCATTAACATTTCTATTAGTATCATTGGTTCTGTCGCCGAGACCTTCCGAAAAAGTCTGTTCTGTTATGGAAGCTTTTCTGTTAGGATCATAATCTATTGTAAATTTTTCTGCCGGAGCCTGGCGAAGAAATGTACTTACTGTTGCAACATAATTTCCTTGTCCGACAAGTCTGTCTAATTGTTGATTAACTTTTGTGGTCATATACTTATCATTTTCTTCAAGTCTTTGAAGCATTTCATCTTCAGCATTCATAATACTGTGATAAGTATTACCGTTAGTATCAGTTATTGCAATATTTTCGGCTGTTAAACCGGTTACGCTTCCGAGTAAAAGATTTGTAATTGCTTTAACTTTTAACTGATCAAGTTTTGACGCATCTTTTGCAAGCGTAATTTGAACTGTTGCAGTTACAGGTTTTTGCATTGAGGTAAACATAGTTTGTTCAGGAATTGATATAAACACAGAAGCGTTATCAACTCCGTCAATTCGTCTGATAAGCCTTGAAAGTTCTCCGTTAATCGCTCTTGATAAACGGATTTTTTTATCTTCTTTAGTTGAAGTAAAATCACCTTTGTCAAAAATTTCAAGTCCTACGTTTTGATCCATCAAACCGCTTTGTACAATCTGGATTAATGCCAAATCTCTGTCTGTTGTGTAGCAGGCTTTTCTTCCTGTTTTACAGTCGCCTTTTTTTAGATAAAGAATAGATTTTGTACCGTCTAATCTTCGGCTTACTGCAATATCATATTTTGCAAGAAGTGCCTGAATTTCAATAGCTTTTCCGGCATTATCGGTTGTCAAAAGATCAACATTTTCTTTTAATGGTTCTCCTGTAACTTCTGTCCCGACAGAAGATTTATTACCTGATGCCACAATTCCTATTGTAATAAACAGAGCCAGTAATAATACAACACCGCCGATTATGCCGTATAATAATGGTTTATTTTCCAGTAGTTTTTGAAAATCCATTCTTTATTGTCCTCTTTGCAAACATTTATCAAAAATATTTGATTTTATGTTTTGCCCCAATCTGATTTAAAAGTTTCCTTATATTATTTTACACCTGAATCTGCATAACTTTGTCATACGCTTGAATGACTTTTCCGGTAATTTGTGTTGCGACATTAATACTTATTTCCGATTTTGCCATGGCAGTCATTACGTCGTGGATATCCACATTGCTGTTTCCGGACATAACATCTTTCAAGAGATTGTCAGGCGCATTTAGTTCAGTATTAAGATTTTCGACCAAGCCTGACATAACCTGTTTAAAATCAGGCGACGCATTATCTTCAACTCTTGACATTCTGACAGACGGTGACATTCCCGTATCAAGTTTTGTATGCTGGATTCTGCCTGCCAGATCGTATTTAGGATAAAAACTGTCCATCAAATCTACCTGCCTTTCTATACTTATCATACATTATATTTGACAAATTTATACAGGGAACAGGCAAAAATCATCCAAATTCAGTAGAAAAAACAACGAATTTAAATCAAATTTACTACCTGACAGCATGGATTTAATGATTTTTTATAGAAAAGCAAGGTTATTATTAACAATTCACCTTTAATTTTTTTAGTAAAATAGACTATCAAAAATGTAAATCATTCTGGGACTGTAGAGCTTAATGGCACTATAAGAAATACCAATTATTTACCTTATGCAAAAACAAGGCTATACTATTAATTGTTTGCTTGTTATTACAGTTTACTAAATAAATTTCAAATATCTTGTTATAAATATTATTCTTCTTCAAGCTCGCGTCTGATATCTTCAACAGTTACGTGAAGAACAGGGGAATTTTCATCTTTACGTAAAACTACATTTGTTATACCCGACTGAACAATAAACCGTTTGCACAAAATACAAATAAAATTATGCCCCCAGATATACATTGTAGAACCTTTACATCTGTCCTGTCCTGCCTGAATAATTGCATTTTGCTCAGCGTGAATTGAACGACAAGTTTCATACTTTGTTCCTGAAGGGATGTTATGTTTAATTCTGTAGCATTCACCACGCTCATAACAGGATTCTACTTTAGAAGGTGTTCCGTTATAACCTGTTGCCTTGATTTTTTTATCTTCACCTACAATTACCGCACCCACTTGTGCTCTTATGCAATTGGATCTGCTTGCACATGTTTTTGCAAGGTCTAAAAAATAATCTTCCCATGATTTTATTTCCATATCAGTCTCTTTCTTATAAATCTTAGTTCGTAATATTATCATACATTCAACAAATTCCACTTGCAATATGATTTTTAGATTTTAATTGCTTGACAGCGCATATTTGGCAAACTATAATTATTTAACCGAGGAATTTTTATGTTTGATTTAATTGAAAAAATAAAGTACGGGGAAGGTTTAAGAATAAAACTAGGGAGTTATGCACTCACTTTTGAAAGAAATTTACGCAGGCAAGATTTCCCGAAAATTCTCAAAAGATGGTTCAAAAAACGTACAGGTAAAAATCTTAATCTCAACAATCCTCAAACTTACAATGAAAAAATTCAATGGCTTAAGTTATATGACAATTCACCGTTAAAGACAAAACTTTCGGATAAATATCTTGTCAGAGAATGGGTAAAAGAACAAATAGGAGAAGAATATTTAATTCCGCTATTGGGGGTGTGGGATAATTTTGATGATATTGATTTCGACAAACTGCCGGAAAAATTTGTACTGAAAGCAAATCACGGCTCACATTGGAATATAATTGTCAAGGATAAATCAAAATTTGACAAAATCGGAGCAAAAAAGAAGTTTGACAAATGGATGAAAAGAAATTACGCTGTCAAAAGCCTCGAACTTCAATACAAAGATATCGAGCCTAAAATCATAGCGGAAAAATATATGGAAGATTCCAAGGGAGAACTAAATGATTACAAAATTCTCTGTTTTAATGGGAAACCGGAATATGTCTGGATTGACTGCGGAAGATACTCTAACCACACAAGAAATATATATGATTTAAGCTGGAACCTTCAGCCTTTTACGATACAATTTCCAACATCACAAATAAAAATTGAAAAACCAGAACATCTTGACAAGATGACAGAGCTTGCAAAAAAATTATGCCGAGATTTTGCACATGTTAGAGTCGATTTTTACTGCATTAACGGAAAAATTTATTTTGGGGAAATGACATTCACATCAGGCAGCGGAATAGAAAAATTCACTCCCGAAAAATATGATTTTGAACTTGGAAATAAGCTTATTCTTCCTGAAAAGAAAGGATTATAATGCGAATTTACAAAAAAGAAAGAAAAGGTAAAAAACGTATTATAACGATTTTGGGATTAAAATTTGAGTATTATACAGGCAGAAATTACAAATTAGCCGAAATAAAATCAAAGGGTGTGACAGATGTAAAAAGAAGTCCTAAAATTATAGTTTCTCTTACCTCATTTCCCGAAAGAATAAATTATGTGTACAGGACAATTTCTTCTCTGCTTGATCAGACATTAAAACCTGATATGGTAATTTTATGGCTGGCAGAAGACCAGTTCCCGAATAAAGAAAAAAGTCTGCCTGATAATTTGCTTAAACTTATTAAATTCGGGCTGACAATTAAGTGGTGCAAGGATTTTAAATCTTACAAAAAACTTGTTCCTGCATTAATGGAATACCCTGAAGATATAATAATAACGGCAGACGATGATTTTTACTTTGAGCGAAATATGGTTGAACTTTTATACACTTCATTCAAAAAATATCCTCAATACATTAACTGCCACAGATGTACTAAAATTTTTTATAAAAACGGAAAAATCAAAGCAAAAGGAGGCGGGAAAAAGTATTATAAATACCCGACATTTGCTAACAAACTCTGTGGTGGGGCTGGCTGTATTTATCCGCCGCACTCGTTATACAAAGATGCCGTTGATGAAAGCTTATTTAAAACTCTATGCCCGACAAATGATGATATATGGTTCTGGCTTATGGCGGTTTTAAAAGGGACAAAAGTTAAAGTTATAAAACACAATATAGCACAGCCTGCAGAATTTGATGAAACATTGGAAGGGCCTTGCCTGACAAAAATTAATGATCAGGGAGAAAAATTATTTTATAAAGACCTTGAAAGAGTTCTAAATCACTATCAAGGTCTTGAAGAAAAAATTAAAGCAGATATAAAATAATTATTGCCTGTAGTTTCGAATTCCTGTTGTAATCATTGCAATACCGTATTTGTCACAGACATCTATCAGGCTTTGGTCTTTTATAGAGCCGCCTGGTTGAATTATCAAACTAATTCTTGCCTGGACAGCAGAATAAATACAGTCTTCCGCCGTTAAAACAGCATCCGAAGCAAGAACTGCTTCTTTAGAATTATCACAGGCATAATCAAGAGCATGTTCAACTGCAGTTATGGCATTTGTCTGACCTTGCGTAATTGCAACCGCTTTAAAATCTTTTGCAATAACGGCAGAGTTAGTTTTTGCATGTTTAACAACTTTCCATGCAAATACAGCATCTTCTATCTGCTCCGGAGTCGGTTTTTCTCTTGTAACGACTTTGAATTTATCTTTGTCAAGTTCGCTGTTATTGCGATCCTGAACAAGAGCCCCAAACGGTGTCAAAATAACTTCTTCAACCGTCAGCCGTCTGTATTCTTTTAATGACGTATTTAATTTAACAAGCTTTATGTCTGAATTATCTTTGAATAATTCAATTGCTTTTTCATCATAATCAGGAGCAACAATAACTTCTACAGACATTGAATTAAGATGTTTTGCAACTTCAGCATCAACAGTCTTTGAAAAGCCGACAACGCCATAAAAAGAACTTATCGGATCACAGTCAAAAGCTTTTGTATAAGCTTCATATAAAGAACGTCCGAGAGCCACACCACACGGTTTTGTATGCCTGATAATAGCTACACAATTAACATCATAAAATTCACTTACCACATTCACAGCTTCTGTAACATTCAAAATATCATTAAATGTAAGCTCTTTTTCATTCACAACTTCGTAATCAACCATTTTTCCGGTTTTATAAACCGCGCCTTTTTGATGCGGATTTTCACCATGCGAAAGGTCTTTAAGTTTTTCTAAACTGAATGTTTTAAACGGCTTGTCGCCTGTTTGTTCCGCAAGTGTTGAGGCTACCGCTTTATCGTAATTTGAAGTTAAATAAAAAGCTTTAGCAGCCAGTTTTAATCGTCCGAATTCATTTGCATTCAGCGCAATGTAATAATCAATTTTATCAGTAATAACAGTAACATTTTTATAATTTTTGGCAGCAGCTCTTAAAAGGGTGATACCTGAAATGTCAATTTTTGAAATTACATCGTTTGTATCTGCCGATTCCAAAGCCAACTTTTCAAACGGGCAAAGATTTACCACAACCATATCAAAAGGTTTTACGGCACGCTGTTCCAAATCTGTTAAAATTCTTGAATCTGAGCTGTTAGCCAGAATTGCTGCAAGAATTGTTTCACTCAACGCATTGTAATCCGCTGTTAACAAACCTGCCGTTGATGAAAATTCCGCGGCATTAATAACCTCTATGTCCGCATTTTTTAAAACATCGAAGGTATCACCGGATGCCACAATTTCATAATCAAATTTTTCTACAAGATTTTTTGCAAAATCTATTAACCCTACTTTGTCATATACACTGATAAACGCACGTCTTTTCATCTTTATACCTTAGCTTACGAATATCTTAAAGGCGCTTTTATTTTGTTTTGCATTAACTTTTTAAATTTTTGTGTTATCCCTTCACTCAGTCAATGCACTCGGGTGCTGCCGTAATTAGTTTGGCTTTTTCTTTATCCCTCGCACCTGTTTTTGCTTTGTAAACTTTCCTTTCTTTTTTTATTATAGCATTATAATTCAAATTTGATATTTTCTTAGCATTTCGTAACTATTTTATGAATTTCTTGAAATAATTTCTTTGCTATATTATAATCAAATCTGAAAGAGGAAAAAGATGGTGACTAACAGAATTACGGAAGGTGTAGGCAAAAAAATTGTTGAAGCCCTTAAACAACAATCAGATATAGAAATTAAAAGCGTAGTTGAAAATCCGGCAGATGAAGAAAATCTGCCTAATAACAGCTCTGAAATAGAGTTCGTCGAAAATGAACAGGATAACAACGAAGTACAAGATAATTTTCATCCAGATTTTGAAGAAAATTCCGATATGCATGAGATGCATAATCAGTATGCCAATCCGGGTGTTATGTCCTTTACACAGCCATCGGTAATGAATGACTCTTTTGCGGCGGATTTGGACGGTTTTGAAATCCCGGCGAATATTGCAGTTTTAAAACAATTAATAAACCAACTCCCGGCCGGTGTTTCCAAACAAACAGGAGCACAGATTATTAAACAAACTATGGAAGCACTCGGAATTTCTATGAAAAGTGTTCTCCAGGAAGCACAGCAGGTTCAGGAAAGTTTAAACAATTCTTCAAGAGAATGCCAGACATCTATTATGGAATACAAAAAACAAATAGGTGTACTTGAAAGACAATCCCAAAAATTACAAAGACAATATGCTGCATTGAATGATATTATAAGCCTCTTTGTTCAAACAAGTATTTAACTAATAAAAAATCGGTTATTTCTAACCGATTTTTTATTATTGATATGCAAATGAACGTTGAATATTTTTACTTATCATACTCTTGCAGGATTCATATTCTGTTTCTATCATATTCAACCTTGATTGATACTGAAGCATCTGTGCATCCAGTTTTTGTTCAAGAACTTTTAATTTTGCCTGCCGCTGCTGAAGCATCTTTGTTGTAGGAGAATCAGGGTCAAAATCATTGCCTACTTCCATCAAATCACTGACTGACTTCGATAGCCCCATTTTTGCCTGGGTAATCAACATTATCTTATATTCCAGATCCAGTCTGGTTTGCTGAAGATACAATAATCTGATTTGTGAGTTGACTAATCCCATTTTATTTTTCCCTTATCTTGTTTCGTTGAGGTGACTGCCTCTTAGAAACGTGTGTTGATTGTTTTCAGCAATCAACTGTTCCATTTTTTGAAACTGATGACGGTGATAGTTCAATCTGTACTGTGCCATCTTTCGTTTCTTATTCATTGTAAGGAATTCTTTCAATCCTTCAACAAATGAATTTGTCATTGCCTTTATAGGATTTTTCCTTATTATAAAGTTTTTTGAATATATCAAGAAATCTAACAATCTTTTTATATTCATCTCTAAAGTATCTCGAAGCATTTTTCTCCTTACACTTTAGACCTACATGTATATTAAAACAATTCGTAAGCAAATATTGCCATGTTTGACCTAATTTGCTTAACATGTTTTAACATTTGCGGTCTGAATATTTAGTTCACTAATTGTACTACGGCCTATATATAAAAAAACTTTAATAAAATAAAAAACTTGTAAAATAATTTTACAAGTTTTGAATAGCTTTGCTGTCACCTTCAATAGATTCTTTAAGCATCTTTTTGACGACATCACCTTGTGTATCAAGCATTTTACAAACCGTTTCTATATTTCTGACCTTATTGGAAAGTATTGTATCAGCGTTTGCAGTAATATTTCCTGTAACATTTTGATAAGCAGCAAGAGCTGCAGAAGATGTACCCTGCATTAAGTTACCCATAACAAGTGCAGGAAGACCGTATTCACCAAGATAAGGCGCTGCTGCCTGCATAATGCCGCCCCAGCCTGAAATTACACCGGCAACAGGCAATACCAAATTTTTCATAGAAAATCCGTAACCGTTTGCCGCACCGAGCCCGTAAGCAGCAGCACTTGCAACATCAGCTATTCCGCCTACACCTGAAGCATAACCGGTTGCAACACCGCTATCAGTTCCCCAACCACTAACTATTGATGAGGCACCGCCTGTTGCATAACCGTCAAGCCCCCAGGATACAGGTGCAGCACCGTTAGGAAATCCTGAATAATTGTATAAAGAATCTATCCCGTAAGATGAACCGCCGCTGAATGTTGAAGCATAAGATGTCCCAGGGATATTCATTGATTCGGAGGCACCGAAAACCGTTGCAAAGGATGAGGGAGCAAGCAAACTTGCAAGATTATATAAAAATCCGCCAGTCATACCAAAACCAGAGCCAAGACCGTTTCCCGAAACAGTTAAGTCCCGAAGCTGATCATAAGTTTCCCATAGCTGTGCCTTTGCATCTCCGCTTGCAGAGCCGAATTTATTTGCTATTACCAAGTAACTATCGTTTTTGTATGACATATAGACCTCTAATTTTTACAATACTATTCAAATGTTTTAAATGTAGATTCAATATTTTTCTCAATAACTTTCTTGACGGCTTCCATCTCAGTCTGTAAAGCTTCTTGCTCCGTATCAAGCTGCCGAAGCCGAAGTTCAAGTGTTCTGTCTTCTTCCTGAATTTTTTCAGTTTTAGCATTTATATCAGCAATTTTCTTTTCATAAACCTGCATATCGTAATTATACTGATTCATGGCATCTTGATAAGCGTTTTCATCTGTTTTAGTTTCAGTACTCAAAGCAAATGTAGCGGTTGAATCCTCGTATCTTATTGACTGAGGTCTGCCTGATTCGTCTAAATCAACAAATGCGCGCTGTGTTCTTTCAATTTTTGTTTCAACGGCCTCAGCATAATAAGATGTCAGTTTATTCTGATTTTCTGTAGGTTTTGATGGATCAGGAGCAGAAATAGCGGATGCTGTCAAATCTTCCAGACTTGCGAAATAACGTCTTCCCTGATATTCCCAGGTATAAATATTTTCTGATGATGAAAAATTTTCATTCGGAAATTCATCGCAGATTTCATCATAAGCAGCTTTTTGATCCGGGTCTGTCGGATCATAAGCAGACACTTCGCAATTTCCTACATATGTAGGCACACCTGATTGAACCGAATATGTATTTGCATCAGCTGTACCGGCTACAGCATTTTCAAGCTCCGTACGTGTAGTAAAACTCATATTACCGTTTTCATCAGTATAAACAAAAATATCTTCCAAATCTTCGTTTTTCAAATTTGAATAATCCTGACAAATCCTATCAAAATTATTACGCTGATCTTCTATTAACGGATCATAATTTTGTAAAACAGAACCATTTATTGTGTATGTATCCTGTTCTTCATCATGTGTAACATCTGCCTGTCCGACAGTATTTTGTATGGCAGACGTACCCAAAACCACCTGCGGATTTGACAATTTATTTTGAATACCGGTATATATATCCGAATAATGATAATGAGTGATTAAATAATTATAATTCGGATCATCCGTAATTTCAGTCATTTCTGTAATAGTCTCACCGTAGGTGCCATCCTTATATGAATACTGCAAAGTGGTGTAATCCTGTGTACTCGGAGCCGTAGGAACTTCAAGCGCCAGCAGTTCATTAAAAGTATTTGCACTCTGGTTTGCCAAAGCTGTACGAGCCTGATTTATCTGCTGTCCTTCATATTCAACGTTTGTTTTTCTTGCCGTTAAGCCTAAATATCTAGCCTGTGAAGCTGCCATACCCATAATGGTCACTCTCCTTCAAAAAAATTCTACCTTACAGTTTGTTTTATAATGATGTTTTTTTTTAAGTCAACATTACTATAAAAATTATACGGTATTAATTTAAAAATATATATAGCAAATCCAGAAAAATCATACATTCAGAGGAAAAAATTATCAGATTTCATATAAAAAGCTGGATTTTTAATCCAGCTTTCAAGATTATATTAAAGATCTCTATTTCTAAATTCTTCAATGTACCTTTAGCAAATACTATACCGCCGTTTTTCCACCGGGAGTTTCAGGCAAATTTCCCGCGGCTTCTGCACCTGCCTTAGCGCCATGTACCATTGGCAGTGCGGCAGAATTTTTCTGTTGTACCGGTACTTTGCCTGCATTGGTCTTAATTACTGCGGAATTGTGTGTAACATTTTTAGTGTGGTCAATAGCCATAGAATTCTCCTTTTCTGAAACTTGCATACCAGTTTTGCTTTACTTCACTCGTACTTTCTTATATATAAAGTAATTAGCCGGAGAAATACTGACACCTAGGAGGAGTATAACAAGGGTTTCAGGCTTTTTAAATTCAAGTTTACATTTCGTTACATTTAAAACCTTGTATATATAAAAAAACACCTTTTACGGTGTTCTTTTATATTAATTATTAGTAATTAGCAGTTTTTTATTCATCTGTTTTTGAAGGTTCTTTTTCAGCGAATTTTTCTTCATTAACCGTCAGGGCAATACGCTTATCTGTCGGGTTAAACTTAAGAATATAAGTGTCAACCTTATCACCAACCTGCAAAATACAATCCTTACGGTTCTGCAATTCAACGACTTCCGAATGCGGCAATAAAGCTTCTACACCTGGGAACACTTCAACAAAAGCGCCGAAATGTTTAATCCTTGTAATAGTTCCTTCAACCTTATCGCCTTCTTTAATCTGCTTTTCAGCTTCTACCCAAGGATCGGGTTCAAGATTTTTCAAACTCAAAGATACCCTTTGCTTATCGTGATCCACTGCAATAACTTCTACATCAATCTTGTCTCCAACATTTAATATATCTGTCGGATGATCAATCCATCTCCATGACAACTGGGACAACGGAAGCAAACCGTCAATACCCCCGAGATCAATAAATGCGCCAAAATCTGTAATCCTGACAACATCACCTTTTACAATCTGCCCGGGTTCAATCTGTGAAAATACATTTTTTCTTGCTTCCACTACAGAATCGTCATAAACTTTTTTATTTGAAAGAATAAAGTTATTTTGCTGAGAATCAAGAGTAAGAATTTTAAGTTCAAGTTTTCCGCCTACTTCTAATTCACTTTCTTTCGCACGGAGCTGGGAAGACGGGACAAAACCTCTTACACCGGATACTTCAACAAGTACACCGCCTTTAACAATACCAGCAATTGTACCGAGAATTGTTTCATCAGCTTCTTTGGCTTTTTCAAGTTCTTTCCAGGCATAAGCAAGATCGACTTTTTTACGTGACAACATAAATTTGCCGTCTTCATCTTCTTCTTTTATTATAAGAAATTCATATTCCTTACCTTTTTCAAATTTTTGTTCAATATTTTCATCTTTGTCAACAGCTTCGCGTGTCGGAACTACAGCTATTGTTTTGGCGCCAATATCGACCATAACACCCTGACTGTCATAACCACATACGATGCCTTTTACTAAATCGCCTTTTTGGAATTTGTAATCATATTTTTCCAATAATTCTTCAAAACTTAATTCTTTTGATGTCATTTTTACTCCATTTGTCTAAAGACACTGTTTTATCAATTAACCTTGCGATTATTGTAACAAATGTTTAAATATTTGTAAAGTTTTTGTAAACTTCTTTTACAGATATTATTTTTTTTCTGAATATTTCAGAAAAGCTTTATAAATTTCTTCAATAAAACAAACGCCGTCAGCGACTTTTTCTTCCAGATTTAATGCAACATTTACAGCATACTTCCACACATCTGACGGAGCGCCGGAGACACAGTAATGCTCTTTTATCTCATCATTTTTTAAAATAAAACAATCAAAACTTTTTTCATCTTTTAAAAGATAAGCCTCTGGTCTGCCTTCTCCTTTTAAAGGAAGCTTGACCATTTTTAACCGAAACATATCTGAATAACTTTCAATATCTTTGGGTCCTTTTAGTTGTAATTTCATATTAAAACCTTTCTTAATTTTTTTAGCAATTAAATAACAATTTTTCTTATATTAACTATAATAATTTATATAATAGCATCAGGGTCAACTGCATATTTTTTAAGCTCGTCGAGCACTGATGCAAATTTTTCAATAGTTTTCTCAGGGCTTCCTGAATAAGTTTTGCAGCCCAACATTCTGTTGTTTTTCAGAATTACACAATCAAAGCCGTTTTCACCAAGAGATAATTTGGCTGAACTTCCATCTTTTAGCGGAACATTCACAAACCTTCTCCCAAGTGTTTGTGCACGGTCAATAAAATTAATTGTTTTTGGGGCATTCGCACCTAAAATCTTCATTTTAATCATCCTTTCTCAAATTAAGTTGTAACATTCTATGCCTACAACAAAAACCGTAAAGGATTGAAATTTACAAAATTAATGCCTGTATTAATATTTATTTACAAATATTATCTATGCCTTTAAAGAAGCAATCAATTCCTGAATAGTTGCCTCTTGAAGTTCTATTTCTGCTACACGTTCTTTTGTTTGTTCTATTAGTTCTTTAGGTGCATTCGCAACAAATTTTGGATTGTTAATTCTTCCAAGCATTGATTTCTTTTCTGCAGTTAGCTTATCAAGTTTCTTTTGTTGTCTTGCAATTTCTGCATCTAAATCAATCAAATCTGCAAGAGGCAGAATAATTTTGGAAGCAGAAACAACTGCTGTTGCACTTTTAGGGGGAACAGGCGCATTCATATCTGAATAAGAAATACTTTCTACTCTTGCCAGGCGTTTAATATAAGACCCAATAGCTTCAAAAATTGGCCTTTCAGACTCTTCTGCTCTTATTTCAATATTACATTTTATTGAAGGAGAAATATTAAAACTCTGACGGACATTTCTCAATGATGTAATTGTTTCAAAAACCAGTTCCATTTCCTGAGCTTCTTTAGGAAATTCCAATTTTTCCTTGAATACAGGAAATTCTGCAACGATAAGCGCCCTGGCTACTTGGTTGCTCGCGTTTAACGGTTCTGCACAGCCTTGCAGTTCTGCGAGTCTGTTCGCACTCAGCTCGCAATCCGCTTTTGGAATTAGCTGCCAAACACACTCGGTTATATGCGGCATAATAGGATGAAGCATTCTCAACGACATATCCAGAACATATCTTAAAATCCTCTGTGTATTAGCTTTCAAATTATTATCTTGCAGTTGAATTTTAGCTATTTCAACATACCAGTCGCAGTAAGAATTCCAGAAGAAATCATAAAGAATATGAGCAACTTCTCCTATTCTGAAATCTTTAATATTTTCATTAACATATTTTGTGGTTTTATTCAGTTTATCTAAAATCCATTTATCGGCAATAGTCAGATTATCAAAATCAATATCTTTATTGTCAACACCGTCAAGATTCATCAAAACAAATCTTGAAGCATTCCAGATTTTATTTGCGAAATTTCTTCCGTATTCAAATCTTTCCTCGCTCATTTTAATATCCTGACCGCCGTATGTGCATAAAGATGTCATCGTAAATCTCAAAGCATCACAGCCGTATTTGTCAATAATTTTTACCGGATCAATTGTGTTTCCTTTAGATTTCGACATCTTTTGTCCTTTTTCGTCGCGTATAAGTCCATGGATATAAACAGTTGAGAATGGAGCTTTTCCTGTAAATTCCAATCCCATTGTAATCATTCTTGCAACCCAGAAGAATATTATATCAAAACCTGTTACAAGAGTTGTTGTAGGATAGAATTTCTTGAAATCTTCACTGTCAGTGTTCGGCCAGCCCATAGTCGAGAAAGGCCATAAACCGGAGGAAAACCAGGTGTCAAGAACGTCAGGATCTTGTGTGTAATTTTCAGGATCAGGATTTTCTCTTGCAACAACCATTTCTCCAGTTTGATTATGATAATATGCAGGGATTTGGTGTCCCCACCACAATTGACGGGAAATACACCAGTCTCGTATATTTTCCATCCATCCGAGATAATTTTTCTCCCATCTGTCAGGAACAAATTTTATTCTTCCGTCTTTAACAGCAGCAATAGCTTCTTTAGCGAGCGGTTCCATCTTTACAAACCACTGTTCTGATAAAAGCGGTTCAATAGTTGTCCCGCAGCGTTGGCATTTGCCAACGTTGTGTTCATGATCGCGGGTTCTGAGCAAGAAATTTTTATAGGAAAGCATGCCGACAATCTTTTCTCTGGCTTCATACCTGTCTAACCCGTGAAGTTCCTGAGGGACTTCTTTACATGCTTTCATCGTGCCGTCATTATTAATAACCCATATAGGTTTAAAATCGTGACGTTTGCCAACTTCAAAGTCATTGGGATCATGTGCGGGGGTAATTTTTACGGCACCTGTTCCGAAATTCTTATCAACATATTCATCGGCAATTATCGGAATTTCTCTGCCAGAAAGCGGTATGATTACAGTTTTCCCGACCAATTCTGAATATTTATGGTCAGACGGGTGGACTGCTATAGCAACATCCCCGAAAATTGTTTCAGGACGGGTTGTCGCAACAATTATTGCGCCTGATTCACCCTTAAGCGGGTATGAAATTTCCCACATGTGTCCCTGCTCTGTAGCGTATTCGGTTTCTACATCAGAAATAGCACTATTACAACGAGGACACCAGTTTACTATATATTTACCTTTATAAATTAATCCTTTTTCATAAAGTCTTACAAAAACTTCTTTAACAGCTTCAGAACATCCTTTGTCAAACGTAAAACGTTCCCTTGAACGATCAAATGATGCCCCCAGACGCTTGCATTGGTCTAAAATTGCTGATTTATGCTCATTTGCCCAATTCCAAGTTTCTTCCAAAAATTTTTCACGGCCCAGATCGTATCTTGAAAGCCCTTTTTCGCGGAGCATTTTTTCGACAACATTTTGTGTTGCAATGCCTGCATGATCGGTTCCCGGAAGCCATAAAGTTTCAAAACCCGCCATCCTGTGATAACGAATAAGAATATCCTGTAAAGTTTCATCTAAAGCGTGTCCCATGTGCAAAACACCTGTTACATTCGGAGGAGGAATAACTATTGAATACGGCGGCTTTTTACTTTGGGCGTCAGCCTTAAAATATTCTCCGTCTTCCCAGAATTTATATATTTTTTCTTCTGTTTCTTTCGGGTCATAAACTGTGGGTAAATCTTCAATTTTAGTTGCTGTCATATAAAAAATCCTCTTATTTACATCTATAAAAAAAATATCACAAAAAAAGACAAAAAAAAAGACAGGTTTAACCCCGTCTTTTTTACCTGATAAATTTTATTTAAGCCTTAGGAATAGAATTTGCGATAATTTCCATTTCATCTAATGATGCATAAACCGAGTGGCATCCGCAATCTACGTACAAAATATGTCCTGTAGTTCCTGTTGAAAGGTCTGAAGCCAGATATAAACCGGCTTTGCCAACATCATCAAGTGAAACGTTGCGTCCGAGAGGAGCTTTTGCAACTGCGGCTTTAAGCATTTTATCAAAACCTGAAATTCCCTTAGCAGCAAGAGTTTTAACAGCTCCGGCAGAAATACAGTTAACTCTGACACCTTTTTTACCAAGGTCAGCTGCCAGATATCTCATTGAAGATTCAAGAGCAGCTTTAGCAACACCCATAACATTATAATTTGCAACAACATATTCAGAACCTAAATAAGTTAGTGCAAACACTGATGCTCCTTCGTTTAAAATAGGTTCTGCATATTTGCAAAGAGTAATTAAAGAATAAGCACTTACGCCCATTGCTAAATCCCAGCCCGCACGTGAAGTATCTATAAATCTGCCCTGCAAATCCTCTTTTGCGGCAAAAGCTACAGCGTGTACAACAAAATCAATTTTTCCGTAAACTCTTTCACATTCTTTGAAAACCGCAGCCACTTCATCTTCTTTTGTAACATCACAACTCATAATTATTTTAGCATTCATTTCTTCGGCCAGAGGTCTGACACGTTTTTCCATTGCTTCACCTGCATAAGTAAATGCAATATCAGCACCTGCTTCATAAAGCTGGCGTGCAATTGCATAAGCAATACCATGAGTATTTGATACTCCGAAAATTACACCCTTTTTACCTTCCATTAGTTTCATAATTTATATCTCCTTCTTAAAAAATTCAAACTAAAATACTTAAATATTTTAACATGAATACAAATTTTAAGCAAATTTTCAAATATTAACAATTGTAACAACATGTTCTCATGCTGAAATCAGACGAAAACAGACGTTTTTATATATTTAAGAGAACTTAACAAGAGAGAGAACCATGAGCGTAAATAACGTTTATAATTCAGCTAAAGTAAATGCAGTCAAGGCTGCCATAGCCGGCCAGGCAAAGAAAACTGCTGATGCTCAAAAACCTGAATACATGAGAATGACAGGTTCTATTTTCAATGCTCCCGGAGTTAAAGCTCAAACAGGTTCTGAACTTACTGCTTTAAACACTCAAAAAAGTCTCAAAGAACTCAACAATAAATCAGGTCAAACCGGAACAACTGCAACTACATCCAATTCTTCAAGTTCCAGCTCATTAGAAAATATTGCAAATATTGACAATGCCGCTGACGGAAAAGCTGCTGCAAATGAAGCAGAAGCTAATGCTGATAATGTAAGATCACTTACAACAGAAACAAAAAAAGATGCTAGTACCGTTAATAAATTTAGTTCAGATGCAGTTAAACTTAATGAAAAAATTTCAAAAGATAACAAAAAGTTTGAAAAGAATTTAAAAGCTGAAGAAAAAGAACTTAAAGAAAATAATAAACAGCTTCAAAAAGTCTTAAAAGAAACTGAAGATGCCCAAAAAGAAATTGAAGACGCACAAAATGAACTCGAAACTTTAGGGTCTAATTCTTTTTCAATAAATGAAGGTCAAGGTAATGGCAGTAATCCGAATGCTGATAGAATAAAAGAATTACAGACAATTATAAGTACTAAAACACAGGTTGTACAGTCAAACGGACGTGTTATTTATTCTTTGCAGAGAAATTCAAACCGGACATTAAAGCAAATGAATCAAACTAACAAAGCCTATGTCCGGACTCAAAATGCAAACCAGAAATCAATTGAAGAAAATCAGTCAACTACCGATAAAGTAATTAAAATTGCGACAACTATTGAACAAGTATCCGCACTGGTATCACAGGTTGGCCAGGCTGTTAATTATGCAGGGAAGGCGCTTGTGGCACTGGGTAGTTCAACAAGCTGGCTTGCAGGTGCCGGCGCTGCTTTAATCACAGTAGGAACAGTTATGCAAAAAGTCGGTAATGTTGTAGATATGGTCGGGCAATACGGACAAGCCGCTGCAAACATAACTAAAACAGCAGCCTATGCAGCAGACGGTAATCTTGCAGGGGCTTTGCAAAGTGCTGCTGCGGCCGTTCAAAGCGGCGTTGCAGCAGGAAAGAGCACCGCCGAATTAAAGTCAAATTTTGGTAAAATTGATAACCAGGCCAAAAAAGCTACAGAAAAACTTGCTGCAAACCAAGCTGCCGCAGATAAAGTTGAACAAGCCCAAAAAGAGGCCGTTGCGCAACTTGGTGAAAATGCAACGGAAGAACAAATAGAAAACGCGAAAAAAGAGGCTCTTGGCGGACTTAGTGAAAAGCAAGCCAAAAAGAATATAAGCAACGACTTACAAAGTAAATTTGCAAGTGGAGAGATAAGTTTAGACGAAAATTTAAAACGCAGAAACCAAGTTTCACAATTTGGCAGTCAAAACTCGGCAGCAGTAGATGCTTCGTTTAAAACCGGTATAGACAAAAACTATACATTCAAAAATATTGCCTCTAATACAGCGAAATCATCAGAATCTAACTGGGACAAACTGTCAAAATGGGGTAATTCTCTCCAAAGCGCAGCCCCAATGATAACGGGAATGTTTGGTAACGGATATCAACAAACTTCTGAAACAACAGGTAATGTTTATATTCCTCCTGCAAATCCAGATGCCAGAACTCTCGATATAATGAACAAAGTTGGGCGAAGAAGGGCCGCACTAAGAGCAAGATACCATTAAAAAGAAGCTGAAACGTAAGAAATCAGCTTCTTTTTATTATCTATAGCATTATTTTTTATTTAATCCAAGAAAGATTATCACCTTTGGCTCGCGCAGTTGCTTCTTCTTCAAGCATTATATTCATATAGAGAATTTTATTGGCAGTAGCCTGATCAAGGTTTATAAATTCGGCCCCAGCACGATGCTTGTTTGCGGAAACAACTTTTACATCAGCAGAAATATTCAAATTACCGTATGTAATGTTTACCGGAACAACATCCCCAACTTTCAAATCGTTATGATGGGTTACTGCAATACCACCCCTTGATATATCAAGCAAAGAGTCTATCTGGGTATTTTCAGCTAACTGTACCGGATTTTTGTTATCGCGAACACTGAATCGCATATACTGACGTTTATCTATTGAATTAACATTATAATCCACAACACGCTGCTTGTATACATATTGCCCCATATCACGTGGCGGAATATCAGGTTCATTGTCATCATCAGAATCTATATCCGTGTCTGTATCAGTATCTGTGTCGGTATCAACATCAGTGTCTGTGTCGTTATCATTATCATTGTCGTTATCATTGTCATTATCGTTGTCATTGTCGTTATCGTTGTCATTGTCGTTGTCTGTATCAGTATCTGTGTCGGTGTCGATATCACTGTCTGTATCAGTATCAGAATCCGCATCATTATCAATATCAGAGTCACTGTCTGTGTCAGAATCATTGTCATTGTCTATATCTGTGTCTGTATCGTTATCTGTATCGTTATCAGTATCGGTATCGTCATCGTTGTCCGTATCCGTATCGGTATCGTTGTCT